>NZ_JRPA02000001.1 GCF_000765675.1 Helicobacter sp. MIT 05-5294 | reverse complement strand
TACAATACAACTTGGCATAATGGCAACACAAGAAAAGAAGTATTAAAACTTCATAATGAGTTTGTAGGAGTTAATAGAGGGATTCTAATCCACGAGGGATATACGAGGGACAATAGTCAATTCCAAGAGGGAACTTCGCCTAGAAATACCTTTGGTTGTCTTGTGATTGCCAAAGAGGAAGTAAGAGATAGAGACAATCCTAACGACTTTGCAGAGAATATCTTACAAGCAGATTCTACTAAACGCCAAGAATTAACCCAAGCAATTTTAAATCCCAATGGCTTTATCCATAAAGAATTTTTAACCAATAAAACCCTAACACCTAAAGAAATAACACGAGGGATTGAAGTAAAAATCCAAAATAAGTTTGAAGTAGTAAAAAGAATCCCAACCCTCTCACTAGAGGAAGATAGAAAGCGAAGTATCATCAATAACACTCCTGCTATTTTCAATATTGAGGGGTATGAGAAAAATTGTTCCAGCGAGATTCCTAAGCACCAACAACACGATTATGAGGAAGTTACAGAAAATGAAAGTTTGATTATCTCATACTCCCAAAAATATTCATTGGATAGTGATTTAATAGGGGCAATTATTTATTTAGAATCTACGCATGGATATTATGATAGAGTATATGAAACTCCTATTCTTAAAGATATTATTACAAAATATTATAAAGAACAAAAATCTTTTCGCCCTATGAATGTAAATTATAACTATTGGATAGAATTAGCCAAACAACTAGGCTACACCAAAGCACAAATCCAAACCAATCCAAATGCAAATATAGATATGGGTTGTTTGCTGGTTAGAAGAATCATTGATAGACTAGAGAATCCAACCATTGAAACAATTGGCACACTCTATAATTCTTTAGCAAAAGAGAGAATCTCAAGCTATGGTGCAGTCTTGAAGTATTATTATGACAACAAAGTTTGGCTAAAACCAAAAGAAGAATGAGGGGGCTAAAATGAATGCGTTTTTATCTTTTTTCTTTCATGAGGGGGCGTTTGTATTGTTTGTCATATTTATAACAATTTTTGCTCTCTTTACTATCAAAAACAAAATGAAATTGTTTATTATTTGGTTAAGCATTTATTATCCACCATTTTTTCTAATGATATATGATGGTGAGCAGAAGTATTTGTTTATAGAGGGCACAGATGTGTGGGATTGGTATATTGGAGTTATGTGGCTTACTTTTTGGTGGGCAATATTATTATTTCTTATCCCATTAACAATTTATTTTACCCTTAAGATTCTATCTTTTGGGATTAAATTTTTATACAAAAAGTATCATCAATGAATCCTAGATTTAAAAATATTGACATATTGTATAATTCTTTAGCAAAGGAGAAAATCTCAAATTATGGGAGGATTTTGTTGTATTATTATAAAAATAAGCTTTGGCAACCAAAGACATTAAATAAAGGGCAATAAAGTTGATATTAGTTGTTATCATAAGCATAATGATATTTTCTTTGTTTATAAGTAAAAAGAAAATAATTATATTTTTTGTTTGGGCATTATTTTGCTTTACTCCTATTTTTCTTTTTGTATGCGCTGGAGAATTTGAAACCCAAAATTTAGATTATGCCGGAATGGGAACTCAAGAAGTAATGGAATTTTGGTTTGGGATTCTTGTCGCAAGTTTTGCTTGGGCAATGATAATGTTTTTTCACACATTAACAATCTACTTTACCCTTAAGATTCTATCTTTTGGGATTAAATTTTTATACAAAAAGTATCATCAATGAATCCTAGATTTAAAAATATTGACATATTGTATAATTCTTTAGCAAAGGAGAAAATCTCAAGCTATGGTGCAGTCTTGAAGTATTATTATGACAACAAAGTTTGGTTAAAACCAAAAGAAGAATGAGGGGGCTAAAATGAATGCGTTTTTATCTTTATTTTACAAAGAAACATTTGTATTGTTTGTCATATTTATAACAATTTTTGCTCTCTTTACTATCAAAAACAAAATGAAATTGTTTATTATTTGGTTAAGCGTTTATTATCCACCATTTTTTCTAATGATATATGATGGTGAGCAGAAGTATTTGTTTATAGAGGGCACAGATGTGTGGGGTTGGTATATTGGAGTTATGAAGTTTAGTTTGTTATTAGCGTTATTTTTATTTCTTATCCCATTAACAATTTATTTTACCCTTAAGATTCTATCTTTTGGGATTAAATTTTTATACAAAAAGTATCATCAATGAATCCTAGATTTAAAAATATTGACATATTGTATAATTCCTTAATAAAAGAAATCACACAAAAATTAAAACTAAAATCCACAATAAGGCAAAAGAAAATGGCGATTGGTAGAGTGATAAGAGAAGTTGATGGAGTATTGTTTCCAGATTTCGATGATTTTGAATATGGGAAAGATGATGAGTTTTGGGAAATGGAATTATTGTTGCAGATTCCAAATCTAACAAAAGCTGATATTTTAGAGTATTTTGAGTATTGTATATTTGGGTTTTCAATAAGCGGAAAAATTGAAGGTGATGATATTATGATATACACCTATCGCATAGATCACCTTGATAATAATCTCTCCCCAAATCCACCTAGACCCACTTATATTAGTGAATATATTAATGTTATAGGACAACTCTTCCTAGCAGGTTATATTGATTTTGGCTCATATTGTGATGATGAGGATAGGGACAGGATAGATTATCCTACAAATTTATATTACTATAAAGAAGACAAATACCAAGCGTGGATATATTTTAGAGATAATTATTTTTATGCAAATAGATTTAACAGAGATTTAGACGAACCTGATACGATTGATGAGAAAGGATATAGTCTGATTTTGGGCGATACCTCTTGGGATACTCCCAAATATTGGTCGCAATATAATATTTGGGTTGCAAGAACCCCCAAAGGCACTAAATACTATAACGAAATCCTAGCTCCAAGATTCTATAATAAATACAAAGATTTAGAAGTAGAGATTGATAATAAAGGCAATATTATAAGATGGATTGGAGAGATTAATAGATGAATGGGATTTGGCGTTATTCAAGCAATAATGTGCGATAATAAAACCAATGTTCCATAACAAATCCAATCAACCAAAGAGGAATCCAATTAAATGAGCAACTTACAATCATTAAAATTAAAAGAAATTGACGGCAATCATTTTTGGATTCTACTTACAAGATACGAATTAAGCGCGGAAAAATACGCCAACTTAAGCAATGAAGAGCTAGAAGAATACTTCTGCTCCAAAGATATTCAAATCCGCAATCAATATCCTCCCATCTCTTCCACTCTCACACTTAGAGGCTATTTAAGAATCTCTTGGGATTTTAGAGTAAATTACAATAAAGGCATTGATTTGGTGTTTTTCCCAGAAGAGAATCCTTATATCAATTATGTTGTGCTTTATGCTAAGGACTTTGAAAAAA
Organism: Helicobacter sp. MIT 05-5294; assembly: GCF_000765675.1. Taxonomy (GTDB): domain Bacteria; phylum Campylobacterota; class Campylobacteria; order Campylobacterales; family Helicobacteraceae; genus Helicobacter_D. The sequence goes on along the minus strand of NZ_JRPA02000001.1, from coordinate 248,808 downwards.
GCTTTTTGGGCTATGATGACTTTGTCGCCACAGATAGAGAATTAAGCAAAGTCAAGATTCCGTATCATATTAATGATGATTTTGCCAAAGAAGTCCTAAGCCAAAGTGATTCAACCAAAGCCCAACAAGAAAAGTTTTTCAACTCCCGCTTTGGTAGCGTCTTCGCGCCACTTGAAATTAGCTTTGAATGGTTTGTAGCATATTGGGATTTATATGCGAATCCTTTGCAATCACGCTTTGATTTTAGCCAAGTGATTCTTCTTCCAAAATACGATAAATATCTCAATGGAAATTTAGAGAGCGGGGGCGTTTTGACGCTTTGTTTAGGCGTTATCCACTCCTATAAGATTCTACCTAAAGATTCTAATTTTAACTATCCAGCTTTCATTCCTAATCTTTATAATGAAGAAGATTTCCTCTATCAACCTATTTCTTATTTCAAACTCTTTGAACCTCTCCCTACTTCTGCTTTAGCCTATACACATAGTGATATAAATAAATTTATCATCAATCTAAGAGACAAACCAAGCAAAGAGGGCAGAATCCTTGCTCAACTTCTTTCTCAAACTCTACAATGGCAATCCCTAATCCCTAAATATAAAAAACTCCAATTAATGGAGGATTTAGGCGAGGAAACTATCTTTGTTGCCCTAAAAAAAGAAGTAGAAGAATTAGACAAAGCCAAACAAGCTTATTATCAAGAAAACAAATCCAAGCTAACCAATCCTTTAAATGCTAAAGAATATCTTGTCTTGGTGTGGAATATAGATTCCAATAATTGGGCTAAAGTGTGGATTCTAAAAATGCCAGAGGACAAAATTCTCTCATACGACCTTTATAGAGTCTATCTTAGTGATATAGGAGAAAATAATTCTACAAAAGACCTAGAAAACTACACAAAAACATTTTTAGAATCCCCCTCCAAACTCAAACTCTATGAGGGTTATATCCATACCAATGGTTTAGGCTATCTTTTGTCTTTTGGAGGAGATTATATTAGGAAGTAAATTTGCCACAATCAATGATACCATTTCCTTAATCTATCATCTAATGAAGCAATCAAACAATAAAAAGTCGGGACGATAAGCAAACTCAAAATCATTGAAACTAGCAACCCGCCTATCATTGCGATTCCCATAGGCGATTTGATTCCACTTCCTGCACCTCCTGCAAGGGCTAGGGGTAACATACCAAACACCATAGCAATCGTTGTCATCAAAATCGGGCGCAGCCTAAGCCCACCCGCTTGTAAAATAGAATCCTCTAGCGCAACACCTTGTGTGCGTTTTTCGTTAGCAACATCAATAATCAAAGTCGCATTTTTGCCCACAAGCCCCATCAAAAGCATTAATCCCATAATGCTAAATAAACTCAAAGATTCCCCACTCACAAAAAGTGCCAAAAATGCCCCTGTAAAGCTAAGCGGCAAGGTAATCATAATCACCAAAGGCTGCAAAAGTGATTCATACAAAGAAGCCAAAATAAAATAAATCAAAAACAAAGCCGTTATCATCGCAACAACAAATGCTGCATTGGTTTCTTGCATATATTTCGCATACCCTTCGACCTTATAGCGCACCCCATTTTCTAGCCATTCTTCTTTATGCGATTCCAAATAATCCGTCGCCTCACCTAAACTCACCCCCTCACTTAAGTTTGCATAAATCATCACACTTCGTTGTCTGTCATAATGCTTGATATTCGTTGTCGCTCCCACTTCTTCTTGTTCTACTAATCCGTCCAAAAACACATTTTCTCCACGCGCATTTCTAAGGCTTAAAGTGCTTAAATCCATCAAAGAATCTTTTTGTGGGCTAAGCAATACAATATCGTATTCCTTGCCTCCCTCGCGGAAATAAGACACTTCTTGCGTCCCGCTAAAAGCATTATGCAAAGCCATTGCGACTTCTTGCGCACTGAATCCATATTGTGCTAAAATCGCACGATTTACTCGTAAGCGAATCTGTGGTGTTTGGGCTTTAATATCGGTATGAATATCCCGATATTTCCCGCTTTGTCGCATTAAATCTTGGATTTTTTCTACACTTTGATTAAGGGATTCTATGTTTTGTGCATAAAGCGCAAGCTGCAAAGGCGAATCGTCCTCGCCTAAACTAATTTGTGGAATCTTTATTAACGCAATCCCCATATCAAAATCCCGCGCATAAGCCTTATAAGTCTCACGCAGGGATTCCATAATCTCATTTTGCGTTCGTTTGCGCTGATTATAAGCACTTAAGCGCGTGTAAATCTTGGCTTCATAGACTTTTTGTTCTGCGGTATAGCCAATATTCAAAATACTATATTCCACCTCACTTTCTTGATGCAATCGTTGTTGAATCGCAAGGGTTTGGCGTTGCATTTCTTGCAAAGAGATTCCGGGCTTACTTGTAAGTTTAATATCAAATTCCGCCTTATCTTCAGAGGGCAAAAACTCCACCCCCAAACGCGTAATCAAAAAAAGCGATAAAATAAAAATCCCGAAGATTCCGCCAACTACAAGGGCTTTATGGCGCAAAACCCAATGCAGTGTTTGAATATAAAATCCCTCTACTGCTTTGAAATATCGCTCACTCCAATCATAGAATCTTTGCTGCCAAGAATTGCTAGTTTGCGAATGAAAATCCGCAATCCGCGCACTTAGCATAGGGATAAAAGTAATCACCACCAAATACGAAATAATAATAGAACCCGCAAGTGTCAGCCCAAAAGAAGTAAAAAATCTCCCAACCACCCCGCTCATATTGGCAATAGGAATAAACACCGCAAGTAGCATACAAGAAATCGCAATCAGCGCAAACCCTATCTCACGCACTCCAGCATAAGCCGCTTCTTTGCGCTCCATTCCGCTTTCTAGTTTTTTATAAATATTTTCAATCACCACAATCGCATCATCAATAATAATCCCAATCGCAAGGGTAATTGCGACCATTGTTGCGAGATTCAACGACATACCAAAAACCTGCATTAAAGCAAAAGTGCCAAAAATAGAAGTCGGAATGCTTAAGCTAGAAATAAAAGTAATGCGTCCATTTCTTAGGAAAAACAACACCACAAAAACCGCCAAAAATGCCCCTAAAACCAAATCAAACTCCACCGCATTTATCGTGTCCTTGATATAGTTTGTCGTATCCCGCACGAGGGTGAGTTGGTATTGTGGGCTAATCTCTTGTAGATAGGGTAAAATCTCTTTGATAGAATCTGCGATTTCAATCTCATTAGCCCCAGTGATTTTCTGCACTTCTAGCAAGATTCCACTTCCGCTAATCTCCTCTGTTACGAGATTAGAAAAACTCCGCGCCTCTTTGGTAGAATCCACAATCAGCGCAATATCGCTTAGCTTCACGCCATCGCCAACAAGAATATTCCCCAAATCCTGCACACTACTCGCGTCTGCTTTAGTTAAAATCTTCCATTCTTTTTTCTCGTCAATCAATCGTCCGCCATCAATTTCAATGTTTTGCGCGTGGATTGCACGGGCAATATCACTAAAGGTAAAATTGTATTTATTTAACGCACTAGGAAAGGGGCGAATCTTAATTTCGCGCTCCAAATATCCTACAAGATTAACTTTTCCCACACCTTTGATTCTCTGCAAAAGTGGTTTGAGATTCAAATCCGTGTGCAAATGCAACACTAAGAGACTTTGCGAATCTTGTTCATCTAACGCTACTTTAGGGCTGACAAAAAGCGAAATAATCGGCGCACCCCCCACATTGAGCTTTTCAATTCTAGGAGATTTCACCTCACTTCCAAAGCTAATCGTAGAGACTTTATCACGCACATCATTTGCAGCGACTTCCACATCTTTTTCTAATTCAAACTCCACGACTACCACACTCACACTATCTGCGCTCGTAGAAGTGATTTTTTTAAGCGATTCTATCCCGCTGACTGCCTCTTCAATCTTATCGGTTACTTTTCCCTCCACAACCTCTGGATTTGCGCCGGGATAAATTGTTGTAATTGTGATAATCGGCACATCAACATTAGGATACAACGAAATGCTTAGCCTTTTAAAAGCTTCCACTCCAAAAAATATCAAAGCCAACACAAACATCAAAGTTGTGATAGGACGCGGAATCGCAAACTTTGACATTAGAGTTTGCCGCTTTGTTTTGTGATTTTAGAATCCCTACTTACATTTGGCACAATCACGCCATCGCCAAAAGTCCCCGCTGGAATCTTAGGATTCTCTATGAACGCCTCTGCAGTTGCTTTTTTGGTCTTTTTGTCAATGCTTGGATAGATTTTATTAAGGATTAATTTAGAATCTTGCGTAATATTATCCACCTTATAAATAAACTCATCACCCACAGCAACCACATTAAAATACTTAGAATCAAAGGCAATCAATGCTTTTTTGTGCAAGGATTCTAACATAAAAAGCTTACTAGAAATTGCCCCCACGCCATCGCCAACTTCTACGAATTTTTGGGCAATAATGCCATCAAAAGGAGCATAAAGAATCGTATTATCCAACAATTCTTTTTGCAAGGCAAAATTCGCCTCTGCGCGTTTTAAATCAAAAAAACTTGCCCGATATTCAGATTTGATTTTTTCAAAAGTATTTAAATCTATCGCATCTTTGGATTGCTCATAGCGTTTGTATTGACTTGCGATAAAAGCATATTTGACTTTTAGGGATTCCAAACTTGCTTTTGCCACTTGGACGCTTTCTTTTAAATCTTTTGCCCTAAGAGAAAGCAGTTTATCGCCCTTTTTTACCTGCGCACCTACCGCGACAAAAATCTCTTCTACCACGCCACTAGCACTTAGCGTTAAAGTCGCGTTTTGGAGTGCTTGGACTTCAAAAGTCGCATAGATTTCGCTTTGGGCAAACGCCTGAAAATGCAGAATCGCTAAACCCACAAAAAACGCAACAAGATTCAAGGCTTTTTTGCTTTTTGTATGCACTTTTTACTCCTTAGTCTTTAACAAAAGATTCAAAACTTTCTCCGCTTTTATAGAGAAATTCCGCCTTTTTGACTTCATAAAGGAATCGGGATTCGTCATAAAAACTTTGCGCGTGAAGCAAAGTCGTTAGTGCCTTGAGATATTGTGTATAATCAATCAGTTGAGCATTAAACTTTTCCTTTGCATAAGAATACGCAATCAAGGCAGATTGATAGCCAGAATCCGCCCATTTGATTTTTTCTTTCGCGCTTTTTAAAGCCTCTTTTGCGATGATTAACTCGCGCCTATGAGAATCCTTAAGGTAAGTGTATTCAAAGTTCGCCGCCATTGCATTAAGCCGCGCACTCTCATACGCTCTAAAAGTCGCCAAAGAATCAAAAAGCGTAAAGCTCACAGAAATTCCTAATGTGTTTTGGTAATTTGGGTCGTCTAAACGAATCGTAAAGGGTAAGTCCGATGGCATAGCGCGGTCATGATAATTATAGCGTGTGTAGCGATTGCTTAGCGCAATTGTTGGCAAATAAGTGTATTGGGATTTGGCACTTTCTTGCGCTTTGAGTAGATAGAAGTTTGCCTGTAAATCCTCCCTACTTTTAGGAAAAATATCCAAAGAAACTTCGCGCAAACTCGCGTGTTCGTCCAAAGCGTTAATTTCTATTCCACTTAGAAGTGAGAGTTGCTCTAAATGCGCTTTAAGCGCAGTTTTTGTGGATTCTATTGTATAGATATTTTGATAATTTTGGGCTTTAATTGCTTCAAGCGTATCTAGCGAAGCAAGTCCCACTTCATAGAATCTTTGGTATTTTGCAATGCTTTCACTAAGCTCTTGTTGCTGATGATTTAGGGCTTTGAGTTTGCTTTGTAATCCCAAAGCATTGAAATATTCCTGAATGATTTGTAGCTGTAATTGCTCTTTGGTGCTTTTGCTTTCGTGTTCTTTGGCTTTGAGTTTATAATGGGCAATGTCAAATTTCCCCTCTCTTTTTAAGCCATCAAAAACCAACCAACGCGCCTCTACAAACGCACCATCTAGCTTTTTGGGATAGAAAATATCAGGATTTTGCGTTTCTTGATAGGCATAACCCGCAACGACTTTTGGCAAATATTCTGCATACACCGCGTTTTTTTCTTCTTTTAACGCCTGAACTTGCGATTCTTTGCTTTGTAAGAGGGGATTGCTTAAGGCATTTTGAAGAAGTGCTTTAAGGCTTTGGGAGTTAGGGTTTGAAAGGTTTTGTTGGAATCGCGCCTCTTCAAAACCTTGCAAAATTTGCACACCAAACACAAACAAAGCAACGCCCAAACTACCCAAAAGCCTTTTCATTTGCACAAACTCTAAAATCTCTTAAAGATTCTTTTAGATTTCATTAACGCACTTGTCCGCTACCATAAACTTTGTATTTATAGCTCGTCAAGGATTCCACACCCATAGGACCGCGTGCGTGAATTTTTGTCGTAGAGATTCCGACTTCCGCCCCATAGCCAAACTCACCTCCATCACTAAAACGCGTGGAAGCATTCGCATACACACAAGCAGAATCCACCGCGTTTAAGAAATGCTCTATCACGCTATAATCCTCGCTCAAAATCGCCTCACTATGTCCGCTTCCAAATTGAGTGATATGCTCTAATGCCTCGCGGATTCCGCCAACAACGCGTAGATTTAAGATATTTTCCCCATACTCTTTGTGATAATCTTCCAATGGAATCTGCTCACACGAGATTCCGCAACTCGCCAAAATATCGCAAGAGGACGCGTCCCCTTTTAAAATCGTTCCCTTTTCTTTTAGGGCTTTGGCGACTTGTGGTAAAAACTCTGCGGCAAAGGCAGAATCCACCAAAAGCGTTTCACACGCATTACAAGTGCTTGGACGCGAAGTTTTGGCGTTCACAACCACCGCGATAGATTCGGGAATCTTGCAAGTATGGTGCGCAAAAATATGACAAACTCCCTTATCGTGCTTAATCACAGGCACTTTTGCGTGTTCTGCTACAAAAGAAATCAACCCCTCTCCACCGCGTGGAATCACCAAGTCAATAGAATCTTTCGCACCTAAAAGATCCTTAAGCTCCTCTCTGTTGCGCATAGAGGGAAGCAACACCATACAATCTTGGGACAAATGGTATTTTTGTAAATTTTGATGAAAAACTTTCAAAATCGCTTCGTTGCTTTGTTGCGCTTCTTTCCCGCCCTTTAATACACAAGCATTTCCGCTTTTAAAGCACAAAGCCGCGACATCACTCGTTACATTGGGACGCGATTCGTAAATCGTCGCAATCACTCCCAATGGCACACTCACCTTTTCAATCCGCAATCCGCAATGATTGGTAAAACCTCCTAAGATTCTATTTAGCGGGTCAGGAAAATCTGCGATTTGACGCAGGGATTCCGCCATAGCGGTTATTTTTTGGGGATTTAGCTCCAATCGCTCCAACATTGCACTACTTAAACCAAAATCCTTTGCTGCATTCAAATCCTCTTGATTGGCTTTTAAAATTGCTTCTTGAGATTGTATTAACAAATCCGCACAATCACGCAAAAATCCAATGCGCACTTTATGTTCAAGTGCCGCTAAAATGCTTTTACTCGCCTTTGTTTTTTGTAATTGCTCTTGTAAATTCATCGCTTCTCTTTAAATTTAAAGTTAAGATAAGAATCCAAAATTTTGGATTCTTAAAAATTAAAATTTTAGCATAATTTTAAAAAAGCAATCCAAGCAATCCAATAATGTGGTTTTTATTAGTTTCATTAAGGGGGAATTAGATTTTAGAATCGTTCTTGAAAAGTGCAGATTCCTTGATAATCTTGCACACTATTTTGCATTGCGTGAGGGTTTAGCTTCGTGGCGATTCTGCACACTTTTGTCATTACGCGGAAGCGAACGAAGCAATCCATAATGTGGAATCTCACCTTTGAAATTTCCATTGTAAAGTTTTCTAAATCTCTACATTATAGATTGCCACGAATTGCGTTGCAATTCTCGCAATGGCGCAGTAGCACATTGCAATTCCACCCTGTCGTTATTGCGAGGCGAAGCCAAAGCAATCCATAACTTCAAATAAAAGAAGATTTCACGATGGCGAGATTCTGTATTATAGGTTTGCAAGTGTAGGTAAATGTTTCACAAATTACACACCACAAAGTCTAACAAATTCTCGCAATAACGCATAATAAGACAATATTGCAACTGCCACAAAATCTGCAATGATTACAACAAAAAAGCAAAGGAATCTACCGATATAAAAAATGATTCATAAAAAAATAGAAGAATTTGAAAGATGGTGCGCTGAGCGAGACTTGAACTCGCACGGGTCGCCCCGCCACCCCCTCAAGATGGTGTGTCTACCATTCCACCACCAGCGCACAGCCTTTAAGGGTTTCCCCTTAAGGCAAATATTATTCATTAGCCCACGAATGGGTTTGCGTAGAAGAGAATAAATACAACAACAAGAGCATAGATAACTTGCGCTTCAATCATCGCCAATGCAATAAACATTGTTGTCATTAATTTACCGCCAACGCCGGGATTTCTAGCCATACCAGAAATTGTCGCAGATGCTGTATTACCCATACCAATCGCACCACCAAGTGCTGCAAGACCCAAACCTACACCTGCTGCAATCGCAGAATAAGACAATAACATTTCGCTACCCTCAGCAGCAAACGCCACACTAGCCAATGCAAAAAATACAAAAAGTAATTTTTTCATTTTTTCTCCTTAAAATTTTCAAAGTCCTTTCGAATCCGTCCTCTACTCATCACTTTGTAAGGCGTAATTATAACGCGTTTAGCTAAAATTTTGTTTAATTTAAGCTAGTCTAAAAGCCCTAATTCTACTTTGTTTTTATTCAATGATAGCACTTCTACGCGCACCTCATCGCCCTCTTTTAAATAATCACTAATTTTTTCGTTTCTATTGTGCGTTACTTTAGAGATATGCAGCAACCCATCATAATGATGCGGCAACTCCACAAACGCGCCAAATTCTACGATTTTTTTAACCCTGCCTGTGTAAATATCTCCCACTTGATAAAGCTCGTAGATATTGGGTTTGCTTTCTTTGGAATTTGCGATATTGATGATGTGTTCTTTTGCTGCATCAACCTTTTCTTTATTCCCACCGCTGACTTTGACTTCGCCATTATCACGATTTAAGTCAATCACAACTTCAAATTTTTCAATAATTTCTTTAATCGTTTTTCCTGCTTGTCCGATGACTTCTACAATCTTGCTTGGGTGGATTGCAAAAATCTGTGAGCTAGGTAGAGATTCTGTATTTAAGACGATTTTGCGCTTTGCTTCTTCCATTAATCCCAAAATATGCAAACGCGCCTCTTTTGCCTGAAATAATGCGTTTTTAAGAATCTCGGTTTTTAAGCCACCGAGTTTAATATCCATTTGCAATGCCGTGATTCCTTCAGCACTCCCTGCGACTTTGAAATCCATATCTCCATCGTGGTCTTCTAAGCCCATAATGTCGGTTAAAATTGCGTATTTTTCCCCCTCACATACAAGCCCCATAGCAACCCCAGCAATCAACGAAGTGCATTCAATATCCGCTGCCGCTAAAGCCAAAGAACCCCCGCACACACTTGCCATAGAAGAAGAACCATTGGATTCTAAAATTTCAGAAACTAAACGAATCGTTTTAGAATCGCGATAAATAAGACTACATTCTAAAGCGCGTTTAGCAAGATTGCCATGCCCTAATTCGCGTCTTCCTGTCGCTCCGATACTACTTGCTTCACCCACACTAAAAGGAGGGAAATTGTAATGCACCATAAAACGCTCTTTGGAGGTTGTTTTTTCTGTTAGCAACTCATAATTCTGTGCGTCCATATCCCCCCCGAGTGTGCAAACAACAAGAGCTTGTGTCTGTCCTCGTGTGAAAAGCGCACTTGAATGTGCTTTGGGCAAGAGATTCGTTTCAATGCTAATAGGACGCACTTCTTTCAAGCCTCTCCCATCTGCGCGTTTGCCCTCTTCTAAAATCATTTGACGAATCAAATTACGCTTCACTTTATCTAGCGTTTCTTCTACGCGCTGTTCTAGCGATTCTATGTCGTTAGGATTCTGCGCTTTCCAATCCTGCGCTATTTTCTTAGCAAACGCCTTAAGTTGGCTATGTCTCTCTGTTTTAGATAGAGATTCAATAATCTTGCGCAAAGATTCTAGATATTGTTGACAAATAAAGCTTTCTATTCCCTCACATACAAAGCTTTTGCGTCCCTCGCCCAATTCCAAAGCAGGTTTCACAAATGCTTCAAAGGATTGCACGATTGATTGGCTTTTTTTAGAAATGTGTGTGCGTGCAATCTCTAAAGCCTCTATGAGCTGATTTTCTTCTAGTTCATTTGCGCTAAAAGAAGTAATGCTTTCTTCGTTTAAAGTCGTCATTAAACTCAAAGGATTGCTTGATGGCTTGACTTTGATTCCGCCAAAAGTGCGCATTTCAATCATCAACAAATCCTCATTAACGCCACTAACTAGCAAATCTAGTGTGCTTTGCTCTTGTTCTTTAAGGCTTGGATTGACGACAAATTCTTCTCCGATTCTGCCGATTCTCACGCCATTTACAGGGAATTTAAGCGGAATCTCGGAAACATACAAAGCAGCACTTGCGGCGTTTAAAGCCAAAATCTGCAAATCTGCGTCATTATCCGCACTCAAAACTAGAATCGTGATTTGCGTCGGATAACAATAGTTTTTAGAAAACAATGGGCGCAAACTGCGATCTATAATCCTTGCTGTGAGTGTTTCAAAATCGCTAGGCTTCGCTTCTCTTTTGACATACCCTCCGGGAAACTTCCCTGCCGCATAAGCTTTTTCTATGTATTGCACGGTAAGAGGCAAAAAGTCTTCTTCTACAATACAATCCTCATCAATCGCAACGGTTGCCAATAAAACATTATTGCCACTTTGATAATACACGCTTCCACTTGCTTGTTTGGCAAACTTATCAAAAATATATTTTTCTTCTTTGTCTAAAAACATTATTCTCGCTTCACCCATTTCTTCTCCTTAAATTTTTATGGTCGTATGTTATTAAAAATCTCTTCAATCACCGAAGATTCTATGGCAGGATAATCTTTGTAATAATATCCAATATCTACAAAATTTTTAGACCGATAGAGACAAAAAATCCCATCGGTTGCTTCATCCATTACTTCGGCTACATCTATGGGAGCGACAGGACACGCAAAATGCACGGTTTTTGCTTGTAGGGTAATCACGGATTTAATAGAAGCAAGTGCAGTCAAACCACTATCAATCCCCTCATCTACGAGCAAAACACGCTTGTCTTTAAGAGAAATCAGAGGATTGCCCTTGCGGTATTGATAAATCAAAGGCAACATCTTATCTTCGTATTGTCGCTGCACTTCTCCATAAATATAATCCAAGCTAATCCCAAAGGAACGCACTAAAGGATCATTAATCACAACATCGTGCGTTTCTGTTGCCATTGCGATTTCACATTCTGAATTATTGGGCGCAGTAATGGGCGAAGTAAAAAGAAATGCAAGAGGAGCTTTAATCGCTTCTGCTAAACGATGCGCGAAAAACACTCCCGCAAATGAAATTCCAACCACCACGCAATCTTGTTTTTCAAAAAAACTCAAAGGCATATTGTGCAGCAATTTTTGCAATGCGTCATTGCGATTCTCAAAAAGAATCTTACGCCGCATAGAGTGCATTGCATTGCCGATGAAATTACCCCCAATAGCGTTTGCGATTCCATTATTTAGATTACCCATTCAATATCCTAGTTTCCAACTTTCAAATCACTGCTTAATAAAGGAATGAATTTAATTGTAAAAAGCACATATTTATCATCTTTTGCTTCCGCTCCGCGTGTTGTTAGCGTTGGATAAATCTCACTTACATATTTAACCCCAAAAGAGAAGCAACGAATAGAGGTTTCAAATCCTACTTGCCAAGTCTTAAAATAACTTTCTTTATAATCATAACCTGCACTTGCAAAAATGTCAATGCCCTCAAACTCTTTTTCTAAACCTGCTGTTAGATAATTTGCAACGCCAAATCTCCCGCGATTCCAATCCACATCTGCAAAACTTCTTCGCAAAAAATGCCCAAGATTTGCCTTGAAATACTCTCCATCATAACGCACTTGATGCGTGGCTTCTGCAATATCTGCTTCTCTATGAGAATAAAAAATACTGCTCAAAAAACTCCACTCATAATTATAAAAATACTGAATCTCATTTTCTAATTCGCCTGTTTTATGGTCATCTTCCAAATAAAAGGGTTGCCTAATGCGATGAGAAAGCACTAATACATTATTCAAATCATAGAAATATTGGGAGGCACTAAGCTGCAATTCTTGTCTATTGCCCGGCAAAACAACAATATCTTGAAAATCACCTTTTTGGTCATCAAAACCGGGTAAGATATAAAGAGTTTCAAGACTAAGCGTATGCCCAAAATCCTCATATTGCTTCGCCACATCGGAGTTTGCTTTAAAGCGATAATGTTGTGAGAAATAGCGTCCATCTTCTAAACGCTCTTGCTTTGTATTGCTATAATTGATTTGTGTGCCATAAAAAACAGGCGAAGCGGAGAGATTCACAAAATCATCTAAAATACTCTGCGTATAGATTATAGGAAGTTGCGCTTCTTGTTGCACCGCACGATAGCCAATAGGTCGCGTGAAATTCTTTGCTTGATAATCAAAGCTATAATACAAATTATCCAAAAACAAGCTTTCCATTTGGCGGTGGTATTGCACTTGTGGCAAAGTCTGCAAAGTCTCTGCATTGCTTGTTTTGTCCAAATCCGAATAATAACGCCCATAAAGCCCAATATAATCCGCTTCACTTTTGATAAAATAATTTAAACGCGAAGTAAGCAAACTCCCTTGCAAATCCGCTTTATCTTCTAATTCATCATTGGAAAGCCTAAAATAATCAATATCACTAACTTGTGCAATATCTGTATAGATTCCATCTTCATAAAAATAATCTTGCGATTCTGTCAATAAATCTTTACGCTCGTATTTAAGCTGGAATCCAAAATGGTCTCTATTCTCTAAATCATAAGTCTTTTGATAGCTGTTGGAGTCTCCAAAATATCCGAAGTTTGCCCACAAAATCTCATCTTTATCATCTATGATTCTTATCTCATCATAAACTCCCACACCCCTTTTTGAACGCACTTGGGGCGTCAAAGTCATATCCCACCAATCCTCTGGCGCGATAAAAATGGGTTGCGCATAGAGGATTCCATCATCATTGGAATTACCGATAACAGGATAAAGCAAACCACTTTTGCGTTTATAACCCAACGAAAAAGAAAGATAAGGGAAATACAACACAGGCATATCATAAATGCAAAGGCGGGGATTCCACACGCTTAGCCATTCTTCATTGACATCGTATTGACTTCTACTTGCTTTAAGTTGCCAAATCGGATTATTCACACTACAAGTAGAGATAGTCGTCTCCTCTGTCTGATAAACATTTTTATCATACTGTGCACTTTTGGCATCTACCCATAAACCACTCATAGAATCTTGCAAATAAAAAGGCTCTAAAAACGAATAATCCTGCTGCATTTTAATCTTGACATTTTGCGCCCTTAGATAAAGCGCATTGCCCTTGTAAGCATTGACATTGCCACTTAGGACAATCTCGCCACTTTGGGTATCATAAGTCGCTTCATTGGCGGTTACAAAATAATCTAGATTAATCACCGTCGCGTGTCCTTTGCCAATCACTTTGGATTCGCTGTATTCCATATCATCAGCCAAAAATTCAAAAACTGCTTCTTGATGTGAATTAAATTGCTGAACTGAAGGACGCGCAAAGGAAAGATTCGGGGTGAGCAAGGCTAGAGTTGCCACACCTAATGAGATTCCAAATTTTGATAGCTTAAGCATTATAAGGTTTCAACTCCACTACGATGGTATTGGCTATCATATCGTGAAGCCCCATTTTAAGGGAATTAGTAAAAATCACAATAAAGGGCAGATAGATTAAAAATTCACTTAATGCGCGAAACAAAGAACGCAATAAGGCTTGTTTAAAGTTTGGATTATCCAACAATCCCAATTCAATCACACGAATCTTAACGACAATTTTACCAATACTCGCGCCAAAAAATTGCACAAAAAGCCAATGATACAGAATCCGAACACCATAAAGAATAAACCATGAGCTAGAAATAATTTCTAAAATCACTTCTGTGTTTCCTGCATTTTGTATAATGCTATCCCAAAAGATTCCAATAATCACCATACTTAAAAGCAAATCATCAATAATATGCGCGATAATCCGCTTACTATAAGAAGCGGTTTGAATCTCCTCACGCGCTAAAATTTCTTCAATTTTATTAAAATCTACCATTGTGCCAACACTATTTTTTTAAAGCTTGATAAGCAATATCTTTGCGGTATTGCATACCCTTAAATTTCACGGATTCCACTCTTTTGTAAGCTTTTTGGAGTGCGTCTTGCACATTTTCTCCTTTGCCCACACATACAAGCACACGCCCACCACTTGCCAACAAATCCTCTTCCTTTTTGCTCACTCCAGCAAAGCTAATATGGGATTGCACATTATCCTCTAAATCTTCTATTGTGATTTTTTCTTTTTCAGAACTTTTATAAGGATAGTCTTTAGAAGCCACCACAACTCCAACACAAAATTTGGATTCTAATTCAAAACGCACTTTATTCAAATCCCCTCTTGCACACGCCAAAAAACAATCCAACAAACCCTCTTTAAACAGCGGCATTAACACTTCACATTCAGGGTCTCCAAAGCGGACATTAAACTCTAGCAAATAAGGCTTGTTTTTGACAACCATAATCCCGCAAAACAAAGTGCCACTAAAGGGATTCCCCTCTTTTTCCATACCTTCAAGCGTTGGGATAATAATCGTAGATTCCACTTCTTTAAGAATCTCGGGAGTTGCCAAGGGTGCAGGTGCATACGCTCCCATTCCACCGGTATTTGGACCTTTATCATAGTCCAAAAGACGCTTATGATCTTGCGCGGCAGGAAGCACAATGAAATCCTTGCCATCGCACATTGCAAAAACAGACAATTCAAATCCGTCTAAAAACTCTTCTATCACGATTGTTTTGCCAGAATCCCCGAAACTTTTGCCCTCTAACATTTCTTTCGCCGCATTTTTGGCTTCTTCATAGCTTTGCGCGATAATCACTCCCTTACCCGCGCATAGACCATCGGCTTTAACGACAATTGGGAGATTCAGCGATTCAATAAACTTGCAGGATTCCACATAATCTTGCGTTTGTATAAAACGCGCCGTAGGGATTCCGTAGGTCTTAGCAAATTCTTTCATATAAGCCTTAGAACCCTCCAAACGCGCCGCCTTTGCGCTTGGACCAAAGACTAAGATTCCATTCTCGCGCAACATATCCGCCAAACCCTCTACTAAAGGTGCTTCAGGACCGATAATAACAAGCCCGATTCTTTGGGTTAGCGCAAAATCAACAAACTCTTGATAATTTGCAAAATCAATATTTTTGCCAAGTTTGCTTGTCGCGCCATTTCCGGGATAAAAATAGATTCCATCAATCCTGCATTCTTTTTGTAATGCAAGTCCGATTGAATATTCACGCCCACCACTTCCTACGATCACTATTTCCATTCTACAACCTTACAAAGAGTATTTTTGTTTTTAAAATTTCAAGATTCTTTGTAAAAACTTAAAAACAAAAACATATTAGATTCTGCATTTGTTGAATCCATAAACTACCAAAAAACCCGAGTGAGCGTTACTTGTTTGTGTAGCCCAAAAATAGGCAACGATTCCAGCCATAAGTAGCTTATTAGGCGGCAGATTCTCGTCTCAATTTAAGAGACTCAAGCGAAAACACCATCACACAAAGCCAACTATACAACCAGCAATACTTAATTCTGTTGGACTCCAAAGTAAAAGAAATGCGCTTCACTTAGGCAAAGTAATTATAAACTATCCTAGCTAAAGTAGCTTTTAACTTTAAACCAAAAATTAATAAATTTTAGGCAAAATTGCGCTATTAATATTAAATGTAAGGAATCCTAGAATGAAAAAAATTCTATCAACTCTTTCTTGTATAGCAATCTTAAGCGGCATAAGCAATGCAAATGAATGCGTATGTTTTGAACTAAAAGGCGAATTTGGAGAGGAAATCAAGGCGATTTTGCAAAAATACTCCAAAAATCTAGGCTCAAAGGATATTAAAGTAGTGCGTGAAGATGCGGATTTGACACTGCAAGAGAGAAGTTTTTTAGATAGCCTTTTAGGCACAGGCTCGGTAGCTTCAAACACCAGAGGGCATGATGTAGAAAATGGCAAAAGGCTTTATGATAGGGATTGTGCAAACTGCCATGGAAAAAAAGCCGAAATCCGCACAGCAAGCAAACCCCCTATTAATACTTGGAAGCTAGACGATATTGCAAGTGAAATCAAAACTTACCAAAATCAAAGTTTTGAAGGACAATCTCGCTTTGTTAAAAATCAAGTAGCACAACGCTACACAAAACGCGATATGGAAGACATTGGAGCGTATATTGAAACATTAAAATAACCCAATGTTTCTAAATTCATTTTATCAATCTTTAAGCGTTAAGATTGCACACATTACATTCATTTCTTAAGGAATACTATGAGCAAAATCATCACGAGATTCGCACCTTCTCCCACAGGATATTTACATATTGGTGGATTGCGCACTGCACTTTTTAACTATCTCTATGCAAGAGCTAATGGCGGGAAGTTTTTGTTGCGCATTGAAGATACCGATTTAGCGCGTAATTCAACAGACGCCAAAGAAGCGATCATTCAAGCCTTTAATTGGGTGGGTATGGATTATGATGGCGAAGTCGTCTATCAAAGCCAAAGATTCCCACTCTATCAAAAATACATTGACCGCCTCATCAAAGAGGGCAAAGCGTATTATTGCTATATGCAAAAAGAAGAGTTAGATAAGAATCGCAAAGAAGCAGAGGCTAGAGGGCAAGTTTGGAAATACGATAATCGCTATCGTGATTTTAATGGCGCACCTCCAGAGGGAATAAAACCTGTCGTGCGAATCAAAGCTCCACTAGAAGGAGAAATATGCTTTCTTGATGGCGTCAAGGGAGAAGTCAGAGTTGGGGCAAAAGAATTAGATGATTTTATCATTGCGCGTAGCGATGGCACACCGACTTATAACTTTGTTGTAACCATTGACGACGCATTAATGGGAGTAACAGATGTGATTCGCGGCGATGATCATTTAAGCAACACGCCTAAGCAAATCATTCTTTACCAAGCTTTAAATTTCGTGATTCCGCGATTCTATCATGTGCCAATGATTCTAAACCCGCAAGGACAAAAACTAAGTAAACGCGATGGTGCAATGAGTGTAATGGAATACAAAAATCTAGGCTTTTTGCCTCAAGCCTTATTAAATTTCCTCGTGCGCCTAGGCTGGAGCCATGGAGACCAAGAAATTTTTTCTATGCAAGAAATGTTAGACTTTTTCAACCCCAACAGCTTAAATAGCGCACCCTCTGCTTACAGCCAAGAAAAGTTATTGTGGCTTAATGGGCATTATCTTCACACATTAAGCTTTGAACAACTCAACGCACTTTTGCCTTTTTATGGTGCGCAAATCCCAGTGCAATGTGTGCAAGAGATTCTCTATCCTGAAATCAAAGAGCGTTCTAAGACTTTGCTAGAGTTTGTAGAGATTCTCAATGCTTGTTTAGCTCCTGTGATAATGTATGATGAGAAAATGCGCCAAAAAGTCCGAAATGATGAGAATATTCATCTTTTAAGAGAATTTATGATTTATTTGGAATCCTTGAAAAAATCTTTTGAAAATGTGCAAGATGCGGAATCAGAAATCGCGACTTTCGCTGATTTTCAAGGAATCAAGACAAAAACTCTCTTTATGCCTTTGCGTTTTGCTTTATTGGGAACGCCCGGAGGTGTTGGAATCGCGCCTTTAATGGCGGCTCTTGGCATACAAGGCACAAAAGAACGCATTGAATCCGCCATAAAAAACCTAGAGGAAGAATAACTTATTTTGGGATTCTACGAGGCGCGTTATTTGGCGTTTTTTCGAGGAAGCGGAGCTGATGTGGCAATCCATAATTTGGAATCCCGCCAAAAAATTCCATTGCGAAATCTCCTGAAGTTTTGTATCGTAGATTGCCACGAGATTTTACGAATCTCTTGCAATGACGCTAGATAATGCAATGCGTAATGGCAACCCTTTCGTCATGCGGGTTGGATTTTCTTGTGTCCTTGCGAGAAGTTGGCGCAATCTCAAACAATCTCAAAATTTTCACCGCTTTTAAAATGATAAGTTTTACCATGATATTCAAACTTCAAAGCATAAGCGTGTAGCATTAGGCGCGTTGCTCCAAAATATTCCAAGCGTTTGGCATCACTTAAGCCAATATTGCAAGATTCTTGGTTGTTGTCTTCCTCTGTCGGCATAGAGAATTGCGATTCTTCTTGTTGCGGAGAGATAAACTCTGCGTCTAAATATTCTCTGCTATGGCAATCTTGCGCACCATAAAGCGGGTCGCCAAGAATCGGAAATCCAAGCGCGGATAAATGCACTCTTATCTGATGTGTGCGCCCGGTTTTTGGATACACTTTTAGCAAAGTATAATGCGCTCCTTTGGAATCCTCCACCAATCCAAGCATTTCAAACGCACTTTTTGCTTCCTTGAACTTTAGCGCACTAGAATCTAATGCGCCAAAATAAACAGAACGCACACATAAATCCCCGCCTTTAGGCTGTGTAGCAAGTGGCAAAGAAAGGCAAAAATCCCTCCCGCCGAATTTGCTTTGGCTCAAACTCCCACGCACTAACGCTAGATATTCCTTTGTGATTGCGTTTTGCGCGAAATGCTCTCCGAGTTCGCCTACGCTTTTCTTATGTTTGCCAACAAGCACTAACCCGCTTGTTTCTTTGTCAATCCTATGTGTCAAACTCGCCTCCTCCCCATAGAGTGCGCGAATCTCATCTATCAAGCTATGGTGTGCAAATCTGCCTTTAGGGTGGATTAGCATTTTTGCAGGTTTGTTAAAAATCGAGAAATCTGCGTTTTCAAAAAGCGGCTTTAACCCAATGGAATTGGGTTGAAAAACAACAACACTTACACTATCTTGTAGAATCTTTGATTTTTCGCTATTGCCAAGCACTTTGCCTTGATAAATCACCTTGCCCTTGTTGATATATCTTTGGGATTGCGCCATATTGCAATGCAGAATCTGCATTAAAGCTTGATAGGCTTTCGTGGGGGTTGGAATCGCAAATTCTTTTACAATAAAAGGCATTGGGCAACTTTAAGTAGGATTATGTTAGGATATTTTAACATAAATTTAAAAAGCAAAAAGAAACAAGGCAAAATTAGCAATGTTTTTAAAATTTATGAAAACAATATCTTTAATGCAAATTTGTTATAATTTTTGCGGGACAATATCTTAAGGTAACATAATTGACGAAAAAACAATCTTTATTTGATTTTTATAATTTACAAGAATTAGAAGACGCAGGGCGAGATTCTAGCCTTAAAAACTCTTTTTTGCATTCCCTTAGAGGCAAATCCCTAGCTTACAAACGCTATTCTAAAAGCCCTTTGCGCTATGGCGGGGGGAAGTCATTAGCGGTTGGATTGATAGTAGAGCATTTCCCCGATGATATTAAAAGGCTGATTTCACCATTTATGGGTGGAGGAAGCGTAGAGATTGCAAGCGCAGTTGAGCTAGATTTAGAAGTCAAAGCCTTTGATATTTTTGATATTTTGGTAAATTTTTGGCAAGTTTTATGCGCAGATTCTCTAAAACTTTATGATGAACTCTATACGCTTGAACCCACAAAAGAGACTTACGCGATTATCAAAGAAGAGTTAAGAGGGCATTATAAAAATGAAACTTCCTTAGATTCTCTAACCCTTGCGCGGGATTATTATTTTAATTTTAACCTAAGCTATGGACCCGGTTTTTTGGGTTGGATAAGCAAGATTTATGAAGACAAAACCCGCTAAAGGAAATTTATTTTAAAGGAGTAAAAATGGTAGAACGATACGCGCGAGAGGAAATGAAAAAGCTATGGGATATGAATGCGAAGTATTCCGCGTGGTTAGAGGTAGAGAAAGCATTAGTGCGTGGGTGGAATAAGTTAGGATTAATCCCAGATTCTGATTGTGAGAAAATCTGTAAGAATGCGAAGTTTGACATTGCAAGGATTGATGAAATTGAGGCAGTTACAAAGCACGATTTAATCGCTTTTACCACAAGTGTCGCAGAATCTTTGGGTGAAGAGTCGCGGTGGTTTCATTATGGTATCACTTCAAGTGATTGTATTGATACCGCTGTGGCATTGCAAATGCGGGATTCTTTGAAAATCATCATTGAAGATGTCAAGGCTTTGCGTGAAGCCATAAAAACACGCGCAATAGAACATAAAGATACTTTAATGGTGGGACGCAGTCATGGAATCCACGGCGAACCGATTACCTTTGGGCTTGTCTGTGCGATATGGTATGATGAGATGCGGCGGCATTTAGAGGCATTAGAATCCACGCTAGAAGTGATTTCAGTAGGACAATTAAGCGGAGCAATGGGGAATCTTGCCCATACACCACTAGAGCTTGAAGAGCTTGTGTGTGAAAATCTAGGACTTAAAGCCGCACCGGTGAGTAATCAAGTGATTCAAAGGGATAGATACGCAAGGCTTATGAGTGATTTAGCACTTCTTGCAAGCAGTTGTGAGAAAATCGCTGTGGAGATTCGGCATTTGCAACGCACCGAAGTGTATGAGGCAGAGGAGTATTTTAGCGAGGGGCAAAAGGGCAGTAGTGCGATGCCACATAAGCGCAATCCTGTGCTAAGTGAAAACATCACAGGGCTTTGTCGTATGATACGAAGTTTTGCAATCCCTGCGATGGAAAATGTCGCATTGTGGCATGAGCGGGATATTAGCCACTCAAGTGTCGAGCGATTTATCTTGCCTGATAGCTTTATCACCACAGACTTTATGCTTTGTAGGCTTAAAGGCTTGATAGAAAAGCTTGTCATCTATCCTAAAAATATGATGAAAAATCTTAATTTAACCGGTGGTTTGGTGTTCTCACAAAGAATCTTACTAGAGCTCCCCAAAAAGGGTGTGAGCCGAGAAGATGCCTATAAAATCGTGCAACGCAATGCGATGAAAGTATGGGCGGATTTGCAAGAGGGCAAGGCGGCGGTGAATGAGAGAGGCGAATCGCTATATTTGCAATATCTCCTTGCAGATTCCGAACTTGTGGGTTTAATCGGGCAAGAAGCGATTAAAGAATGCTTTGAATTTAGCTATTATACTAAGAATGTAGATTCTATCTTCCAGCGAGTGTTTGGGGAGTAGAATCCAAACTTCAATAGAATTTGCCACAATTACAAGCTAAGCCAAGAGCGCGTTGCTGTTTGCTAAAGTCTCCTAAAGGGCTTTGCAAATGACTTTGCGCCACCCAACAATAAGGATTCCAAAACTCTACGATAGAATCTCTGCATATCTTGCATGAACTCTCACAGAAACCTGCTATAATTTGGCATTCACTTTATCCTAATTGACTTAAGGAATCCTTATGTTTAACGACAAAAGCATTTTAATCACTGGTGGCACAGGGAGTTTTGGCAAATGCTACACGCAAACACTACTCCGACGCTATAAACCCAAAAAAATCGTTATTTTCTCTCGTGATGAGCTAAAACAATACGAAATGGCGCAAACTTATAACGCGCCTTGTATGCGATATTTTTTGGGCGATGTGCGCGATGAAAATAGGCTCAAAGAAGCCACAATTGGGATTGATTATATTATCCATGCCGCAGCACTCAAGCAAGTTCCTGCAGCCGAATACAACCCCACCGAATGTATCAAAACCAACATTTATGGAGCGCAAAATGTTATCTCCGCTGCACTTGCAAACGGAATCTCAAAGGTGATTGCGCTCTCTACCGACAAAGCCGCAAACCCCATCAACCTCTATGGTGCGACAAAATTAGCAAGTGATAAGCTTTTTGTCGCAGCAAACAATATCGCAGGAAGTCGTAAAACCCGCTTTTCTGTCGTGCGTTATGGTAATGTGATTGGCTCACGCGGTTCGGTTGTGCCGTTTTTCCAAAAGCTCATCAATGAGGGCGTAAAAGAACTTCCAATCACCGATACAGAAATGACGCGCTTTATGATTACCTTGCAACAAGGCGTGGATTTTGTTTTAAAAAACTTCGAGAGAATGAAAGGCGGCGAAACTTTCGTCCCTAAAATCCCCTCTATGAAAATAACAGAAGTTGCCAAAGCCCTCGCCCCCAATCTCCCGCACAAAATCATTGGAATCCGCCCGGGAGAGAAAATCCACGAAACTATGTGTCCAAGTGATGATAGCCACATTACTTACGAATTTAAAGACTATTTCGTGATTGCCCCTACGATTCAGTTTAGCTTCATCACAGACTTTAGCACGAACGCATTAGGAGAAAGCGGCAAACTCGTGCCTCGTGGATTCTCTTATGATTCTGGGACAAACACGCAATGGCTAAGCAATCAAGAATTTTTGGAGCTACTCAAATGATTCCTTATGGCAAACAAGAAATTACACAATCTGATATTGACGCTGTTGTAGAAACACTCAAATCCCCTTTTATCACACAAGGTCCTAAGACGCAAGAGTTTGAACAAAAAGTCGCCCAAAAAGTCGGAGCAGAATTTGGCGTGAGTTTTAATAGCGCGACTTCCGCACTTCATTGTGCCGCACTTGCGTTGGGTTTAGGCAAAGGAGATTGGCTATGGACGACTCCAAATAGCTTTGTCGCAAGTGCAAATTGCGGAATCTATTGTGGCGCAAAAGTAGATTTCGTAGAGATTCACCCGCGCACCTACAATCTTGACGCGCGAAAACTAGAAAAAAAGTTAAAATCTACGCCAAAGCATAAATTGCCAAAAGTGCTTGTCGCGGTGCATTTCGCAGGACAAAGTTGCGATATGAAAAGGATTTGGAAACTCTCAAAAAAATATCATTTCAAAATCATAGAAGACGCCTCCCACGCGCTTGGCGGAAGCTACCGCGAACTTCCCATTGGTTGTTGCAAATTTAGCGATATTACGATTTTTAGCTTCCACCCTGTGAAAATCATCACCTGCGCAGAAGGCGGAATCGCAACAACTAATAATCCAAAATATGTTAGAAAAATGCAAATGTTAAGAAGTCACGGAATCACGAAAGATTCGGAGGATTTCGTGGGAAGCTTTATGGTGGGATTCAAAGGGGACAATGCAGGAGCGTGGTATTATGAACAACAACTTTTAGGATTCAACTACCGCTTAAGCGAACTTCACGCAGCACTTGGAATCTCGCAATTAGAACGATTAGAAGCCTATGTGGCAAAGCGCAACGAATTAGTCAGAACCTATAACGAATCTCTCAAAGACTTAGAACTCACCCTGCCCTTTGTCGCGCCTTATAATTACAGCGCATTTCATCTTTATGTGGTTTTGTTAAACAAAAAAAGCGGAATCAAACGCAGGGAATTATTTGCCAAACTTCAAGAAGAAGGAATCGGAGCGCAAGTGCATTATATCCCAATCCACTTACAGCCTTTTTATGCGCATTTTGGATTCAAAAAGGGGGATTTTAAAGTCGCAGAATCCTATTACAAACACGCAATCACTCTGCCACTTTTCCCGACACTCACCGCTCAAGAGCAGCAAAAAGTGATTGATACTTTAAGAAATTGCGTTTGCAAAAAGGCATAAAATGCAAAACCAAAATTGCGTGTGCATTATCCCAGCAAGAGGCGGAAGCAAACGCATTAAACGAAAGAATCTCAAAAGCTTTTGTGGCAAACCTATCTTAGCATATAGCATAGAAAATGCCAAAAAATGCGGAATCTTTAGCGAAATTATTGTTTCAAGTGAGGACGCGGAGATTTTGGAGTTTGCTAGGAAATGCGGAGTGAGTGCGCAGATTCGTTCCCAAGAATTAAGCGATGATTATGCAGGGACGCACGAAGTGATTTTGTTTGCGATAGAGCAGCTTGAACAACAAAGGCTTCAAACAAGCCAAAATGCGGAATCGCAAAATACAAAACCCCATACCGATGATTTTTGGGTGTGTTGCCTCTATGCCACTGCGCCCTTGCTAGAATCCAACGCACTCCAAAATGCCTTTGAAATAGCAAAAAACAAAGCGCAATCTTGCTATTGTTTTGGTGCAGTAGAATACAATTATTCGCCTTACCGCGCTTTTAGAATCGTAGAAAATCAAAACAAAATGCTTTTTAATGAGCATTTTTCCAAACGCTCACAAGATTTAGAAAAAATCTACCACGATGCGGGGCAATTTTATTTTGCTAAAAAAAGCATCTGGCAAAGCAAAGCGAATATTTTTGAAAATTCCATTAGTTTTTTGCTTCCCCCTTCGCGCGTTTGCGATATTGATACACTAGAAGATTGGGAACTTGCAGAGTTGAAATTCAAGCTTTTGAATCCTTGATTTGCGTGGATTATCTTGAAAGTTGGGATTTTGCAATGCGCATAAATCTTGACAATTAAGGTTTTAAAAAGTATAATTGCGCTTCTTTTTTAAGATATTTAATGTTACTACTATTCGTCGGGGCGTAGCGCAGTCTGGTTAGCGCACTTGGTTTGGGACCAAGGGGTCGAAGGTTCGAATCCTTTCGCCCCGACCACTTTCTTTTAATTTTTGGTGGGCGTAGCTCAGTCGGTTAGAGCATCAGATTGTGGTCCTGAGGGTCGTGGGTTCGATTCCCATCGCCCACCCCATTAAGATTATCAAAGCCAAATCCTTTATATTTCATTTTTTAATTTACAGCAGATTATCGCCAAACTGCATAATTTAGCATTTCTAAAACCTTAAATCCTATCATTTCGCAACTCACTCTTAAACCCAAAGCAACCTTTGCATACGCTCAAAATTTAAGTATAATATCGCTAAATTTTATCAAAGGTTTAATATGAGAACGATATGGATTCCTTTTCTTTGTATTTTGGCACTAAGCGGTTGTGTAACGACAAATTTAGAAACCAAAGCGACAATGTCGCAGAGCATTTTCATTGATCCTGTGGCGAAATCCAAACAAACGATTTTTGTTGCACTGCGCAACACAAGCGGACAAGAGATTGATTTGGAATCTAAGATTTTGCGCAAACTCCAAAGCAAGGGTTACACAATCGTAGAAGACCCAGAAGTTGCTACTTTTATCCTACAAGCCAATGTCCTATACTGCGATACAAAAAAAGAAAATAACGCCGTGGGCGCGGGTGTCGTAGGTGGTGCCGTGGGCGCGGGTGTCGGGGGATACAATCATCATTCTACCACCGGAACGGTTGTAGGTGGGTTGGCAGGTGCAGCCGCAGGAGCGATTCTAGGAAAACTCACAGAAGATACGATTTTCCAAATGCAAGTAGATATTAATGTGCGCCAAAGAATCGAAGGAGGCACTTATAACTACAACTCCACCGTGAGCGGTCAAGCAAGTGTGAGTGATGGACGCAGGGCGGGATTCCTCAATAGCTTTGGCGGAAATGCCGCAAGCACACAAGGCGGAGGCAAACTCAACTCCAACCAAGCAACCCTAAACGAACAAGCTTACAGCGGCAATTATTCAGAAAAATCCACCACACTCCTAGCAGAAGCCACCAAGCTAAACCTTACTTTACAAGAAGCAATCCCTGTGCTAGAAGACAAAATCTCCACACAAATTTCAGGGATTTTTTAGGATTCCGCTGCGTCCTTGCGAGGCGTAGCCAAAGCGTGTGTTGCATTAGCAGTTTGCCCACACTTGAAATCTATAATTTAAATAAAAATGGATTTTGTAATAGCAAGGATTCTAGATTATGAATTGCTTCGTCGCCTACTTCGTTTGCAATGACACATAATAAGGCAACATTATAAATTTACATAGCGTGGCGTGAAATTTGTTTCATCAATCACATACCGCGATTCTACTACTGCGAAATCTCGCAAGGACGCGGTGGCATAGATGAGTGTTTTAATTCTCTTTTAATTCTACGCCACTCTTTGATAAACCAACAATACGCGATTATTTTGGCGATTGCTTTTAAGCGGCAAATCCCCCCCCCCCCCGAAGAATGCGTTGTGTCATAGCAGAATCTGCGTAAATTAACGCTTCACCAAGTTTATAAGAGAAATGATTTTTGATTTTTTGCGCTTCTTTAAAATCCGCATAAGATTCTAGTTTTTGGGATTCCAAATTTTTAGGGTTTTGAATTTTATCTTTTTGGTATTGGCTTTTGATAAACCACAGCACAAAGGGCATAGCCAAAATCCCAAAAGAGCTTTTATAGCATTCACACATTGCGCGTCCTAGCTTGTAGCTTATTTGGAGGGCAATACATTAGATTTTAGAGAATCGCTTAAAAAGAATCCCACAATATCGCTATGCTTCACTCTTTTGGCGTTTTTTAAATGATTTAAGACATTGACATGAAACTCTACGGGAGCAAGATTCTCATCATTGCGCCTAAAAAATGTGTGTTTATCCACCGCAAAACATGTTTGAATCTCTATGAATTGGTTTAAGAAACTAAACTCTTTAGAAATTTTAAAGTTTCGTTTTGTATGCGATATACTTTTTCTTTGAATCTAGAATTTGACATTTCAAAGGATTCCAACTCTTCGCCCCCTTTCATTTTGCAGGGCAGACAAATTTTAAAATTCGGATTGCTTTTTAAGTTTTTTAAGCGTTTTGGAGGTTTAAAATCCTCTATAAACTTGACAATTTCTTCTCCAACTACTTGCATAATGTGCCCTTGCAAATGTCCTCCATTGCCACTTCTTCTGCCAAACTCTATTAAATTATGTTTCACAAAATATTCTTGCAAATTCATAAAGTTAAACCCATAATACGCGCAAAATCGCTAATGAATCTCTGCAAACTCCAATGCTTTATCCTGCGTCCAAACACTAGATTCTGCAACGCCGCGCAACCACCAAGTGCGAGATTTATAAGCTTTGCTTCCTTGCTTAAGACTTTTTGGATTCCATTTACCATAACCGAATTGCTCCCACCAAGCAAAACAATATTCTTCATCACAATTCCCCAAAAAGTCTTTGTGTGTTTTGATTGATTTGTGCTACTAATTGTTCTTTGGGGAGATTTAGAATCTCACTCATTTTATCCAAAACTAGAGGGATAAAACACGGCTCATTGCGTTCCCCTCTATGTGGGTGCGGTGTGAGATAAGGTGCGTCTGTTTCTAGCAAAAGCGATTCTAGCGGAATCTTTGGCAACACCTCTACGAGCTTTCGCGCGTTTTTAAATGTCAAAACCCCGCCGATTCCATAATAAAAATTATATTTTGCCAAACTCAAAAGCTGAAAATCCGCATTAAAGCAATGCAAGATTCCGCCCTTAAGCTTAGAAGCATAACTTTGCAAAATATTTAGACTATCTAGCGAAGCGTCTCTAATATGCACGATTAAGGGTTTTTTGGATTCTATGGCAAGTTTGATTTGCGCTAGAAAAACTTTATATTGCATTGCTTTAACTTCTTCTTTGGAATCCACGCCAAACTCGCGCATATCCTCATCTAGCCGATAATAATCCAAGCCACATTCGCCAACTGCCACACATTTGGGGTCATTTATAAAACTCCTCACGAACGCTTCATTGTGTAAATGTGCGCCATTTGGATGTGTGCCTGTGGCAAAATACACATTAGAATACTTATGTGCTAGACTTTGCGCTCTCTCTAAATCTTCTGGGTGTGCCGCTGGGATAATAAAGCGCGTTATTCCTGCATTTTGCGCCCTCTCCAAAACCGCATCAAAATCCTCAAAATACCGCGAACTATCCAAATGGCAATGCGTATCACAAAGCTGCATATCACTCCTTTTATGCTACAATTTACAAATTTTAATGCAATTTTACTTAAAGGTTGGAAATGTTTACTGGACTTGTGCGCGAGTTTGGCAAAGTCAAATCCTTGCAAGGTGCGACACTTCGTATTGCTGCACAACACAAACCTAAAATCGGGGATTCTATCGCAGTCAATGGCGCGTGTTTGACCACGATTGAAACTTTTGACGATGGTTTCGCGCTAGAACTTAGCGAAGAAACACAACAAAGAATCGCGCTAGAAACCTATAAAGATTTCGTGCATATTGAACCCGCATTGCGCCTTAGCGATAGACTAGATGGGCATATCGTGCAAGGACATATTGATGGAATCGGAGAAATCACCCGCATAGAATCCCATAAAATCGGCACAGATTTTTTTATCCGCACAGAGGATAAGATTTTAGATTTATGTGCGCCCAAAGGGAGCATTGCGATTTCTGGAATCAGCCTTACGATTAACGAGATTCTAGAAGATGCGTTGCGCCTTACGATTATTCCGCACACTTTGCATTCCACGCTTTTCCCGACTTACAAAGTCGGAACGCGTGTGAATATAGAAACCGATTGTCTTGCGCGTATGGTTTGGCATTTCCTCCATAAACACCAACCTAACCTACAAGATTCCAAAAACTCCGCTCTAAGTTGGGCGCAAATTGATAGAATCTTAGGGAGTTACTAATGCCACCTTTGCCACTCAATCAAAAAGCCGTCGCACTCGCTTATGAACAAAATAAACAACGCGCACCTAAAGTCATCGCCAAAGGCGAGGGATTCCTTGCACAACGAATTATTGAAAAAGCAAAAGAATACGAGATTCCGCTCTTTCAAAGCAAAGCTTTAGTGGATTCGCTTATCAGCCTAGAGTTAGACGAGGAGATTCCACCCGCACTTTATAAGGCAGTCGTGGAAGTGTTTATTTGGCTTTATAAAACCGAAAACAAAGCTCAAATGAGCAAAAACAAATAATTTCCTCACGCAAAAGATTCCAAACAAAGCCCAAAATCGCCTTAAATTCGCCAAATAAGAATCCCAAAACAAAACTTTACGCATAAAATCTTATTTTGGAACACCTTTTGCTTTAACTCTCACAAAAGTTTATAAAAAGGCATAAAATGCAAGGTGGATATTATAGCTCTGTTGGCGGTATGGTTACGCAGATTGACCGCTTAGATGTGATTGCAAACAATATCGCAAACGCAAACACAACCGGCTTTAAACGCGATGATGTTGTGATTGGAGATTTTTTGCGTCTCTATGAACAAGCAAAAGAGTTTTTGCCAATAGACGACCAAACCAAAGACGCGGCGAAATTTTATAATCGCTCACTAAATCGCGTCCCACAAATCGTAGAGGAATTTACAGACCGCTCATTGGGCGGAATGATGCAAACCGATAATACCTTTGACTTCGCTTTGGGACGAGAAAATGCGTATTTTATGATTGAAACACCCGAGGGGATTCGTTATACGCGTGATGGTTCTTTCGTGCTAAATGAGCAAGGAAGGCTAGTCAATAAAGAGGGTTTTCCCGTGCTTCCACGAGAATATTTAGACGCGCCACAATACATTGAATTTGTCGATGGATTCCAAGTAGAAGTAGATAGTAGCGGAAACATCTATATTCGCGATTTGAACAACGAGGGAATTAGTGAAATGGCGTTAATCTCCAATATCGGAATCGTGAGTTTTGAAAACCCAAAATATCTTAAAAAAGTTGGGGATAATCTCTACTCTTATCCAAAGGAGAGAACCAATGAGCGCGAAGCTTTGGAGCAAAGCGGTGCAGTCCATCAAGGGTTTTTAGAGAAAAGCAATATCAATGTTGTTTATGAAATGACAGGATTGATTGAAACAAACCGCTTAGTTGAAGCGTATTCCAAAGTGCTAAAAACACATATGGACGACCTCAACACAGAAGCCATTACAAAATTAGCAGCGAAAGCTTAAAAAAGGATTCTAAAATGATGCGAGCATTATACACAGCAACCACAGGTATGTTAGGACAACAATTATTTATTGATGTTACTTCCAACAACATTTCTAATGTTAATACATTTGGCTATCGCAAAGAACGCGCAGAATTTGCGGATTTGTTTCATCAAGTGATTCAATACGCGGGTTCTAGCACTTCAGAAACTACACTTAGCCCAACCGGGATTGAAGTGGGCTTAGGTGTGCGCCCGACCTCTGTGCAAAAGCTGTTTTCTCAAGGAAACTTCAAAGAAACCGAACAGAATCTTGATATTGCAATCACCGGAAATGGATTCTTTCAGATTGAGCTTCCCGATGGCACGATTGCCTACACACGCGATGGCGCATTCAAAAGAGATGATGAGGGCAATGTCGTTAATTCACAAGGCTATTTGCTCGTGCCAAATATCACGATTCCAGATGACGCAACCCAAATCAATATCGGAACTGATGGCACGGTAACCGTCGTGCAAGGCAATTCCACAGAAGTCAATCAACTAGGACAGATTGAAACCGTGAATTTCATCAACCCTGCAGGACTTCACGCATTAGGAGATAATCTCTATCTGAACACCAACGCATCAGGCGACCCAATCGTAGGCACACCCGGACTTAATGGCTTTGGACAATTAAGACAAGGATTCGTAGAAACGAGCAATGTTAAACTTGTAGAAGAAATGACAGACCTCATCGTCGGACAAAGAGCTTATGAGGCGAACTCTAAATCTATCCAAACTGCGGATTCTATGCTCCAAACCGTCAATCAGCTCAAACGAAACTAATAGCCGCCTAAACTAAATACTTTGCGATTATAGAAATGGGATTCCGCAGCACACATGGAATCCCAAATCCCCCTTGTGGAATCTCCGCAAAAGATTATGGAATCCGTAGCATTACGCACTGCCACCGCACCTTTACGAGGATTCCACATTGCGTTGTCTCATTACATTGCAAGGAATTCAAAGACGAAGCAATCCACAATCTAGCACATTAAAACTTCACGATGGAATCTTAAAAAAGCGTGAAAACTTGTTATAATGCTATAAAAGCAAATTACAAGAGGAGATTAAATGATTCCATTAAGGCATTTGGGGCATAATTTTGTGCGTTTTTTATCGCAAAATCTACCTAGCGTTTTATTTATTTTGATTTGCAATGCGGTGGTTTTGTTGGTTTGGAATTATTCCGCTTATGCAGCGATTCTTTTACTTGGTTTCTTTCTAAAATCTTTAAATCTATCTTTTCTACGATTTTACTAGAACTCATATTCTTGCATTTAGTCTTTACAATCTTTTCACCCAAGCTACAACGTTATGCTTTGTCCTTTCTTTGAGTTTTAAGTGCTGTTTTGTTGCTTTATGTCTGATGATTTGATTCATTTGCTTTGTGGGATTGCACAAATTAGCGTTGAAGATTACGACGCCACAAAAGACCCGACAACAGAGGACTTCAACGCTAATCGGATTAGAATTTTTAACAAAAAATCAGACTATGACAGAGAATTAAAGCAAGAAACAGCACAGCCCAAATAAGCCTCATTCTATGCTAGTTTCACATTATGGGAATCGTTTGTAGCATATACTCTTGCGCATTAAGAACCTCACAACAAAACTTATAGGAGGGGTTATAAAATAAACCCGCCTCCTAATACCTTATCATCTTCATATAGCACCAATGCTTGTCCGCTTGCCACGCCAAAAGCAGGTTCTTGCAGGTTTACAACAAGAATCTCACGCGTGATTCCTTGTGCATCTAGCTCTTGCTCTAATCTCACCTTTGCCCTTGTTTTGTGGCTTTTATAGCGAATCTTAACCTCGCATTCTAGCTCTTTTGCGTTTTCAAAAACCTCCTTTGGAGTAGAAAAATTCACCGCACGCACTTGAGTTGTCGCCAATTCCTCTTTCCCACCCACGACAATCGTATTGTCTTTTGGATTGATTTTTAACACATAATGCGGACTTAATGCCCCAGCAACGCTAAATCCCTTGCGCTTACCAATCGTGTATTGCATATAACCCTTGTGTGCGCCTATTGCCTTGCCTTGCGAATCTAGCACGATTCCTTTGGATTCTACATTATGATGTTTTTGCAAGACTTCTATGTAGCTACTCTCTACGAAGCAAATTTCTTGCGAATCCTTATAGCTTTCAAGCGTTCCAAGCCAAGGAAGCTCTTTAAGCGCAAGTGGCTTAATTTCAGCTTTTTTCTTATCTCCTAATGGAAAAAGGATACGCGGAATCCAATCCTGTTTTAGCCCAAACAAAAAATAACTTTGGTCTTTGCTCCCATCTGCACCTTGCGCGATTTTGTTGTCTTTGATTTGCGCATAATGCCCGGTAGCAACAAAATCATATCCCAATCTATCCGCCATTTCAAATGCGATTCCAAACTTCACGAGCGGATTGCACAAGGCGCAAGGATTTGGCGTTTTGCCTTGCACATAAGATTCTACAAAATAGTTATAAACCTTTTCTTTAAACAACTCCCGCTCATCAATAATTTCATACGAAATTCCTAGAGATTCCGCGCATTGTGCGACTTTTGCTTCATAATAGCGGTGTTTTTCCTCTCTATCGTGCAACTTCAAATACACGCCATACACCAAATACCCGCTTTTTTGCAACAAATAAGCGCAATAACTAGAATCCACACCTCCGCTCATCAACAACAAAACTTTTTTCATTTTTCCCTCGTGAAAGTTATTTTATTACTTAACAATAGTTTATTATTTGTGTATTTTGCCCACAAAATCTCCAACGCAAAAATCTCTCCACTTCCTATTTTAGCGAAAGGAAAGCGCGTATAATACAGGTCTTTTTGTGCTTGTGTGGATTCGTGGAATCTCGCCTTTATCTGCACACCTTGAATCCGCCCGATATTTTTAGAATCTTGCGCTATGTTAATGCCAACTTTTGGATTTAAAAAACAAAGCTCAATGTGTCGCGAATCTTGCGCACTTTTAAAAAGCAAAGCAAGATTCTGCACATCAAAGGCGTAATAGCAACTTGCGCTATAAACCCCAAATCCACTAGAATCTGCTTCCAAAACACTCAAAACTAACAAATGTTGTTTTTTAATAAAATCTTTTATTTTTTCATTCATAGGGCGGAATTGTAGCTAAAATTTCAAAAATAAGCATAAAATATCCAAAAAATGGTAATATGTCGCGATTTTAAGAATCTAAAGAAGCAAAAATGAAACCAAAATATCGTTTCTTCAGCAATACAAAATATGCCTTAAATGGAGTATTTGCTATGCTTAAAGCGGAAATGAGTTTCAGGCTAGAATGCCTCTTTGTCTGTCCTTTGTTATTTGTTGCATTTTTGCTTGAAATCTCCCTTATGGAGAGAATTTGTTTGATTGGTGTTTTATTTTTGATTTTGATTGCAGAGTGCTTTAATTCTGCTATTGAATCCTGCGTGGATTTGGTTACGCAAGAATTTCACACCAAAGCCAAAATTGCCAAAGATTGCGCGTCTGCAGGTGTGTTTTTTGCAATCTTAACCGCCGTTTTCACTTGGGGACTTGTGCTAATAAATCTCTAGGATTCTGCCACTGCATTTTGCAAAGCAACAAAGCAAACGAAAGTGTCATGCACATCATTACAAGGACTGCAAGGACGAAGCAATCCACGCTTTATACGCTAAAAGATATTACAATGGAATCTCTAAAACAGATTCTGTATTATGAATTTGCAAGTGTGGGTGAAATTTGTTTTGCAAATTGCACACCACGACTCCTACAAAAGGACGCAATGACGGCAGATTACCCGATATTAAAGTTTTATTTGTTTTTAATGAAGGCAAGTTTAAAAATTAAGAAGTTTGGCGACCCTTGGAAGATTTGAACTTCCGTATATGCCGTGAAAGGGCATTATCCTTGGCCTCTAGATGAAAGGGTCGCACGAATTTTAGCATATTTCTTGCAACTTACGCTAGGTTTATATTAAAATTTCATTATCCAAAGTTAATTTAAAGAGAGAAAATGTCATCAATTCCTTATGATTTTAGCAATCAAAACACGATTTTAGTGCATATTTGTTGCAGTGTAGATAGCCATCATTTTTTAACCCAACTCCAACAACTCTACCCTCAAAAGCGTTTTTGTGGATTCTTTTATAACCCCAACATTCACCCCTTTGAAGAATACCAACTGCGCCTAAGTGATGTAGAGAGAAGTTGCGCAATGCTTGGGATTCCGCTCATTGTTGGGGAATACGAAGATGAAGAATGGTTCAAAAACGCTAGAGGCTTGGAGAATGCACCTGAAAAGGGAGAGCGGTGTAGCTTTTGCTTTGACTTTCGCCTTACAAAAACCGCACAAATAGCACAAAATACGCATTGTGCAGGATTTACTACGACGCTTCTTGCAAGTCCTATGAAATCCCAAGCCGAGCTTTTCGCACAAGGAGAAAAGATTGGCAAAGATTGGAATCTTGACTTTTTGCCCCTTGATGTGCGCAGCAAAGGCGGCACACAAGTGCAAAACGCATTGGCAAAAAGTGCGAATCTCTACCGCCAAAACTATTGTGGTTGCGTTTTCGCGCTCAAAGCCCAACGCGACAAATCACACAAAAGCACATTAGAGCTTCTCTCTCCGCTCAATCTGCCCAAAGATTCAAGGAATCTCCCTGCTTTGCGATTCCACAATTTCCAAACACGCACCCAACTAGAACAACAACACCAACCCTATAAAATCATCAAACGCAAAGTTTCGCGCTATGTCCTGCTAAGTGGCAAATTAACCTCAAAAGAACGCACGATTCCTAGCTTTATTTGCAACCATTCACAACTCGCCAAACCCACCAAAGCACAAGTGGAAATCTGGCATAATGGAATCGGATATGCAAACAAAGAGGGGATTTTGTTGCTTTGTTTTGATGATTTTAAAGACTTTTTGGGCAAAGAGGATTTCGCGACACTTTTACAAGAGGGGCTTAGTGAGGAAATACAGCTAAATTTGCGCTTAAAACTTTATCCTCAAGGATTCTTAACTTCTCCGATTCTTATCCTCAAAGAGCCAATTTACGAGGATTTTACACTAGAAATTTCTTCTCTAATGCAAGAAGAGATACTAGAAGATTTTATCCCTTTGTAAAAATTCATCAAAAATGCTAAAATTTTGGCTTACAAAAGCAAAAAGGATTAAAATGTTTGAACGCATTGACGGAATCTTACGCGAGATTGAAGAAGCACAAGCAGAGATTGAGCTTCTTTTAGGAATGGCAAAAATTTCTTTTGTAGATTATATTATGATTAAACGCGGCTCACAAGATATGCCTGATGAGCTTGGCGCGTGGAATCTGCAACAAATTGACAATGAAGTTTCACGCCTCAAAGAAGCGATTGAAACACTCAATAAAATCAAAAGAGAAGTTCTCACTTGGTAAGAATCTTGCGGATAAATTCTTCAATCATTTGTTAGAGATTCTATTTCAAGGACAAAAATGCAACCCAATATGCAAGAACAACTCGCCCAAACCAAACACTGCTTCGCACTTGCAAGAAGAGATATTTTCACGCCTTATTTGCTCGGGCTCACCTTTTTGCCCTTGTTGTTTGCGCTGATTTTTTTAGGCACAATTCTTTATTTATTTGGTAGCACTTGGCAAGAGAATCTTTATGGGCTATTGCATTGGGATTTGAATCTCACGATTTCTTGGCTTACTTGGATTCAAAGCAGTTTGGATTATATCATCAGAACAACGATTGTTGTGTTTTTGGCTTTTGTGTTTTTAGTTCTTTCTTTATTGCTTACTTTGATAATTTGTTCCTTTTTAGCACCTTTTGTCGTCAATTTTGT
Organism: Helicobacter sp. MIT 05-5294; assembly: GCF_000765675.1. Classification (GTDB taxonomy): domain Bacteria; phylum Campylobacterota; class Campylobacteria; order Campylobacterales; family Helicobacteraceae; genus Helicobacter_D. The sequence goes on along the minus strand of NZ_JRPA02000001.1, from coordinate 213,225 downwards.
GCGCAACAAACACTATCCCACCACTTCTCTAGATGGGGATACTAGCACGATAGCTTCAATACTTTCATTGATTGGCGTTTATCTTTTATATCTCTTTTTTTTAATACTCTTGCTGCCTTTTTATTTTATTCCTTTTGTGGGTTCATTTGTGATTTTATTGCCTAATTTTTGGCTATTTTCCAAAACGCTCGTCGCTGATGTAGGCGAAGGAATCTTTGACAAAAGCACCTTAAAACACATCAAACAAGAACAAAAAGGCAGAATCCGTAGCGTAACCTTGCCTTTGTATGGATTAAGCTTGATTCCAATTATCGGATTTTTCGCACCTGTGTTTGCGCTCACAACTTTATCGCATTTATTTTTAAGCCTCAAAAGCAGCTAAGGAAACCTATGGAAATGCAATTACAAATTGAACGCGCGGTTTTAAGCTCTATTTTGTTTGACCCGGAGCAATTGGATTCTATCGCAGAATCCTTAGTTGCGGAGGATTTCGCCTATACGCCTCACCAAAATATCTTTGCAGCAATGTTGGAGTTGCGCCACACAGACCGCCCCATTGATGAAGAGTTTATCCTCAAACTCTCCACTAAAGCGCGTCCTATCGCTCAAGAGGAGATTCTTAATATCCTCACTACAAGCCCTATTAGCGATTTGAAATCCTATATCAAAGAGATTATAGAATCCTCCAATAAGCGCAAACTGCATTCTTTTGCGATGAAAATCAACCAAAGCGCGACCGATAGCGAGACAAGTTCGCAAGAGATTATAGACTATCTCCAAAGTGAGCTTTATAAAATCACAAATATTCATCAAAACAAGGAATTTCAGGATTCTAAACAAGTTGTTGAAGCGACCTTAGAATACATTGAAGAAATGAAAAAACGCGGCAATACCTTGCTGATTGGCGTAGATACGGGATTTGCAGGATTAAACAAAATGACGACAGGATTTAACAAGGGCGATTTAATCATCGTCGCGGCGCGTCCTGCAATGGGCAAAACAACGCTCGTTCTCAATATGGCACAAAAGGCATTAGATACCGGCAAAGGCGTAGCGTTTTTCAGCCTTGAAATGCCCGCAGAACAACTAATGCTAAGAATGTTGGCAGCCAAAACCTCTATCGCCTTGCAAAACTTGCGCGTGGGGAATCTCCAAGATGAGGAATGGACAAATCTAGCGCGTGCAGCGGAAATTATGGGCAAAGCTCCGCTGTTTATTGATGATAATAGTTTGCTTACGATTCATCAATTAAGAAGCAAACTTAGAAAAATCAAATCCAAACACCCAGAAATCGGGCTTGCCGTGATTGATTATTTGCAATTAATGAGCAGCGCAAACAACAAAGACAGACATCAAGAAGTCAGCGAAATCAGTCGTGGGCTAAAGATGATAGCAAGAGAACTAGAGATTCCAATCATTGCGCTTTCTCAACTAAATCGTAGCCTAGAATCCCGAAGCGACCGCCGCCCAATGCTTTCAGATTTGCGCGAATCCGGCTCTATCGAACAAGACGCGGATATTATTTTGTTTGTTTATCGCGATGCAGTTTATAAGCAAAAAGACGAAAAAGAGAAAGAAGAAGCAGCCAAAAAAGAAAACAAAGAATACAAAAGCACTTATATCCCGCGCAATGAGGAAGAAGCGGAGATTATCATCGGGAAACAGCGTAATGGACCCACAGGTATGGTGAAATTGACTTTTCACAAGCATTGCACGCGTTTTGTAGATTTGGCAGATACGAATCCAGCTCTTGAAATCGTTTATGAGCAAACCGCTCAAAATACGCAAACGCAATTCACGCCACCTAGCAATAGCGAATCCACAAGTTCCATTGATATGCCACAGATTTAGGTTTATAGGATTGTTTGGGATTCCACAATGGAATCTTTTGGCGAGATTCTGCATTATGGATTGCTTCGTTCGCTTCGCTACCTCGCAATGACGCAGTAGCAAAATCGCGGGTCATTTAAAGCTATGGATTGCCACAGCCCTTTTGCAAGGGCTTCACAATGACAGAATAACAACCCAAATGGTTGTTCAGACGAATAAGTTGCTTCGCAAGGTTATATGTTTGACGCGTTGATGAGCTGCACCATTTCTTTAATCGCATTTTCTAACCCGCTAAAAATTGCACGCGCAATAATACTTTGCCCGATATTGAGTTCAACAATTTCAGGAATCGCCAAAATCGGAGCAAGATTCACATAGTTTAATCCATGTCCTGCGGCAACCTCTAGCCCTAGCCATTTGGCTTCTTTTGACGCACTTTGCAAACTCTCTATGGAATCCTTTAACCTCGCTTTAAGCTCATTTCTAGGCAACTTTAGCGATTCTATGGCATTGTGCATTGAGGGCAAATTGGAGTAAAGCATTAAATGCAAATTCGCATAAGTCCCTGTGTGCAGTTCAATCATCTGCGCACCCACTTCCTTAGCGGCGCAAATTTGGTCAATTTGCGTGTCAATAAACAACGAAACTTCCACGCCTTTTTCCTTGAAAGCCTGTGTAACTTCTGTGATTCTTGCTAGATTGCCAACAACATCTAATCCGCCCTCTGTGGTAACTTCCTCGCGATTCTCTGGAACAAGCGTAATGCGATGGGGCGCAATCTCTAGCAAATAATCAATAATCTGTGGATTAATGGAACATTCTACATTCAAAGGCAAAAAGGAGCTATCTTTCACGCGCTTAATATCCAAATCGTGCATATGTCTGCGGTCTTCGCGCAAATGGAGGGTGATTTGACTTGCTCCTGCGCGTTTGGCTATAAACACTGCTTCTAGCGGGTCTGGGTCATTGATTTTACGCGCTTCTCTTAAGGTTGCAATATGATCAATATTCACTCCAAGCAACATTATCGCTCCTTAATTTCAATAGGAATTTTGGGTTAAATTTGGATTCTAACCAAAATTACTTTAAAATACTAAATCAAAAATCCTTAAAAGGAGCGAATTATGGTAATGGTGTTTGATTGTGAAACAATTTTAGATACCGCCTTGATTATCAAAGGATTCAGGCAAGAGTTTCAAAAGCACAATTTGGAGCTAGAATCTATGAGTGAGTTTGAAATCAGCAAAAACGCAATGGAAATTCACAAAGAATTAAGCGGGACAGAATTTCTACCCGTCTGCTATCATCAAGTTATAAGCATCGCAGCGGTGTTTTGTGATGATTTTGGAAACTTCAAAAGCGTGGGAAACTTCAAAAGTGGCGGGGATTCTAAAGAAGAGAAAGAAAAATCTCTCATTTCTGCTTTTTTGGATTATCTCAACAAAAAACAACCTAAACTTGTTAGCTACAATGGGCGTGGCTTTGATTTGCCAATGCTTTTATTACGCGCGATGAAATACAAACTTCAAGCCAATGCGTATTTTGAAGAAAACAATGTGCAATTTAATAAAAACAAATGGGAAAATTATCGCCAACGCTATTGCGAGAGATTCCATATTGACTTACTAGATAGCTTAGGAAACTACGGCAGTGTGCGGAATCTTAAACTAGACATTCTAGCAAACCTTGTCGGATTTCCCGGAAAATACGATACAAATGGCGGGGAAGTCTTGCAAATGTATTATGAGGGCGCACAAGAGAAAATTGATGAATATTGCCAAAGCGATGTGCTAAACACTTATGGCTTATATCTTAATTACGAATTGTTAAAAGGAAATTTAACCTTGGAAGATTATCAAAGCATTTTGAATCTTTGGAGAGAGAAATTGCCAAAGGATAAGGGTTATTATTCGGTATTTTTTGATACAATTAGCGCACAAATTCAATCTTAATTTTTAAGGGAAAATTATGCTATCAAAAGACATTGCGCGTTTTAGTGAAATGCGTTATGAGATTCGCGCTTATTTGTGCTTTTTAATGCAGCGCAATATCAAAAACCATTTGCCCCACATTGAATTAAATAAAATTGTTGATGGGATTAAAAAGATAGAAAAAGAAGTTGGAATCTTCGAGCTTATCTATGTTTTGGATTCTCACGGGACTTTAGTGATTGATGGAATCTCTAGGGATTCCAAAATAGAATGCAAAAAGGGCGAAAACCACAACGAACGCGCTTATTTTTATCGTGCTATCAATGAAAAAAAATGTATCCTCACAGACCCCTACCCCTCTCTAGCAAGTGGGAATCTCGTTCTCACCGTTTCTTATCCGCTTTATAATGACAAAGACGAGTTGGTTTATATCGTTTGTATGGACATACGCTTGGAAAAAAGCTTGGAGCTTGTGCGTCCTACGCCTTTGTTTGGGCTTTCTTTTGAAGTTGGCAAAGTTATTTATTTTTTAATGTCCTTATCGCTTTTTTTAGTTTGTGCTTTGCTACTTGTCAAAGGCGGAATCAGCCTTTGGGACGCTTTATGTCGCTTTGGAAGTTTGGAGATTTTGGATATTAAAGATGTTTTTGAAGCCACGATTCTCATCACTCTAAGCCTAGCAATCTTTGACTTAGTCCGCGCAATCTTTGAAGAAGAAGTGCTAGGGCGTCAAAAATCGCAAGATTCTAAAGTCGTGCATAAAACAATGACACGGTTCTTAGGCTCTATCGTGATTGCTTTAGCGATTGAATCCTTAATGCTTGTCTTCAAGTTTGCCATTACTGCGCCTGAAAAGCTGCTTTATGCTGTCTATCTCATCGGCGCAGTTACTTGTTTGTTGGTCGGCTTAGCACTCTATGTCAAACTCACCGCAACTTTAAAGAAAGATTAGTATGCTTGGCATTGTGAATTACGGAATTGGTAACCTTGCAAGTGTCCAAAATGCGATAGAAAAACTAGGCGAAAAGTCGCTCATCACGCAAGACCCGCAGAATCTTAAAAACTTTGATAAGCTGATTCTGCCCGGAGTGGGGGCGTTTGGCGATGCGATGAAGCACCTTGCGCACAATGGAATGCAAGAAGCGGTATTGGAATTCGCCAAAAGCGGCAAACCCTTGCTTGGAATCTGTTTAGGAATGCAGCTTTTGTTTCAAAAAAGCTATGAGTTTGGCGAACATCTTGGGCTAGGCTTAATGGAGGGCGAGGTGATTGGGTTTGAAGCAAAAGACATGGAAGCAAACCAAAAAATTCCACACATGGGGTGGAATCTTGTTGCAAAATGCAAGGAATCCCCGCTTTTAAAGGGTTTAGAATCTCCTTTTTATCTTTATTTTGTGCATAGTTATTATGTGAAAAATCTCAAAAATGCCATAGGCACTAGCCAATATGGAGCGAAATTTGCTTCCATAGTGCAACAAGACAATGTCTTTGGAATCCAGCCACACCCGGAAAAATCCCACGATATTGGGCTTAGGATTCTACAAAATTTCATAAACCTATAAGGAGTTTTATGCAAATCATTCCCGCAATTGATTTAAAGGAAGGTTGTGCCGTGCGCCTTAGGCAGGGCTTAATGGAGAGTGCGAAAATCTATGCCAAAAACCCAGAGGAATTAGCAAGGCATTTTGAAAGCTTAGGAGCGAAGTTTCTGCATATTGTGGATTTAGATGGCGCGTTTGCGGGGATTCCAAAAAACCGCGCAGTGATTGAAACAATCTGCAAAGATTCTAAACTCAAAATTGAAGTGGGTGGCGGAATCCGCGATGAAGAGACGATTAAGGCTTATTTGGATTTAGGCGTTTCGCGCGTGATTTTGGGTTCTATTGCACTTAAGAATCCGGAATTTGCACTCCAAATGGCAGAAAAATATGCCGTTGTGATTGGCATTGACGCCAAAAATGGCAAAGTCGCAACAGAAGGTTGGGCGGAGAGTGGAGGCACTCTAGCGTGGGACTTTGCGGAGCGATTTAGAGGAAGCAAAGTAGAAGCAATCATTTGCACTGATATTGCGCGTGATGGAATGCTTAGCGGAATCAATATTGAATTTACAAAAAAAATTCAAGACAAAAGCGGAATCTTCACGATTGCAAGTGGCGGATTATCTTGCGAGGCTGATTTTGCCGCACTCAAAGAAGCAAAGATTAATGGCGTTATCGTGGGTAAGGCGTTTTATGAGGGCAAAATTGATTTACAAAAGGCTTTTAGGACTTTTAAATAAAAAAGAATTTGGCATTTAGATTCTCTATTTATTTGAAATTTTATGCTTATTTTGTGAGAAATTATGCTATTATATTCAGTTATTGTTATTTTTTCTTAATCAAGAAGTTTTATTTTAAGGAGTTGGCATTGAAAATGGTCGTTGTAGATGATAGTTCAACTATGCGAAGAATTATTAAAAATACCCTTGCAAGACTTGGCTATAATGATATTTTGGAAGGCGAAAATGGTGTTGAAGGTTGGGATAAAATGAATTCTAATCCCGATGTAAAGGTGCTTATCACCGATTGGAATATGCCTGAAATGAATGGGCTAGACTTGGTCAAAAAAGTGCGCGCAGACGATCGCTTTAAAGATATTCCAATTATTATGGTTACCACAGAGGGTGGTAAAGCAGAGGTTATCACCGCATTAAAAGCGGGTGTGAATAACTATATCGTTAAGCCTTTTACTCCACAAGTTTTAAAAGAAAAATTAGAAGTTGTTTTAGGTGTAAATGACTAATTATGGAATCCTATTACAATTGTCTAAGCGTTAAGGCGGATAATTTCTTATGGCTCTTTGCGGACAAAGCATTAGAAATTACGGGCGAGGCAATTGAAGAAATAGATGGAGGGTTCATCATACGCACAGAAAATGCCATAGAACCAATCAAAAAGCAACTCATTGCATACGCCAAAGAGTTGGAAGCTGTTATGGCAGAATCCGTAACATTAAAGTTTTCCGAAGATATTTTAAAAAACCAAGATTGGATTGCAGCTTACCGCAATTCCATTAAACCCATAGAATGTGGCAAGTATTATATCCGCCCCTCGTGGTTTGAAGCAAAACCGCAGAAGATTAATGTAATCATTGACCCAGCTCTTGCCTTTGGAAGCGGACATCATGAGACAACCTTTGGCTGCCTTATGGCATTAAATATCGTAGAGGAAATGCTCCAACAAACCCATGAAAGAAATGAAATAAAACTTCAAAAGCCAAAGAACTACAATAGGACACAAGAATCTTCCGAAGCTCTTTGTCAATCCCAACAAAGCTTTCTAAGCACATTGAACGGCATATTCAACGCATTGGAGGGCAAAAAAATTTTAGATGTTGGGTGTGGAAGTGGAATCCTAAGTATTTGCGCCAAAAAAAGCGGGGCAATCGTATGGGCATGTGATACAGACGAAGTCGCAATCACTGCGACTAAAGACAATATGCAGAAAAACGATGCGATTTTAGACGAAGTTTTTTTAGGCTCACTCCATACGATTCCCAATGAAAAAGGTAAGTTTGATATTGTGATGGCTAATATTTTGGCAGATATTATTGTCGCATTGCCTTTGGAATCCTTTGTAAAGCAAGAGGGATATTTGATTTTATCAGGAATTTTAGATAAATACTTGCCAAAAGTTCTTGATAAATTCAAAAGATTTAAAATAGTTTCCCAAGAACTCAATCAAGAATGGGCAACTTTAGTTTTACAAAACAAAGGATAATCATGCAAAAACCAAATAACAACCCCAATCCTCAAGACAAAAAGCCAAACAATTTTTTCAATCAAAATCCTCTTTTGATGTTTGTGATTTTTGCAATCGTTGCAATTGTCGCATTTCGTATGATGTCTCCCAATGGAGAAGTCAGCAAACTAAGCGGAGCAACAACAACAAAAACCATTAATTATTACGAACTCAAAAAACTCATTGAAAATAAAGAAGTGGATTTCGTTGCTATTGGACAAACCAATATTAAAGCAACCGCCCAAAATGGTGGCAATAAGATTGCTTACAACGCACAAAGAGTGAATCCTGATAACACTTTGATTCCTTTATTGGACGAAAAAGGTGTAGAATACACAGGCTACAACGAAAGTAATTGGATTAGCGATATGCTTTTTGGTTGGGTTTTACCCGTGTTTATTTTCTTTGCTATTTGGATGTTTTTAGCAAACAGAATGCAAAAAAATATGGGCGGCGGAATCTTAGGTATTGGAAGCTCTAAAAAGCTCGTCAATGCCGAAAAGCCAAATGTTAAATTTGAAGATATGGCAGGGAATGCAGAAGCCAAAGATGAAGTCGTAGAAATCGTGGATTTCTTAAAGAATCCCGAGCGTTACGCTGCATTAGGAGCTAAGATTCCTAAAGGCGTCTTGCTTGTAGGACCTCCCGGCACCGGTAAAACGCTATTGGCTAAAGCTGTCGCAGGAGAAGCAAATGTGCCGTTTTTTTCTGTCAGCGGAAGTAGCTTTATTGAAATGTTTGTAGGCGTGGGCGCAAGTCGCGTTCGGGATTTGTTTGAAAATGCCAAAAAAGAAGCACCAAGCATTATCTTTATTGATGAGATTGACGCGATAGGCAAAAGTCGCGCCGCAGGTGGTATGATAAGTGGAAATGATGAGCGCGAACAGACACTCAATCAGCTTTTGGCTGAAATGGACGGATTTAATTCCGATTCTTCTCCCGTGATTGTTTTAGCAGCTACAAACCGCCCTGAAGTGCTAGACCCAGCACTTTTGCGTCCGGGAAGATTTGATAGGCAAGTGCTTGTAGATAAGCCAGACTTTGAAGGGCGCGTGGAGATTCTCAAAGTGCATATCAAAAACATCAAACTAGCAAAAAATGTGGATTTATTTGAAGTGGCAAAACTCACCGCAGGACTTGCAGGAGCGGATTTAGCAAATATTGTCAATGAAGCCGCGCTATTAGCCGGACGAGGCAATAAAAAAGAAGTGGAACAAGGCGACTTTTTGGAGGCGGTAGAGCGCGGCATCGCAGGATTGGAGAAAAAATCCCGCAGAATCTCACCCAAAGAGAAAAAGATTGTTGCTTATCACGAAAGCGGACACGCATTGATTGCGGAAATCACCAAAGGGGCAAAAAAGGTAACCAAAGTTTCTATTATTCCGCGCGGACTTGCGGCACTTGGCTACACCCTCAATACTCCTGAAGAAAACAAATACTTAATGCAAAAGCATGAATTACTTGCCGAGGTTGATGTTTTGCTTGGAGGAAGAGCCGCTGAAGATGTTTTCTTGGGAGAAATCTCAACAGGTGCAAGCAATGATTTAGAGAGAGCGACAGATATTATTAAGGCAATGGTAAGCTATTATGGAATGACCGATGTCGCGGGATTGATGGTGCTTGAAAAGCAACGCAATGTGTTTTTGAATGGTGGCTTAGGAAGTAGCCGAGAATACAGCGAAGAAATGGCGCAAAAAATGGACGCACACATTAAAGCGGTGCTTAATGAGCGATTCCTCGCTGTCAAAGAATCCCTAGAGACTTACAAAGAAGCAATTGAAAATATCGTTCAAGAGCTTTTTGATAAAGAAAATATTGATGGGCAAAAAGTGCGTGAAATCATCAGCGAATACGAAAAGGCGCACAATTTAGAAAGCAGACTTGTAACCGAAGAAAAAGAAGAAGCATAAGGAGAATCTATGAAAACCACCACAGAATTTATTGCTAAAGAAGGCTGGAAACCTCTTGGAATCGCCCTACTTTTAGCCTTTCTTGCTTTCTTGCTTTCGTGGAAAGTTTTTGGATTCTTTTGTTGGATTGCTTTTGCTTGTTTGTTATATTTTTATCGCAACACAGAACGCATTGCAGAAGACACTGCAAACGATTCTATTCTAGCTCCCATTGACGGAATCGTTAAAAACATAGAAAACAAATCCGATGGGATTTATTTGCAAATTGCCAAGCCTATTTGCTTTTGTGGTATGCTTAGAATGCCTTTAGCAAATCTCGGTAAATGTGGGGAAGCCATAGAAGTAGAACATATTAAGGGATTAAAAAATGCCAATGAAATTACAGGGGAGCGCATTGTGATTGCCTTTAATCGCGAGATAAACCAATCCGATACTTTCAATCACCACACGCTTTATTTGACACTTTATCCTAAATATTTCGCTCAAATCTCCCTCTATCTTTGGGATTCCAACTTTAAGCTAGGAGAGCGCATTGGATTTTTTCTCAATGGCAATGCACTCCTAAAGATTCCATTAGATACGGAGCTTAAAGTCAATGTCAACGATAAAATCTTAGGCGGCAAAACATTGCTTGGCACATTCAAATCAGTTTCCAATCCGTAAAGATTCTGATGAAAATTTAAAAAATAAATTTGTATAATGATAGAATAACCGATTTCAAGGGTTTTAAGGAATAAAAATAAATGAAAATTGATCCATTGTATATCTTACCAAACCTCTTCACAGGGGCGAGTATCTATATTGGAATCTTGGCGGTTTCCTATGCTTTTGTCGGACGCTTTGAATTAGCTTGTTGGCTCGTGCTTATGAGTCTTATCTTTGATGGCTTAGATGGACGCATTGCGCGATTAACAGGCACGACAAGCAAGTTTGGCGTAGAGTTTGATTCTTTAGCCGATGTTGTTGCCTTTGGCGTCGCTCCTGCAATGATTTTGTTTTTTTATGGGGGATTCCATTATGGCAAATTCGGCGTGGTCGTGGCTGGATTGTATGTTGTGTTTGGCGCGATTCGTTTAGCACGATTTAATGTAACCACTAACAACAACGAACCCAATGTTTTCATCGGACTTCCAATCCCTGCTGCCGCTGTTTTTGTCGTAAGTTGGTTGCTTTTTGAAATGGAGCTTAGCAAACAATATCCGCAATATTCCGAAAGCATTTTCTTGCTTCCTTTAATGTTTGTAAGTCTCGTTGTGGCGATTTTAATGGTGAGCAATGTGCGCTATCCAAGCTTTAAGAAAATGAGTTTTGAAAAGTTTAGCTTCGGCAAAGTGATTGTTCTTTTGATGATTGCCTTAGCGATTCTTTATCTTTATCCCATTTATTCCATTACTACTTTGATTAGCTTGTATGTCTGCTTTGGTCCGGCGCGTGCGACTTATTATATTTGCATAAGACATCTTAGTAAAGATTCCAAAGATTCTAAGGAATAACAATGTATATGCGTTTTTATTTTCATATTCATTTTCAAAGGAATCTCTTGACGCTTTCTATGCTTTTGCCTCTGGGATTCTAAGGCTTATGTTACTCAACTCAAACCAAAATATTTTATAAAGGATTTTTAATGGAAATGATTAAGATTTTTGATACGACTTTAAGAGATGGTGAGCAAAGCCCCGGTGCTTCTATGAATACAGAAGAAAAAATCAAACTCGCTTTAGCTTTAGAGCGTTTAGGGGTGGATATTATTGAAGCGGGATTCGCTGCGGCAAGTCCGGGAGATTTTGAAGCCATTAGTAGAATCTCTGAAGCAGTCAGCAATAGCACGATTTGTTCTTTGGCAAGAGCTGTGCCAAAGGATATTGAAAGCGCGGCAAAGGCATTAGAAAAAGCTAAGTTCAAACGCATTCATACATTTATTGCCACAAGCCCTATTCATATGGAGTTTAAGCTCAAAATGCAGCCTGATGAAGTCATTAAACGCGCAGTAGAAGCGGTAAGTTTAGCAAGGAGTTTATGCGAAGATGTAGAGTTTAGCTGCGAGGACGCAAGTCGGAGTGATTTTGGATTCTTAAAAGAAATCGCACATGCAGTGGTTGAAGCGGGAGCAAAAACGCTCAATCTCCCGGACACCGTGGGTTATAGATTGCCCCAAGAATTAGGCGCAATGGTGAAAGAAATCAAATCTTTCGTGGGAGATTCTATCGTCCTTTCGGTGCATTGCCATAATGACTTAGGACTTGCTGTAGCAAACTCTATTGCCGGAATCCAAAATGGCGCAAGGCAACTTGAATGCACCATTAATGGTTTAGGAGAACGCGCAGGAAATACTGCATTAGAAGAAGTTGTAATGATTTTAAAAACTCGTAAAGATGTTTTTGGAGATTTAGATACACGCATTAATACTAAAGAAATTTATGCTTGCAGCAAACTTGTCTCTGATATTACAGGAATCCGCCCACAACCCAACAAAGCAATTGTAGGCAAAAATGCCTTTGCGCACGAAAGCGGAATCCACCAAGATGGAATGTTAAAAAATCGTGAAACTTATGAAATTATGCGTGCAAGCGATATTGGGATTCCCGAAAACAACGGCTTAGTGCTTGGCAAACACAGCGGACGCGCGGCATTTAAAGACAAACTTACAAGCATGGGATTTGGTGAGATTTCACAAGAATCTTTAGACAAGGCGTTTGAAAGATTCAAAATCCTATGCGACCACAAAAAAGAAGTTTATGATGAGGATATTCGCTCCATTATGACAGAAGAATCCACAAAGATTCCACAAATCTTTGAACTTTTAAGTTTGCAAATTAGCAGTTGTTCCAAAGGTTTGCCTTATGCTGCAATCTCTATCCAAAGAGATGGTGCGACCAAAATAGACGCGTCTATTGGCAATGGAAGTGTAGATGCGATTCTTAAGACGATTGATCGCATTAGCGGGCATAATGGAGTTTTGAAAGATTACAAGGTAGAAGCTGTCAGTGAGGGCAAAGACGCACTTGCAAAAGTCGTGGTCAAAGTAGAGTTTGACCCTGAAAAACCAGCAGTGATTGGGCATGGATTACATTTAGACACAATGCAAGCCACAGCGAAAGCCTATATCGGTGCGCTTAATAGCTATTTATCTATGCGTGAGCTTATCGTCAATAAAACGATTTGCTAATTTAAAGCAAGGTATTAGATAAGTTGCGCTAAAATGCGCGGAATTTTTGAGATTTAAGAGGCTTAAAGGAAGAGTATGAGTGGAATTTTATTAATATTGCAGTTTGTATTGGCAATCCTAATCACTGCAATTGTCTTGTTGCAAAAAAGTTCAAGCATCGGTCTTGGCGCATATAGCGGAAGTAATGAAAGCTTATTTGGGGCAAAAGGTCCTGCGGGATTTTTGGCAAAACTCACTTTTGGGCTTGGATTATTGTTTGTTGTCAATACGATTGCATTAAGCTATCTTTATGTTCAGGATTCTAAGAAATCTATCCTTGATGAAGCGACAATTCCCGCTATCCCTACACCGACTTTACCGCAGGATTCCGCAGCCCCTAACGCACCTGCGGCTCCTGTCGCGCCTAATACAGAATCTAACTAAAGGAATCTTATGGATTTACAAACGATTTACCAACACACCAAAGAAACAATGGGCAAAAGTATTGAAGCAATGAAAAAAGAGTTTGGCACTTTGCGTAGTGGCAAAGTCTCTATTGCGATTTTAGACCACATTCGCATTGATTATTATGATACGCCAACCCCTCTAAATCAAGTGGGTTCTGTGATTGCACAAGATGCAAGCACGATTGTGATTACTCCTTGGGAAAAAACCCTGCTCAAAGATATTGAACGCGCAATACAAGAAGCAAATATCGGCGTCAATCCTAACAATGATGGCGAAACAATCAAGCTTTTCTTCCCGCCAATGACAAGTGAGCAACGCAAAGAAATCGCAAAAGAAGCGAAAAATATCGGCGAGAAAACAAAAGTTGCGATTCGCAATATCCGCAAAGATTCCAACGACAAAGTCAAAAAACTAGAAAAAGACAAAGCAATCAGCGAAGACGAATCCAAAAAAGGGCAAGATGAGATTCAAAAATTCACCGACGATGCGGTTAAAAAGATTGATGAGCTTGTCAAGCATAAAGAAGAGGAATTGCTAAAAATCTAAAGAAATCTAGGCTTTTAGATTCTTTAGGGTTTTTTAATCCAAATAAGCCTTAAACGCCAATCTCAAGGAAACAAAATGAATATCACACAAATCTACAAAAACGCTAACGCGCTTTTAGAAGGACATTTTTTGCTAAGTAGCGGGAGACATTCGCCCTTTTATCTCCAATCCGCAAAAGTGCTAGAGAATCCAAAAATCGCAGAAGAGTTGGCAAAGGCTCTTGCACAAATTATCAGGGATTCCGCAATGCAGGTAGATTGTGTTTGCTCTCCTGCTTTGGGCGGTATTTTGGCTGGATATGAGCTTGCACGCGCACTTGGAGTGCGGTTTATCTTTACCGAGCGCGTCAATGGTGCGATGTGCCTAAGGCGCGGATTTAAAGTCAAAGAGGGCGAGAAGATTCTTGTTTGTGAGGATATTATCACCACGGGTGGTTCTGCGATGGAATCCGCACAAATCGTAGAAAAACTTGGCGCAAAAGTCGTTGGATACGCTGCTTTGGCAAATCGTGGAATCTGCAACCGCTACCAAAGCCCCAATCACTTTGAAGCCAAAGAATGCAAACTTAATCCAAATCTGCCACTCTTCGCACTAGAAGATTTTGTTTTTGAAACCTATGAAGCGACAAACTGCCCTTTGTGTCAACAAGGAAGCACTGCAATCAAACCCGGAAGTCGCGGTAATTAGACATAATTCTAGGATTTAAAATGCGTTGGAGGAAAGTCAAACAAAATCCACAATCTCCGACGCATTCCAACAACAAACAACAAAACTTTCACGACAAATTACCCCAAAAATTACCCGATAAACTCTTGCAAGAACTCGCGCACAAATCAGATTCCACACAAAGGATTCCTTTGCAAATTGCAGGATTTTTGGAGCGTGGTAAGGCGCAAATCATTGATACTTTTATGATTTATTTGCCCATTATGTATCTCATCACTTATGGCGTTTTAGGGAGCAAAGAAGCCCTATGGGAATCCCCTTGGGCACCGAGTGTAGCCATCTTGCTCTATGGAATCATTGCGGCGGTTTTTATCGCCAAAAGCGGACAAACGCCGGGCAAAAAAGCTTATAGCCTGTGGATTGTGCGAGAAAATGGAAAAAATGTAACATTTCTTTTTGCGCTTTTGCGATTCTTTGTTTTCTTGGTTTCTGGCGCGAGTATTGCGGGAATCTTTATGCCTCTATGGCGCAAAGACAAAAAAGCCTTGCACGATATTTTACTTAAAACCCTCGTTCTAAAAAAAGGTTAATTTTTTATTAAATTTATTTTTGGCATAATTACCATCTTACATAGAAGGAGTTTTAAATGGACGGAAGATTATTTACTTTTGTGGGTTTATTTAACCACGACCACGACTTTATTATCGCATTCCACACGATTTTAATCGCTATCATTGCGCTTGTTTTAGCCAAACTTGCAACCTCAAAACTACAAGTCGTCCCCGGGACAATGCAGAATGTCTTTGAAGCACTTTTGGGTGGAATCATCTCTATGGCAAAAGATGTAATCGGCGAAGAAAAAGCGCGTCATTATTTGCCATTTACCGCGACTCTTGCGATTTTCATTTTCTTAGCCAATGCAATCGGAATTATTCCGGGCTTTGAAGCACCCTCTTCTAGCCTTAGCTTCACGCTCACTTTGGCAATCGTAGTTTTTGTGTTTTATAACTTTGAAGGGATTCGCACCTTTGGGGTTGTAAAATACTTCGCACACTTCGCGGGACCTGTCAAGGCACTTGCACCTTTGATGTTCCCGATTGAAATCATCTCTCACTGCTCAAGATTAGTTTCGCTTTCTTTCCGTCTTTTTGGAAATATCAAGGGCGATGATATGTTCTTGCTTGTTATGTTAATGCTTGCTCCTTGGGTTGCTCCGCTCCCTGCTTATTTGGTTTTGACTTTTATGGCATTCTTACAAGCTTTTATCTTTATGATTCTAACCTATGTGTTCCTAGCAGGTGCTGTTTTGGAGAGTGAGGAAGCCCATTAAGGCTTACCTTATCACAGAGCCAACACTCTACCCCACAACTTCTCTAAAATTCTATGATTTTTATCTCAAAATCATAGAATCCCACCCTATACATTTCGCCGCTTATCGCGATAAAGCTTGTCATTTCAACCCCGCCCTCATAGAAGTGTTTTTAAAACTCAATCAAAAGCACAAAATCCCTAGCTTATTAAACTCTAATTTGGATTTGGCTATCCAATTTGGATTTGATGGTGTGCATTGCAATAGTTCGCAAATGTGGCAGATTCCACTTGCAAAGACTAAATTGCCTTTTGTGTTTTTTAGCGCACACAACTTACAAGAAATGCGGGAAGCAGATAAACAAGGCGCAAATGGAATCACGATTAGCCCGATTTTCCAAACGCCTAACAAAGGGATTCCACTAGGGATTGATTTTTTAAAAACACTAAACCCCAAAGACTTTTTGGCGGAAATTTTCGCTCTTGGCGGAATCATCAGCCAACAACAACTCCAACAACTCGCCCAAACCAAAATCCAAAACTTCGCCTCTATTCGGTATTTTTTAAGCTAGATTCTAAACTTTACAAAAACTACAAACTCTTAGCGATAGATAAATCCTTGGAGATTCCTAATTTATCTTTCTTACCTATCAAGCGTCATAGCAAAATTTACAAGTTAGTTATTTGATTCTCACATATTCTTTGAAGCTCTTAATGGGGCTTTTAATTCTACATTTCAAACAAGATTCCATTATAAAATCTTATCTTTTATCATATTTATGTTTTTGGGATTCCATAGCAGAATCCCTTTACTAAGATTATGGATTATTTTGTCGCTTCATTTCTCGCAATGGTAGCTCAAAAATACAAGGCACAATGTGGAATCCCAAACACAAAACTTGCGACAAGCCTCATTCTAGCCCTTACTCAAGACTTTCACCAAGTGTTTTTAGTTTCACAATCAAGCTTTGAAGTTTAGCAAAGTCTTTTTTGCCAGGCTCGGATTCTATGCTAGAGTTAATATCTAGCATTTTTGCGCCTATTTTCTTTAGGGATTCCACATTTTCTATCCCCACGCCCCCTGCAACGCACAAATATTGCGCCTTTTTCATAAGGGATTCTAACGCCTTATTATCAATCTTGCGCCCACTTCCGCCCCCTAAAGCACTCTTAGAATCCAACAGCACAAAAGGACTGACAAACTCGCCTAAATCCTCCGCAGATTCTACATTCCACACTTCATAAAAGGCAAAATTCGCCCCTCTTAGCTCCACTCCGCCAAACCAACCCGCCTTTGTGATTCCATGCAGTTGTAACGCATCTACGATTCCCTCACGATAAAGCTTTAATGCGGATTTCATTTGCCTTTCATCATCTTTTAATACGACAACTTTTAAGATATTAGGGAATCGCTCCAACTCTTTTGTGATTCTTTTAATCTCTTCTATCGCGACAAAGCGCGGAGAATTTGGCTCTATGATGAATCCCAAAGCAGCGATTTTTTGCTCTTTGGCTTGGCATTCCACCCCTTTTATTGCCAACTCCTGCAAGGATTCTGCGCACATTAAAGCGTCTTCCACATTTGTGATTCCACAGATTTTAACAAATCCCAAAGGTAAATCTAGCAATTTAAAGGCATTTTTATAAAACACATTAGAATCCTTTTTTCCACACTCTAATGCCTTTTTTAGATTCTCAAGCGCAACTCTTGGCGTCTGATTCCGCACCAAATAACTTCCGCACAAAATCCCATTAAAGCCTAAATTTCCAACCACAAACCCATCAAAATCGCAATTTAGAGAGGATTCAAAAATCACTTTGCTTTGGGGATTTTGGGCTTGGATTTTCTCTATAAGATTATAGGCTTGAATCCTATCAATCACAAAAGTGTGCAGATTGCGAGAATTTACCCCGATAAACTTCGCTTGTAAAGGAGCGATGAAATCCACTTCTTGCGCATTATGCACTTCAATTAAAGGCGTCAAGCCAAACTTCAAGCATTCCTCATAAAGCCTCTGCAACTGCCCAAATCCTCCATAGGGATTCTTTTGACCCACAAACACCGCGGCAATGAGTAGCACCATATCTGCGCCAAAGCCATAGGATTCTGCGATTTGCTCTTGCTTTGTGATGAAGTCTTTGCGCAACACACACGCTTCTTTGTGGCTTTCTTTAACCTCTCTCAAATCCTCCAAATCGCCCTTAAAGTAATCCTGCTCACACAAAACAGAAATCGCACCCGCGCCCCCTTGTAAATAAGATTCTGCAAGCACCTTAGGATTCGCAATTTCACCGATATTCCCAGCACTCGGACTTGCGCGTTTAATCTCTGCGATGATTAGGGTAGAATCCAAATTCGGCGGATTTAGCGGTGTTGTGCGCGTATTTATGCGCAAAGGCTTGCTTTGCTTTTTTTCTAAAATCTCCGCTAAAATCGTTGGCACAATATTTTGGGATTCCATTATAAGCTCTCTATTCGCATATTGCTAATGCTTTGGAATCTCTCTAAGACCTCAAACACTTCTTTGGATTCTATGATTTTCTTTGCATAGAAGAATCCCTCTTTTAGGGATTCTACCTTTTCCAATACACAAAGCGCCGCGCCTAGATTCAGCGCGACTAAATCTAGTTTAGGCGAAGGTAGGGCATTGAAAATATCCTTTGTGATTTGCGCATTCTCCTCCGCTCCACCGCCTTTTAGCATAGAATAACTTGCAAAATTTAATCCCACTTCAATCGGATTAAAAATATAGGTTTTAATGCTTCCCTCGCGTAATTCTGTGATTTGTGTCGGCGCACAGAGAGAAACCTCATCATATCCATCTAATCCACTCACAACCATTGCGCGTTTGATTCCTAAAATCGCCAAAGCTTTTGCCATAATCTCGGTATAGGATTTGTCAAATACGCCGATAAGTTGGTGCGTGATAGGGGCGGGATTGCTTAAAGGACCAATCAAATTAAAAGCGGTTTTAAACCCTAAACTTCCACGCGCTGGAGCAGCAAAGCGCATTGCAGAATGAAATCTCTGCGCAAAAAGAAAGGTGAGATTTAACTCTTCATACGCTTTTTGCGCGTTTTGTAATTCCATATTTGGATTGATTCCAAGCGCACTTAACAAATCCGCCGAACCGCTTTTAGAAGTGATTGCACGATTACCATGCTTGATGATTCCGAAATTTTCCTTTTTAGCAAGGGTTGCCAACAACAAAGCGCAAGTCGTAGAGACATTAAAAGTCTTCGCGTTGCTTCCGCCTGTGCCAACCATATCAAACAGAATCTTCTCTTTCTTGCTTGTTTCAAAGCGCACCGCCTTTTGCTTCAGCACAGACGCAAATCCTGCAAGTTCGTATTCATCTACGCCTTTAATCTCCAAACTTGTAAGAATACTCCCAATCTGCGCGTCTGTCAAATTTCCCTCTGTGAGTTCGTCCATAAGATTATAGCTTTCTTGGAAATTTAGGGATTCTAGTTTCAGGCATTTTTTCAGATAGTCTTTTATAGGGATTGGCTCACGCGCGTAATGCAGGAAGTTTTGGAGCATTTTTTCTCCCTCTTTTGTGCCAATGGATTCTGGGTGAAACTGCAATCCCACCAAATGATATTGTTTGTGTTCTACTGCCATTACCTCGCCATCTTCACTGCTTCCACTGATGATAAAGCACTCTGGAATCTCCTCGCGTTTGCCCACTAGAGAATGATAACGCGCAATAGGTGTTTTTTGTGTAATATGGCGAAAGATTCCTTTTTGGTTATGCAAAAGCGGTTCTACCTTGCCATGCACAATGTTTTTGGCATTTTTAATCTCCACTCCAAAAGCACTCAAAATCGCTTGATGCCCCAAACAAATTCCCAAAATCGGATAAATTCCTTTGAATCTCTGCACGATTTGGATATTCAGCGGAGAATCCTTTGGGCTTTTAGGTCCCGGTCCTAAAACAATATAACTCGGGCGGAGAGATTCTATCTCTTCTAGGCTTGTTTTATCATGGCGCAAAACCTTAATCGGATAGCCCAAATGGCTAAAAGCTTGATAAATGTTATAAGTAAAAGAATCGTAATTATCAATCAACAAAATCATTCTTCGCCTCCTAGAGTATCCCCCAAAATCGCTTCCACTAACGAGCGCATTTTGTTTTGTGTCTCAATATATTCTTCTTTGGGGTCAGAATCATAGACGATTCCGCCTCCTGCTTGGAGATAATACACGCCGTTTTGATAAACTGCGGTGCGAATAGCAATCGCGAAGTCCATATCCCCATTATGCGAAAAATACCCAATCGCACCTGCATAGATTGCGCGTTTATGAGCTTCTAAGGATTCTATGGTTTTGATTGCTTGGATTTTTGGTGCACCGCTCACGGTTCCAGCGGGGAAAGCTGAATAAAGCGCGTCTATTTTCTTATGCAATTCCAAATCCATCACGCCCTGCACTTCAGAGACTAAGTGCATCACTCTTGCATATTTTTCAATCACCTTTTCTTGAGTAACCTTAACACTTCTTGACATTGCAACCTTGCCTACATCATTACGCCCTAAATCAAGCAACATCAAATGCTCTGCATTTTCTTTGATGTTTGCTTTTAGCTCCTCTTCTAGTTTGGAATCCTCTAGCGCGTTTTTGCCTCTTCTTCGCGTCCCAGCAATTGGGCGAATCGTAAGAGTTGCGTAATTTGGTGCGGTTGTTTTGACTTTTACCAACACTTCAGGAGAACTTCCAATGATTTGATAGTTGCCAAAATTAAAATAATACATATAAGGGCTTGGATTGTGTGTGCGGAGATTCTCATAAGCTTGTAAAGGTGGCAAAGTGCTAGTAATCTCTAAACTCTGACTTGGCACACATTGGAGCAAATTTCCCTTATAAATCTCATTTTGCAAGGATTTGACGATTTGCGTATAATAAGATTCCTTATCTTTAGAAGTAATCTTGGATTGATAAGTTGGCTTGGGAGTATCTTGCCAACTCAAATGCTCTAGCGTATGGGATAGCTCTTTCACTCTTTGTTCTGTATCTTGTTTTTGCGATTCTCCTTTGTAAGCGACACTAATCACATAAAGGGATTCAAAAAAATGGTCAAAAACCACAAAATCTCTTCCGAAAATAAACGCATTTTCACTTGCCTCATAAAGTGCGCTTTTGTGGAACTCTACTTCTTCAATTTCTCCAAAAAATTCATAGCCCAAATACCCCACACCGCCAAGTGGCAAAGGCAGAGATTCTATCTCATCATTAGAAATAGCTTGGGACTGCACATAAGATTCCACCAAAGGCTGCGGAGAAAGCAAACGGAATGCGTCTAAGAAATCAAGAAATTTTGGCTTTTTGGGCAAAGTAGAATCGCCGATTTTGCTAAAGTTTTCAAGTGCGTGTTTTTGGGTATTTTCTAGCAAAAAAACCACGCCATTTTCTTTGATGATTCTAAAAGCTTCTTTAAGAACCAAAATAGAAAAGCGTCCTTTGCCTGTTTTCAAAAACGCAGATTCCAACAAAATAGGAGCATTCAAACTCTCACACACCATTAAAGGCGTGAGTTTGGAAGCTGGAATTTTTTGGATACTAAAACTTGCTTTAATCCCTTGTTTTTCGTTATTCTTTAGAAATTCAAACATCAAAACTTCTTTAAAATGATTTTCGCGGATTCTACATTCTTAAGATTAAAGATTTTATTAAATGTGCAAGTTTGGTTGCAGAATCCTAAGGAAATTCTGTTGTAGAATTCTCTTAGGCTCATTATTGTGGATTTGCTTCATTACGCTACTATGACGCAATGGTTGAAATTTCTCCCTTACGCTTCTTTTTCAAACTTCGTAGCCCTTAGTTTGTCTTTTTCGTCTAATTCTGCAAACTTTACCATGTTTTCTACACTCTGGATTTTGTAAAGCGTAGAAGCGATGATTTCTTTGCCGTCGCCTGTGGTGAGGACAAAGGCGGTGCGTCCATTAGCGAAGGCTTCTTTGCGGATAAACTCTACTCCGAGTTCTGCTAGAGAAAAAATACCACCATTGGCATCTGTGCCTATTTGGCTAAAATCTAGTTGGTTTAAGTCTTCTTCATTCATAGAGGAAGCCTCACTCATCGCACTTGCACGCTCACCTTTGCTTGTGAGATTAAACTCGCCATCACTGCTCCAAAGGTCGTCCAAACTAATAGACATTGTCCTTCCAGAATCAAAAGCAAGGGTAAGCATTCCATTATCATTCAGCTTCATTCCCACGACAGAATCCACATCTTGAAGCGCGTTGGCGTATTTTTCTGCAGTTTTTGGATTGTTTAATCCCTCATAAAACTCTTTAAACTTCTCCTCGCTAAACTTCATTCCGGTGATGACTTGAAATTCGCGCTCTATGGCGAGTTTGTTACCCTCACCATTGTAATAATCTTTATACATACTATTAAACCTAGATTTCACATCGGCTAGATAGTTTTTATCGCTTTTATCAAAAAACCCAAATGTTATGCGCTCTAGCCTTGTATCTCCATTTAATCCGACTTTGTTATAAGCCAAGTTTAGTGAGTTTGCCAAATCCTTAAAGACATATTGCTTTTGCCCATATTCATCAGTTTTTGTTTTGGTGAAGTCTATCCAGCCATTTTCATCCGCGCTGTTTTTAAACATTTCTTTGAAGCTACTCTTTTGGCTATCATCAAGCCTTTTATAGCTCTCTTCAGGGCGAAAAAGTGAAGTGCCATTAACTACCTTTTGTTTTTGCCAAATGATACCATCTTGTTCGTAAGTAGAATTCTTTTTCCATTCATCAACATCTTTTTGTGTATTAACAAACTTTGTCAAATCTAACGCATTATAAACATCACTAAGTTTTAAGACCACTTCTTCACCACCAGAGTTATAACCTCTAAGTTTCAGCTTATCAAAGAAATCATCTTCAGAATCTAAAAATCCGTCTTGATTAATATCTAAACCAACTAGTTGCCCTACACTTTCTAATGTCCCCACACCATATTGGTCGTTATCATCGTCTAAATCCAAAAATACTTCCATTTGCCCCACAGGCGTATCCAAATACTTACTTGTTCCTTTGGAGTTAAAGAAAGTTCCCACACCATCATTGTAACGATTATTACCATAACCGCCATAGAGAATATGATCGTATGAATTTGACTCAAAATAATGCAACTTTTGATAATTCAAAGTATTCCATGTATCAGGACGACCAACACTATAAATCCCAGATAAACTTAAAACATTTCTAACGCGAAATTTCGCTTCCATTGCTCTAGCTTCATATTCCGCTTTTGCTTGTGCTTCTGCAGCTTCCTTTGCGCGTTGTGGGGCATTTGCCTCATATTCTTGTCGCACTTTTTGGTATTCTGAATCATTGAGATTTACCACTCTAGCATTTTCTACTTCTATTTTTGTAGGAATTGGCGAAATAGTGTTTGAATTGACTTTGTCTATCATGATTTCTCCTTATTTTTTGACTCTAAAATCCACTGCTAGGATATTGCCTGTGGTATCATCATAATAAATATCAAAATCATTAATTGTAATGATAGAAGAACCTGCCCCAACTAATATTTTATAAGCTTCTAAGCCTAGAATATTAATAGGTGTATAATCAAAACCACCTGCTGAAAAGATTAACTTTTCTTTAGCATTATAATTATCCATTAACTCAAACATTGTTTTAATGGTTGGTTCATAGAAAACCTCTTTGACATTAATAACTTCCTTGTTGTTATTAATTTCTGCTGCAGCAAAAACTCTAAACATTCTATTTCGCTGCGCTTCGTCTTCCAATTTAATCACTTCCGCACTAAGTGTTTTTTTTACTAGTTCTTCATCGCTTCCATCTTGCGCTTTCCAGCCCAACTGATAATTGTATCCATCTTGCATAGCTTGAATATAGACCCATTTACCAATTGGGATTGGTTTATTGGTAACCACACTTTGACTTGCATAATTGGAAGACATTTTGGTTGTAATTGAAAGTTTTCCAGAAGATAAAAGCTTGATATGGAAATAATCTGTAATATATCCACTGCCATATTCTTGGCTTTCATTTCTTTTAAATAATGTAAAGTCATTATCAAAATAGCCATAATTAAGCTTTATCCATAGTCCAAAACTATTTATATGTGGTATTCCCCATTCGGAATATTCGGCATTAAAGTTATGTCCTCCATTATAATACTCAAAAGGGCAAACATTCCTCGTTTTGAAAGTTTTTGTAGTTGGATCCCATTGGCTTACTACATAATCTTTATATTGTGAATCACATTGCTCTAGCACTGCTCTAGCATCAATAGTGAGCAATTCCCCCTTTGATAATCCCGGATTATTTCTAGTATAAAAAACTATCAAAACAGGATTTCCCGCACTATCACTTAAAGTTAAATATGATTCTGTATTTTCATCAAACGCTAAACTGCCCCAAGGATATAGATTCCCTCCTTTTGCACCTTTTTTTACTTTAAGCGCACTCTTGTTTTCCTTTGGGAAGTTTTGTAACGCTTTTTTCGCTTCTACTCCGCTTAAAGGCTCACTGATTTGCACTTTAGAATCTGTTTGTGCATTAGATAGAGTGCCTAATACACCACATAAAACTAAACTCAAAAGACATTTTCTTAGCATTTTCTCCTCCTTGTAATTATAAATTATTTTTATTATATCGGATTTTTTTGCAAAAAAGTTAAGAGAATGAGGGAAATATCGTGTAGGCGAGATTCTTCATTGTAGATTGCCACAAAAATTTGTGCAAGTATGGGCAAATTGCTATGCAATGTGCCTCGCAATGACGAAGGGTTGTTTTGGCTAGATTGCTACGGCTTCTCGCAAGAACGCATAGTATGTAATATTATGGATTCCAAAACACAATCCAAATGCGTAGAAATAATGAGAATTTCCTAAAAATTTTGTTACAATTCGCCCAAATTCACAACATAAAGTTAGAGAAATGAAACACAAAATATTTTTAAAATCCAAAAAAGGATTTTTTGGGACTTCAAAAGGCAAGGAACACGCATTTGGCGGACAATATATGCCCGAGATTCTTTATCCCGCACTTCAAGAACTAGAAGAGGCTTATTACAAATATGTCTTAAACTCCAAAGAATTTAAACGCGAATTACGCGCTTTATATAGGGATTTTATCGGGCGTCCAACTCCTTTAATTTATGCCAAAAATGCGAGTAAAATCCTCAACAATGAGATTTATTTGAAGTTTGAAGGCTTGGCAAACACAGGGGCGCATAAAATCAACAATGCAGTCGGGCAGGTTTTGTTAGCCAAAAAAATGGGCAAAACGCGCATTATCGCTGAAACAGGCGCGGGACAGCACGGACTTGCTACGAGTGCTGCTTGTGCGAAGCTTGGAATGGAATGCGTGGTGTTTATGGGTGCGCGCGATATTAAACGACAATTTCCCAATGTGTTTAATATGGAACTTTTAGGCGCAAAGGTTGTTAGCGTGGAGAGTGGAAGCCAAACCCTCAAAGACGCGGTTAATGAGGCTTTACGAGAATGGAGCAAAGAAAGCAAAAACACTTTTTATGTGCTTGGAAGCACACTTGGACCCTATCCTTATCCCGATATTGTGCGAGAGTTTCAAAGCATTATCAGCGAAGAAATTTCTAGACAAACCAAAAATTTCTTCAAGGGCAATCCAGATATTATGATTGCGTGTGTTGGTGGTGGGAGCAACTCTTTAGGATTCTTTAGCCATTACCTAAAAAGCTCCGTGCGATTAATTGGTGTAGAAGCCGGAGGGAGAGGCAAAGGAATCGGAGAAAATGCCGCGCGTATGGACAATCCAAACGCGCATCTTTGCATTGCACAAGGCTACAAAAGCCTATTTTTAAGCGATAAATATGGCAACTTGCTAGAAACCTACTCCATCTCTGCGGGGCTTGATTATGCAGGGGTTGGTCCTCAATTAGCACATTTAAAGGAAATTGGGCGCGTAGAGTTTTTAAGCGCGTTAGATAGCGAAGCATTAGAGGCTATGCAGTTTTTTGCCAAAACTGAAGGAATCCTCGCCGCTTTGGAATCAAGCCACGCATTAGCTGGGGCTTTGAAAATCGCCAAAAGCGTTAAGGGGCAAAAAATTCTTGTCAATATTTCAGGACGCGGAGACAAAGATATTTTCATCACTGCAAAAGCACTGCAAAAAGAGCGTTGGAAAGAGTTTCTCACACGAGAAATAGAAGAAATGCAAAACCATCACACAAAGCAAAACTAAAGGAATCTGAAATGGAAAAAATTGCTTTAATGGGGCATATTGTCGCAGGGTTTCCTAGCTTTGAAGAAAGCTTAGAAGCGGCGTTTGGAATCGCACAGGGCGGGGCGGAGTTACTAGAAGTGCAATTTCCATTTTCTGACCCAAATGCCGATGGAATCGCGATTGCAAATGCGTGTGAAATCTCTCTTGCTAAGGGATTCAACACAGATTTAGGGTTTGAGTTTATCGCGCAATTACAGCGCAAATTCGCACAAAATGGAATCACAACCCGATTGCTCATTATGACTTATGGGAACATTTTGTTTTGTTATGGTTTGGAGAAGTTTTTACAAAAAGCTAAGGATTGCGGGGTTTATGGGTTAATTGTGCCGGATTTGTCGTTAAATCACGATGAAAAACTATTTTCAAAAGCAAGAAAAGTGGGCTTGGAAAACATTGCGTTAATTGCGCCACAAACCAAGCCTAAACGCATGGAAAAGCTAAGTAATGCGAGTGGTTCGTTTGTCTATGTCGTCGCGCGTAATGGAATCACAGGCGATACCACAAAGATTGATGAATCGTTGATGAAGTATCTTAAAGTCGTCAAGAAACATTGCCAAAAGCCCATTGCGCTAGGGTTTGGAATCCAAAGCAAAGCACAAATTGACGCGTTGCGCGGAATCGTGCCAATCGCGATTGTCGGAAGTGCCTTTGTGCGCTATATCGGAGAAATTAGCAGAAAAACTGATGAGAAAGGCGAGACAACACTAAACGAGATTGCCGATAAACTCTGCGCCTTTACTAAAGGACTTTTGGGGGATTAAGGAAATCCAAAGGGATTCCACATTGCGCATTACGCTATCTGTCGTCATTGCGAAGTGGCAATCCAAGCTAAAGAATCTCGCCATTGTAAAATCCTCTCTTGTTTAAAGTTATAGATTTGCAAGTGTGGGCAAACTGCTCACGCAGTGTGCGCCGCGTTCGTTTCACTCATTCGCAATGACAATAAATGTGCGCTTCAGCTTTGCTTTGCAATGACACAAAAAGTTTATTTTGCCCTAAAACAAGCAATCAAAGTGTCTGTTGCTCCAAGTGAGGCGAGGGTGGATTCCCAATTTTTTTGGAACAAAGCATCATCAATGAAGTTTTTCCATTCTTTTTCTCCCGCAGGTTTTCCAAAGGCAAGCCAATAGAGGTTATTAGAAAATGGATATCTTTGGATTCCTTTGACAAAATCCACTTTCAAACCCGCCTTTTCCCCGAGCTTTCTTAGAGTATTTGGAGTGAAATAATACAAATGCGCACTCCAATAAATAAAGTCTTGATAGGATTTGTTTTTAAAAATAGTCAATAAAGCGTCATTGGCATTAGGCACTTCTACGATCATCTTGCCATTTTCTTTGAGTAATTGGGCTAATATGATAGGGTCTTGCAAATGCTCTATCACATGAAAGGCTGTGATAATATCATATTTTGCCCCCCCCCCCCGCTAAATCTGCTATATTTCTAGTTAAAGGAATCTTGTGCTGTTTGTAAATGGGCGCAACTTGCTCTTCTAACTCTACGCCTCTAACACTTTTGGCAAACTCTTGCGCTAAAATCAAGAATCCCGCATAACCACTTCCAAAATCCAAAATATCTTTTCCTGCAATCATAAATTTAACAAATTCAAATCTTCTTTGTTGTTGAATTTTCCTTTCTTTTTGAAAAAGATTAATGGTTTCTTGAAGGTTGTTTGGATTGTATTCTCTATTTGCTGACTTGAAGAAATCAAATCCTAACACATTCCATTGTCTTTATAAAACTCCTCACTAGTCTTTTGAGATTCCAAAAACACCAATCCACATTCATCACACTCAAAGATTTTAATACTTGGATTGTCTCTGACTTTCCCCTCTCTTGTGTGATTTTTTCCACTTCCACATAAATAACATTGCATTTTTACTCCTTTGAAATTAAGTTTTATTTAATAATTTTAAGAATCTTTTTTATTCATATAAATTGCATCAGCTATATAAAACTCTTGCGGATAGTCAATATCCACACTTTCTACTTCATCTACCTCAACAATGCAAGGGTTTATTCCTACTCTCCTTTGAAGCATTTTAAATGTATCTCTTCTAAAAGCAAATATAGCTGGAATCTCTTCATACAAAATTGGCAAGTCCTGCGTTCTTGGTATGTTTTGCGGGTCAAAATTCAAAGCATTTTTATCTGATTTCCACAAATGCTTTTGAATCTTTCGCGCTGTAAATGCGGAATCAAACTCTCCAAGCACTAAAGATTCCACTGCTTGATTAAAATGCTCTACGCTAACAAAAGGACTTGTGCAATGACAAAGACAATAAATATCCGCTTCCACCTTATCCATAAAATCTCTGATAATGTCTTGAGAGGTTGTTTCTTGGGAATCTAATGTTTGAGGTCTCTTCAGAAAAGAAACTTTGGCGTTCAAAAAAGGCTTAATGGACTCATCTGAACAAAATACATAAAATTCATCAATATGCTTAACTTGGATAATTTTTTCTAAAAAATAAGTTAATAATACCTTGCCATCTCCGAATTTCTTAAGGTTTTTGCCCGGAAATCGCTCATTATTTAGCTTAATTGGAACAAAAGCCACAATTTTATGCTTCATTGAATCACTCCTTGTTTTGAATTAGTTTGTCTTAAGTTTTTTATTAGTTTGTGTATTTTTGGACAGAATTGTAAACAGAGAAATATTTGCCCCAATATAAGTTTAAGCGAATCTTTACTTAGTCTATACAAGAGAACATTTTGTGGGTAAATCCTATGGTAAGATTCTAACTTATGGCTTATGAAGATAAGAATCCTAGAGTTTATATCAATCTGAAATTTCAAAAAACTAGAAAATAAAAAGCGGGAAAATAAAATTTGGAAATATTGGAAATAAAGGTAGATTAAATAAAGCAGGATAAAAGGAAGAGAATTACCCCCCCCCCCCCCGCAGAATAGCATAATATTTGCTTGCAAGCTCAAAGTCTGCTTCTGTGTCAATATCTATTGTCGTAATATCATCAAAAGGCATATAATAAGGCTTCGTGCCGATATGATATTGATTGCTTTCTATGGTAGAGCGTTTGAGCAAAAATGCACTCCATAGGATTTCATAGATTTTTGGCAAATCCTGCGAGACTTTGTGCCAATTACCAAAATTAAAATTAAGCGGGATTCCACTTTCGCTGATTAAATGGTGGCGAATCGTTTTTGTTGCCACAATGCTATCAAAGCCCAAATTTTGGATTTTATTCCAAGAATCTAGCATAATTGTGAATTTATCAAATAATGGGTTAGTTACTTGAACCCATAAAATATCATCATTATCGCTTGGAATCTGCTTTAAGATAAA
Organism: Helicobacter sp. MIT 05-5294; assembly: GCF_000765675.1. Classification (GTDB taxonomy): domain Bacteria; phylum Campylobacterota; class Campylobacteria; order Campylobacterales; family Helicobacteraceae; genus Helicobacter_D. The sequence goes on along the minus strand of NZ_JRPA02000001.1, from coordinate 184,090 downwards.
TCCTATTAACTCACTTTGTTTAATTGCATTACCTGTTAGCTCTTGTTTTCTTGGTAAAAAATTAAATCCATATTGTTGGCATAAAGATTCTACTTTGCCCTCCCTGTCTTCACTTGAAATATAGATTTTACTAGGATTTAAATCCGCATTGATGAGTTGTCGCGCTTTAATATCAAAAAGGCTCATTTCTTTATAAAAAGGTCTAATGTTTTTCATTTTTACCCTTGCTGAAGCAAGTTGCAAAGGGATTAAAACCTTGATATTTTGATATTTATTCTTCATTTAATTGCTCCTATTTTATTGTTCGTTTCACTGCCTTGTAATGACGACAAGAAATTTTTCATTTCCTCTCCTTTAATCCTCTTTTGATTTGTGGCACTTCTTTGAAATAGAATCTCAAATATCCTCCTTTAAACCAATCCTTATCTGCTTGCATTAATGCTTCACCTAATCTATAAGTCAAACATTGTTTTTCTTTAATTGCTTCTTTATAGTCTGGATAAGATTCTAGTTTTGGAAGTTTTAAGCTAGGATTCTTTGCTACTTTTTCTTGATATTTTCTTTGTTCTTCTCTATGGGATTCTTTAATGTAGCTAAGCACATAAGGCATTCTAATATATCCCCATGACTTTTAGAGTTTAGAATCAAAGCACGACCTAGTTTATAGGCTAAATGGTTGTGGATTCGCACTTTAGCATTATCCAATTCACTAATACGCCTAGCCTTAATAACACTCTCTTGAATCAATAATTTTTGGTTAATTTGAGAATCAGATAAAAGAATCCTTAGTTTTGCATTCTCCTCTTCTAGCGTATCAATGGAGCTATTAGCTGATTGCAATGGTGCTCTAATAGAAAACCAAGGATTAGAAGATTCATTTCTCGTCACCCAACAAATGTTATAGAACTTGATTTCATCTTATGGCATTAGCTTAATGAAAAGCCTAAACGATTTGACTTCTTTAGGGAAAAAACACTTCTTTGTCTCTAAAAAATTCATTTTATCTACAAAAACTCTTTTATGATATTCATCATAGCCGACAATCAAGACAAAAGAACCATTTTTAGAAAAACCATTGACGGCAAAATTGTATTCCATACCGCTTTCTATCTTATATGACTTACTTGTATTGACGCTAAAAGGGGCAAAGTTTTCAGCGACAGAAAGATAGGAACTTTTATGTTGTTTCAAAGACTTTAGAGCGTAGAATCTCTTTTGGCTATTATGATTACTAACAAAACCTTTCCCGTCAAAAATAATCTCTCGTTTTTCAATGTTTTCAAAGCTACTTAATGCGTTTTTAACAAAGCCTATAAAACAATCTGGATTAATACTATAACCAACGGTGGAGAGATTTTGTCCTTTATGCCCAATATCCACTACATACTCACTCGGCATAATGATTGTATTTGGTTGAAAGCATATTAGACATTGTCTAAAGCCCTCTTTAGAACCAAATGCTACGCCATATGCTCTAGCAAATTTTGCAACCCAGAGAGAATCCGTCCAAAAACCTGTTATAAAAAATGAAACTCTATCGGCTAAATACATTTTTTCACCCGATGAAAATCCTACTGAATTAATGATTTGAACTTCTTTGAATAAAGATTTGATTTTTTCTGCAAATTCATCATCGGCTTTTGCGCTTCTAGAATCTGCTAAAAATTCTTCTCTTGTCGTATAGCTTGATCGCGTCATACCATCTAAGATTACACAGAGATTATCTTTCATATTTTTAAATTCTAGAATAAGCTTAATGATTGTCTCTTCTTTTTCTCTCCAAATCCGCTTTTCCCACAAATATTAATCCAGAGAACAAAAGCGTCTTTAGGTATTGTATGGTGTAGTTGGCAAGAAAAAACATTATATTTCTTAATCCAGTGATCGCATTCATCAAAACAAACCCTTATATTTGTTCTTTTTATTTTCACAACCCCTCTTTTAGATTCCAAACAATACCGATTAAGTGCATTGATGTCTTTAAATTTTAAGACATTAATGCCTTCTGCATCTTCTAATGTCGAAAAATCAAAAAATGTATCTCCTGTTGTGATTGCAATATCGGGTTTGATTCTATTATTGCCAAACAATGAATAGTAATAATTCATATGCTCATAAAAATGCCCAGGTCTTGAATACGAAAGATAAATCATCAAAGACTGTTGATTTAGACGATTTGCTCCCTTGTTTGCATCAATAACGCGCAAACAAGATTCTAATGGTTCTTCCAATTCCTTTCTCCAAATCAAAATTGCCTTTTCGGAGGGAATGATTGCGAAAAATGGAATAGCGGAAGTTACAGACCAAAATGATAGCGTTTTGGATTCCAACCACATATAACAAAACTTTCCCCTTATTATGTTCTTCTTGATTCTAAATTCTTCACTTCCAAAATTAACAACACCTGTTTCTACCATTTTTATGAAACTATCTTGCGAATGCAATCGTTGTATTCTGTCCTTAATTGCTTTATTTTTATATTCACTCATTAATATTCGCTTAAAATCTTTAAACTTCATTGTGTTTTCCTTGTTTGAAGAATTTTTCTCCGCACTAAACAAATCATTTAATATCATGCTTACGCGTTTATTTTGAGGATATAAAATTGCATGATTTATTTTATTGAATCCTATAAAAGCCGTAAATTTGAATAATGATTGATTTTACATTTCACACTTTTTTCAAATAAAAAATAATTATGCCCCCCCCCCCCCTTAAAATTTGCTTAATTTAATTTTAATGCGATAAATTACTTGGAATTGGATTTGTTGAAGAAAAATGGGTGAAGAGAAATCACGCTTGGTTTTGGATTCTAAACCCAATGTGCAGATTTATAAAACGCCGTTTTGGAAGATAAAAGCGCGTCTAAAGTAGGTTTTGTAAATCAAACTAGCATTAAGATGAGGATTGCCAATCTCTGCAATCTCTTCTAATTCTTGTAGCGGTTGGACTCTGCCCTCGCAACCCGCGAAAAATGATACAGCCAACAAAAAGATGAAAATTGATTTTTTCATTATAAGCCTTTTATGTTTTATTGCCAAGAATTATAAGAAACACTTGCAAATAATTTTCAAAGAAGTTGTTAAGATTTTGTGTAGTTTGATTGTGGTAGGAGTGCAAATTCGCCATTACAAAACCACAAACAGCTAGGGATTCAGGATTTTCTGCTTTTGCGGTCTGCGCAATGACGATGAATGTGCTTTGGCTTTGATTTAGACGGGCTGGTTTCTATCGTCATTGCGAGAATTGCAACGCAATTCGTGGCAATCTACAATATAGAATCTCGCCATTGTAGAATCCTATTCTGTTTAAAGTTATGGATTGCTTTATCGCTTCGCTCCTTGCAATGGCGAAAGGGTGCTAAGGTATGTCATTGAGAGTTTTACAAAAACTCGCGGTGTGTATTTGCTCATTCATAATAACACAATATCTACCTTATCATCATTGCAAGGAGGTGGGATTCCACACTTAAAGTCAAAGCTTTTAAGAATCCCTAATTATTTCCTTTAGTGCGCTTAAGAGTTGATTGATTTCTTCTTGTGTGTGCGTGTAATGCACATTTAAGCGCACCCAACCGGGCTTTTGGGAGAAAATCTCCCCATCTTCTAGCCCCAACAAATCATGCCCATAAGGTCCTGCGCACGAGCAACCTGCACGCGTTAGAATCCCATATTGCTTAGATAGCCTATACGACACTTCAAAAGGCGAGATTCCGCGAAGATTAAAAGAAAAAATCCCCAATTCATTATGCGCCAAATTCCCATAAGAAAGAATCTTTGGCTCATTTTCTAAAAACTCCCTAAACTGCGTGATATAAGGAATCTTAGCAGCGCGTATCCATTCTTGCCCAATTTCTTCGCGCAACGCATAGCCCAAAAAACTCCTCAAAAACTCCAAGATTCCGGGAGTTCCCGCCTCTTCACGCCTTTGTTCTTGCGCATAATACTGCGCACTTTTGCGCGAAACATATCCCACGACACCTCCACCACAAAAGGTAGGCGGTAAGGTTTTGTCAATCAAAGCACAGGAAACAATCAAGATTCCGCTTCCGCCAATTCCACCTAAAAGCTTATGTGGTGAGAGAAAAATCGCATCATAAAAGCTTGGCGGAATATCCAAATACGCCGAAGTGCTTGCGCAATCAAAGCACACGATTCCCCCAAAAGAACGAATCAGATGAGAGATTTTATCAAAAGGTGCAAGGATTCCGCTCACATTAGAACCCAACGCGAAAGAACCGATGATTTTACGCCCAGCATTTGCGCTTAAAATGGACTTCAGCGATTCCAAATCCACCAATCCTTGCGCGTCTAGCCCAATGCGCACGACTTCGCACAATCCCTCTCGGAAGCTCAACTCATTGCTATGATGTTCATAAGGTCCAATAATCACCAAAGGAAGTGAAGAGGGATTCCACGAAGAATCCAACCCTAAAACCTGCTTCGTCTTAGGCGGAATATAAATACCTAACAACTCTTGAAACTTCTTAATTGCCGCACTTGAACCAAACCCACAAGCAATTAATGCAAAACTAGAATCCAAACCAAAAATCTTTTTTAGCCTCTCGCGCGCACCCTCATACAAGGAGCTTGTAAGTTCCGCATGGGAGTTACTTGTCGAATGTGTGTTGGCATAAAATGGCAGAATCTTACGCATTCGTGATTCCACACATTGCGCCGCTAATCCGCTTGCAGTCCAATCAAAATGGTGGAATCCTGTTTGCAAAATACATTCTTGGCGCAAAACTTCTCGTTTGGATTCCTTATCATCGGGCAGATTCTGCAAAAGCGGCTTAAAAAAATCTTGAATCATTTTTAAGATTCCTAAATAAAATTAGTTTTTAATGCACATTTTACCACAGATTTAGGGCAAATTATTCTAAAGTAAGTTATACTTCTAGCTTTTATTTATGGAGTTTCAAGCCTTATGGAAAGCATTATCACCTTTGGTATTATTGCTATTTTGATTGTTGTCGCACCCTTTTTAAGCTCACTTTTGCGTTTGCCTCTTGTGGTTACAGAGATTCTTCTCGGTGCGATTGCTTTTCATTTCGGGCTGTTTTCACATTCGGATTCTTTAAGCTTTATCGCGCATATTGGATTCTTATTTTTGATGTTTTTATGTGGCTTAGAGGTGGATTTGAAGACTTTTAGCAAACTCGGAATCCACTTCTTAAAATCCGCATTTATTTACTTCGCGATTCTTTATGGCGTGGCTTGTTTGTATGTTTTAAATGCAGGTTTGTCTAAATTCTACATTGCCGCTTTGCCCGTGATGAGCTTGGGTATGATTATGGCATTGCTCAAAGAATATCCCAAAAACACGCCTTGGTTGCAACTCGCGCTCAATGTCGGAATCTTAGGTGAGTTGATTAGTATCGTCGTGTTAGTCGTGCTTAATGGCGCATATTCTTATGGGTTAAATTGGGAATTGTATCGGACTTTGCTTGTTTTGTTTATCTTCTTAAGCGCAATTGTTGGAATCTTTAAAATCGCGGATATTTTGTTTTGGTGGTTTCCTACTCTTAAATTTTTCTTCATTCCCAAAAATGCAAACAAAAATCAAGATATTCGCTTCAGTGCAATGCTATTTTTAATTCTGATTGGAATCACGCAAATTCTAGGCTTGGAGCGTGTGCTTGGAGCATTTTTAGCCGGTATGATTTTGGCGACTTATTTCCACCACCATAAAGGCTTGATTGAAAAACTAAATGATTTTGGCTTTGGATTCTTTATTCCTTTGTTTTTTATTTTCGTCGGCTCTACGCTGGATTTGAATCTTATTATGCAAAACCAACAACTTTTTTCGCTCACCCTTACAATTATTCTTATAATGGTTGCTTTACGCTTACTTGGGGCGTTTGTCGCGTATCGCAAATACTTCAATAACGCAAAACGAACGATTTTATTTGCTTTTAGCCATTCTATGCCACTCACATTTCTCGTCGCCACCGCGCAGCTTGGGCTACAATTTAACGCTATTAGACTGCACGAATATTATGCTTTCATTCTTGCTGCACTTTTGGAGGGAATCTTTTTGACTATTTGCATTAAGCTGATTGAAAGCTATCCCTCCCAATCGGCAAAATCTTCTTAAAAGCTTGATAATGGTTGTGCCATTTACATTTACTTCTTTTGACAAAGACGACAAGCCAAACAATGCGCGGCACAAAATCGCACCATAAGGCTTAAGTCTGTAATCACGCAATAAGGACTTAACAATATAGAATCCCGCGACAAGACTTTAAGCAACTTGGTTTGCATACAGATATTACAAAATCAAATTAGCATTATAGCTATTAGATTGGAGCTTAGAATTTATGCTTTTGCTTCAAGCCTTTTTCAAACTTTTTGCGCTTGACAATGGAAAGTTTATCAATAAATAAAACCCCATTTAAATGGTCAATTTCGTGCTGAAAAGCCACTGCTAGATAATCCTCTGCTATGATTTCTTGCTTCTCTCCAAAGCGGTTCTGATAGCGGACTTTAATCGTGTTTGCGCGTTTGATTTCCTCATAAAATTCCGGAACACTCAAACACCCCTCGCTAAATACGATTTCACCATCTTTTTCTATAATTTCGGGATTGATGACTTCTAGCAAATCTTCTTTGTGCTGATTTCCCTCCTCATCGGGGATACAAATCAACAGCGCACGAATAGGCTTAGCAACTTGAATCGCAGAAATACCAACGCCGTTTTTCTCCAACATAATCTCATACATTGCATCTAGTAAACTATGGAGCTCTGCGTCAAAGGATTCCACTGGCTTTGAAACTTGCCTCAAAAGCGGATTGGGGTAAGTGATGACTTCTAGATTCAATGTTTTTCCTTGCCTTCTCCTGCAAGAACAAAAGAAACATTGCTATTAGAAGCTTTTTTGAGTGCTTCAAGGGCGTTTTTGAAGACTTCTTTGCTTTTAGAAGCAGAATCAATCTCTACGATTCCAGTGCAAACACTAAGAGAAATTTCCTCTTCGCCCAAAAAGATATTTGTGGTTGCGACTTTTTCAATCAAGCGATTTGCGAAGCGTTTGGCGGATTCTTTATCGCTATGGCTAAGCAGAATCCCAAAAACTTCCCCGCCACAATAAGCCAACACATCACTTTTGTTGGCGATTTTTTGTAGAATCTTAGAAACTGCGCGATTGATTAGCATTGTGTTTTTTTCTGAAGTAATGCGACGCGCAAGGCTTTTAGTGATTTGGATTAGCACAAGGGAGGATTTGTAATTTTCTACATGGATAGATTCTAGCTCGGCAAGGATTCTAATATCCAAAAAATTGCGGTTATAAAGCCCGTATTTTTCATCGCAGATAATATTGTTTGCGATGCTTTCAATGGCTTGAATGCTTTTATCGTAGGAGGATTTGATGTTTTGGAGTTGCGCTTTTGTGGCTTCACCTAGCTGAACCAACTCTTTTTCAAAAACCGCGATAATGTTTTGTAAGGCAATCGCATTATTAGTAGCACTCACTTCGCGTTCGTGTTTTTTAAGAATATTTTGCAAGAGTTGGAGATTTTTATAAGTCGCGCCCACTTGTTGCAAGGTGTTTGTCATATAATTCTTAGCTTTTAATACCTTATCTTCAAGCAAAGCCTGCCGCTCTGTGGGTGTTAAATCAAGGCTAATGAATTGGGTTGCATTGTCTTTAAACTGCTGTGTTTTGTCCTCTAGCAATTTTTCAAAATAGATTCTATAATTATAGGGAGTAGGTGCAATTCCATTAGCATTTAATGAGCGGATAATTTGTGCACCATAATCCTCCAAAGTATTTGCTTCTGATGAACCTGTATCTACGGATTCTCCCGGAGTTGAAGCAGTATCTAAGCCAAACGATGAGAAAGAAGAACCATTTGATGAAGCCTCTTCGATTCCATCTGTTTCAAAGCTTTGCAATCCTTCAAATGAATCAAAATCATCTTTCATCACTTACCCCCTTATTTTAAGCTCTTAGTTAAAACATTGTCAATCAATCCATATTCTTGCGCTTCATAAGCACTTAGATAGAAATCTCTATCGGTATCTTTAGCGATTTTCTCTAATGGCTGATTCGTATTAGCAGCCAAAATCTCATTCAAACTTGCCTTAAGGCGCAAAATCTCTTTCGCTTGGATTTCAATCTCTGTGGCTTGTCCTTGCGCTCCTCCTAATGGCTGATGAATCATAATACGAGAATTGGGCAGAGAATAGCGTTTGCCCTTTGTCCCACAACTAAGCAAAAATGCTCCCATACTTGCCGCTTGACCAATGCAAATCGTGCTAATATCAGGTTTCACATAATTCATCGTATCATAAATACTAAGCCCGCTTGTTACAACTCCTCCGGGAGAATTGATATACAAAAAAATATCTTTTTCTGGATCTTCAGCTTCCAAAAATAAAAGCTGTGCGACGATAGAAGAAGCTACCCCATCGTCAATTTGCCCACTTAACAAAATGATTCTATCTTTTAAAAGCCTAGAATAAATATCATAAGCACGCTCACCCCTCCCAGATTTTTCAATGACCGTTGGCACATAATAGCTCATTATGCCCTCTTATCCAACAATGCAGTTAAAATTCTATCTTCAAGCATTGCCATTTTTACTGCGGGGATTAAATTGTTATTTTTATAATATTCAAAAATCGCCTTTGGATCTTGACGCATTGCCATGGCTTCATAATAAATTGTATTGACCACTTCGTTATCTGGGACATCTATTTTATCGCGCTTTGCGATTGCGTCAATAATGAAAGTGATGCGCACACTTTTTTCTGCATTTTCTCTTTGCTCTTCGCGCTTAGATTTGAGTGCTTCAGGTTCTTTGGCAAGTTTTTCTTGCTCTTCTTTAGAAAGAGAAACCAAGCTATTCCTAAACAACAAATCCATTTCTTGGCGCACGATAGAATCCGGCAAATCAAATGTGATATTTTTGTTAAGATTTTCAATCAAAATCTCTTTTAGCTGATTGTTATAAATCTCGTGTTTTTTCTCGTTTTGGAGTTGTTGTTTGATTTTTTCTTTTAGCGTTTCAACGCTCGCATCTTTCTCTTCTGGCAAAAGCGTCTTGGCGAAGTTATCGTCAATTTCAATCTTTCCTTTTGTTTGAATCTCTAACAACTTGACTTTAAAAACGGCGGGTTTCCCTGCTAAATGCGCTGCTTGGTAATTCTCTGGGAAAGTTACATTGATTTCTTTTTCCTCTGCTTTTTTCATACCAATGAGCTGCTCTTCAAAACCTTCAATGAAAGATTTGCTGCCGATTTGCAACAAATAATTCTCCGCTTTTCCTCCTTCAAAAGGCTCACCATCAATAAACCCTTCAAAGTTGATTTTCGCATATTCTCCGTCTTTTAGTTTGCGTCTGCCATCTTCAATACCTACAAGAGGAGCTCTTGCACTTGCTATATCTTCAAGTCTTTTTGTGATGTCTTCCTCTGTAACTTCCGGAATCTTCACTTCTGGGACGCATTCTTCTACTCTATCCAAAGGAACATTAGGAGTCAAGCTCAATTCAATCTCCACTTCAATCCCATTGTCTTTTTTGTCAAACTTCGTAATGCGTGGGTCGCCGATGAGTGCTTGTGCTTCTACTTTAAGCTCTTTTAGAATCTCTTGCAAGAGTTCTTGCACACATTCTCTTTGTGCGTCTTCTTCTAGCTGTTTGCCATAGCGTTGTTTGATTGCACTCGCAGGAACATGCCCTTTGCGGAATCCGTCAATTTTGACATTTTTACTTGCAGCTTTGGTTACTTTGTCCAACTTTTGATTCAGTGTATCCGTAGGAATAACAGCCTCTGCAACCGCATTTGCACTATTAATACTTTTAACTTTCAGACTTGAGTTCATTCTTTGTATGCTCCAAAATTTAATTTAACATTGTATGGGGCTTATTCTATCAAAACTTATCTTAAACTTTAACCTTACAAAGGCAAAATTTTATCAAGGATTAATCACCCAAAATTTCACGCACTCCTTTAGAATTTGGCTCACTTAAGAATCCACGCGCTTGCATTTGTTCAATAATATTTGCTGCCTTATTATACCCAATCCCAAGTCTTCGCTGGATATAGCTAATGGAGGTTTTGCCATCATTTAAGATAATGCGTTTGGCTTCCTCATAAAGCTCATCGGTTTCCCCCTCTACGCGCAAACCCAAAACCTCATCTTCATTAGGCATAAAGCTTTCATCGTATTGTGGCGGACATTGAGACTTGATAAACTCCACAATCTTTTCAATCTCATTTTCTGTGCTCCAAGGAGCGTGTAAGCGCACGATTCCGCCTCCGGGTGGAGTGAAAAGCATATCCCCACGACCCAGCAAAGATTCTGCGCCAAAACTATCCAAAATAACCTTAGAATCAATTTTTTGCCCGACTTTGTAGCTAATGCGTGAGGGCAGATTCGCCTTAATCAGCCCTGTTACGACATCTACGCTTGGACGCTGTGTCGCTACGATGAGATGGATTCCACTCGCACGCGCCATTTGCGCAAGACGCGAGATAGAGACTTCCGCTTCCTTGCCTCCGCTCATCATCAAATCTGCCAATTCATCAATGATTACCACGATATAAGGGAAAGGTTCAAAGCCTTCAATTTCGGCTTTTTGATTATAACCTTCAATGTTTTTAATCCTTGCTTCACTCATCAGCGCATATCTTCGTTCCATTTCTTTAACCGTGTTATCAAGCGCAATGATTGCCTTTTTGGGTTGCGTGATTACCGGTGTTAGCAAATGCGGAATTTCATTATAAATACTAAATTCCAACATTTTAGGGTCAATCATAATCAGCTTAAGCTGTTTGGGGGAATTTTTATACAGCAAAGAAAGAATCATTGCATTAATCCCCACGCTCTTACCGCTTCCCGTCGTCCCAGCAATCAGCAAATGCGGGAGCTTTTTCAAATCTGTTACAAAAGGATTTCCCACGATGTCCTTGCCAAGTGCTAAAGTCAAAGGCGAAGTGGAATTCACAAACGATTCATTCTCTAAAATTTCTCGCAAATAAATCGTTTCAATTTGGTTGTTTGGAATCTCTATCCCTACGACATCTTTGCCCGGCACGGGAGCTTGAATCCGAATCGTTTTCGCGCGTAATGCCATCGCCAAATCATCTTGCAAAGTCAGAATCCTAGAGACTTTGACATTAGGACTTGGGCGAAATTCAAAAGTCGTTACAATAGGTCCTGAATAAGTGCGCACAATATCGCCTTCAATCTTAAACATTCTAAGTTTGCTTAGCAAATCGTTGATTTTGCGGTCAATCTCCCCCTCATCAATCTCTACGCGCTCTTCTTTTGGGGCTTGCAAAAACTCTAGTTTGGGCAGGACAAATTCTTTAGATTCTGCACTTTGAGATTCCGCGTTTTGTGGTTCAGTTTGTGCAGAATGGCTTAAAGATTCCGCATTTGAAGACGCAGAAGCAATAAGGGCAGATTCGTTGGCTAAATTTAAGTTGTCTTCTTTTGTTTCTAAGTTTTTAAATGCGGAATCCTCTAAAGTTTGGGATTCTACATTTTGCACACTATTTGGCACTTTTTGAGCTTTTGTGGCATTGTCAAACAAACTAATCACTTCAGAAGTTGACATTTTTTCTTGCGGAATGCTTTGTGGCGTTGGCATATATCCATAATTAGGAATATTATTCGCCACAAAAGGCTGAATATAGGGGATTTCCGCTTCGTTAATCTCGGTCGCCTTTGTAGAATTTAAAAAGCTTGGATTCTGCATTAGAGATTCGTAAGTATTAGAGTTTTGCGCTTCTTTTGGTGGCTCTTTTTGCGCTTTATCCTTTTCCTCTTCCCAACTCTCACTTTCTTTAGAATCCAAAGAAGATTGCTTGGGTTGGGATTCCATAAACTCTTGAATCACTTGTCGGATAATATGGTTGAGCGTTGGAGAATCTGCTTGAGGTGGAATCTCATTTACATTTTCTTGTGGAATCGGATTGGGATTCTCATTGGAGTTTGGATTGTCATTAAGGTTTTCATTAAGATTCTCTTTAGGAATTGCATTTTCATTTACACTGAAATCCTCATTGGATTCTGCATTTTCATTTAGGCTTTCACTTGTTGTTTCAATTGCTTCAATCGTTTCAGCTATTTTAACCTCTTCTTGCGCCTCTTCTTGTGGCAACCCCCCATCACTTGGGATTCCTTCTTGCGTTGGGTTTGGAATCTCATTTAAAGCTTCTTTTGGGCTTTCGTTGGTTTGCAATCTTGCTTGTGCAATCTGTTGCATTTCTTGCGCTTGAATTGGGCGTGTGCTTTTTAGATTGCCATAGTAAAAAATCGTGCTTGGCTCGGAAACTCGCGATTCTTTGGATTTGGGCAAATCGTGAGCATAATCCCCATTTGTCGCATTTTCTTGCACGAGGCAATCCTGTGTGCCAACAGGTTTTTTATCATAATACGCACTAAAGGGCGTGGCGGCGTAAAGATTCTTAGGATAAGCCTTGATGGGCTTAGGTTTTGGAGTTTGTGCGGTGGAATCCTGCGAGTTTCGTAAATCTTGTGGAATCTCTTGATTTACATAAGAATCTTGGGGTTGTGTTTTAAACTCATTAGAAAAGTCGTTTTGCGCAATCCTATCCGTGCTTAATTCTTCTTTTTTGATAAGCCGAATCACCTCTTCTTTTGGCTCTTCATCGGGATATGAATAATTTTGTTCAAAGAGTTTGAAACTCTCCAAACTTGCGATAGATTCCTGCTGAAATTGCGCGACATCAAAGCCTTGTTGCTTTGCTTCTTGTGGGCTAACAATGCGGATTTGCGGGATATTTTCTGATTCTTTGAAATGATTTTCAAGCGGATTGTCTTCTCGCATTGGCAATTCGGCTTCTTGTCTTAGTTCATCAATTTCTTTTTCAAAAGGCTCTTGGGAATTAAAGTCTCCAAAAGTCTCATTGGCTGATTCTTCGGCAAAATCTTCTTCCAAAGAATCTTCTTGTGCATTTTCCTCTGCTTCTTTAAGGTTAAAGCCAAATGGATTAGGTGGTGGATTATTCTTGCTTTGCTCAATCAACTCTTCCAAAGTCAATGCGCGTGGAGCATTTGGGGTTTTTGCAAAAGGCAAAATGGAGGATTTATGCGCGTGGGATTCTTGGATAGTGTTTTGTGGCATTTCTCCTTGTGCGAATTCTTGATAGTTTTTAGAATCCTGTTTGCTTGGTGGCGTGAAAAAAGCTTTTAATCTTAGGGCGAAATTTTTAATACTTTGCTTGTGTTTTGTGATTTTTTCTTGCGGAATCTTGCTTTGCTGCAAATCCTCTCTTAAGTCTTTAACAAGCATTTTGGCTAATTCTTTGGGGGATTTTCCGCTATATAGAATCACACTAAACCCAAAACAAGCCAAATCCAAGACAAAAACACCTAAAGGCGTGATGATGGGCGCAAGCACACTATTAAATGCAACACCTAAAATTCCCGCGTGTTCAAAAAACAATCCCTGCAAAACAAGCAAAGCAAAAACGCCGATAACAGCACCAAGCGTTTTTTCTAAAAACCGACTTTCTTTGAAATTAGGTAAACCCGCAGAACGATAAGCCAAAAATGCCACAACAAACAGCCAAACATAACCCACATAGCCAAAAAGCCAAAATTGGGCTTTGCTCAAAGGGTTTAAAAACGAAAAAGTCTCCAAAGTCCCTAAAATCGTCAAGATTCCAAATATTAGCAACGCAGAGACACTCTGCATTTTGTAAGAGATTTTTTTCTTTGTAAAATATTCCGTTAGAGTTTTTAAAAAATTTGTTTTGATAGTAATTCCTTAAAAATATCTTAAAAGTGGCGAGAGGGTGAGAGAATCGAACTCCCCAGCAAATAGACACCTATCCGCTCAAATGGGTTTGAAGCCCACGATGCCCACCAGCGACATATACCCTCCAAAAGCTCCCAAACTCAAAAGCATTATTATAAAGTAAAAAGAGATGAGAATTTAGCGCAATTTTACTTAATTTTTATTGAGATTCTTTAAGAATCAACACTAAAATTCCACCAATTCACGCTCTCTTTGGCGATATACTGCGCATTTCGTATAGCCTATGGATTTTGCGATAGATTCTAGCTCCAAACGCTTAAAGTTGATTTGCTCCACCGCGTGTGCGTCGCTTCCAAAGCTGATTGGAATCTCCAACGCATACGCCATTTGCAAAATCTCCACACTCGGATATTGTTCCCCTACTTCTTTGCGGAATCCCGCAGCATTCAACTCCACACACATATTCGCTTTTTTTACTGCTTTAAGCGTGGATTCTATTTCAAGGCGCAAGTCTTTTGTCGGGCGATAATTAAAAATTTTCATCAAATCCATATGCGCCAAAATATCAAACTTCCCGCTATTTGCCAATGCCTCTGTGGCTTTGAAATACTCACTCCAACAATCATTAATATCGCGTTTGGCATATTCACGGATAAATTCCGGATTATCAAACCCCCAATCTCCCAAAAAATGCACCGCTCCGATTCTATAATCTAGCGGCAATTCTAGCAACTTCTCTTCCATAAATGGGGGCAAATAATCAATCTCTAACGCACTAAGAATCTCAATTTGCCCCGCATATTTTTCTTTAAGTCGTGCAATTTCATTCAGATACAAGGGCAATTCTTCAAAGCTCATTCGGTAATCTTTATCAAAATTCATCGGATTATGGCAAGAGAATCCAAAAACATCAATCCCCTCTTGGATTGCCTTTAAAACATACTCTTCCATTGTGCCTGTTGCGTGTTTGCAAAGGCTTGTGTGGTTATGCAAATCCACTCGCATTGTTATCCTTTTGTATTTTGTCTGATTGTCGCGAGAATATGGCTGTATGGAATCGCAACAAATCTAAATCATTTAGGGGGTTATTATAGCAACATTTGCGTTAAGAATCTTAGGCTTCTAGCAAATCCGTATATTATTGTGAGGATTCCATTGCCATAAATATTTAGATTTAGGAATACTTTTTGCTTAAAATTTTACATATCTTAATTTTTAAGGAATTAAAAATTACAAAAAGAATCTTTAGTTTTGCACTCGCGAGTATTTTGAGTTGTGGAATCGCCTTTAGCGCAGAGAACTACACCACAGAGGATAAAGAAAAAATTACAAGAATATGCAAGTTAGCACAAATTCATTTACACATGGAATCCATGCGTATAAAAGCGCAACAGAAAAAAGTCAAAATAGCACAACTTCGTTTGATATGCTTTTATCTTTGCAAAGCAATCACGCAAATGAGATTCAAGACACGCAAGAAACACAAGAGGAATCACCACAACGATTATGGGATATTCTTGAATGGGATATTTCTGATGCAAAAGCCACTTTTATGATTATTGTAGGCTTTGCACAAGCAGCGGCACTAGAATCAGAAAGGCTTTATGGCACTACGGATAATGGATATAATATTATGCAACAATGGTTTAATGAGACGGATTCTACAAAATTTGAAAATATTTTAGAGAAGTCAATTAGCACACTAGAAAGACTTTCAAACAATGGCGGATATTTAGATGAATTGGGAAATTGGGGTCCAAAGCCCCAACATATCTTTGAAGCGGAAAAGTCAAAAGCCATTGATATTTTAAGTGAGATTTTACAGGCTATTAAGGCATAATTACGCTAGTTTGCGATTCCATTGCACATTTTCTTAAAGTTAATATTGCAGATTGCTTTGGCAATGCAGAATCCAAACTATCATAATTAGCCCATTTTCTTTTCCATTTCTTTTGTAATATGCAGACTTAAAACATGCTTGTCAAAAACTGCGATATAAAACATCGCATCAAAAATCTTAATATCAAGCACGAATCCCTCTACTTTGACTTCGCGCTTTTTGGTATCTTCTTGCAGAGTTTCTGCGCGAAATAGCACTTCGTTGCCCAATTCAATCGGAGCTAAAAACTTCACTTCCGCGCCAATTACGATTCCATTAGGATTATTCACCGCCAAAAGCGCAGCATACGCGGCACTTGAAAACAGATTCCCCGAGTGAATCAAGCCATTTTTATCCACTACCATTTTGCTTGAAGTTTCTAGCAAAACCGCAGACTTTCCATATTTTTGCTCTTTGATTGTGCCATTGTTTAAATCAATATTTAAACACGCTTTTTGCAAGACTGCATCAGCGTCTGGTTTGTTTAAAAAATCCTCTTCTTCGGGCTTGATAAAATCCTCGTCCATGCACTCTCCTTAAAAATGGCAAATTATAGCATATCGTAAGGCAATCTGTTGTCTTTATTGGTGCTATAATTCTAAGAAATTTTTGTAATCTAAAAAGGCTAAAAATGAAAGTTTTATTTCTCTCCCATACAGATTCTAATCTCTATCTTTTTCGTTTGCCCATTATGTTAGCACTTCAAGCCAAAGGACACGAAGTGATTGCGCTAATCCCAAAAGGAAAGGATTTTAACAAATTTGCACCGCTTGGAATCTTAGCGATAGATTATTCCATCAACAGAGGAAGTTTGAATCCTTTGGGAGCTTTCAAGACAATCCAAGAGATTACGAAAATCTTACAAAGAGAAAAGCCCGATATTGTGCATACTTTTATGCTCAAACCTAACATTTATGGCTCATTTGCGGCTTTTTTTGCAGGGATAGATTGTGTGATTAATAGCCTTACAGGATTAGGAAGTTTTTACATTGAAGAAACCTTTAAAACCCGTTGTTTGCGCTTTGTGATAGAATCCCTTAACCGCATCGCTTTTCGCATCGCTACAAAAGTGCTTTTTCAAAACAATGACGATTTGGAATTTTATGTGCAAAAAGGAATCTTAAGCCGAGAAAAAGCTGTGCTGATTAAGGGTTCAGGCATTGATACGCACTCCTTTGCTCCTTTGAAGGAGGAATCCCGCCAAGCAGTGCGACAAAGTTTAAGCCAACAACTCCCCCACCCCCTTTCAAGCAATTCTATCATCGTGCTAATGATTGCACGCGCGATTGTCCATAAAGGCGTTAGAGAATACTACCAAGCCGCAGAGATTCTCTCCCGCACTCACCCAAATCTCGTTTTTTTATATGTTGGCGGGGTGGATTTGGGCAATATCGCACCTGTGAGCTTGGAGTTTTTAAGAGGTTCTAAAGCCGTGGTTTATTTGGGTGTGCGCCACGATATACGCGAACTCGTTGGGGCTTGTGATATTTTTGTTTTGCCAAGCTTCCGTGAGGGGATTCCGCGCACACTTTTAGAGGCTGGAAGTATGGGCAAACCTATCGTTACAACAAATGCAATCGGCTGTCGCGAAGTCGTAGAAAATGGCAAAAACGGATTCTTAGTTGAAATTGGAAATGCGCAAGAACTAGCCCAAAGAATCGCACAATTAAGCGAAGATAGAGACTTAAGGAAGCATTTTGGACAAGCAAGCCGCGAGAAGATTTGCGCACAATTTGGCACAGATTCCATTGTGCAAAGCTATTTATCCCTCTACCATTTGGCTTTGGATTCCAAACCTACCACAGCAAACAAGTTTTATCAAAATCGCATAAAACCCTTACTAGATTTCTCACTCGCATTCCTTTTGGTGATTCTTTTCTCACCGATTCTTTTCTTCACAGCTTTATTAATACGCACCAAATTAGGCTCACCTGTGCTTTTTACACAAGAACGACCGGGCAAAGAGGGCAAGATTTTCAAAATCTATAAATTCCGCACGATGAACGACAAACGCGACAAAAAGGGAGAGTTATTGCCCGATGAACAGCGACTAGAGGGCTTTGGGAAGTTGATTCGCAAAAGCAGTTTAGATGAGTTGCCCCAACTCTTTAATATCCTAAAAGGCGAGATGAGCTTCGTAGGTCCGCGTCCGCTATTGGTGGAGTATTTGCCTTTGTATTCTAAAGAACAAGCGCGTCGCCACGAAGTCAAACCCGGAATCACAGGTTGGGCGCAAGTCAATGGACGCAATGCGATTTCTTGGGAAGAAAAATTTGCACTTGATGTGTGGTATGTCAATCATATCGGATTTTGGCTTGATTGCAAGATTTTATGGAAGACTTTTTACAAGGTTCTAAAACGCAAAGATATTCATTCTAAAACAAGCCCAACTATGGAGAAATTTCAAGGCAATCCAAATCCCAAACACTAAAAATCATTGCATTATCCTTTTGGCGTCTTTGTGCTTAGAATCCAAGTGCAATTTAAGCTTTTTTCGCCTTTAGATACGCGCGTCTAGGGGCGGGATAACCTTCAAGGGTTCGTTCGCCATTGGGGCTTAAAAAATCCTGTAAGGATTCCCCGCTACTCCATTGCGTTTTGCGTTGCTCTTCAAACGCAGTTTTTAGCGTGGCGATATGCACAATCTCTTTAAATCCGCACCGACTAAGCCACGATTTAAAGGTATTGAGCGTTGGGATAAAATAAACATTAGGCATTTTCGCGTAGCTTCCTTGCGGACAAAGCGCAATTGCGTCTTCTCCCTCTATAATCAAGCTATCAAACACCGCTTCTCCGCCACTTTTTAGCGCGTTATAAACAAGTTTTATTGCATCAAGCGGACTTTTGCGATGATATAGCACACCCAAACAAAGCAAAACATCAAATCTCTTTTCAAAATACAACAGCTCTTCAATGCCGAGCAATTCAAACTCCAAACGATTCTCTTGCGCGAAAAATTGCAAAAATTGGTATTGCAAAAAACACAATGGCATAGGGTCAAACCCGATGATTTTCGCAGGATTCTTCGCCAAAGCGCGGAGCATATAATAGCCATTATTACACCCTATATCTCCCACAATTTTCCCTTGCAAATCCAAATAAGGCTCAAGCAAATTGTATTTAATCGCGCTATTCCATTCGCTTTGAATCTCTAAAGAATGAATCTTAAAAGGTCCTTTGCGCCAAGGAATCAAGGCTTTAGCAACCTCACAAACAATAGCAAAAGATTCCGCGCTAAGGTTTGGAAGCAAAAGCGTGATAGAATCCTGATATTCAATACTCGCGCCCTCTAATTCAGTCGTTGGAATCGCATTTAATCGCTCTATCTGCGCAAGAAATGGCGCGATATTCTTAAAACCCAGAGCGCGTTTGCGCTCATTTCGTTTTTGTGCTAGGCATTCTTGAAGATTCTCTAACTTCATAGGAGTTTTTAAGATTCCATAAATTTAGAATCTAAAAAGATTCCAAAGCATCTTGCTCTTGTTGTTGCAAGGCTTTTTCTTTGTAAATAATATTATCTGGACATTTCTCGCGATAATTTCCCTGCCCATCATAATAATAAGTCTTTTCGTCCCAATAAGATGAGGAGATTCCGCAAGAGTTTTGATAACAACCATTACTAATGATAGCACAAAGCGTTAAGATTCCGATTTTGCTGATTTTGATAGCCTTTGACATTTGTATAATTCCCATTTAATCTATTTGTAAAGGTGGAATTATACAACCAATCCGCTAAAGAAATTATTTACAGCTAAAACTCTTTTGTCCGCTTTTAATCCCTTATGACAAGCCTAATCAAACACCCAAAGCCCAAAAGCAAGACAAATCCCTCTAAGGATTCGCAACTCTTTGCTATGGTTGTTACAATAAGTAACAAAAGCCAAAATCATCTCCGCAGGATTCTTAAACACAATCTACGCACTACCAAAAACAAGGAGATTAAAAAAATTTTCCTTTTTTAAAAAACCAAAGATTCATTGATTTTTATAATACTGCTTAAATTTTTTCTTAAAAAAGTTGATAATCGTTAATCCTTTTGTTAAAATACCCCAACAGCAACACTTCATATTATAAGGGATTCCAAATGCAAGATTATCTCAAGACATTATTTCCTTTGGGCTACAAACGCTTCTACCAAAAAAATGAAATCCTATTTTTTGAAGGAGAGAATCCAAAACAACTTTTTGTGCTTTTAAGTGGCAAAGTCAGAATCTACAAAACCCTAGAAGAAGCCACAAAATCAAGGAATAAAAGCACCAAAAGAACACCAAAAGAACAGGTTTTGCACCAAATCATCGCGCCCAACTTTATCGCCGAAATGCCAAGTTTCCTTAATCAACCCTTTCCCGCGAATGCAGCCTGTGAGGAAGAATGCGAGATTTTAGAAATCAACCTTGCAACCCTACAAAAACAATGCACAGAAAATCCGACTTTTTGCTTCCAACTCATTGCCTCACTTTGCGATAAAATCAAAACCCTAGAATCGCGCATTACCCAAAATTCCTTAGGATTAAAAGAACGCTTGATGCAGTTTTTACAAGCCAATCTTGCCCAACTTCCAAACCTCACCCAACGACAAATCGCACAGCAACTCAACACGAGTGCCGAATCGCTCTCCCGCGTGATTCGGGAACTCAAAGCGCAAGGAATCCTAAACACGCAAAAAGGAAAGATTGTTTTAAAATCTTAAGCCAAAAATTTCAACAAAAACGCACCAAAAGATGAAATTTTGGATAAAATCCCAAAGGATTTTAAACCTCTAAAAAGGCAAGTTGGAAAGGTAAGTTAAAAGCGTGAGAATGGAAAAACTAGCAATCTTTGGCGCGGGTGGTCATGGAGCTGTTGTCGCGGATATTTTGGAATCCCAAAACCTTAACTTCAAGATTCTAATAGATGATAATCCCAAAGGCAAAACCCTCAATAAAATCGGGGCAATTTCAAGAGAGGAATTTCTGAAACTCGCAGACGCAAGGGAATTTAGCATTATCCTAGCGATTGGTGATGATTATGTGCGCCAAAAGCTTTATGAATTTTTTGCCCAAAATGGATTTCGTTTGCCTTTTGTTGCTCATAAAAGTGCTATCATCTCAAAATCAGCTAAAATCTCTGATGGAGCGGTGATTATGCCTAATGCAGTGATTAATGCGCGCGCGCAAATTGGCATTGGCGCAATCATCAATAGCGGAAGCGTTATAGAACACGATTGCAAAATCGGCGATTTTTCTCATATCGCGCCTAATGCAACACTTTGTGGCGGGGTGTGTGTCGGAATCTGCACACACATCGGGGCAAGTAGTGTAGTAATTGAAGGCAAACAAATCGGCGATTATTGCGTCATTGGAGCAGGAAGTGTCGTGATTGGAGAGATTCAATCCCGCCAAAAAGTCGTGGGCAACCCCGCGAAAAAGATTCTAAACTAAGGAATGATTTATGGGCTTTAAGATTTTTTTATCTCCTCCAGAACTAAGTGGCAAAGAACAACAATATGTCAATGAAGCTTTCCAAAGCAATTATATCGCCCCGCTGGGAGCGTTTGTCAATCGTTTAGAAGAAGAGATGAAATCCTACACGCATTCTCCTAACGCTTTGGCTTTAAACTCTGGCACAGCCGCTTTGCATTTGGCGTTGCGCGTGAGCGGAATCGCACAGGGGGATTTCGTGCTTGCAAGTAGTTTTACCTTTATTGGCTCTATTAACGCGATTCTTTATCAAGGCGCGATTCCAATTTTCATTGATAGCGATTTTACTTCTTGGAATCTTAGCCCCAAACTACTCGTCCAAGCCATAGAATCTATGCCTAAAAAGCCCAAAGCCTTAATCGTTACACATCTTTATGGGCAATGCGCCAAAATCGCAGAGATTGCGGAGATTTGCGCACAATATGGAATCTTACTGATTGAAGATGCCGCAGAATCGCTAGGCGCATTTTATGATGGCAAACACAGCGGGACTTTCGGAGAATATGGCGTTTTATCCTTTAATGGCAACAAAATCATCACGACAAGCGGCGGAGGAATGCTACTTGGCAAATCTCAAAAAAACATAGAAAAAGCGCGTTATTATTCTACTCAAGCGCGAGAAAATCTGCCTTTTTATGAGCATTTAGACTATGGCTACAACTACCGCTTAAGCAATATTTGCGCAGCCATTGGCGTAGGACAATTAGAACAAATTGAAGCAAAAGTCGCTAAAAGACGCGAAATTTTTTCTTGGTATGAGGAAGCCTTGCAAAACGAAGTGGAATCCCAAAACATAGAATTTATGCCAGAGATTCCAAACTCAAGAGGGAATCGTTGGCTTAGCACTTTGCGCTTTTTAAACCCCAAGGCAAACCCGCTTAAACTCGTAGAATCCCTTGCCAAAGAAGAAATAGAATCGCGCCCCTTATGGAAGCCTATGCACTTGCAACCAATCTTTCGTGATTCTTTGCATTTTAGCGATGGCACAAGTCAGCAACTTTTTGAAAGCGGAATCTGTTTGCCAAGTGGCGGCGCATTGCAAAAGCGTGATATTGATAGAATCGCAAATCTCGTTCAAAACTTCCTAAAGTCGCTCTAGTGTTACAATCCACCCTATTTCGCCCAAGCAATGCCAAGCGCATTATTTTCTTTGTTGGCATTGATTTGTTGGTTTCTTATTTTACGCTGATTCTTTCTTATGATTTGCGCTTTAGCTTTCAAGTACCTTTGGAGTTTAGTCGCTCTGTCGTGCTTGTTTTTTGCGCCTTGATTGTGCTAAAAATCTTTAGTCTAAGCGTTTTTAAAATCTACCTCGTGCCTTGGCGATTCTTTGGCTTATTAGAAGCACTCAAAATCTTTTATGCCCATATTTTAGCTTATGGAATCTTCTGCACTCTCGCACTTGTCGGATTCTTTGGCGATTTTCCTTTAAGCGTGATTGGGATTGATTTCGTGATTTCTAGCATTTTCATCGGTGCGATTCGTATCTCTAAGCGCATTTATTTAGAAAACTCGCCTAAAAACTCGCCTAAACCTACCTTGATTTTTGGTGCGAACACCCAAAGTGCGACCTTGATTAAAGCCGCTTTAAATAGCGAGATTCCATTCTATCCCCTTGCAATCATTGAAGAAGATGAAAAAACCATTGGCAATTATATTTCAAACCTCAAAATCTACCCTAAATCCGCGCTTAAAGAACTCATCTCCAAACACAAAATCAAATCCGCAATCCTCACTAGAACCTTTGCTAAACCGCCTCTTGAAGGAATCTTCAACGAACTTACACAGCTTGGTATAGAAGAGATTAAAATCGCTAACTTACTTAAAGACGACGCGCAAAAGAATCCGAAACTTCCGCTTAAAAATATCTCTATTGAAGACTTGCTCTCGCGCCCAAGCAAGGATTTAGACACAGAAGTCATCGGGAAATTTCTAAAAGACAAAAAGGTTCTTATCACAGGTGCAGGTGGAAGTATCGGAAGCGAAATCGTGCGCCAATGCGTAGAATTTGGCGCGAAGCGCATTGTGCTAGTAGAACATAGCGAGTTTAATCTCTATTATATTTTAGAGGAATTAAACCAAAACATTATGCGAAAAATAGGGAATCTAAGCACTTCATTTCGTCCTTGTTTGCTAAGTATTTTAGAAAAAGAACGCCTCGACACACTTATTTTAGAAGAAAAACCCGATATTGTCGTCCATGCAGCCGCTTATAAGCATGTGCCATTGTGCGAATACAACCAAAAGAGCGCGATTGAAAACAACATCATCGGAAGCAAAAATGTGCTAGATGGTGCGATTGCCGCAAATGTGCCAAAAGTCGTCGTCATTTCTACCGATAAAGCTGTGCGTCCGACAAATGTAATGGGCGCGACAAAGCGAATCGTGGAATTATACGCACAAAATGTAGAATCCAAGAGAAGCGAAATTGTCGCTGTGAGATTTGGCAATGTGCTAGGAAGTAGCGGTTCTGTCGTGCCGAAATTCAAAGCGCAAATTGAAAGCGGCGGTCCTATCACGGTTACACACCCAGAAATCACGCGCTATTTTATGCTGATTCCCGAAGCTTGTCGCCTCGTGCTTCAAGCAGGTGCGATTGCTAGAGGGGGAGAGATTTTCATCTTGGATATGGGCGAACCGGTAAAAATCGTGGATTTGGCGAAAAATATGCTACGACTTTATGGCAAGGAAAATGAAATTGCCATTGAATTTAGCGGATTGCGTCCGGGAGAAAAACTCTATGAGGAGTTGCTTTTAGACGAAAGTGAAGAAAAAACAAAATATCCCTCCATACAAGTTGCGCGCCCCACAAAATACGATATTAACAAACTAAATGCAGATATTTTAGAATTGCTTGAATGTGAAAGTTACACACAAAGAATCGCGAAGCTCAAAGAAATCGTCATAGAGTTTAACCACAATGCCAACGCTTAAAACTATGCCAAAAACGCAAGAATCCTCCCAAACACCGCCAAAAGAGAATCGCAAAAGCCTAGCACTCGTGATTTCCTCCCTTAGAATGGGCGGAGCGGAGCGCGTGGCATGTATCCTCGCCAACGCGTTAGCACACCAATATAGAATCTTGCTTTTTGTTTGGAGTGATGAAGAGAGATTCTATCCACTAGATTCCAAAGTGGAAATCCAAACTATCACAACTAAGCACAAAGGAATCTTGGGTAATCTCGTGCGAATATTCAAGCTCTGCGGTGCCTTTAGGCGAGAAAAGGTAGATTTAAGTATCGGATTTATCCACCAAACCAACATTCTAACGATTCTTGCCTCCAAAATGGCTAGAATCCCAAGCATTGCAACAGAACATAGCATTTTTACCGCGTTAGATTCTAGGTTTTGGCGCATTTTGCGGGGTTTGGTTTATCCTTTGGCATATTGTGTTACCACGCTTACTAGACAGGATTTGCGGCATTATTCCTCTATCAAAAACGCTTTTGTCTTGCCTAATCCTGTGGAAATCCCCCAAGTTCAGATTCCACAAACCACGCTAGAGTTTATCAACTCCCAAAAACCTTACATTCTAAGTGCGGGAAGAATGATTGAGTCTAAAGGATTTGATGAGCTTTTGGACGCTTTTAGAATCTTTAGCACACAATTCCCACAATACACCCTGCTTCTTGCTGGAGATGGAATCCTAAAAGAAGCGTTGCAATCCCAAGCACAAGGGCTAAAGTGCGTATTTCTAGGTAAAATAGAATCCTTGCGCCCTTTTTATGAAAATGCGGAGTTTTTCGCCCTCGCAAGTCATAAAGAAGCCCTAAGCAATGTGCTTATAGAATCGCTAATGTGTGGCACTCCTGTGGTGAGCTTTGATTGTCCTTATGGTCCCAAAGAGATTATCACGAGCGAAAAGCCTAATGGAATCCTAGTAAAAATGGACGAAAGTCGGGAAGCAAGGGTGGAATCCTTAGCCAATGCACTTGTCAAAATAGTAGCAGCTAGAAATTCCTACGCGCAAAACACCGCAGAAATTCACGCGCATTTTTCTAAAAAAGTCGTGCTAGAAAAATGGCAACACCTCATCAAACAAGCCTTAATTTAAGGATTCTGCACTCTGTGCGTTTAGTCAAAAAATCTTGGATTTGGGAATCTTAGGGGCTGGATTTTGGGCTTTGTCTTTGCCTTATCAGCCACTACTAGCGCATAACCACCATGCATATCCCTATCCCATGCAGAATAAAATTCCTTTTTTGTGCTGATATATTCTCCGAAATTTGGGTCAAAGACTTTAAGAAAATCACCTTGAAAATTCACAATCACGACAAAATGAGGGAATCTCGGGTCGTTTTCTATCCTAACAAGCAGGGGGTAGGAAGTTTGCGCTAAAATCTCCCTTGTGAGCCTAAATCCCCTCGTATCATATCCTAAGGCAGTAGCTACACTTTGCAACTCTTGGAAGCTTAGCATATCAGTTTTTTGATTTAATTGCTGCAGAATCTCTTCCTCTTGATATTGTCTAACCCCAAAAAGATTCAACAACGAAGCCAAAGCCGCCGCACCGCAAGATTCTTCGTATTTTTGCCTCACGATGTTTTGATTATGAATTTCTTGCAATGACTTGCGCTAAAGCCAAAACAGATTCCACACCCAAAGAAAAAACTAAAATAATTTTCATTCAAGAATCCTTATAAACTTTCACCCTTTTTATCTTCTTTTGCGTCTTTTGGCAAAGTTTGTATTATATAATCTGTGGTGTGTTTTTTGTTCTTTGTGTTCTCTTTTTCTATGTTTAGCATTTCTTGCAAAAACCAATCAACCATATTTTTATCTACTGCTTTGCTGATTTATTCAAATGTAGAATCTTTGGCAATCATTGGGCTATCCAACCAAGAATTTGGAATTCCAACTAGGTATTTTCCATATTCTCCAAGCTCACTTTTACTGGATTTGGCATAGGCTTCTCCATGGTTTGAGAGAGAAAATAGCATTATAACACCCTCCAAAGCTATTTTTTCCTTGTCATTTTCCATTATTGCATAATCCTTGATAAACATCTTTTTGAACTTCAATATAGTAATATCTAGTTCCATATTGAGATGTTCCAAGATAAATAAAACCTCCCACAACTTGTGCCATACAAAATATCACAAAGCAATATGGTGTAGTGAATAATTCGGGACAAAATGTTTATTATACTGCATATTACAAAGTTGAACTAGAAGCTGGAGATTCTGCATATTTTAATCTAGGTTCTAATTATTATGCAGCAATTGCTACAACTTACAATTTCCAAAACAATACAATCACAGATAAAGTTGTAAAAATTAATGCAAATAATTCAAGTGATGTGCAAACAATAAATCCTCAAAACAATGTAAAAGGGAGAATTACGAATTATAGCTCGGTAAGAAGTTGGATTCAACAAGACAAGATAAACATTAAATATTTCAAATAATTAAAATTATTTTGGAATAAATTTTGCTTATCCTTGAAGTAATTTTAACTTTTGAAGGATAGGCAAATGTTACCCTCTTATCTTTCTAACTCCATTTATCCAAGCAATTATAATGCTATCACAAACCAAAAAACATTAATGAAAATGCCAATAATGCAAATTTAGCCACACAAGAATCCCAAACAGCACAATTAAGTGATGAGGAAGCTAGACAAAAAATCAATGAATTACTCACAAATCCTGAAAATAGCCCTCTTGAAATTAATTTTAGCCTTATCACCAGTGATTCATTTGTCGCTAAGCACATAGAATATAAAGATAAAATAATAAAACAAAGTGCAAATAAAATAGTTCCTAGCGATTCTGATTTTCAAACAAGCCTTGAATATTTATTAACTCAAATGGACGAAATTTTAGTTCAAGGGATTAAGGAAAACCCAAATGGTTTAGAGATTCAAAGCCTTTTAGCAGTCTATAAAACAAATAAAACAAGCTCAAAAGATTGGGAGGGTGCTACCCAACACTACCTAAACTGCAAACAAGATGCACAAGAGGCTCTCTGCAATCAAATTATGTCGAAATATATGAGTGCTTCTTTTGTGTTAGAGGACGCAATTAGTAATTTTTTCTATTGTGCAAATCAATTTGGAATGCTACCCCAAAATCAGCAAGATAAAAGGGATTAAGGAAAACCCAAATGGTTTAGAGATTCAAAGCCTTTTAGCAGTCTATAAAACAAATAAAACAAGCTCAAAAGATTGGGAGGGTGCTACCCAACACTACCTAAACTGCAAACAAGATGCACAAGAGGCTCTCTGCAATCAAATTATGTCGAAATATATGAGTGCTTCTTTTGTGTTAGAGGACGCAATTAGTAATTTTTTCTATTGTGCAAATCAATTTGGAATGCTACCCCAAAATCAGCAAGATAAAATTGCGAACGCTTTAGAAACAACTCAAGTTTATTTGCTAAATCAAAGTGGATTTTCAGATAATAAATCTTTTCAATTAGGCAATGCAATCATTAGTTGGAATGGAGACGAATCGCCATTTAGAGATTATTCAGATGGAATAGTGCAAATAGCTTTTCTTGAACCCGATGATTTATTCGCTTCCCTTTCCTCCAACTTTGATTCCTCCCAAACTTTCTTTGAAGTCTTAGAACAAAGAGACAAACTAGAAAAAGAAAATCAAGACTTAAAAACACGACAAGCTTATAACGCTTATGGAATCTCTAATACCACGAACTCTATCCAAACAGATTCTGCAAGTGATTCTATCATGCAAACCTTGCTAAAAGAAGCTAAGGATTCTAAAGAGAATCCAAAGGCTTAAATTCCGCTAGAAGCCCAGCTCGTGATAGAGGGCAATCGCATAGCGGTCTGTCATAGAAGCGATATAATCCGCGCAAACACGATGAGTTTTTTCGCCATTTGCGATTCTTTGTTGTAAATCTTTTGGAAGCAGATTAGGTTCGTTGCGGAAGCATTCGTAGAGTTTGCGCACACAGCCTTTGCCCATAAACATTTTTTTAGAAATCTCTTCGTGGCGGTAGAGTTTCTGAAACAAGATTTTCTTAAGGATTTTAATTTTTTTCTGCATTATTGGAGTATGCGCGATAGGCAAGGATTCTTTGGCAAGATAAACAAAGCATTGGGGAAAATCCTGCACAAAGGGCTGATTGTTTTCCAAAACATCATAAACTAGCATCGTAATCAAACGCGAAGTAAAACGATGGCGGAAGATAGAATCCCCACATTCTACCCCCTCTTCTTTCTCTACAAACTCCATCGCCTCCGCGACTAACTCACTCTCACGCAAATCTCTAAAATCAATCAAACAATACTTGATACCATCGTCAATATCCGCGCTGATATAAGCAATCTCATCGGATAAATCCACAATCATTGCTTCAAGGCTCGGGTGGAATTGCAAAGCAAACAAATCCTTCAAAGTTTCGCCCAAAAATGGCTTCTCATAAGGATAAGAATGCTTCAAAATCCCCTCCAAAGTCGCAAAAGTAAGATTCAGCCCGTCAAATTCTTTGTAACGCTTTTCAAGCCTTGTTACCACGCGAAAAGATTGGAAATTATGGTCAAACCCACAGGAGTCATTTTCGCGCAGAATCCTATCTAGCTCATCTCCTCCTGCGTGTCCAAAGGGCGTATGCCCCAAATCGTGCGCAAGAGCAATTGCTTCGGCGAGATTCTCATCTAAGCCCAAATTTTTAGCCAATGTGCGCGCAATTTGGCTTACCTCTAAAGAATGCGTTAGTCGTGTGCGGAAATAATCCCCGCTATGATTGATGAAAACTTGCGTTTTATATTCTAAGCGTCTAAAATACGAGCTATGAATAATCCTATCTCTATCACGCCCAAAGGCATTTCGGAAGTCTGGAGTAGCCTGATAGAATCGCGCATTAGGCGACATTGGATTTTGTTTCATTGGAGTGTGCCTTTTTTGTATTATTTTAGCAATTTTGCGTTAAGATTTCTAAGACTTTTTGAAAAAATAAGGAAATTTAATGCAAGAAAAATTCATAGTTTTTGAAAACGATTCTTTTAAGGTTTTGCGTAAAGCCTTTGGAGAATACCAAACAAACTGCTATCTCACACTAGATAAACGCACCAACGAAGCTTTGATTATAGACGCAGGAATCGGGGCGAGTGATTGGGTGATAGAAACACTTAAAGGCGCAAAGCCTCTAGCGATTCTGAATACGCACGGGCATTTTGACCATATTTGGAGCAATGCAGAACTCACACAACACTTTGTCGGGATTCCTTTGTTATGCCCCTTAGAAGATGCTTTTATGCTGATGCAAGATTGCTTTGAACTAGGTTTGCCAATCTCTACTCCTAATATCCTCGTAGGCGCACAAACAAAATCCGACGACGCCCTAAGCCCAAAAACTTCCGACACTCACAATCTAGGCAGACAAAACACTTATGAACTAGGGAATTTTGTAGTGGAATTTATTTGCTATCCCGGACACACACCCGGTTGTAGCGTGATTGTCGTAGAATCCAAACACCAAGGCGCAGATTCTAGCCCAGCGCAAAATGCGGAATCCCCAAAAGACATTTCGTCTCTTTCTAAACAAAGGGTAATGTTTAGCGGGGATTTTATCTTTTATCGCTCCATTGGGCGCAGTGATTTTCCTTATTCTTCTAATGCGGCGATGAAAGCGAGTTTGGAAGAGTTTATGCAAAGACAAGAAAACCTACAAATTCTCCCCGGACATGGAGAAAGCACAAGCGTCGCGCAAGAGAAGCAAAACATCCCTTATTGGCTAACGCGCCTATGATTTAGTTAAGAGATAAGCTCAATCATTCCGCGTTTTAGCTTAAGTTTGCCTTGTTTTTCAAGATTCTTTAATGCCCTTGAAATAGACTCTCGCGCACTTCCTAAAGCATTGGCAATTTCCTCGTGTGTGATATAAAGCGTTTGGAAGTTTTTAGGATTCCGCTCTAAGGAATCGCGCAAAAACTCTAGGATTCTACTCTCTAAAGAATCAAAAGCAAGGGAGTTCAAAGAAGAAACAACGCGACTTAAACGCTCACTAATTAAATCCATTTGGAATTGCTTAGCGATTGGGTATTTTAAGCTTAAAGCCTGAAAAGTCTTGCTAGGCAGAATCCACACGCTAGAAGTTTCCATAAACTCCAAATGAATCTCAAACGAGAGATTTTTAAACAAACACGAAGCAGAAAGAATGCAAAACTCCCCGCTTTTTAGGATAAAAAGATTCACTTCTTTGTTATTAGGAGAGACGATGAAACTGCGCAACGCACCATTTAAGATTAAAACCAGCCCACGACATTCTTGCGCACTGCTGAAAATCTTGTAATTCTTCGGAAAAGTCTTAGTATAAGCACTTTGCAAATAAATCTCCAAATCCTCTTCGCAAAGATTCCAAGATTCCATTAGGTTTTTAATCATCGCATTCAAATCTAGCCTTTAAGTCAAGAATCCTAAAAAAGCTTTATTATAAGCTAAGTTAGCTTAAAAGCATTGGCAAAACTTCGCGGAATTGTCTTTGCATTATTGCAATCTTGGGATTCCACATTTCGCATTTATTGCGAGGCAAAACCCTTTGTTATTGCAAGAAATTACTTAGAATCTCGCAGCGTGTTGTGTGAGTAACCCACCCGCACTTGCAAATCCATAATCACGCACAAAGTGGATTCTAAAATAGCGAGATTATAGATTATGGATTGCTTTGTTGCTTCGCTCCTCGCAATGACAAGCGGGAATTATAGATTGCTTCGTCCGCTTTGCCATCTTACGAGGGCGCAAAGCAATGCGAAATTACAAGTGCAACATTGACATGCTAAGGATTCTGCAATCTAAAACAAAATTAAAAATAAAGAGGAAAATTTAAAGGAGAAGTGTAAAAGAAGCGATAGGAGATTAACCCCTATCTTTTAATCCTAGCTTTTCAATCACATTTGCATAACTTTTGAAGTTTGTGCGGCGCAAATAAGTGAGTAAGCCTTTTCTTTGAGAAACGATTTTTCTAAGTCCTAGGCGGCTAGAATGATCTTTTTTATTCACTTTCAAGTGTTCAGTTAAAGTTTTGATTCTATCGCTAAGCAGAGCAATCTGCACCTCTGTGGAACCTGTGTCTTTGGGATTTCTAGCAAAAGCAGAAGTAATTTCTCTTTTTTTCGCCGAATCTTGAGCCATTTTGACCTCCTGATTGGTATAAAATAAAGTTTGGGATTCTATCATAAAAATGTAAAAATACGCTAAAATTTTAAAAATTTATCGTAGATTCCTTGATTTATTTGTCAAAAACGCTTAGAATTGCGAATCTAAATTTATTATTTTGGGAGTGGATTTGGCAACAGCAGATAAAAAAGCGTCTTTACTTGATAAAATTATGCCTTTTTTGTCCTTTTTATCGGGCTCAAAAGACCTCACGGTTGTCTTTTTTATCATCGCGATTTTGGCAATCATCATCGTGCCTTTACCAAGCTCTTTGCTGGATTTTTTCCTAGCGATTTCTATCGCGCTTTCTGCGCTGATTATCTTAATCGCGCTGTATGTCAAAAAGCCCACAGATTTTTCTGCTTTTCCTACGCTTTTGCTTATCATTACGCTTTTTCGCCTTGCTCTTAATATCGCCACGACAAGAATGATTCTAAGCAATGGACACTTAGGACCTGCGGCGGTGAGTGATATTATCAATGCGTTTGGGCAATTTGTTGTTGGCGGAAACTATGTCATTGGGATTATTTTATTTATTATCTTAGTTATTATTAACTTTATGGTTGTAACTAATGGTTCTACAAGGGTTTCTGAAGTCAAAGCGCGTTTTACATTAGACGCAATGCCGGGTAAGCAAATGGCGATTGACGCGGACTTAAACTCCGGTATCATCGGACAAGAAGAAGCCAAAGCAAGGCGTGATGCACTCGCCACAGAAGCGGATTTCTATGGTTCAATGGACGGAGCAAATAAATTTGTCAAAGGCGATGCGATTGCAGGAATCATCATCACGCTAATTAATATCATCGGGGGATTCCTTATTGGTGTTTTTCAGCGTGATATGACAATGGCGGATTCCGCTTCAACTTTCACGATTCTAACCATTGGCGATGGTTTAGTCTCCCAACTCCCCGCACTTATCGTTGCCACCGCGACGGGTATTATCGTAACGCGCTTTAGCAAAGAAGGCGAAAACTTCGCTTCGGGAATCATTGACCAACTCATCAACGAATCTAAAACCTTGATGATTGTGGGTTGTATTTTGTTGCTTTTCGCACTTGTGCCGGGTTTGCCTACGCTTTCACTTGGTTTTGTTGGATTGCTTTTTTTAAGCCTTGCCTTACTTCTAAACAAACAAAAAGAGGGCGAAGTATGGAAATATGTAGAATCGCTATTTAAGAAAATTAAAAGAGACGATAAAGCAAAGGGTGGAGAGTTGCAGGATTCTGACAATCTCCCCCAACGCCAACAAGCAAGGCAACAATCCGCAGCCGCACAAGCTGCCGCTCAAAAGCCAAAAGAAAGCGAAGAAGAACGCAAAAAACGCGATGAAGCAGAGATTGACAATGCGCTTAAAGTCAAGATTTTGCGCGTGGGGCTTGGATACCAACTTATCAAATTCGCAGACCCTGCGCAAGGCGGGGAATTGGTTAATAAGATTCGTCAAATCCGTAAAACAATGGCAACAGAATATGGAATCCTAGTCCCTATGGTGCATTTGCGTGATGATTTGAATCTACCTCCTGATGAATACCAAATTTTACTCAAAGAAATAGAAATCGGGCGCGGTAAAGTAATGGCGGACAAATACCTTGCAGTTGCAGCAAGTGGGTTTGTCGGGGAATTGCCCGATGGAATCCCAACCAAAGAACCTGTATTTGGATTAGACGCATATTGGATTGATGAGAGCAAAAAAGAAGACGCAATTATTGAGGGCTACACCCCTATTGATGGCGCGACCGTGATTAGCACACACATTCAAGAACTCATCAAACAACACGCAGAAGAATTGCTCACACGCCAAGAAGTGCATAATCTCCTTGAAAAATTAGGCAAAGATTATCCGATTCTAGCAGAAGAAATCAAAGGCGTTGGCGTTGGCACGATTCAACATATCTTAAAAGAACTCTTGCACGAGCAGATTCCTATCAAAGATATGTTAAGCATCGCCGAAGCAATCGCCGATGGCTATCCAGCCTACAAAGGCGACTTGCCAACGCTAACTGAATATGTCCGCGCGTGTTTGAAACGGCTCATTACGCACAACTTCCAAAGCGATGATGGAATCTTACGCTATTTTATCCTCTCTCCTGCGTTGGAGCAATTTTTATTAGAACGACTGCCTGACCAGCAAAAAATGGGACAAAGATTGCGCCTAAGCCCAACAGAATCCCAAAACTTGCTTGACGCGCTCAATGTCGCACTTCAAAAGGGTGCTTCTATGGGTGCTGTGCCAACGATTATTGGTGGCACTTCTATGGTGCTAAGGAAGCCTTTGGCAATTTTCATTGAACAATATGGCTTTGGACGCAATATGATTGTGCTAAGCACAGCAGAAATAGACTATCAAAGTAAATATGAAATTCTAGGCACGGTTGAATTTGCCATTTAAGGAAGTTTATGCAACTCTATCATTTATCCCACATTGATTTAGATGGCTATGGCTGCCAAATGGTGAGTCGTGAAATCTATTCTCAAGCCTTTGAATCTGCGGTGTCATTTTACTTTTATAACGCCAATTATGGCAAAGAAGTAGGGGCGCGATTGGAGCAGATTTATAGACAAATCAAACAAAATGGAATCACAAAAGATAAAACGCATATCCTCATTAGCGATTTAAACCTCACGCTTGATGAATGTAAAAGCTTAGCACAATCGGTGCTAGAACTTAATCTAAGTGGATTCCAAATCACTTTTGAAGTCTTAGACCATCACAAAAGCGGACAAGAATGTGCACAAGCCTATGAATGGTATTATTTAGATACCAAACGCTGCGCGACAAAAATCGTATATGAGACCCTTTTAGCGCGTTTTGGGCTTTGCGGTTCTACGCAAGAATGGCTAAAACCTATGGTGGAGATGATTAATAGCATTGATTTATGGCAAGAGGGCGGGTTTGGCTTTGAATTTGGAAAAGTCGCAATGCGCCTCATTGTGGAATGCAAAGAACTCAATCGCTTTATGTTTGATGATGAAGACCGTAACTACAAACTTGCCTTGCTTAAAGAATCTGCGAAATTCCTCTCTCAACCCAAAGGCGAAATCGCGCTAGATAATGCGATTTTAGAAATGAAAAAATGCTTCTTAGGCGGGAGTTTAACCAGCGATACTTTGGATAATCTTGCTTCTAATTTCCAATGCAATCTATTAGCGCAAAAATCAGAGAAATGCAGTGTTATTTACGAAGAGTATCGTGGGTTTTTAAGTTATAGCATTGGCAATATTTCGGTGTTGGCAAATTTGTTTTTGAAAAACAATCCACAATTTGACTTTTTTATGGATATTAGTGCGCGTGGCAATGTGAGTTTGCGCGCAAATCATCAATGCGATGTGAGCCAACTAGCACGAAAGTTTTTTAATGGGGGTGGGCATACAAACGCAAGTGGAGGCAAGATTGATGGTTTTAAAGAAAGCTTTATCTATGAAGACATCAAAGAAAGTGTGCAAACTATCTTAAAAGGAGAAGAATATGAGTAAAGAAAAAATCCAAGAATTAGAAGAAGAAATAGAGGAACTCTCAATCCAGCTTAGTGATATGCTTTGCGTGGCGTTAATCCTAAGCGGCGTCAAAGAATCCGCAATGCAAGAGGCACTTGACGCTTACATTGAAGGGTTAGATGAACAAAGCTTGGAATATGGTGTGCAAGAAATCTTGCAAAACCTTGAACAGCTCAAAACAACCCACCCGCATTTTTTTAGTAAGCAAAAATAATGCAAACCAAACGAATTGCGATTCTTTTTAGCGGGAATGGGAGTAATTTAGAGGCATTAATTAGGGCGTTGCACCAAAAATGTTTTATAAGCAAAAAGCTAGAGAGAGATTCACAAAGTAATATGAAAAATGAGGGATTCTTGATTGGTGGCATTGCGCATTCATTTACATTGCTAGAACCTAACGCATTGACAGATTCTAAATACACAAAGCTAGAATCCAAAAATCTAAAAAGTGCGCAATCACGGGATTCCACAATGCAAGAAAATGCGCCTTTTAAAGTGGAAGTTGTGTTGGCTTTAAGCAACAAAGCTAATGCGTATGGGCTAAAACGCGCGGAATCTCTAGGCGTAGCAACTAAAGTCATAGAAAGCGCGGGGAAAGCGCGGGAAGACTTTGATAAAGAAGTGGTCGCGACATTACAGGCATTGCAATTAGATTTGTGTGTGTTGGCAGGATTTATGAGAATCCTCACGCCTCTTTTCACACAAAACATTCACGCAATCAATATCCACCCCTCTCTTTTGCCCTTATTCAAAGGCGCACACGGAATCGCAGAATCGTATGCTTCCCCAATGCGCTTAGGCGGCGTGAGTGTGCATTATGTAAGCGAAGAACTAGATAGCGGGGAAATCATCGCACAAGGCGTTTTGGCAAAAAACGCGAATGAGAGTTTAGAATCCTATGAAAGCCGCATTCATCAACTAGAACACCAATTATATCCCTTAGCGGTGTTAGAAGCACTAAATCAAGGAATAAAATGAGCCAAAAAATACGCGTTTTACACACAGAATGGTCGGGTGGTTTTGGAGGACAAGAGATTCGGATTCTTAATGAAATGGAAGAAATGCGCAAACTAGGGATTCACCTCGCCCTTGCTACAAAGGAAAATAATAGAATCTTGCCTAAAGCCCGTGAAATGGGGTTTGATACCTATATTTTGCCTTTTAAGCGCAAGACAGATTTGCATACAATTTGGAATCTCCATAAAATCCTAAAACGGGATTCCTTTGATATTATCAACACACATAGTGGCGTTGATACTTGGTGTGGCGGGTTTGCAAGCCTAGGAAGTGGCGCGAAATTTATCCGCACACGCCATTTATCCAACAAAATCCACCCCTCAAGATTCAACTTTATCAATTCTTTAGCAGATTTTATCATCACCACAGGTGAGAGTGTGCGCGAAGCTATGATACAAGACAATCGCATTAAACCCGCTAGAATCCAATCCATACCCACAGGAATTGACACAGAAATCTTTAATCCAAGCAAATATAATAAGCACGAAATGCGAGAAAAATATAAAATCCCACAAAATGCGTTTATTGTAGGTAATTTAGGCATTTTAAGAGGATTTAAAAGGCAGGATATTTTTATTGAAGTTGCAAAAACAATTTGCCAAAAGCACGAAAATCTGTTTTTTGTCATCGCAGGAAATGGCGATATGCAAGCCTCTTTAGAAAATCTTACCAACAAAACTAATCAAGAAATAGGCAGGGAGGTTGTGCGCCTAGTTGGGTTTGTCAAGCAACCAGCAGAATTTTTAAGCACTTTGGATTCTTTTATGCTCACAAGTGATAAAAACGAGGGCGTCCCACAAGCCCTTATACAAGCCTTATCAATGGAGATTCCAAGCATCGCCGCAGATATTGGCTCTATTGCAGATTTACATTGTATTTCGCAAGGGAAGTCAAACTTTATCCTCACGCCAAATCCTAGTAAAGAGGAATTTACTAAAGCCTTAGAATCGCTTATCTGCGAGAGGGATTTCATCAAACCTAACCGCGAATTTATCGTGGAGAATTTCTCCCTTAAAATAATGGGTGAGAAGATTTTGTCCATCTATCAAAAGCTATTAAACCCTTAGTCTCATTTATGCGCTTAATCCCGCATATTGTGAGCGCGAAGCCAAAGCAATCCAATCTTTGCTTAAAATCCCTTTGCGATTCCGCTATAATCCTTGCTTTAAGCAATCATAAATCGCTGTGAATGTCTATAAAACTCCCACAATGACGCAATTGTATTCTTCCTGTGGGCAATTATAGGATTCCACATTTACAACTTAAACCTTAAAGCATAATTCCTAATATTTATTGATATTTTAGCGAGAAGCTTCTCATCATCTTGATTGTCTCTGTGTCCATTTTGCCATTGCGATTCTCTAAATCCTGCAAGATTTGCTCAAAATCCTCTTTTTTCAGATTCTGCCCAAATTTCGCTTTGGCACTTAAATGCGAAATGAGAATCTTGGCTACAAAAGTCCCCCGCTCTTTGCCTACAAACTGCCCTCTTTGCATATCCATTTGTGTATTGTCTGGTTCGTATTTTTGCACAAGACGCGTTAAAATATGCCTTTTTTCCTCCAAATCCTCCACGACAAAAAACTGCCCCTCCAAAAACACAGAAAAGAAAAATTGCGTCGGAATCATTGTGTGATTTAGAAAGCTTGAAGGGATATAAGCATAAGGCTTGGCACAACTAAAGGAGACTTTGGGATTTTCTTTAAGTAGTGCGTGTTTGCGCCCTGCTTTTGCGCCATGCAAATAAATCTTGGAATCCTCATAACAAAAGCTAAGTGGAATCGCATAAGGAATGCTATCTGCAATCACAAGGGTGCCAAATTCAATTTTGTTTAAAAACTCTGCAATGATTCCCAAATCCTTGCAATCAAAATCACTGCGCCGCATTAATCCTCCTAAAACTTAAAGGTTTCAAGGTTTCAAAACTGCACATTATACCAAAATGCACCACACAGCACAAAATATAGAATCCCCACCGCGTCCCTGCAAAGATTCTACAAAGGGCATTGCGTCATCGTAGCCAAATCCTTATTGCAAGAAAAATCGCCAAGATTCTACAATCTCCTAATACACAATCTGCACTTCTCTCTCAAGCGCAATTCCGCACTCTTGCTGCACTTTTTCCTCCGCTAAGGCAATCAACTCCAAAGCCTCTTCAAAGCTAGAATCTCCAAGATTGACAAGGAAATTCGCGTGTTTTGGGCTAAAGCACAGGCTTTTATTTTTGCCAAATTTCGCCCCCTTTAACCCTACTTGCTCAATCAATCTTCCGGCAAAATCTCCTTTGGGATTCTTAAAACAACTCCCGAAACTAGGTTCTTTTGGCTGATTTTGACGCATTTTCACAAAGGATTCCACAAGCCCTCGCCTAAAACCCACTTGTTTTTTGAAAATTCCCGCAAAAATCATTCCAGAAATCCCACTGCTACGATAGCCTAATTCCAAACTCTCAACTGCCCTAAAATCAAGCCTAGATTCAGAATCTAACTGCAAGATTCCAAGCAATACACTTTTAATTTCATATTCCTTAAGCCCAGCATTCATTTTGATGATTCCACCCAAACTTCCGGGCAATCCAGCAAGAATCTCAAAACCGCTTAAATTATGCCTTTTTGCATAAGAAAACAGCTTCCCGCTTGGCGTTGCCGCTCCGACTTCTAAGCAATCCCCCAAATCTTTGATATAATCAAATACCTTGCCAAGCGCACAGAGATTCTGCGCTTGTGGGCTTACTAAAAGATTGTTGGCTTTGCCTATGATTTGGGGCGTAGTTTGTTGGCGCAACTCCTCATAATCTAGCGGAGATTCTATGTAGTTTAGCGGCACTTCCGCTCCAATTCGCACACTAGAAAGCTTCGAAAAATCTACGAGTTTCTGAAGCATTTAGAAAAGAAAGCTTGGCATCATATTGAAGATTCTTGTTGTAAAATCCATCAACATATTCAACATCCAAGGCATTGTAAAGATAATCACGACAATGACGGCAAGAATCTTTGGGACGAAAGTTAGCGTCATCTCGTTAATTTGCGTTGTCGCTTGAAAAATACTAATCATAAGCCCGACCACAAGCCCGACCAACAGCATAGGAAGCGACAAAGTTAGAGTGATTTTATAGGTTTCAATCGCCAAACCCATTAATTGCGATTCCAAAGCCTTCTCCTTAAGATTTTGGATTATTTATAAGAATCCCACACCATTGTTGCTTTGCCATCTTCCTCATCTACGGCACACATTCCCATAATATTATAACCACAATCCACATAATGAATCTCACCACTCACGGCACTTGCAAGAGGAGAAAGCAAATACATTGCAGAGTTTCCAACTTCTTCTATGGTTACATTTTTACGCAAAGGAGAGTTAGCTTCATTCCATTTCAAGATAA
Source organism: Helicobacter sp. MIT 05-5294 (assembly GCF_000765675.1). Taxonomy (GTDB): domain Bacteria; phylum Campylobacterota; class Campylobacteria; order Campylobacterales; family Helicobacteraceae; genus Helicobacter_D. The sequence goes on along the minus strand of NZ_JRPA02000001.1, from coordinate 144,993 downwards.
ATCTAAAATCCCCGATTCCACTTGCTGCAAGAGTGCGAATCGGACCTGCGGAGATTGCATTGACGCGGATTCCGTCTTTGCCCAAATCATGCGCAAGATAACGCACACTAGATTCCAAAGCAGCTTTAGCAACACCCATTACATTATAATGCGCGACATGCTTCACACTACCAAGATAACTTAAAGTCAAGATTGAAGCATTAGGGCTAAGGACAGGCTTTAGTTCACGGCAAAGTTCAATTAACGAATACACAGAAACTTCCATTGCGACATTAAAAGCCTCTTTGCTTGTATCTAAAAAACTCCCATCTAACGCTTCTTTGGGAGCAAAGGCAACGCTATGCACCAAAAAATCCAACGCACCAAAATCACGCAAAATACTCTCTCTTAAACTTGCAAAATGCTCTTTTTTGCTCACATCAAGCTCATAAACAAATTGCGAATCGCCAATCTCTTCAGCAATAGGAAGCACACGCTTTTGAATTTGTTCGTTCATATAGGTTAATCCAATCGTTGCACCCTGCTCTTTACAAGCTTTTGTGATTCCATACGCAATAGATTTATTGTTTGCCACACCTACAATTAAGCCTTTTTTGCCCTGCATAATCATCGTTCGCTCCTTTTAAGAATTTTCTAAAATCTGACAAAAACTTGAAATCTCCCAACTAGCACTCCCAACTAGCACACCATCTACGCCGCTAATAGAGAGAATCTCACGCACATTTTGGGGCTTCACACTTCCGCCATACAAAAGCGGAATTTTACCCAATTTTTTCTTTAAGTGCATGTGGATTTGCGCGATTTCCTCCAAACTCGCACTCACCCCGCTACCAATCGCCCAAATCGGCTCATAGGCGACAATGAGATTTGGGTATGCCAAATCAATCCCACAAAATTGCGATTCTAAAAACTCCAAAGTTGCATTTAAGCCTTGTTGCTTGGTAGCTTGGGATTCTCCAATGCAATAATAAATGTGGAATCCAAGCTGTTTGAAAAATTCAAATTTTTCCGCGCAGAAGCTTTGAGATTCTTTGAGAATCTCGCGCCTCTCACTATGCCCAATTAAAAGCGTTTGGATTCCAAATTCTACTAATTGCTCTAAGCCAATTTCGCCTGTATAAGAACCATTTTTCGTAGGATAGGCGTTTTGTGCCCCGATTGTAAAGGAATCAAAGCGATTTTCCAAAAGCGCACTTTGTGGAGGAAAAAGGGTAATTTGATGCGCAAATGGCTGACTTTTGGCTTGTTTTTGCGTGATAAATCGCTCTAGCTCTTCGCAGAACGCAGAAGTGCTTTTTCTCGTGTGATTGGTTTTGAAATTACTTGCAATGATTTTCATTATGGATAGCCTTTTAGTTTTTGGCATTATAACACTTTTAGGAATCGCAACGATAATTTAATGCTATAATTTTGATAATTTTGCCAATCCGCTCTAAGGAGTCCCCATGAATTTTTCAACAAAAATACAAGAAACGATTCAACTTATCTTTACTTGGAATCCGAGTGATAGACTTTGGCAAATGCCCTTTTTTGCTGGGCTTAGTGTGGCAATTGTGCTTTTTATCGCGGCTTTTTTTAATCGCCCAGATTTAGGGCTTGTCGCGATTATTGGCACAAATATTTTTCTTTATGTCCCCAACACGCCAATTTATCACAAAATGATTCTTTGTATGGCGTGCGCTTTTGGAATCACTGCGTCCTTTACACTCGGGCTTGTAGGGCAAACTTATCCTATGTTAATTCCTCTAATTGTCTTTTTTGTTACCATGATTAGCGCACAAATTGTGCGGTATTTTAACATCGGCGCACCGGGATTCTTTTTCTTCACTTTTGCGATGATTTTAGGGACTTACATTCCTTTTGAAGTCAAAGACTATCCCTTTGCAATCGGGCTTGTCGCGCTCGGCACAATGATTGCAAATGTTATGGTTTTGCTTTATTCATTAAGTGTAATTTATCTTTTCAAACACCCACCAAAACCGATTCCAAAGATTGGAGAATTTGGCTTTGGCGTGATTATTATTGACCCCATTATTATTGCATTTTTTGTGAGTGCTTCTATGGTTTTACAAAGCTTTTTGGAGCTAGAGAGAGGCTATTGGGTTGGCGTGAGTTGTGCGGCAATCTTAACAGCTGTTACTTTTAAGCAAATTTGGATCAAACAAATCCAAAGAATCTTAGGCACGATTTTGGGCGTGAGCTTTTCTTACTTTTTATTACATTTTAGTTTTAGCCCGATTCAATTTGCGCTCTTGATGATGTTATTAATGTTTTTTGCAGAATTAACTGTTGTTAGGAATTATGCTTTAGCAATGATATTTTTGACGCCCTATTCAACCTATTTAGCGGAAGTAGCAAGTTTTATGAATTACAATCCAGATTTGATTATTAAAGCGCGAATCTTGGATATTACCATTGGTAGCTTGTTTGGACTTCTAGGCGGAGTGGTATTGCATTGGCAGGCTTTGCGTCAAGTGCTAGAAAAGATTTTGCGTAAAATCATCTTTCGGTGGATTGGAGAAGATTAAAAAGGCGCAATGGATTTGTCATCATTGCGCGGACTGCAAGGACAACTTGCTAACCTTTGCGATTCCGATATTTCTGTCATTACAAGGCGCAAAGCAATCCATAATTTTAAACAAAAGTGGATTCTACAAGGATTCTACGATGAAAGCCTAAGCACTCATCGTATGCAGTTGTTGGTAAATCACCTCACTTTTGGATTCTATGCTACGGCAATGATCCTGTAATTGCGCTTGTTGCTTGGTGTAATCTTGCGTGTTGATAAATTCCAAAAACTCGCGTATGCTCTCATCAAAACTAAAAATGCTTTGGCAAATGCTTTTGTCAATCATAGAATCCTCGCCAACCTCACAATGCGAAACGATTTGTGGAATCTCACTCGTAATCACCGCAGAGTAAGAAGCGAACTTTTTCAAAATACAATCCAATTCAAGCAAAGTAATGTAAGACCGCTTGTTGGTGTGCAAAATAGATTCCAACAAAAACGAAGCTTGTTTATCCATTTGCCCAAAAGTTTCATTAAAAGAAATCATCAAATCATTAGAATTATTAGTAATTGCGTCAATTTCCTTGACATAGTTTGAAATCTCATTCATTTCTTGATTAATCACTTGCGTGGTTGAAGAAATTTCTGACGCGGTTTTTGTCGCGCGTTCTGCGAGTTTGCGCACTTCATCGGCAACCACAGCAAATCCTCTACCATGTTCTCCTGCTCTTGCCGCTTCAATCGCAGCATTAAGGGCGAGAAGATTCGTTTGATCTGTAATCTCTTTAATCAAAAGCACAAAGGAATCAATCTCTTTGATGCGCTTTGAAAATACTTCAAAAGACTGCGAGGTTTGCGCCATCATTGCAGAGAGGCTGGAGAAGTTGTTTGTAATCACCTGCACACTTTGCATTCCATTGTTGGAGGATTCGGAGATTAACCTAGTTTCTTTAGAAGTTTCGTCCATTGTCTGAATCACCGCATTTAAGTTAGTAGAAATAGAATTTAAATCTTTTTTAAGACTTATGGAGCTTTGTTTGGAGATTTGATTGACCACCAATCCTTTTGCGCTCAACTTGTCCGCCTCTTGAATTGCACCAGAGGCTTTGTTGATAAGCTTACCCACATACGAGAAACTCCCCTTTAAACTATCTGCATTGACTTGCCTAGTATAGCGTTTTTCACTTGCAGCGGTGATTGTCGAGGCACTTGCACGCACGAAAGATTCCACTTGATCTGCCAAATCGTTAATCGTCCAAGAAAGATTGCCCAAAGCCCCATTGTCTTGAATGTTTGTGATTCTAGCTTCTAAGTTTCCTGTAGAGAGTTGCTTGACGCAATGTGTAATTTCTTTGATATACATATCGCGCCTATTCCCCGCAATCAAAGTCATTGTGCAGGCAAAAATCCCTAACGCAAAAACAAAAAACTCCAAAAGAATATGAATATCCAAAAGTTCAATCACAAACAATAAAACAAAAATCGCAATAAAACAATAATTGAAATATCGGGAATATCTATAAAGATAGTATGAATTCTTCATAACTTGCTCCTTTTTGTGTCAAAATCTGCTCTAGTTTTTCTTGACTTTTTTGGATTCCGCCTTGTCGTTCTGCTTCTAATAGCTCTTTATAAAGCTCCCCAATGGCTAGTTTAGCTTGTTCTGTGGGTTTGATTCTGATAGAATGGTAGCCAACAATCTCTCCGCTCCCATTAAAAGAGGGCGTAACAAATGCTTTCACCCAATAATACGAACCATCTTTAGAGAGATTTTTCACATACGCGACAATTTCTCTACCATTTTTAATAGAATCCCACAAAAACTTAAAAATAACTTTTGGCATATCGGGGTGGCGCACGATATTGTGTGGCTTACCCAAAAGCTCTCTTTCTTTATAGCCTGAAAGTTCAATAAAGATTCTATTTCCATAGAGGATTTTGCCTTTCAAATCCGTCTTAGAGACGATTATTTCTCCCTCTTTGAATTGCCTTTCTGTTTGGTTGGGCGTTATTGTTTTTCTCATTTTTCTCCTTAAAACACTAAAAATCAAGGCGTTAAACCTAATGATTCCTAAAAAGATTCAACATTTAAAAGAAAATACTATATCTTATAATTGTTAAGAAATTATTAACAAATGGAAAACTCTTTTGAAATACAAGTAATGGAGGGGTAAATATGAAACAAGAAGCAAAAGCAAAATCCCAAAAAGGGAAAATCAAGAAATTATTTTCTAATTTCTTTGATTCTTGCTGATTTTCCGCTTCTTGAACGCAAGTAGTAAAGTTTCGCGCGTCTAACACGCCCAATTTTAAGCACTTTAATGCTTTCAATGCTTTCAGAATAAATAGGGAAGATTCTTTCCACACCTACGCCATTCGCGCCGATTTTTCTAATTGTAAAAGTCTTTCCTGTCCCACTTCCACGAAGTGAAATGCAAACTCCCTCAAAGTTTTGAATCCTTGTTTTATCCCCTTCAGAGATTTTAATCCCGATTCTTAGCGTATCTCCTGCTTTAAATTGCGGGATTTCCTTTCCTGCAATTTGCGCGTCTTCAAAATGCTGAATATACTTATTTCTCATTTTCAAACCTTTGTTTGTAGCGAATATAGAGGTCTAGTCTATGGAATCTAGTTTTTGCCTCTGATGCTTTTAATTTTAAATCGCGAATTTTAGCGTGATTTCCCTTTGAATACTCTGAAGGAATCGCTAAATTTTTAAATTTATTAGGTTTGGTGAAATTTGGAGATTCCAACAAAAACTCCTCATAACTCTCGCCATGCAAGGATTCGCTGTTTCCAAGCACACCCTCCACTTGCCTAGAAATGCTATCGCACAGGCAGAGTGCGGCAATCTCGCCACCGGTCAAAATAAAATCCCCAATGCTAAACACTTCATCGGCAAAGCATTCAATCAAACGCTCATCAAATCCCTCATATCTCCCACAAACTAAAGTAATATGGGATTGTTTGCTTAATCTTTTGGCGTCCTTTTGGGTGAAAGTTTTTGCACAAGGCGTGAGAAAAATAATATGCGTTTTGGGATTCTGTGCCTTAATAGAATCTAGCGCATTTCCAAGCGTGAGCGGGTCTAGCACAAGCCCTGCTCCGCCGCCTACTTGATAATCATCTGCTTTTGAAAAACGATGCGGACTGAATGTGCGTGGATTGACGAAATCTACCTGTATCAACCCCTGCTTACACGCCCGAGAAAGGATAGAATCACCAAAATAAGATTCTATTAAATGCGGGAATAACGAAACGATAGAAAATTGCATTAACTATTTTCTAAAATTTCTTTACAAAACTGCGTTTGAATGACTTTTGGATTCTGCATAGAATCAACCTCCAAGATATAACGCGCAGTATAAGGAATCAGAAAAGTTTTTGGAAGTTTTTGCGCGACAAGTGATGCGTCTGTTTGAACCGACAAAAAGTCTTGCCCGCAAAATCTCTCAATCTCATAAACACCGCCTAAAACCTCACCCTTTTCTACAATCTTGCTTCCAATAATGTCAAACCAAAAAAATTCGTTTTCTTGAAGTTTGCATTGCTCTTTGCTTTGGGATTTTGTTGTATAAAGTATCAGATTTGTAATTTGTTTAGCGGATTCTTTGGAGTTGATTTGAACAAATTTTGCCACAGAACTTTTAGCATGGTAGTATTCAAGCGTCAAATCTCCAATCTGCGAAAAGTAAGTGTTTCCCTTTTGCAGAGATTCAGGAAAATCACTCAATAAGTGCAACAAAACCTCGCCCTTAAAACCCACCGAGCGACCGATTTTTGCAACACTCACTAAATCGTTTTTAGCTAAGGATTCTTTCCACTCTTTTTGCACCTAAATCCTCTTGCACTAAACTTTGGAAATTTTACAGCTTTTAGTCTTGTGGCTTCACAATGATACGATAGGAATTTCCATCTTTTGCTTTGATTCCAGAAATAAAAGTCTTAATCGCACCAATCATTTTGCCATCTTTGCCAATCAAGCGTCCAGCATCTTGCAATGAAGACAAAATCTCAATTTCATAAAAATTAGCGTCAAGCTCTGTTTTGATTACGCGAATCTTATCGGGTTCGGCGACAATCTTTTTCACATAAGCTTCTATAAAATTCTCTACCATAACTTAATTGCTTAAAAATTATTTTGTAATTGCTTTGACTCTTTCACTCATTTTTGCGCCGACACTTGTCCAATACTTCAATTTCTCTGCATCATATTTCACGATAGAAGGTTCTACTAATGGATTATAATAACCAATGGATTCAATCCAACCTCCATCGCGTCTTTTTCTACTATCAGTTACAACGATTCTATAAAACGGCTTTTTCTTGCGTCCCATTTTTGTTAAGCGGATAACGGTTGCCAAATTATACTCCTTAAAGTCAATATTTCATTTACAGATAAATCTGTCTAAAAACGATATTCTACTCATTTTTAGACAAACTTATGCTTAAATGGCGTAAGGACAAGTCAAGATTTAGCGTCTAAGCTGCCCCATTCTTGCGTCTTTCATCAAATTCATTAAATCGCCCATTCCACCTTTGTTGGAAAATTTTTTCGCCATTTTTGCCGCATTTTCAAATTGCTTCAAAAACCGATTGACATCACTCACATCAATCCCCGCACCCATTGCAATGCGTTTTTTGCGACTACCATTAAGCAAATCAGGATTTTCGCGCTCTTTTGGCGTCATAGAATACACGATAGCTCGCATTTGTTTTAGCTCTTTTGAATTATCCAAATCCACATCTTTAAGCGCACTTGCCATATTTCCAAGTCCGGGCAACATAGACAAAATAGACTGCATAGAACCAATTTTTTTGATATTGTCTAGTTGCGCAATAAAGTCATTAAAAGTGAATTTGCCTTTTTTGATTTTTTTAGAAATATCTTTCGCTTCTTTTTCGCTAATCACCGCAGCGGTTTTTTCGGCAAGAGAGTGAATATCTCCCGCGCCCATTAGTCGCCCAACAATGCGTTCTGGGATAAAAACTTCCAAATCAGCAACTTTTTCTCCCACCCCAATAAAGCGCAAAGGAATCCCAAGCTGATGCGCAATAGAAAGCGCGATTCCGCCTCTACTATCCCCGTCAAACTTACTCAAAATCACTCCGCTTAAATCCATTTTTTGGTGGAAAGTCTCGGCACTTTTCACGCCATCTTGTCCGCTTAAGCTATCCACGACATAAAAGATTTCATTGGGATTAATTGCCGCTTTGATTCCTTGCAATTCCTGCATTAGAGATTCATCAATCGCCAATCTTCCCGCAGTATCCACCAACAACACATCATAAAGCCCCTCAATCGCTTTTTGTTTGGCTTGTATTGCAATTTCTGCTGGGGATTTCCCCTCCAAATGAAAAAAATCCACTTCCACTTGCATAGCCAACTGACGCAACTGCTCCACAGCGGCTAATCTCTGTAAATCACATGCAGCTAAAAGAACCTTTTTTTGTTTGCCTTTAAGGTAGTTTGCAAGTTTAGCCGTTGTGGTTGTCTTCCCGCTTCCTTGCAAACCTGCCATTAAAACAATCGTAGGGGGTTTTGGCGCGAAGATAAAGCCATAATTTCCCGGTGCGGTTAGAATCGTATGGAGGGATTCCTTTAATGCGTTTAAAAAGTTCTCTTTGCCGATTCCTGCAAGTTTTGTTTTGCTTTCAATTTCACCCAAAAGACTTTTAAGCACTTTATAATGCACATCAGATTTTAATAAGGACTTTTTAAGCTCATCTAAAGCGCGTTTTAATGCCTTTTCATCATCTTGGAATCGGATTTTGCTAATTGCACTCTGAAAGCTCTCTGTAATCACACCAAACAACTCAAATAACCCCAAATATTTAAAAATAAATAAAGTTTGGGATTCTACATTAAATTTGCTTAAAATTATTTGATTGCAACCCCACGCTACATTGTGTCTTGCTTTGCCATCATTGCGAGGACGATAGGACGAAGCAATCCACGCCTTAAATCTCGCTATTGTAGAATCCACTTTTGTTTAAGATTATGGATTGCCACGAAACACTGCGTGTTTCTCACAATGACGCAGTAGTAATGCGAAAATTTAACCTTATTTACCATTGGTTATTTTTATTTTTTGTATAATTTCAGTGTTTAAATTTTTTAAAAAGGATTCCACGATGAAAAAATTTCTTATGTTTTCAAGCTTAGTAGCGGCTCTTAGTCTCCCTGCACTTGCAACACCTTATGTGCTAGATACGGCAAACTCCAAAGTAGATTTTCAAGTCTCTCATCTTAAACTCACACAAGTTGATGGCAAGTTCAATAAATTCAGCGCAAACATTGACTTTGATTCTGCTTCCAATGCCCTTAAAGTCTTTGAAGGCGTGGTAGATATTGCTTCTGTGGATACAGCAAACCCTAAGCGAGACGCGCATTTACAAGCTCCCGATATGTTTGATGTCAAACAATACCCTAATATGTCATTTAAAATGACAAAATTTGAGGCGGGTAAGATTTATGGAGACTTAACGATTCGTTCCACTACTAAACCTATCGTGCTTGATGCCAAAGTGCAAGCAAATGGCAAGGTGCTAGATATTAGCGCGACAACAAGCATTTTAAGAAGCGAATTTGATATTACTTGGGGAAATATTTTTAAAGACAATTCCGTAGGCGATGAAGTCAAAATCTCCCTCAACCTCAAAGCAAACGCGCAATAAACCGCCTAGAATCTTTGGGATTCTTTCCTGAAGATTCTCACCACAATTCTTTCTGAATCACACAATCTTTCACTATTAATGCTTTTGGAATCCATTTCAACAATGGTATTAAGGCGTTTTTTAAAAAAATATTGTAATATTAGCTTTCATCTTTTAAAATTCTAAGGATTTTGTATGAAAAAGCATTTTTTGGCTGTATCTTTGGCGTGTGGAATCTTGGCAAGTCATCTTTTGGGCGGAGAAGTAAAAATCGGGGTAGTTTTACCTGCAAGTGGCGCAGTAGGTGGATTTGGAGAACTTGGAAAACGAGGGATTGATTTGGCTCACAAAGCACAAAGCAAAACCAAAAATGGAGATGAGATTAAGATTGTCTTCATTGACAACAAAAGCGACAAGATAGAATCCGCAAACGCAATGCAAAAGCTAGTTTCAAGCGAAAAAGTAAGTGTCGTGATTGGACCAATGATTTCTACAAATGCTTTGGCGATGACAAAAATCGCTGATGACAACCAAACACCTCTTATCGCTCCTGTGGCGACAAATGACCGCGTAACAAAAGGCAAAAAATTCGTTTCTCGCGTTTCTTTCGCAGATAGTTTTCAAGGTTTGATTGCCGCAAATCTAGCCTTTAAGGATTTGGGAGCTAAGAGGGCTGCGATTTTATTTGACAATAGTAGCGACTATTCTATCGGGCTTACTCGTGCTTTTAGAAACCAATTTAAAGCACTCGGCGGGGAAATTATCATTGAAGCAAACGCACAAGCAGGAACTAAAGATTTTAAAGCGCAAATTTCAAGCATTAAAGCAAAGAATCCCGATGTTCTTTATTTGCCAATTTATTACAACGAGGGCGCATTGATTGCAGTGCAAGCACAACAATTAGGACTTAGCGTCCCAACAATCGGTGGCGATGGTTTGGTTTCTAATAGAATCTTCTTTGATGTTGCCAAAGAAGCGGGTGAGGGCTATATGGTAACTGATTATTACTCTACAAGCTCCAAACAAACACCAAAAGGTGAAAAATTCATCAAGAATTATGAAAAAACTTACAAAGAACCCATTAGCTCTTTTAGTGCAATGTTAGCCGACGCTTATGGAATCGCTGTTCTTGCGATTGAAGAATGTGGCGCAGAAAATCGTGTGTGCATTAACGACAAAATCCGTAATGTCAAAGATTATGAGGGAATTAGTGGTAAATTTTCTTTGCAAAATGGCGAATCCATTCGTAGTGCGGTGATTAATCAAGTGCATAATGGAAATTTAGTTTATAAAACTACGATTGAACCATAAATTTTACGATTCAATCATAAGGTTTTTTCTTTGGATTTTTTGACTTTTTTTCAGCAGTGCATTAATGGCTTGAGTTTGGGTAGCATGTATGCTTTGATTGCAATCGGCTACACTATGGTTTATGGCTGTTTGCGCCTTATCAACTTCGCCCACGCAGATATTATGATGGTGGGCGCATTTCTAGTGTTTTTTGCGATTGGTTCTTTTGAGCTGCCTTTTTATGCTGCTGCTATTCTTTCTATCGCACTTTGTGGAATCTTAGGAGTGTTGATTGATAAAATCGCCTACACGCCTTTAAGAGCCGCTCCTAGAATCTCTATGTTGATTACCGCCATTGGTGTGAGCTTTTTTTTGGAGAATCTCTTTAATGTTCTTTTTGGTTCTACGCCACGATTCTTTAATGCGCCTAAGGTTTTTTCGCAATCCTTAGAAGTTTTTGATATTAGTTTCACACTCATTACACTAATTATTCCTGTGGTTACGCTGTTACTTTTAGGTGTGCTTTTACGATTCTTGCATTACACCAAGCAAGGAATGGCGATTCGCGCAAGTGCCTTTGATATTAACACCGTGCGCTTAATGGGGATTAATGTCAATCACATTATTGCGCTTGTTTTTGCTATTGGTAGCACACTAGCTGGAATCGGGGGGATTTTTTATGCAATTTCTTATCCTACGATTGACCCGCTTATGGGAGTGCTAATTGGCTTAAAAGCCTTTGCAGCTGCGGTATTGGGCGGAATCGGAAGTGTAGGTGGAGCAGTGCTTGGAGGGTTTATTTTAGGATTTACCGAAGTAATGGCAGTCGCGGTATTTCCAGAGCTTGGCGGATACAAAGATGCCTTTGCGTTTTTGTTTTTGATTCTTGTTTTATTGTTTCGCCCTGTTGGCATTATGGGCGATTGGCGTTTGGAAAAAAGTCGTTTTTAGGATTGGATGATGAATAAATTTTATGCAAACAACCCAACCACAGCGACTTTAGGATTCCATATTAGCATTTACATTCTTGCAATCTGCATTCTTTTTGCCGCGCAAAGTTTCCTTGGTGATTATGCTTTAAGAATCTTTAACAATATCCTTATTTTTGTGATTCTAGCCGTGAGTTACAACCTCATCAATGGCGTTACAGGACAACTTTCTCTAGAACCCAATGGATTTGTGGCAATCGGCGCATATATCACTGCGCTTATGCTTTTGGATTCGGATTTAAAATGGGGTATGTTCCAACTCGCCGACCCACACCCTTTTGTGCTAAGTATGTCAAGCGAATTGTTACCTGCTTTGCTTTGTAGCGGAATCGTGGCTGCGGTGATTGCGATTATACTTTCTTTCCCTGTATTTCGGGTGCGTGGTGATTATTTGGCGATTGTAACACTTGGCTTTGGATTTATCATCAAGATTCTAGCGATTAACAACCCAGAATGGACTAATGGCGCAATTGGCTTAAATGAGATTCCAAACGACCACGATTCTATTGTCAAGACAATAGAAAATGCACTCCTAAGTCTTAGCCAAAGCGAAATTCCTTTAAGAGAGTTTTTTGGATTCCTCTATACACACGCATTTACCAATGGTGCAAATATCACAATCTTTTTTTGGAGCGGGATTTTCGCTACTGCTTCTGTGATTTTGATTTTGCAAATCGTGTATTCCAAATACGGACGCGCGATGAAAGCGGTGCGTGATGACGAAGACGCCGCGATTGCAATGGGGATTAATACTTTCAAAATCAAAACTTTTGCATTTTCAACAAGCGCATTTTTAGAGGGCGTTGGGGGCGGACTTATGGCAGTTTGGCTTACTACCATTGACCCAAAAATCTTCGGCTTTGAACTCACTTTCCAACTCCTCATCATTATCGTGCTTGGAGGTTTGGGTAGCACAAGTGGCGCGATTATCGGAGCGATTTTGGTGATTGGCGGAGGAGAATGGCTTAGATTTTTAGACCAACCTTTAGTGTTTTTTGGGAATGATCTTGGCTCATATCCGGGACTTAGAATGGTGTTTTTCTCCCTTATTTTGCTAGTGATTATGCTTTTTGCAAGAGAAGGAATTATGGGCAAACGCGAAATTTGGGATTTGAATCCTACGCGCTTTAGAATCTTTAAAAAGGCGCAATAATGGCGATTTTAGAATTAGAAAATGTCAGTATTGCTTTTGGAGGCTTAAAGGCAATTGATAATGTTAGCTTTAGTGTGCAAGAAAACCAAATTTTCGGGCTTATTGGTCCTAATGGCGCAGGGAAAACTACGATGTTTAACATCATCACTGCAAACTACAAACCCAACAGCGGAAAGGTGAATTTTCTAGGCAAAAATATCTCCAAATACAAACCCAATACGATTGTTCAATTAGGAATTGCGCGCACTTTTCAGAATATTCGCCTTTTTGGTTCAATGAGTGTCTTAGATAATGTATTGATTGGTTTGCACAATAGCGCACAATATAGCTTCCTTGAAGCTGCGTTTCGTGTGGGCAGATATTTCAAAGAAGAAAAGCGCATCAAAGAAAGGGCGCGTTGGATTTTGGATTATATCGGACTAGACAAAGAACGCGATGCGAACGCAAACGCATTAAGCTATGGAAATAGTCGTAAAGTAGAGATTGCAAGGGCTTTAGCAACGAATCCAAAGCTACTTTTGCTTGATGAACCCGCAGCAGGAATGAATCCTAAAGAAACGCAAGAGCTTTGTGAGCTGATTTTAAAAATGAAAAAAGACTTTGATTTAAGCATTTTGCTGATTGAACATGATATGCCTTTTGTAAATCAACTTTGCGAGCAAGTTTTGGTGCTAGATTATGGCAAAAAACTCTTTAGCGGCACACCTTATGAGGCAATTAACAACCAAGAAGTAATTGCCGCGTATTTGGGGGATTTCTATGCTACAAATTGAAAACTTACAAGTCCATTATGGCAAAATTTCAGCCTTAAAGGGCATTGATTTCCACATTGAAGAACACGAAATCGTTACTTTAATTGGTAGCAATGGCGCAGGGAAAACTTCAACGCTTAATGGAATCGTACATAGTGTCAAAACAAAAGGCAAAGTCCGATTCTTTGGCGCAAATATTTCCAATATTCCAACACATAAGATTATCCAACGCGGAATCGCACTCGTGCCGGAGGGTCGGCATATTTTTACGAATCTTAGCGTTGATGAAAATCTCCGAATGGGCGCATATCATAACGATGAAAACTTTGAAGTTATGCGCGAAAAGATGTATCGGCTTTTCCCGCGCCTTAAAGAAAGACAAAAACAAATGGCAGGAACAATGAGCGGCGGTGAGCAACAAATGTTAGCGATTGCTAGAGCCTTGATGAGTGAGCCAAAACTCCTAATGCTTGATGAACCAAGCTTGGGACTTGCCCCTAAAGTCGTCGGGGAGCTTTTTGAGATTCTTCTAAGTTTGCGCGAGAATGGAATCACGATTTTGCTTGTAGAGCAAAACGCCTTTGCCGCGCTTAAAATCGCAAATCGCGCGTATGTCTTAGAAAATGGCAAAATCGTAATGAAAGATTCCGCGAAAAACCTACTAGAAGACAAAGAGATTAAAAAGCGATATTTGGGCGGATAAGCAAAGATAAGAGGTTGGGACATTTGTGTTTTACCCCGTCATTGCGAGAAAGACAAGAGCAAAATAATCCAATGTGAAATCCTCCCCCAGCCGTCATTGCAAGGCGCACGAAGTGCAACGAAGCAATCCATAATGCAGAATCTCACCTTTAGATTCTGCATTTAAAAATACGAGGCAAAAGAAGACTACCTTAATTTGCTCCCATTTCTGCAAAATTGCAACAATGGGGCAAATTTTTCCTTATTACCTCTTGATTTTCAAATGTAGAATCTTGCCCTTGCGTCATTGCGAGTGAGCGAAATAAACGCGGCAATCTATAATCATGCATAAAGTGGATTCTAAAAAAGCGAGATTTAAGACTATGGATTGCCACGAATTGAGCAATTCTCGCAATAACACAAGGGCGAGATTCTGTCTTACGGAATTGCCATAGCCCTTTACAAGGGCTTTAAAATACCAAACAAGAGATTTGACGCAAGTTACCGCAAACTCTCTATCCGCTCCTTATAATCCCCGCCAAAAACATAACTTCCCGCAACAACAATATCTGCTCCCGCAATCTTAAGAGATTCTATATTGGAATTGCACACGCCGCCATCAACTTCAATGAGGCATTTAGGATTGCGCAATTCTATCTTGTCTTTTAGGGCTTTGATTTTATCTAGCACATTAGGAATAAACTTCTGCCCCCCAAATCCCGGATTCACGCTCATTAACAGCACCATATCCACAAATTCCAACAAATACTCTATGGAATCCAAACCCGTATGAGGATTTAACACGATTGCAGGTTTGATTCCAAAGTTACGAATCTTCTGACACAAAGAGTTTGCGTGTTTTTCTTCTTCAATATGAAAGGAAATAAATTCGGGTTTAAAAGGCGCAAAAAGCTCCACAAAAAAAGAATTGTTGCGCACCATTAAATGAATATCAAGTGGCTTGCTTGCGACTTTTGCCACCGATTGCACGACCACAGGACCAAGCGTGAGATTTGGCACAAAATGCCCGTCCATCACATCAATATGAATCAAATCACAACCCGCTTGACAAATCGCTTTAATTTCGGATTCTAACTTCCCAAAATCCGCAGCTAAAATACTTGGCGCAACTAACATAACCTCTCCATCAAATCTTCTTGCAAAAATTAGCCAAAATTGTAGCAAAAAACTATAAAGTTTGCCCTAAAAACAGCCACATAAATCATAAATTAGGTTATAATACGCAAATTTTTGCTATGCGCAAGGGAGCAAATGATGACAAACGCAAATTTAGCGCGTGATTTAGAACAAATTTTAATCCAAATTCAAAAGGCGAGTTTGCCGATTTATGAGACGCTCAAACAAAGTCTAGGCGAATACACGCAAAACACCAATGCCACCGGCGATACACAGCTAAAGGCTGATGTTGCTGCCGATGAGATTCTACAAACTACTTTCAAAGACCTAAAAATCATCAAACAAATTTGTAGCGAGGAGCAAGAACACGCAATTCCTTTGCATAAAGAGGGTATTTATAGCATTGCTTATGACCCGCTTGATGGTTCTTCTTTGATGGGCGCGAATCTTAGCGTTGGAAGTATTTTTGGAATCTATCAAGGTGATTTTCTCCCTCACAATCTCGTGGCAAGCGCGTATGTTGTGTATGGTATGGTAATTGGAATTGGATTTGCTTCTTTGCTTCAAGAAGGCGTGGATTATTTTGTGCATAATGGCAAAGAGTTTCAGCTACAAAAAACTCTCAAACTCTCTCACAAAGGCAAACTCAATGCAACGGGTGGCACACAAAAAAATTGGAGCAAATTCCATAAATCCAAGATAGAATCCCTCTTTAACGCGGGTTATCGTTTGCGATATAGTGGCGGAATGGTGCCGGATTTGCACCATATTTTAGTCAAAGGCGGTGGGATTTTTTCTTATCCCAGCACGAGCGATGCGCCACAAGGCAAGCTTAGAATGCTGTTTGAAGTTTTTCCTTTTGCATTTATCTTTGAAAGAGCGGGTGGCAATGCCGTGTGCATACAAGAGAATCCAACACAAGGAGAAATTGAAGCTAAAAGGCTTTTAGAGCTTATTCCTAAGCATTTGCACGATACGACGCCTTGCTTTTTTGGTAGTCAGGAGGAAATAAAATTTGTCAGCGAATCTTGAAAATTTAGAAAACAATTCAGCAACTAATCCCCAACAAGGAATCGGGATTCCTCCTGCAATCACTTCTGATATGATAGAATCCGCCCTAAAAGCTATCAAAGAGTGCCAAACGCGACACAATACTACAAGTTGCATTTTTTGTAAAGATATGGTGGATTGCACCCAAAAAGATGAGTTTGGAGAAAAAACACAAGAAAACCTAACCAACAAACAAGAAGCACTGATGCATTGCCAAAACTCTAAGGGATTCTCTAGCTGCCTAAAATGCCCAGAAATCCTAGAATGCAAAGTGCGCAACGACTATGTAAGCGCAGTGTATTTAAGTATGAATAAAGGAAATGGAGGAAGTTTTGAATTCTAAGTTTTATATCACATCGCCAATTTATTATGTGAATGATATTCCACATATTGGACACGCCTATACGACAATTATCGTAGATACTCTCGCACGATTTGCGAGGTTAAAGGGTAAAGAAGTCTATTTCCTCACAGGCACAGACGAACACGGACAAAAGATTGAACAATCCGCACAAAAAAAAGGAAGAAGCCCCAAAGAATATGTTGATGAAATCTCCCAAAAATTTAAAGATATTTGGGATAGCTTTGGAATCTCTTACGATCATTTTATCCGCACGACGGATTCCTATCATCTCACGACCGCTCAAGCCGCGTTTTTAAAAATGTTTGAAAAAGGGGATATTTACAAGGGCAAGTATGAGGGGCATTACTGCGTTTCTTGCGAATCTTTTTTTACAAAATTCCAATTAAAAGACGACAAATATTGCCCCGATTGTGGCAAAGAAACCACAATCCTAGAAGAAGAAAGCTATTTCTTTAGATTAAGTGCTTATGGCGATAAATTGTTGCGATTTTACGAGGAGCATTCGGATTTTATCCTGCCAAAATTCCGCCGCAATGAAGTCATTAACTTTGTTCAATCCGGTTTAGAAGACCTCTCTATCACGCGCACGACTTTTGATTGGGGTATTAAGCTCCCCAAAGCCTTGCTTGACAAAGACCCAAAAAACGAAAAACATGTAATGTATGTATGGCTAGACGCGCTCATCAACTATCTAAGTGCGCTTGGATTCTGCAATGATTTAGAAGATAGAATGGACTTTTGGGCGGCAGATTATCATATCGTAGGCAAGGATATTTTGCGATTCCACGCGATTTATTGGCCCGCGTTTTTGATGAGCTTAGATTTGCCCTTACCACGCCATATTGCAGCGCATGGTTGGTGGACGAAAGATGGCGCAAAAATGAGCAAAAGTATCGGCAATGTCGTGAATCCAAAGGAAGTTGTAGAAGCCTATGGATTGGATTGTTTTAGGTATTTTGTCTTACGCGAAGTGCCTTTTGGACAAGACGGAGATTTTTCACAAAAAGCACTTATTGAGCGCATCAATGCGGATTTGGGGAATGATTTAGGGAATCTGCTCAATCGGCTTTTAGGAATGAGTGCAAAATACTTTGATAACCAGCTAGAAGTAGATTGTGTGCAACTTCAAGCACATTATAATGCGGAATTTACGCAAATTAGTAAGGTTTTAACAGGCTTAGAGGATTCTATGAATGCGGTGCAAATTCATCGTTATTTAGAGGATCTTTGGACACTTTTTGGTCTAGGTAATGGAATCATCGCCAAAAAAGAGCCTTGGAGACTCATCAAAGAGGGCAAAAAAGAAGAAGTTGCAGAATTGCTTGTCTTTATCGCAAACCTATTAATCAAATCCGCACTTTGCCTTTCTCCTTGTATGCCAAAAAGCGCAGAATCTATCCTTAAGGTTTTTGGGCTAGAAGTGGATTCTAAAAACTATCAACGCTTTGTTGTTCAAGGTGAATTGCTAGGGACAATGCACCTAAGCGCGATTGGCGTATTGTTCCCCAAAATAGAATCCGCATTGCTAGAAGATACACCCAAACAAGAAGACAAGCCAAAGCATTTGTTGCAAGATTCTTCTTCTGTTCCCGCTTTGGAGATTGCCAATCCAATCAGCAAAGAAGACTTCGCCAAAATAGAAATCAAAGTCGGCACGGTTATCAGCGCAGAAGAATTACCCAAAAGCGAAAAACTCTTAAAACTACAAGTGGATTTAGGAGAAGCAAGAGCGCGTCAGATTCTTGCAGGAATCAAAGCGCACTATGATACACAAAGCTTAATTGGCAAACAAGTTTGCGTCCTTGCAAACCTCAAACCCGCCAAACTTATGGGACAAATAAGTGAGGGAATGATTCTTGCTACCAAAGACGAAGAGGGGCTAACGCTCATCGTTCCACAAAATTCCAAAAAAAATGGGAGTCCAATCAGCTAAGGAGACCTTATGATAAAAAAGAAAGAAATGCAAATCAGCGTTAATGAGATAGTAGAAATCGCATTTGGAACTTTATTGAATCAGCCAAGTATTTCTTTTTTTAACTCCATTTGCGATGAAGTCAATGAGGTTAAACAAGGGGATTTATTTGTAGCTTTTGGCAAAACCTTAGAAGAAACAGAAAAAGAAATTGAAGAAGCTGTGAAAAAGGGCGCATTTGGGATTCTCTTTAGCGGAAATATCGCAATGAGCGACCCAGAAGTTGCTTGGATTAGCGTGGAAGATTTGGAGCAGTCTTTAGTCCGCATTGCGCGGCATTATCTAATCGTCGGGAACAAAATCTTGTTTTTGCTAAGCCCTGATGAATACCAAATCGCCTCGCAAATCTTGCTACCAAAGAAAAATCTAGGCTGTTATTGTGGCTCACTCGTAAAACTCGTGCGCTATATTCTTGCAAGTGATGTTGCTTATATTTTGCATTGTAATTCTCAAATCAACTTAAGCTCCCTACCTAAAAAACAACAAGAAATCAAACTCCTCCCCCAAGAAAAACTTGAAGATTCCGCATTGCCTTTTGCTATCAACTCTTATTCACTCTTTGGCATTAAGATATTTTATAAAACCTTTGATTATGAGATTCCATTGCCTAAACTCTTTATCCAACCTCTTGCGCGTGTAGTAAAGTTTTGCGAAGAATATTCTTTAGAAGTGCAGATGAATAATTTAGAGAGAATCTCTAGCTTTAGACCCTTGTATCTGGACGAACGAGGGTTTATTTCCAAACCCGGCGCGACAAATAAAGTCCTCCTTGCTTGTATGGATACAGAGCTTTATGAACGCTATTTAGCCTACTTCACAATGTATGCAAAATGGGCGCGTTTAATGCTTTTTGTCCCACAAATCTATCAAGAACTTTACGCGCCTTATGCCGCAGTGCGTTGCTTTGATAGCCCTCAAGAGTTATTTGGGAAGCTCCTTGATGAGAAATACAATTTCGCTCTTATCTTAGGCGTGGAAACAGAAGTGTTTGAACAAGAATTTGTCAATGATGCGCATGAGCAAAGCTTATTTGATTACGCACATTTAGATGACACTCAAGAAACCAATAAGAAAGGAAACCAATGAGAATTGCTGTGCCTGTTTATGATGAAAGCCTAAGAATCTTTAATAACACAGGACATACGCCCTTTTTTGCAATCTTTGAACAAAAAGGTGCGGGAATGTTTAAAAAGATTGACCTGCTCGAATTGCGAGAGAATCCACGCGCCAACAAAGAAGCAAGTGAGGGTTGCTCCCACAAAGATGAAGAAATGAGCGAAGAAGAAAGAATCGCACACGCCAAAGAACACAATATACTCGGCGAAATCATCAGTGATTGCGCTGTGGTGCTTGTCAAAAAAGCATGTGCAAATACCGCAAAAGTCTTCAGTCAAAAGGGTATCAAAGTCTGCAAAATGGACACGAATTGTCAAAATGCCAAAGATTCTTTCGTATTCATCAAAGCCTAAATGCAAAATTCCTTAGGAAATCGGATAATGAAAACCATAATAAATGCGCCTGTATTTGCTTAATGGGCATATTGATTTTGGGGGCTTGTGGCAACAACATAGAATCCGATGCGATGGGGGGACCTTTGAAAGTGATGAGATTTCCATCTCTTCTGAAGTGAGGGGAAAATTGTAGATTTCAAGATTCAAGAAGGCAATAAATTGGTGCGAAATCAAATCGTCGCGTATATTGACGATATGCCTTTGTTACTTCAAAAAGAAAGCTTGGAGGGAAATTGTCGTTTTGGGATTCAACCTTTGGACGATTCTAAGTTATAAGAAGCATTATTAGTGCATTTAGAGCACTCTCACAACCCCATTTTGGCTTTATCACTCTGCAAGAAAACAAAGGGATTCTACATTTAATTTTTTGGGCTTAGAATAAGGAATCTCTACAATTCTTTTTGAAACTCTTTTATTTTGCAAGATTCCAACACAAAAACTTTTAATTCAAAGATTCCTTTGCTTGTTGGATAATCTTCTCATCGCTTCCTAAATTCACCCACACAAACTGCTTTCCGCTCTGAACCTCTCCACTCAACAAATCCCCACTATTGCGATATTCCAAATCCATTTGCGCAATCTCAAAGCCATTTTGGGTTTGGCAAAACCGCTCCAATCTTTCACTTGCCTTCTGCTTGGTAAATAAAAAGCAATATCCTTTCAAGCCATTGCGACTCACTCTCCCGCGCAGTTGGTGCAAAGTCGCCAATCCCAATCGCTCCGCACCTACAATCACAATCGTGCTTAAGCGCGGCAAAGAGATTCCAACTTCAATCACCGTGGTTGCCAACAAAATATTGCCCCCTTCCCTAAACTCTTCCAAAACCTGCTCTTTGTTTTTATCCTTGCCATGTGTGCTAAAAACGCCTTCAAAATTCTTACGCCAAAACTCTTCACCCTCTTTAAGGGCTGTGTAATTGGAGCTTTCGCTCTCTTCTACCAAAGGATAAACAAGGACGATTTGGTGTTGTTGTGCGATTTCTGCCCTGATATGCTCCAATAAATCCTTAAAATCACTTTTATAGATTATTTTTGTCGTGATGTCTTTTTTAAAAGGCAAATCCCTAATGAAACTAAAATCCAAGAAGTTGGATTCTATCATCGCCTGTGTGCGCGGAATCGGAGTAGCGGAAAACTGCAAAATATGTGCGCGTTTAGAATCGCATTCAAACATTTTTTCTAGCGTATGCCTCTGCGCTGTGCCAAAACGATGTTGCTCATCTATCATCACAAGCGCACAATCACTCAAATCCTGATAAAGCAAGGCGTGGGTGCCAATCACAAAATCGCTTTGCTCTAGCACACCGATTTTTTCACTCTGCGTAAAAAGCGCGATTCTAAGGGTCGTTGGCAAAAGCTTCTTCGCTTCGTTAAAAAGCTGTTTTGCTAGGATTGAAGTCGGTGCCATAAGAATACTCCTAAAAGGACGCGCCATCATCACACTAGCCAAAATCACGATGGTTTTCCCACAGCCCACATCACCCACAATCACGCGTCTTGCAGATTGATTACTTGCAAGGGATTCTTGAATCTCACCAATCGCTTTTTCTTGCCCCTTAGTTAGCTTAAAGGGCAGCGAAGCAACCCACGATTGTATTTCACCTTTTAGAGGAGTGAGGCTTGGGAAAGAACGCTTTTTAATGCGTAAAAGCCTCATATATTCGTAAATTTCAACAAACTTAATCGCCTCTAAAAACTTGCCAAAATACCCATGATTTTGTGTAAAGCTTTGCACGAAACCAACACTAGGACGATAAATGCTAACAAGAGATTCTAAAATCCACAAAGGCACTTTGGGATAAAAAGAATGCAAGGATTCCAAAGAAATTTTTGTCGCAAAGTCTCTTAAGCTTTTTTCTTTCGCGCCTTTAAACCCAAATCCCAACACAATTTCATTTGTGTGTTTCAATACTTTGGGCTGCAACAAACTATAAATTCCTCCCGCCTTTTGAATCTTCCCGCTGACAATCAGTGTGGAATCTGATTTAAAAATAGTCTTATGGTAAGATTTTGGGTGGAAAATCACCATTTCAATTTCACATTGAAACTTCGGAGCGAAGCACGAAACACACGCAGTCGTTTTGAGATTCCTAAATCCGCGCACTTCTACTTCTAGCACAACATTTTTGTCCACTTCCAAAGATTCGCTGATAAAGGCATTTGTGTAGGTCTTTGGTAAATGGTGCAAAATCGCTTCAAAGGGCGTTTTACCAAGCTTATCAAAGGAATCTTGAATCACTCTTAACTCTAGTTAATTTTCTGCGTTAATAATCGCGAAACTAAGCTTTTGAATCTCTTGATGTGTTTTAATGTATTGATTAACTTCTTGCAAGGTTAGTTTTGAAATCTCATCTAAAACCTGCTTATTACAATCCAATGGCAAACCATTATAATAGCAGTTAAAAGCCGCACCCAATCTCTGCGAAAGTGTCTCATTACGCAAAGGCTCACTTCCTAGCAAATACTGCTTTGCTTCTTGCAATTCTTTGTTTGTGATTCCATTTTTAACAAACTCATTGACAACTTCTTGCACAAGCCTTTTCGCCTCTTTTTCATTCTCCAAGCTTGTTTGCAAATATCCTTGCGCAAAAGATTGCGTATGTGTCGCACTCAAACGCATCACAGCCGAATAAGCCAACCCGCGCTTGACACGCACTTCTTCTAGCATACGACTTCCAAATCCACCGCCTCCAAGCACAAAAGAAGCGACTTTAATCAAAGCGGATTCCTTTTGCAAATCCCTAACCTCCAAAGGTGCGCCAAAATAAATATAAGCTTGTTGCGTATCTTTAGCCATAACTTTTGTCTGCATAGAATCCTTAGCGACAATCGGCTTTAATGTGACCTTTTTACCTTGTGGCAACGATTCTAACATTTTTTCTAATTCCTTAGCAACACTAGCAAACTCCACATCTCCACCCACAACTAGAATCAAGGAATTTAAATTAATGTGTTGCCCATAGAAGTTTTCTACTTCTTTTAATGTAATCTTGCCAATAGAATCCTGTGTACCGCTTAGGGGAAACTCTAAAGGAGTGCCTTTAAAAAGTATGGATTTAAGCGCACGACTTGCTTGATAGTCATAGTCGCTTTCTTTTTCCAAAATGGATACCAAAGAATTTTCTTTGACTTTTTCTAATGTTTTTTGTGTGAAATTTGGGCTTTTTAGCAATTCTTTAAGAAATGAGATTCCCTCTCTTTGCACCGCACTCATTCCGCTTAGCGTAAAACTCAAAGTCTCCAAACCGCTACCCACACTAAGTGCGAGAGCTTTTTCTTCTAGCTTTTTAGAGAATCTTGTAACGCCCAATTCTTTTGTGCCTTCATTTAACAAAGAGCTTGTAATATCGGACAATCCCAAGCTTTTGCCATTACTCACACCACCCCCGCCTTTAAAGACAAGTTGCAGATAAAACAAAGGTAATTGCGTGTTTTGCTCATAAATCACAGGAATCTCTACGCCCTTTACAGATAAACTCTTCATTTCAATCGCCATTAAATTTCCTTTCATAATCCAAAAGCCAAAAAAAATTATCCAAAACTTTTTCACGCTAAAATTGCTCCAAAATATTATAAGCTGTATCGCGTTTAGCAGGAATCTCTCCAATATCACGAATCAAAGAAATCATTTCGGCTTGATTCATAGAATTTCTAGCCCCTGCGGCAGCGACGACATTTTCTTCCATCATCGTGCTTCCTAAGTCGTTTGCCCCAAAAAGCAAGGCGAGTTGCCCGATATAAGACCCTTGCGTAACCCAACTACTTTGGATATTTTGGAAATTATCTAAAAAGATTCTACTACACGCAAGAAGCCTTAGATAGCGATTAGAAGAGGCTTTATGCAGATTTGGGAATTCCTTTTGCAAAGGAGTAAAAGCAGGTTGAAAACTCCACAAAATAAACGCTCTAAATCCATTGGTTAAATCCTGCAAGTCGCGGATTCTCTCCCAATGTTCTACAATATCCAAATCACTCTCTACACTTCCAAACATCATTGTAGCTGTGCTTTTGATTCCTAGCTTATGCGCTTCTTTATGCACCTCTATCCATTGGTCGCTATCTAGTTTTTTGGGCGCGATAATATCCCGCACCTTATCACTTAGAATCTCCGCTCCCGCACCGGGAATAGAAGCCAATCCACATTTATGCAGACGCTCTAAAACTTCACTAATGGAGATTTTAGAAATCTTAGCGATATAATCAATTTCAATTGCAGAGAATCCATGCAAAGTGATTTGCGGATATTTTTGTGCGATATGCTTTACCAAATCTTCATACCATTCAATCTTTAAGCTCGGATGCACACCGCCTTGAAAAAGAATCTGTGTGCCACCAATCTCTAGTAATTCTTCAATTTTTTTATCAATTTCTTCAAAGCTTAAAATATAAGTTTCATTCTCGTTAATGCGTCTTTTAAACGCGCAAAACTTGCAATCCACCCAGCAAATATTTGTATAATTAATATTTCTATCCACAACAAAAGTCGTAAGATTGTCTGAATGCAACTGCTTCTTTACCGCAAACGCGCGTTCTCCCAATTCTTTAAGCGGGGCGTTTTGCATTAAATCCAAAATCTCTTCGCGACTAACTCGTGGCAATTTAACATCAACAATCGTCCTTGCCTCTTGCGAATTTCTAGCAAATGCCCTTTGCAATGCTTCTTTTTCGTGTGATTCCACGCATTCTTTGGCAATCTTTGTCATTAGAATCTTTGTCCCATAGTAAATTCAAACGATGAAGTATCATCTCCGGGCTTATCATCAAGTGCGCGCGGGAACAAGAAAGTGATTGCGCCAATAGGAGAAATCCATTCGATTCCAAGCCCCACAGAGCTACGCCTAATATCGTTAATGTTTTTATCTCCAATCATACCATAGTCATAAAATGCAAGGAAGCGCATTTGCACGGTTTCAAACATACTATAACTAAGCTCAAAAGTGTTATAAAACATAGATTTTCCACCGATTCTTAGCCCATCTTTATCGCGCGGAGTGATGGAGCGGTTTTGGAATCCCCGCACGCTTGTTACACCCCCTAGATAAAACTTCTCATTAATGGGCAAAAATCCCTCATCTTGGGCATATCCAGCCCTTGCACGATAGCGGAAGATTAAATCCAAATCCGTCCAATCTTCAATGGATTGATAGAAGTTAAACGAACCATAATATTTGATAAACTCCGCGTCTCCTCCCAAACCTGCTACCTCTGTGCTACCTGTTGCTTTGATTCCGCTTTTAGGGAAAAAATACGCGTCTGTGCTATCATAGCTAAGACCGGGAATTGCAGAAGATTTTGTGTATTTTTCACCTCTGTAATATTTATAATAATGATCACGCAAATAAGAGTTTTCAAAGTTTGAAAGCTTGGTTTCTTGATAGGTATAGCCCAAAGTCAAATCTAGCTGATTCCAGATTCTGCGTCCGCCCACGACATTAAAGCCTGTCATTGTTTCAGTATAATCATAATCATCGTATTCTAGCCGATAAACTTCGGTTGCAAGAGAATAATCACTATCTAACACCGCAGGATTGTAGAGATTCACACGATAAGAATCAGAAACTTCACTTTTATCCAAATAAACCCCTGCAGTCAAACCTGTGCCAAAAATATTTCTATCTTTAACAGAAACGCTACCCATTAGTCCATCATAGCTTCCATAGCCGATTCCAAAAGTAAATTCCCCCGTTTTGCCCTCTTTGACATTCACAAGAAGATTCACGCGCTCCTCATCAATCCGCTCTTCCTCAATCTCAACGCTATCAAATCCCCCTGTTCTCATAATCGCATTTTTAGAGAGCGTGATTTTACTCATTTCATATTGATCGCCCGGAGCTAATAAAACATTACGACGAATCACGCGGTCTAGCGTTCTATTGTTGCCCGAAATCAGCACATCATTCACGCGCACCTTTTTGCCCGGCTGCACATAATAAACGATTCTTACTTCGCTATTTTCTTTGTCTTTATCTAAATCCGGCGTTACTCTTGTGAAAGCATAACCCAAATCCCCTACTTTATAACGAATCGCCTCTGTGTCTTTGCGCATCGTATCAATGTTGAATTTTTTGCCCTTTTTCGCTTTAATCACATCGTATAATTCTTCCATCTCAATCACATCTTCTTCTAGCACAATCTCAATCTCTGAAATCCGATAAAGCTCTCCCTCATCAATATAAAAATCAAGTTCTGCCTTGTAAGTTGTAAAATCTGTTTTCAAAAAAGGCGCACCCACTTCCGCGTCCAAATAGCCTTTTTGCATATACAAATCACGGATTCTATGCCCATCAGTTTCAATCTCATTGATGCGCAATTTTCCACTATTAAACCCCCACATCCAGCCAAGAAACTCTCTTTCTTTGTTGGCAGTTGCCGCCTCAATGCGCGAAACTCTTAAGTTTTCTCTGCCATAATAGTTGGCTTTTTGGATAATAATTTCTTCTCCCTTATTAATCTCTAGCGTAACCTTAAGTGCATTATGGGAAATTTCTTCTGTTTTGACTTCGACGATTGTATCATAGTAGCCTTGCGCTTCTAGCAAATCAACGATTTTTTTGCGCACATTCGCGATTTTTGCCTCATCATACACATCACCCTTTTTTAGCCCGATTTCTTTATCCAAGACTTCTTGGTCTTTCCCTGCGCCATAACCGCTAATAATCAAACTAGCAATCACGGGCTTTTCTACGAAGTGAAAGGTAAGAATCCCGTTTTCTTCTGTAACCCAAATATCTTGAAAATAGCCTTGTGCATAAAAATTATGAATGGAAGTATCTACGCGGTTAATATCTAAGGGCGCATTCAAAGGGATTCTAGAAATTTCATTTGCAATCAAGGGAGAAATATAGTTTAAACCCTCATAGCGCACCTCTTTAATCGTCGGGAGATCCGCTGCAAAAATCTTAGGAACAAACGCTAATAAACCTAAAGGAAACAAAAAAGCTTTAGAAAAAGAGTGCATTTTTAAAAAACCTTAAAAATTAATTTTATTACTTAAAAATTTGTGATTATACCCTTTAGTAGATTAAATAACACAACTAAAGCAAAAAAAATATATAATTTTACAAAATTTTACAAATGGAACGACTTATGCAAGCAGGAATTATTGGACTTGGATTAATTGGTGGCTCGTTAGGGTTAGCTCTTAAAGAAATCGGAATGTTTAAGCGCATTATAGGGTTAGACAACAATCCCTTACATCTCCAACAAGCCCTTTCACTTGGGTTAATAGACGAGGGAGCAGAGTTAGAAGAAATCAAGCTTTGCGATGTGATATTTCTCGCAACTCCCGTAGAGGCGATTTTGCAGATTCTCCCTAGCCTCGTTGGTGTCGCACCGCATTGCACGATTATTGATTTAGGAAGCACCAAACATTTAATTTCTATGAGTGTGCCAAAGGAGATTCGCAAAAACTTTGTTTGCGCACACCCGATGAGTGGGACAGAAAATTTCGGACCCAAAGCGGCTTTTAAAGAACTTTTGCCGCATCATATTTTGGTTTTGACAGATTTGGAGAAAAGTGGAGAATTGCAAGTTGCCATGGCAAAAGAAATTTTTGTCGCACTCAAGATGAATATTATCAAAATGGATTCCAAATCTCACGATAATCACGCGGCGTTTATTAGCCATTTGCCCCACATTATCAGCTATGCACTTGCTAACACCGTGTTATCCCAACAGAATCCAAACGATATTCTAGCCCTTGCAGGTGGAGGATTCAAAAGTATGGTAAGAATCGCGAAAAGCTCCTCAAGAATGTGGTGTGATGTTTCTAAACAAAACCGCCAAGAATTATTAAAATCGCTAGAGTTTTTTCAAGAGGAGATTCGTTATGCCCAAAAGCTGATTCAAGAAGAGCACTGGGAAGAGTTAGAAAAATGGATGGCAAAGGCAAATTCTCTGTATGAAATTTTTTAGAATCCGCAAGATTTAAGCTAAAAGCAATCTGCGGAATCCTAAATTTAAAAATCACAAATAAAGATTCTTAAATAAGATTCCGCAAAAATCCATAATAAAAAGCAAGAATCTTTTAAAGTATAGGTTTAAGACTTAGATTTCAAACAAGAATCCTAAAAGCCCTAGCCAACGCTACTGAAACTGCCCTTTAAGATTCTGCGTCCATTCTTGGATTCTTTGTTCGCTTAATTCTTCTTGATTGTCTTCATCAAGAATTAGTCCGACAAACTGCCCCTCAACCACCGCCTTACTCTCTTCATATTCATAGCCATCTGTCGCGGTAAATCCTACGATTCTGCCCTCTTTGTGCGCAACCTCATAGATTGGCAACAAACCATCGCAAAAAGTCTCTCCATAAGTATCTTGGTCGCCCAAACCTACGAACGCTACGACTTTGCCACTAAAATCCTCCGACTTTAATGTATCCAAAAACTCTTCCCAATCTCCTTGCATATCTCCGCTACCATAAGTTGGGGTTGCAAGAATTAGATTCTTATATTCTAAGAGTTTTGATTTTTCTACTTTTGCGACATCAAAAACTTCCACATCTCCTAGAGCATTTGCGATTCTTTTTGCTACATTTTCAGTGTTTCCACCATCACTACCATAAAATAGTCCTATTTTTTGCATTGTTTATCCTTAGTTTTAAAATTTTAAGAATCATTTTTATTTTAGACTAAAAAACTTTAAAATAAAATAATTATGAGAATATTTTTCATTATAAGTTTGATAATGTTTGGCAATTTATGATTCCATTGCAATATCTCTGATATGTAGCATTATAGATTGTTTTGTTGCTTACTTCGTTCGCTCCGCGCAATGACAGAATATAGTAGAATCGCAGGTTGGTAAGTCGTCCTTATAATCCTTGCAATAGCACAATAGAAAATTTTCTTTAAATCAAAATTGAAGTTTTTAAACTTTGTGCAAACTATCTCTTAAATTCTATGATAAAATCACGCGTTTGATTAAAGCAGGAAGCATTCCTAAAGCTTTTTTGAAATATAATTTAAGAAAATCATCTTTAAAATCAGGATTCTTTATGCGACTCAATGGTTCAGAAATGGTAATCCACGCCCTTAAAAACGAGGGTGTAAAAATCGTCTTTGGCTATCCCGGTGGGGCGGCTTTGAATATTTATGATGAAATTTATAAGCAGAAGTTTTTTAAACATATCCTTACACGCCACGAACAAGCGGCAATCCACGCTGCCGATGGCTATGCGAGGGCAAGTGGGGAAGTAGGCGTTGCGATTGTTACAAGCGGTCCGGGCTTCACCAACACAATCACAGGCATTGCGACTGCCTATGCGGATTCTGTGCCTTTGGTGATTATTAGTGCGCAAGTCCCGACAAGCCTCATCGGCACAGACGCATTTCAAGAGATTGACGCGGTCGGAATCTCGCGCCCATGCACAAAACACAACTATCTAGTTAAACATATTGAAGAACTGCCTAGAATCTTAAAAGAAGCGTTTTATATCGCAAGTAGTGGGCGTCCTGGTCCTGTGCATATTGATATTCCAAAGGACATTACCGCGACGATTGGGGAGTTTGATTATCCTAGCACGATTAAACTCCAAACCTACAAACCAACCTACAAAGGCAATTTGCGCCAAATCAAAAAAGCAGCCCTTGCCATCAAAGAAGCCAAAAAGCCTTTATTGTATTTAGGCGGAGGCTGTATCGCTTCAAAATCCGCTAATTTAGTGCGCGAACTTTGTGAGATGACGCATATTCCAGCAGTAAATACCTTTATGGCTTGCGGGCTTTTAAGCACGAATAACCCGGATTCTTTGGGTATGGTAGGAATGCACGGAAGCTATGTTGCAAATATGGCGATGAGTGAAGCGGATTTGATTATCGCGCTTGGAGTGCGCTTTGATGATAGAGTAACGGGCAAATTAAGCGAGTTTGGCAAATATGCACAAATTATCCATGTAGATATTGATCCTAGCAGTATTAGTAAAATCGTAGAAGCAAACTTCCCAATCGTTGGTGATGTGAGCAGTGTATTAGAAGATCTTTTGCCGCTTTTGCGCGAAGGCTATAACACACAAAACATTCTTCCATGGCGGGAGCGTCTTAACCAATACAACAAACTGCACCCGCTAAGCTATCAGGATTCTACTACACCTCTTAAGCCCCAATGGGTGATTGAACAACTCGGCAATCTACTTGGAGAAAACGCCATCATCAGCACCGATGTAGGACAGCACCAAATGTGGGCGGCGCAGTTTTATCCCTTTAGCTTCCCGCGTCAATTCGTCAGCAGTGGCGGTTTAGGCACGATGGGATTCGGATTACCCGCCGCTATGGGCGTAAAATGCGCATTTCCTGATAAAATTTCTATCAATGTCAGCGGAGACGGCTCAATATTGATGAATATTCAAGAACTAATGACTTGTGCGGTTTATGGAATCCCTGTAATTAATGTTATTTTGAATAACAACTACTTAGGTATGGTGCGCCAATGGCAAACTTTCTTCTATGACAAGCATTATTCTGAAACCGATTTAGAAAAACAGCCGGATTTCGTGAAGCTTGTAGAATCCTTTGGTGGAGTGGGTTATGTTTGCCATACTAAAGAAGAATTTACCAACGCCTTAAATGCTGCAATCAATTCCCAAAAACCTGCACTCCTAGATGTGCGCATAGATCGAATGGAAAATGTTTTGCCTATGGTTCCAACCGGTGGGGCATTATTTAATATGATGTTAGAGTATAAGGAGTAAAATATGGAAATTAGACGCACGATTGCAGTTACCGTCTTGAACGAACACGGCGTTCTCTCGCGCATTAGCGGATTGTTTTCAGGGAGGGGGTATAATATAGAATCCCTCACGGTTGCGCCAATTTTGGATTCCAATCTCTCACGCATTACGATTGCCACCAAAGGCGACAACAAAGTGTTAGAGCAAATCATCAAACAGCTCCACAAACTAATCCCCGTGCTTAAAGTGCTAGAAAATGAACAAATGATTGAACAAGAATCTTTGTTGGTAAAATTCACATTAGAGAGCAACTTAAGTGAGATTCACACGATTTTTAATGCCTTTCATGGGAGAATCTTAGAAGTCAATGATAAATGTGCGATTTTTGTGGCGTGTGATACACATACGCGCATTGATATGCTTTTAAACGCGCTTAAAATCCACAAGCCAAAAGACATTACGCGCAGTGGAATCTTGGCGATTGAAACAAACAATTAGGGCAAAAAATGAAGCTTAAAAATATTGTTGAAATTCTACACAAACACAACGCGCTAGAATCCGTTTTGTGGCATAATGGCAGTAATTGGGAAGAATCTCATAATGCGTTAGATTCGGTTGCCATTTTAAATTTAGAATCCCCAAAAGACGCGACAAGCGATTCTCTCACTTTTTTAGAAAAGGAACAATATTGCGAACAAATCACACATAGCGAAGCAAAAGCGATTTTGGTTAGAAGGGCGCATTTAAACGCGATTCCACATTCTGCATTTGCGATTTTGTGTGAGAATCCTTACCTTGCAATGGCATATTTGACAGAATATTTTGCCAAACCGCTTTTTAGCGCAAAATCTTCCCCAAAAATCAGCCCATCAGCGCAAATTGCGCCTAGTGCAAATATCGGTAATGGAAGCGAGATTGGAGAAAGTTGTGTGATTATGTCAGGTGTAAATATCGGTGAAAATGTCAAAATTGGCGCGAATTGCGTGCTGTTTCCGGGTGTGTGTGTTTATAATGATTCTGAAATTGGAGATAATGTCAGAATCCACGCAAATAGCGTGATTGGAAGCGATGGGTTTGGCTATGCACACACTGCTGATGGAAAGCATATCAAAATCTATCATAATGGCAAAGTTATCCTAGAAAATGATGTAGAAATAGGCGCAAATACGACGATTGACCGCGCAGTTTTTGGGCAAACAAGAATCCAACAAGGCACAAAAATAGATAATCTCGTGCAAATTGGGCATAATTGTAACATCGGAGAATATTCTATCATTGTATCACAAGCGGGAATCTCTGGTTCCACCACCACAGGGCGTAATGTTGTTTTGGGCGGACAAAGCGGTAGTGCGGGGCATTTGCATATTGGCGACTTCACGCAAGTAGGAGCAAAAGCGGCAATCAGCAAAAGCCTACCTGCGTTTGGGAAATTTTCAGGACACCCTATTTTACCGATTCAAGATTGGCTAAAGCTCCAAGCTTTGCTTAAAAAAATGCTGAAGAAAAAATAACAGGAGTATTATTTAATTTAATGATATTTTCAGTTACATTTTTATATTATGATTGCTTGAGTTGCAATACCATTTAGATTAGGAGGAAAATCTTATGAAAGAAACGGCGATTTATAAAACAATGCCACTCAAAGATTGCGAGGGCGGAAAATTAGAGTTTGCAATCATTGAAGAGCCTTATGGAGAGGGAAGTAAAGCGGTTGTTAGCATTTGTGCTGCATTAGGAGAAGGCAAAGAAAGCTGGAAAGTCCATATTCCTTTAAGCCAAATCAAAGAAGTGCGTCAAGCATTAAAAGAAAGCAAAAAAGCTTATAAGAAATGCAAAGACTCCAAGAAATGCAAGGATTCTAAAAAAGACAAAACAAAAGTCAAAGTCAAAGAAGCCAAAAAAGTAAAGGCAGACAAACAAAACACTACAAAAGAAGTCAAGACACCTAAGAAGTAAGCACAATGAAACAAAAAATCAAAAAGGTAGCTTATACGATTCCACTACGCGGGGATTTGGTCAAAAATGGCAATATCATCGTTTCTTCTTTTGATATTCCCAACAAAAAAGACAAAAAATACCAAGTCGTTTCTATCGCAGTTAAACTAGAAGATAACGACAGCAAAGATTCCACATCTGCGGAATGGAAAGTCTTTGTCCCTAGAAAACAAATCAAAGAGCTTCGCAAAGCACTGAAGAAAGTTTCAAAATAATTCCAAAGCAAGAATCTCACCTTTTGGGGTTCTGCTTTGTTTCTCTAAGAATATGTTGCGCTTCTATATAATGCCTTTGTGATAGTTCCAATTCCGACAATAAACCCGCAATTTATGCGTATGTATGAGTTTGTGCGCATAATTTATCGCGCTATTGCACATTGACTACCATTCCCTTATCCTTACATCACTCTTGTTTTCCTTGAGACAAAATTAGTCGCTATTGCAAGAAGTCGTAAAGGCTCTACCCGCTGTCATTGCGAGATTCTGCGGTAATAGAATCGTGAGTTAGCAAGTCGTCCTTAATATCATAAAGAAAATACACTACCTTGTCATTGCGAGAAGTTGCTCAATGCAACTTCGTGGCAATCTATGCTTTAAGCAACCAAAGAATAATGCAATGGAATCCCTAAATAAAGCCTACTAAAAACCTTTAAAGATTCCGTAGTAAAACCTACTCTATATAAGATTGTGGATTGTCGCGAACGCTACGCTCATTTCTCACAATAACAATAAGAATATCCATTAGTCGTTACGAGAGATTCGCTAGAATCTCGTGGCGTGCAATTTGTGAAATAAATTTCACCCGCACTATGCAAATCAATAATGTCAGCCACTGCGTCATTACAAAAAACCATTGAAGATTTACACGCCGTCATTGCGAAGCCCTTGTAAAGGGCTGTGGCAATCCATAACTTCAAACCTAAAGAGGATTCCATAATGGAATTTTAAAAAAGCAATCAATGGAATTTATTAGTATTTATTTTTGGTTTAAATTTCAAAATTTATAAATTAATTGACTTTTAAGGGGGGGGGGGGGGTATTATTTTAGCTTTAATTATTTTAAGATTAGGAGTAGGTATTGAGGAAAGTTAAAGCAATGCACCTAAGTGCTTATTTGGCGATTTGTAGTAGTTTTTTAATCTTGAGCGGTTGTGCAAACCATGCGCAAGTTAATCAAACATATGAAAAGGCGTTGATAGAAAAACATTGTGGCGAAAAATTCTTTGAGGACAATCTAAACAAAATCAAAAACAATAACGATGTAATTTACACTGGACTAAACACGGGATTATTAGCTAAAAATTGTGGCAAATTTGAAACAAGCAATACGCTATTTGACGCGGCAGAGGAATCCTATAAATACGATGTAGATTTGGAAAATGTCGGTAAAAAGGGAGCAAAACTCGTAGCGACAACCTTAATCAACGATACAATTGTAGATTATGAAGGCTCTTTGTATGAGCGCATTATGGTAAATAGTTATAAAGCACTAAACTTTATGAATTTAGGTAATTTTAAAGATGCAAGAGTGGAGTTTAACCGCGCACTTTTGAGACAAGAGAAAGCTAAGGATTATTTCGCTAAACAAATTGAACGCGATAAAAAAGAACTAGAAGAACAAAGCAAAGAGGCGAAAAAAGACGAAAACTTTGACAAAAACTTCAAAGAGGGCAAGAAAGTTATAGAAGCGGAATATTCGCATTTGTTTGCAGAATTTGATACCGCTAAGAGATTTACGAATCCTTATGCAACTTATCTTGCTTCTGTATTTTTCTTTATGGACCAAGACTACAAACGCGCACGAGACTTATTCCGCGAAGTTGCTATCATCAACCCTAAAGACAAAGAGATTCAAAAAGAATCCAAAATCTTCAATAATTTCGCCAAAAGCACAAAGGCGAAAGGCAAATATATTTTTGTCGTCTATGAAAATGGTTTTGGCGCAGTCAAAGAGGAGTTTTCGCTAACTCTTCCTGTCTGGCTTGTTGAGGGAAGCAATGTTGTTGCGACAAGTATCGCACTACAAACCCTTAAAAGACGCGATGCCTCTTATCCTTACCTTGAAGCAAACGGCACTAAAACTGCACAAGTCGTGGATTTGGATAATATTATTGCCACAGAGTTTAAAATCAATATGCCAAGTATGATTACAAAAGCACTCGTGCAAACTGCATTAAAAACAACCCTAAATGCCGCAGTAGCCAATAACGACAAAACCGGTGGATTCTTAAGTCTTGGCACTTCTACACTCACCGCATTAACCACACAAGCCGATGTGCGCTCTTGGCGTGGATTACCCAAAAGCGTCTCTGTCGCGATGATAGAAAACAAAGGCGCAATCTCTATTAAGAATCCAGAGGGCGCAGAAATCCACAAAGCAGACTTAGATAAAAACAAAAATGTCCTTGTATTTGTCCGCTCATTCTCGCCCTTGTTGCCTACTCATATAGAAATCATAGAAAACTAAAGGGATAGTATGAGATTCTTATTTGTTTTAGGCGTCATTGCGCTTTTGTTTAGCGGTTGCGCTAGGCAAACCACGCATATCGCAGAAAAAAGCAGAGACGATATAGGTTTCACGCTGATTGGATTATCCAAAGAGTTAGTCCAAAGCTACAACAAACGCGTTAATGACAATGGCTTACTAGAGATTGAAGTTATTTTAAATAGCACAAGCAATAGAGATGTGATTTACAAGATTGATTGGCTAGATTCCGATGGATTCGTCTTGCAAGACCCTATCAACAAAGAATACAAAACACTTAGGCTCATCAAGAATCGCGAAATCACGCTCAAAAAAATAGCAATAGACAAAAGGGCAAAAGACTTTGCCATAGAAATTCAACCAAATTAAAGGAGAAAAAATGAAAATAAAAAGTTTTGCGAGTATCGCATTGGCAGGATTGTTACTAGCAGGGTGCGCGCCAAGCGTTTATACAGACGGACAAGCAGGACAAGTCAAAAAGGGCGACGCACTCACTATGGGGCTTGATAGAGAAGATTTTGAAAACACAGCAGAAAAAATGATTCAAAGTTTGCTTAGCGACCCAGCGTTTGTAAATATTAAGCCCGGCACACGAAAAGTCATTGCAATCGGAAATGTCGTAAATGATACTGCATTGCGCCTTGATACCGAAAAGCTAACTGCCAAAATCACAAGTGCGCTAAGAAAATCCGGTAAATTCGTGCTAACTAGCGCGGTAGCTGCGGGTGGTGCGTTGGATTCTATGAGTGAAGATGTGAGGGAACTTAGAGATAATGATGAGTTTAACCAAAAAACAATCGCTAAAAAAGGCACTTTGGTTTCACCTGACTTTTCACTCGCAGGGAAGATTCGTCAAGACAATGTCAAACTTAAAAATGGCAAAACACAAGTGGAATACTTCTTCTTGCTTCGTCTCACAGACCTTACTTCAGGGCTAGTATATTGGGAAGAGGAAGAAACGATTGACAAAACCGGCTCTAGCAAATCCGTTAGTTGGTAAGCTTAGAGTTGTTTGGGATTCTATGGTTTGGAATCTCTAGCGTGATTTGAGATTCCGCGCCTAGAATCCTTAAATAGGGATTCGTTAAGATTCCATTTAGGCGCAGACTTTGCGCCTTTTTTGTTTTAAAGGAAAAAAATGAAAAAACTAACCGCTATCATTGGCTCTATCGTGCTTAGCACAATGCTATTTGCACAAAACACAAAACAAGAACTAGAAGACCTAAGCAAACCCATAATAGACCAAAATGTAGATAAACCCAAAAAGGCAGATATATACGAACTAATATCCAAAGCACAAAAAGAACTGCGCAAAAGACAACCTAATGCCAAAGTCTATCAAGCAGTCGTTAGCGTAGATGTCGGACCTGATGATGTCCAATACTACGAATATTTAGCTTCTGCCTACAATCAAGCAGTGCTAGATATTAAAGCTCAAATGGTGTTGCGAAAAACCGGTGAAATACAAGTAGAGGAATCCTACAAACTCTACCAAAAGCAAATTCCCGATGATTTGCTAAAAGCCGAACTTAGAAAAGAAGTTGATGAGAAAATCAAAGAAGCAGAATCCCAAGAGAATGATTTGTTTGCGCTTGTAGGCAAGATTATAGATAAAGCTGTCAGCAATGGCAAAAATGAGGAGGAGAAGAAGAAAATAGAAGCCGAAGTGGAGCAAACACTCTTTAATAAGGCGATGATGGAAAAAGCTATCAAAAGTGGCTTTGATGAGATTAGCGGACTTGTGCCTTATGAGAATTTCATCGTTACCAAAAACGATGGAGAGGTGGAGTTGGGCGTATTAGCGTATGTTACCGAGCGTTCAGTGGCATTAGCTAGAGATTTAAGACAAGGACACCAATCCAAAAAAACAACCAACACCGCACAATGCAAAAGTGCAGAATCCATAGTTGATACCCTAGATGATAACGCGCTAAACTCCAAACTAGGTTTGCAATATTATTACAATGAAAATTGCCGCCCTGCACTCCTTGCTTATGGCTTAGATAGCTTTATGAAAGAAGAAGGTATGAATGCCGATAATCGCCGCATTAGCATAGAACACGCTAGAAGTATGGCGGATAAAATCATTTCTAACTTCCTCTCTTCTAATGTCAATGTAGAATCCATAACTTCTAAACTATCAGAAAAAGTGCGCACCGCGTCTATTAATGCCGTAAAAGACGCCAAAAAGACCACATATAAAAACAACAAAACTAATCGCACAAGTATGATTAAAGAAATCTCACAAGAATTTACAAGCTCTTCTTCTATGAGTTTAAGAGGGCTAGAAGATGCACGAATTTGGAGTATTGACAAGGGCGATTATATGCTTGTCGGCACGATTCGGTATTATTCTATGGATAGCATTGAAGCGGCAAATAGGGAGTTTGACCCAAACTATGGTAAAGATTATAGCGCAAAAGAAACGCAAAAATCCTATGGCAACAGCGTAAAACGCTCTAGCAATATAGAAGTTGATGATTTTTAAGGGGTCAGAATGAAAAAAATAATTTTAGGGATATTATTAGCATTATTTGCCACCAACTTAACGCTTTATGCCAAAGTTGAAACCACGACAACCACCAGAAAAGCACAAGGGCAAGGTTATGGGGCGACCTATGAAGAAGCTCTCAACAAAGCTCTAGCAGACGCTATTTCGCGTATGTATGGCGGGACCTTGCAACAAAACACTGCATTTTTAACTAATAGCGTCAAAAGCGGCAAAGAACAAAGCCTAGAAAAAAGCTATATAGATGCTATCCAAAAGGCTACAAAAGGCTCTTTTAGCTCCTATGATGTTATCTCGTCAAATAAAACTTCTGATGGATATGAAGTGAAAGTGGTTATCAATAAAACCACCACAACCAAAAAATACAAAGCTCCGGGGCTGAGTGCAGATTCTAGGCGCAGTATTATTGTTTTTGATGCCACAGCGGATTCCAATGTGCGAAAAATCAGCCCGATTCTACAACAAAGCGTTATTAAAGATTTGCTCCATTCGCGCAAATTCAATGTCTTAGATAGAGACACAAAGGGATATTATGAAGCAGAAAAGGCAATCATTCAAAGTGGCGATGTGGCAAGTGATGAAGTCTATAAGCTTAAAAATGTTTTAGCCACAGATTATATTTTGTTAGTCTCTATGCGCGGGATTGATGCGGATTCCAAAAAAAGCAACCTCACAGGCAAAGAGACAATCAAAGCCGAAGTGGTTGTGGATTATCGCGTAATGCTTTTTGCAACAAGGCAAATCAAATTTCAAAACACTTTAAGTATGAAAGTGAATTTCAAAGACGGCGGCTTAAGCGCGACAAATGCAGGATTTGAGCAAATTTCAGCGCGGATTAGTAGCGATATTTTAAACGCAATCTACCCACTAAAAATTTCAGATATTCAAAATGATGAAGTGATTTTCACACAAACCATTGCACAAGGCGATACTTTTGAATGTTTCGCGCTAGGAGATGTGATTAGAGACCCTTACACCAAAGAACCAACAGGCAGAGTAGAAACCAAAAGCGGAAGCATTGAAATCGTGCGTTCTACTCCGAAGCTTTCTTATGCAAGAATTACAGAGGGCAGTGTGAAAAAAGGAGATATTTGTCGTCCGCTAGGAGGCGGAAGCGGTAATGGCTATACAATCGGCAAAGACGCCAACTATCAGCTTGAAGAAGGTGGTGGCATAAATCTAGGGTGGTAGCACCTCTTTGCTGCCATTATCAGAAATGCGTGGCGATAAACAAAATCCACCAACCTGTTAAGAAATTCACTGCTTCGTCATTGCGAAGCCCTTATAAAGGGCTGTGGCAATCTATAATCTAAAATCTCGCCTTAAAGATTCTATTGTAATACCTTTTGATGTGCGATATTGTGGATTTGCAAGTATGGGTGAAATTTGCTCCACAAATTGCACACCACGAGATTCTAGCGAATCTCTCGCAATGACGAAAAATTAGCCCATATTATAGATTTGCAAATAAAATCCAAAAGTTTGCAACTAAAGTAATGGACGCAAAGCCGCATTTAAATCAATATGGCAATAACCTTGCGGATTCTTAGCGAGGTATTTTTGGTGATAAGATTCTGCAGGATAGAAGTTTTGGAGCATTCCCACCTCTGTAACGATTCGCTTAGACTTCCCCTGCTGATAGGATTCCACGAATCCTTGAATCTCCCCTAACATCACAGAATCCGTAGCATAAATCCCACTCCGATATTGTGTGCCGACATCATTGCCTTGATAGTTGAGTGCGTAAGGGTCAATGATGCTAAAGAATCGCACCAATACCTCATCTAAGCCCAACTTTTCCTCATCAAACACAAACTCCAACGCCTCCACCGCGCCTGTTGCTCCACTGCATACTTCCTCATAGCTTGGAGATTCTATCTTGGAATTTGCATAACCCACTTGCGATTCTACTGCGCCATTAAGCCTATCAAAATACCCTTGCACTCCCCAAAAACAGCCACCCGCTAAATAAATCGTTCGCATACAAACTCCATAAAATTTTATTTGGAATCTTGGCGCATTTCACTTTAATGCAAACTAAAAAGCAAATCTAAACCACTAGATTCCTTGTAAATTTACCCAATACAAGATTCTAACTACCCTTGCGATAAAATCAAAACATTCCAAACAACAAAAGGGCGCAACTTAAGCTTAATATTTGTAAAATTTGATTCTTCTTAAGTTTTCAAATGCCACTTTTAAGGATTCTAAAATGTTTATTTTCAATCCGCTTTGGACGATTTTTGTTTTGCTTATGGGCGGTTATATCGCCAAAATCATTGGTGTTTTGAAACAAAAACAATCACGAACCCTTTTAGACTTCGCCATTACCTTTACGATTCCTTGTTTAATCTTTGATGGCATTTATCACCTTAGCCTTGATTTAAGCTTGACTTTGACGATTCTTACAGGGTTTCTATGCAGTTTGCTTGGGGGATTCTTCGCTGTGATTGTTGGATATTTTTTTCGCTTTTCGCGCGCGACTATCGTGAGTATGTTTCTACTCGCTTCTTTTGGCAACACGCTATTTATCGGGATTCCTATCGTGATTGGAATCTACGATTCAAGCTTTATTGGCAAAGTCGTGTTTTATGACGCTTTGGCCACTGCTTTGCCTTTCTCACTCATCGCGCCTTTTGTCCTCTCACTTGGAGCGAAAGAACCCATAAGCCTTTTTGCAAGTGTCAAACGCATTGTGATTTTCCCGCCTTTTATTGCGTTGCTTCTTGGATTTTGCGCTAAAGTCGTTACGCTACCAGATTTCATCTTTGGTCCTATTCGCGCATTAGGCGGTGCGACTACGGCAGTCGCGCTCTTCGCCATTGGGCTATCGCTTGGATTTGGCGCGATTAAAAGTGCTTACAAAAGCGCAACCATTGTGATTTTGTGCAAAACACTCATTGCACCTTTTTTGTTTATCGGAATCCTAAAGCTCCTTGAAATAGAGATTAGCCCCAATCAAGTCCTTGCGATTTTGGAATGCGGAATGCCCACAATGGCACTTGCGGGGGCGATGATTATCAAGGCGAAACTAGATTCCAATCTCGCAGTGAGTTCCATTGCCTTTGGGATTCTGTTTTCGTTTGTTTCTGTGCCTATTTTGTGCTATGTTTTGTTGTAAGCTTTTTTACACTACTGCGTCATTGTGAGATTCTGCGATAGTAGAATCGTGGCAATCTATGAATCTTGGCAATGGCAAAAGTAGCAGAACCCCAAATATTAACGCAAAAACACGCAGATTCTACACATTGACACACGATTTTTGCCAAACAAACACACAAAAAAATTATCATTTTATTCTATTTGCAGTATAATACAAGAATTTTTAAACAAAGGCTCAAATTATGAAAAACAGAATCGTTGTAGCAACAGACTTTTCCCAAAGCAGTTTGACGGCACTTACTAAAGCTATGTTTTTGGCTAAGAAACAAAAATACACGCTTGATGTTGTGCATGTCGTAGAATATTCCATTTTTCACGACCCCAAAAAGGACAAGAAAGTCGGCAAAGAAGCGTTAGCGAAGTTTATCGCGGATAATTTCCCAAAACCAGAAGTAGAAATCTCGCAATTCTGTTATGTCGGCACAATCCACAAAGAAATCAATAAACACGCCAAAGAGCGCGAATGTCGCTTATTGCTTGTCGGTGCGACAGGTGAGACGCAGTATTTAACCGAGGTTTTGCTTGGTTCTGTAACCAAAAAAATCATTCGCAAATCCGATATTCCCGT
The DNA here is from genome assembly GCF_000765675.1 of Helicobacter sp. MIT 05-5294. Lineage (GTDB taxonomy): Bacteria > Campylobacterota > Campylobacteria > Campylobacterales > Helicobacteraceae > Helicobacter_D. The sequence goes on along the minus strand of NZ_JRPA02000001.1, from coordinate 103,544 downwards.
GCTTGTTACCAAAAACGAAGCGTTGCCAGATTATGTTAATATCTTCTCGCCAACAGACTTTTCAGACGATTCTTTAAAACTTGCCAAAACAACCAACAGATTTTTTCCCGAAGCCAATTTTATCTTTTATCATATGATTTCACGCCCTTTTGAATTGCGTTTGGGTCGCTATGGAGCAGATGAGGAGCAAATCTCAAAATTCAACAAAGGCGCAGAAGAAGAAGCGCGAGAATGCTCCAAAGAATTTTTAGAAAGCTTCTCAAGCAAAGGCGAAATGGTGCTTGATAGCGGGATTCTATCCTACACACGCCTCTTAAGCGTCGCGGAATCCAAAAATGTTTCGCTCATCGCATTACCGACAAGCGGAAAAGTAAGCTTTTTTGCACTAGATGTTTTGCAACACGCAAATGTTGATGTGTTGATTTGGAAATTCTAACCCAAATCTCGCAAACAAAGGCATAATGGGTTAGCAAGTTGTGATTGCTACACTCCTTTAGATTATAGATTATTTCGCTGCGTTTGCAATAGCAGGGGGCAATATTGCGTCATTGCAAGATTTTGGATTGCAGATTGCTTCGTCCTTGCAATCCTCGCAACGACAGAGGAGTTTAGCATTAAACACAAAGGATAGCTTATGTCAACTCTATCGCCGCCTTTGTTTTTTACCCTCAAGGAGCGTTTGGTATTTTTGGGATTCTTGATTCTCATCTTATGCGCTTCGCTTGGATTTAAATTCTATCAATTCCACATTCTAAAATCCCAAAACAACCCCCAAATCACCGCGCAAATCTTACTACAATATCCCAAAATCAAAAACAACAAAACTTACTTTGTGCTAAAGTTAAAAAGCGATTTTGGAATCTTTTATACCACTTCACGCGAGGATTTGCGCCCCTTGCAACACCGATTCCTTGCTTTGCGCTTGATACTAGATAAAGTTTCTTTTATGGACTTTTTGCGCGGATTCTATGCACCGAGTTTTAGCCTGATTCTACTTCCCGACAAAGACTTCAAAACACCCTTAAGAGAAGCGATTGCAAACCAACACGAAACCCAACTTATGGGCGAATACTATGGGACGCTTTTTCTCTCTGATAGTCTGCCCAAAGATTGGCGCAAACTCGCCCAAAGCTATGGAATCTCGCATATTTTTGCTATTTCTGGATTCCACACAGGAATCCTAAGTGCTGTGGGATTCTTCATTTTAGGATTGATTTACAAGCCTCTACATAGGCGGTTTTTCCCTTATCGCAACGCCTTTTTTGACTTGGGATTCTTAGTTATTTTAGGGCTTTTTGTTTATTATTTCTTCCTCACGCAATCCCCATCGTATTTACGCGCACTCGCGATGAGTTGTGTTGCGTTTTTCTTGGCTTATCGTGGGCTAGATGTGTTGCGTTTAGAATCCTTGCTGTGGTGCGTTCTTTGCTTACTTGCGTTTTTTCCCTCTTTGGTTTTTTCTGTGGGATTCTATTTTTCTAGTTTAGGCGTTTTGTATATTTTTTTGTTTTTTAAATACTTCAAAACCCCGCAAAGCTTCGTTGGCAAAGTCCTCTATGGCGCAGCATTAAACGCCTATGTGTTTTTCTCTATGGGAATCGTGGTTTATTATTTTTTTCCTTATTTTTCGCCCTTGTCGCTTTTTTCGCTTCTCATCACGCCTCTTTTTGCGCTGTATTATCCTTTTGTTTTGTTGCTTCATCTGCTAAAACTTGGCGGAATCTTGGATTCCTTGCTTCTTGCTTGGTTACATTTGCCCACGCACACGATTCTGCTTCAGCCTAGTTTTGCTTTATTTCTTCTGTGTAATGCGCTGACTTTATGGGCGGTTTTTTCCTCACGCGCTTTTCTTGCACTCTTGGCAATCAACTGCGCCTATTTCGGCTATGGAATCTATTTGTATTTTTATGGATTTTAGGCTAAAATGCGCGGATTATTTCATTTTTAAGGCAAGTGCGTGAATCCTATTGTTTCCAAAATCAGCAAAGGTCTTTTTGCGATTCTACCCTTTTTGTTGCTTTTTTGGATTTTTTCTTTTGTTTATGATTTCTGCGCCAAAATCTTTTATTCTATTTTTGGCATTACAAATGCGAATCTTTTTGTTACTCTTTTGATTTTCATCTTAAGCCTTGCTTTGCTTTATTATATCGGCGTTTTGGTAGAAAAAAACAAAGAAGTTTTGCTGATTAAATTCACCGAAATGGCGATTGCTAAGATTCCCTTTGTCAAAAGCGTTTATTCCGGAATCAAAGAGGTTCTAAGCATTTTTTCTGGCAAAAACAAAGAGGGGTATTTAGGTGTGGCTTATATTAATGTCGGCAATATGGAACTCATCGGATTCATCACAAAAGAAGAATCAGGAGGAGAAAACGACGACAAAGGGGGAAGCTATTGGGTATTTGTGCCAACCACTCCAAACCCGACTTCAGGATTCTTACTCAAACTTCCCAAAACTCAAGTGCGACTTTCGGATTTGTCCGTAAGCGATGGGTTTAAAAAAATCATTTCTCTAGGTGTAAAATAGCCTATGCAATTGCGACAAAAACTCAAAGACTTCAACGAACTTGTAATGTTTGCGCATAGCGTTTTTTCTATGCCTTTTATTTTTATCGCAATGCTCGTCGCCGCTAATGGTTGGTTTGGTTGGAGGCTTTTTGCTTTTGGCGTGATTGCTACAATTAGCGCAAGAAACTTTGCAATGGCTTTCAACCGCTATGCAGACCGCAAGTTTGATAGCACCAATCCACGCACTAAGAATCGCCCAAGTGTTGATGGCAGAATCCCACCGCAAATGATTCTGCTTTTCATCGCCATAAATGCGGCTATTTTTGTTTGTATGGGCTATCTTATCAACCCTTTATGCTTTTATCTCTCCTTTCCGATTCTTTTTATTTTAGCGAGTTATTCACTCTTTAAACGCTTCTCAAGTGCCGCACATTTAGTGCTTGGGCTTTCTTTGGGATTAGCACCCATTGCAGGAGTTGCTGCGACAAGCGGAGAGATTCCGCTATGGAGTGTTTATTTGTGCGTTGGTGTGTTGTTTTGGGTGGCAGGATTTGATTTATTATATGCCTTGCAAGATATTGAACACGACAAAAAAGAGGGCTTACACTCTATTCCTAGCGTGTTTGGAATCTCTAAAACGCTATGGATTTCACGATTCTTTCATTTGCTTACAATTGTTTTTTGGGGATTCTTTATTATAGAATCTCATCGCGGAATCTTTATGTGGATTGGGCTTACACTCTGCGCGGTTGCATTGTTTTTTGAACAATATCTTGTTTCTAAGAATTTTCACAACATTCCACGCGCTTTTTTCACGATTAATGCTTATCTTGGAATCGCGTTTTTGGGATTTTGTATTTTGGATTTATCGGGTTTGGAGTTTTAGAATATGGAACACTTCATCAAAAGTCGCTTGATTGATACTGCCTTAAAGATTGAATTTGACAAAACACACACCAACGCAGAATCTTACGCATTAGAGTTTAACAAGCTCACACAAAACGATGAAGACCCCATTGGCGAATGGCTACGCCTTATGCGCGCAAAAAAGGGAAATTTGGAGGGCGATAATGTCGTGATTTTGGAACTTTTAGTAGAAATCTATCGCAAAATAGAATCGCTAGAATCCAAAATAGAGGGAAGCACCAAAGATTATGTGCCATTGGGCGAAAAAGCCATCATTAATACAATCGGGCATGGTTGTTTTGCGCTTTTGGATACAAAGCTTTCAGAAAACATACTTTATTATGGTAGAATTGAACTTCCAACTTTTCCTACACGCATTGTGCCTGTTTATTTTGTTTATCATTCGGGTTTGGCTTGGATTGAACAAATCCACGCAAGAGATGAGATAGAGTGGGATAGCTATGTCGCAGGAAAAGAAAGGGCGTTGATTCGCTCTCTTAAACTCAACAAAAAGGCAAGTAATGATCAATGACGCAAATCTACTACTTTGGGGTGGAATCGGGGTTGCCATAGTCTTTATTCTGTTAATTGTGTATTTATATCTCAAGGAGGGAGAAAACGCCAAACGCGCACGCCGCTATGAAAAGTCTATTGAAGAACTTAATAAAGAAGTCTATCGCTTACAAAAAAGAATCAAGGAACAAGAAAACGAGCTAGACCATTTCAAAACAAACATCAAGGCACAAATCTATCAAGATACGCGTTTGGAGATGAAAAACTTATTGGATTCCAACTTGCACACGCAAGTAATGCCTATCAAAGTGGAGATAGAATCCCTCAAAACACAATGGAATGATTGCAAAAATAATCTCGGGGATTTCAATGATTTAGAAGACAAGATTTTCCGCCTTGAAGAGAGACTAAAAGAGTTTGTTTATACTCCAAGCAATCCGACAAATATTGATGAGGGACGGATTATTTCAATGTTTAAAGACGGCTGGAGTGTGGATTCCATCGCTAAAGAACTGCGTATTGGCAAAGGAGAAGTAGAATTTACTCTCAAATTTGCCAACCTCAACTAAGGCGGCGAAAATGGAATTGCGCGTTCCTGCTACAAGTGCGAACTTAGGACCCGGCTTTGATAGTTTGGGACTTGCTTTAGGATTGTATAATCACTTCAGCCTTAAGCCCTCCAAATTCACCTCAATCCAAATCCATGGAGAAGGGGCGAAAAATCCTAAATTGCGCGTAGATAATGTGTTTGTGAGAATCTTTAACGAACAGCTTAAAAAACTCACAGGCAAAACTCTGCCTTTTAAATTTACTTTTAGCAACTCTATCCCGATTTCACGCGGACTTGGAAGTAGCTCCGCTGTGATTATTGGGGCAATCAGTGCTGCTTTTAAAGTCGCAGGGTTGCCTTTGGAACGGCAAAAGATTCTTAATCTCGCGTTACATTACGAATCCCACCCGGATAATATCACTCCAGCTTGTATGGGAGGATTTGATGTTTGTATGCTCACAAACCACAACAAAGAAGTGCGCTTTATCCATACGCCCCTGCCCGATTCTATTCAAGCTGTTGTTGTGATTCCAAATCAATCCATTTCCACCCATTTATCGCGCCAAACTTTACCTAAAAAATACAACCAAAAAGACGCTGTGTTTAATCTCTCCCACGCAAGCGTCCTTGCAAGTGCGTTTATCACGGGGCGTTTTGAACTTTTTCGCGAAGCAAGTATGGATAGATTCCACCAATATTATCGTATGAAGCAAATCCCTCTACTCTTTGAAGTGCAAAAATGCGCCCTAAATTGTGGTGCGCTAATGAGCACTCTATCGGGTAGTGGCTCGACTTTTTTTAATCTATGCTATCAAGACGATAGTGCGCGATTGCACAAAACCCTAAGTCAAAAATTTCCAAAACTCAAGATTCTAACATTGAATTTTGATAATTTTGGCGTTGTTTTTGATGATGAATTTAAGCTTTAGATTGCTATAATCAGAGTTTTTATGTCTAATCCAATGAGAATGTGTATCGTTTGTCGGGACCGCTTTCCACAAGCACAATTAATCCGTTTGCAATATAAGGATTCTGTGTTGGTTCGCTTCTGTGGCGTAGGGAGGAGTTTTTATCTTTGCCCTAACTGCAAAGAAAAGCCTAAAGCGAGTGATTGCATTGCAAGAATTTGTAAATTAGATAAAAAACACAAAGAAATGATTAAATTTGCATTAAAGGAGATTTTTCTATATGGATAAAATCCGTATTAGCGAGATTGCTAAAGAACTAGGCAAAACTAGCAAAGAAGTTTTACAAAAAGCCCAAGAATTAGGTTTTGAATCCAAAGCCGCTTCAAGTAGCGTTAGCGCAGAACAAGCCGAAATGCTTTACAACTATATCTTATCTGGCATAAAACCTATCGCAGAATCTAAGCCAAAAACAGCCAAAGAAAGCGCAAAAGCCAAAAAGTCTTCTGACAAACCCGTGCAAGATTCCAAGAGCAAAACACAAAAAAAAGCTCAAGAAGAAACACAAAAAAAACCAAAATCTTCCGCTACAAAGACTACAAGTAAATCTTCTAAATCTGCTCCAAAAGAAGCCCCCAAAACGACTGCAAAAGTCAAAAAAGATTCCGCTAAAAACGCTTTAGAATCTGGCCAAGAAACTCAAGAAGAAATCCAACAAGATGTCCAAAAAGTCATTCAAGAGTTTCAAGACCTGCTTGAAGAACCCATTAGCACAGAGGAGTCATTTCAAGAAGCGATTGCAGAGACCCAAACACCAGCCAACGCAGAATCTCCAAAAACAAAATCCGACAAGATTGAAAGCAAACCACAATCTCCAACACTACAAGAAAACCCAGCCCTTAGACGCACAGGCTTAAGAATCGTCAAAAAACGCGATGTGAAAGAATCTCCAAGTGAGATAAGCAAAACAGAAACCCATAAGGAATCCCCGCGCACTTTGCAAGATTTGCTCGGCAATTTAGACGACAATCTCGGGCGCAACAAAGACAGAAAAAAGAAAAAAGAAAAACCCAATACCCACACAAGTAAGAATCTAGGGCAACAAAAAATAGACTTGCTAGACAATAGAGAGTTTTATAGCTCACACGATGATGACGAGGAAGAAGACATTATCCTCTTTGACCTTAGTGTGCAAGATGAGCGCAATATGGAAGAAGAAGACAACGAGCGCAAAGCCACGACAGAGCGCATTAAGATTCAAAGGCACAATCCTTTTATGGAGCAAGGAAGCACGCGCAGATTCAGTCGCAAAAAAGCTCCCAAAGTGCAAAAAGTGCAAGAAACCATTAGTGGCATTGTGAAGATTCCAGAGGAAATTCGCGCCTATGAGTTTGCCGAAAAAGTCGGAAGGAACACAAGCGAGGTCATAAAAGTGCTTTTTAGCCTTGGTATGATGGTAACCAAAAATGACTTTTTGGAAAAAGATGCGATTGAAATTCTAGCCGAAGAATTTGGAATCCAAATAGAGCTGATTAATAACGCAGAAGAGCTAGACTATACACAACTAGAAGAACAAAGTGATAATGAAAAAGACTTGATTGTGCGTGCGCCTGTGGTAACGATTATGGGGCATGTAGATCATGGTAAAACCTCCTTGCTAGATTACATTAGAAACACCAAAATTGCGCATGGAGAAGCCGGAGGAATCACCCAACATATCGGGGCTTACACGATTAACAAAAATGGCAAGCAAATTACCTTTATTGACACTCCCGGACACGAGGCGTTTAGCGAAATGCGTGCGCGAGGAGCGCAGGTAACAGATATTGCAATCATCGTAATTGCCGCAGATGATGGCGTCAAACCTCAAACAATTGAAGCATTAAACCACGCCAAAGCCGCTAATGCGCCTATTATCATCGCAGTTAATAAAATTGACAAGCCCGAAGCGAATCCCGACAAGCTTAAAGCCGAAGCGGCGGAGCTTGGATTCACCCCATTAGAATGGGGCGGAGAATATGAGTTTGTGCATATTTCTGCCAAAAGTGGCGAAGGGATTGATACTTTGCTTGAAACGATTTTGCTACAAGCAGAGATTTTGGAACTCAAAGCAAATCCTAACAAATCCGCCCGTGCTGTGGTGATTGAAAGCAGTCTTGAAAAGGGCAAAGGACCTGTGGCGACCTTGATTGTCCAAAACGGAACTTTGCATGTCGGGGATAGCATTATCGCAGATACTGCATTTGGGCGTGTCCGCGCTATTAGCGATGATTTGGGCAAATCCATTACCCAAATCACACCTTCAGGCGTGGGAGTAATTACCGGGCTAAACGAAGTGCCTCCAGCTGGTTCTGTTTTACTCGCAGTAGAAAACGACAATATCGCGAGAGATTACGCGCAAAAACGCGCGGCGCATTTACGCCAAAAAGAGCTTTCACACTCTACTAAAGTTTCTTTTGATGAGCTAAGTTCTATGGTTGCACTTGGACAGCTTAAAAGTTTGCCCGTTATTATCAAAGCCGACACACAAGGTAGCCTAGAGGCGATTCGCGGAAGTTTAGAAAAACTCCAAAACGAAGAAGTCAAAGTCAATATCCTACACAAAGGCGTAGGGGGCATTACAGAGAGTGATTTAGCCCTTGCAGGTGCGAGTGCGAATTGCGTGATTTTGGGATTCAATGTGCGCCCCACAGGAAGCGTAAAAAACAAGGCAAAAGAGCTTGGAATCCAAATCAAGACTTATTCCATTATTTACGCGCTTCTTGATGATATTAAAGCCTTGCTTGGTGGATTACTTTCGCCCATTATGGAAGAAGAAAACACGGGACAAGCAGAAGTGCGCGAGACTTTCAGCATTGCCAAAGTCGGGACAATCGCGGGTTGCTTCGTAACTGATGGCGTGATTCAAAGAGGCATCAAAGTGCGCTTGATTCGCAACGGCGTAGTGATTCATCAGGGCAATATCAGCTCACTTAAGCGATTCAAAGACGATGTGCGCGAAGTTGCAAAAGGCTTTGAATGTGGAATTATGCTAGAGGATTACAACGAAATTCAAGTCGGCGATGTCTTTGAAACCTACAAAGAAGTAGAAAAGCAAAGGACGCTTTAATGCAAGACATTAAACTTGCCCGCACACAATCTTTGCTAAAAGAGATTCTCCCTAGCGCATTAGCCAACCTTAGCGATACGCGCTTAAACTCTCTAAATGTCGTAGATGTAAAGTGTTCGCGTGGCAAGTATTCTGCAGAAGTTTCCTTAAACGCTCCTTTTGCAACCAAAAAAGAAAAAACCGAAATCCTCTCCCAACTTAAAAAAGCGCACGGAATCCTAAAAGAATATTGCTTAGAAGAAACAGGTTGGTTTCGTTGTCCGGATTTTAAGTTCAGCTTTGATGAAACTTTGGAGCAAGAAAACCGCCTAGATAGAATCTTTGATACACTTCAAAAAGAGCGTGAAACCAAACAAAAGGAATCCTAAATGACCCTGACGCCAACTTTAGAAAATCAAATCCAACGCTTAATAGAAAGCTTCGGGCTAGAACTCTATGATATTGTAAGCGTCAAAGAAAATGACAATCAAATCTTGAGGATTTGTATCACAAAGCCCAAATCGCAGGGTTCTAAAGATTCTCAAACTCCCCTTAGTGTTACGCTTGAAGATTGCCAAGAAGTCAGCCTTGCGCTTTCTCCCTTGCTAGATGTTGAAATGCCAAACTCTGAAAAGTATTTTTTGGAAGTTAGCTCACCGGGCATTGAACGCACACTTAAGAAGCCAACGCACTATCAAGGCGCAATTGGCGAATGCGTGAAAATCAAAACAACCGATAAAAAAGAGTGGAAAGGCAAACTTTTAGAAGTCGGCGCGGATTCTATCGTGCTAGAAGATAAAAACACAAAGCAAAGCATTCCGCTTGATTCTATCAAAAAAGCCCAAACTTATTTTGAATGGTAAAACTTGCACCTAAACCCTCTTGATGAATTTTATCTCAATCTTTGCCTCCAAAACGCTTGGCAAAATCAACTTCTAACACTTCCCAATCCGGCAGTTAGTGCGCTCGTGCTTGATGGCAATGGTGCGATTTTAAGCCTAGAATCCCACAAAGAGTGCGGGAAGCCCCACGCGGAAGTCCTTGCCCTCCAAAAAGCCTATGCTATTTTAAGCAAAGACGATGCAATCCTTGCTTTGGAGGATTCCGCGCAAATCCACCAATACCTTGCAAAAAACGCCAAAAATCTCTTTTACGATTCTACAATCTATGTTTCCTTAGAACCTTGCAGTAGCCAAAAATGCGGTAAAACTCCCTCATGTGCCGCGCTTTTGAATCTACTTAAGCCCAAACGCATTGTGATTGGAGCAAAGGATTTCAATCCCACCGCCAAAGGCGGAGTGCAAGAGCTTGAATCCCATGGAATCCAAACCACTAAAGCTTGGGAAATCACAAGCCTACAACCTATTGCGCAACACGCTAAAGATTTGCTGATTCCTTTTGAATCCTTGCAAAAGCGCGGGAAATTCGTGCTTTATAAATACGCTTGTCGGCTTGATGGCAGTATCAATGGCGGACAAATCAGCTCCAAACCTGCGCAAAGCCAAATGCACAATTACCGCACCAAAGCAAATTATTTGCTCATTTCAGGCAAAAGTGTGCGACTAGATAAACCTACACTTGATTCGCGCTTTGCGACTTTAGATTCCAAACGCGCACCTCATGTGTTGATTTTGACACGCAATCAAAACTTCCCCAAAGACGCGCCATTATTTGGGATACCAAATAGAGAAGTGCGGATTTTGCACACTTTGGATTTTTTGCTCTCTAGTGCGCCCAACGCGAAATCCCAAAAAGCATTAAACTCGCTAGAATCTTTAGAATCCCAAAAGCCTTTGAAAACCTTGAAATTCGCAGAATCCTTAGAATCTTCCAATTTGGGCTTTGTTCTTTGCGAGGGCGGAGCGGGGCTTTTTAAAAATATGCAGCCTTACATTGATATGCTTCTCATTATCTTAAATCCAAGCTTCAATGCCGATAATACGCTAACTATGCGACTTCAAGAATCTTTCCATTTCCTTCATAGTATGCAATTTGGGGAGGATTTGTTTCTTTGGCTAATCCCAAAACGCTAAATTTAGATTCTGCATTACATTAAGAATCCTGTTTGCTGTTGTATGGATTCCATTTGACATTTTTATTCCTTGACAATTAAACTTTATTGCGTAAAATCCACTTTTCCATTGCAAATAACTAAAATGTGTGGAGCAATCTAAATGCCAAATAATCAAAACATTGCAATGGAATTTAAAAACTATCGGCGAGATATTAGATTATGGATTTCTTCTCTGCGCTCGCAATGACAACCCATCATTCCAAATCCATTATGATATTATTGCAAGAGATAAATAAAATGGAAGATAGAGTGTGCGTTGCATAGCAACAAACCTACACTTGAAGTTTATGACTTGGAATCTCGCCGATTCTTTTTCAACTTTTTATTTAACTCACGCACTTCTTGGAAGAATCGCAAATAAGCAAATATTCGCCCCCCCCCCCCGCACATTACTAGCTTCAATCAAAGCTTCTCCTAATTTATAAGAGAGGTGATTTTTTATTTTCAAAGCTTCTTGATAGTCTGGATAAAATTCTAACTTTGGAAGTTTTAAGCTAGGATTCTTTGCTATTTTTTCTTGATATTTTTGTTGTTCTATTTTATGAGATTCTTTTATGTAACTCAACACATAGGGCATTCTGATATATCCCCATAGACTTTTGGAATTTAGAATCATAGCAACTCCTAGTTTGTAAGCTAAATGATTATGGATTCTTATTTTGGCATTATCTAGCTCATTGATATGCTTTTGCTTTTCAGGTGTGAGAGATTCTAAAGCAATGGCTTGTTGGTCGAGTGCATTAAGAGTATTGTCTTTTGAGGTAATCTTGTTTTTAGGATTCAACTCTGCTTTTTGCTCTTTAGCCTTTGGAAATTTTAGCCATTTATCAAAATCAAACCTATGATAATTTTTACGATTACGAGGATTTTCACCCATAAACTTAAACCAAGAATTTTGTATTTCACCAACATATATAATTTCTTTTTGCTTGTTATATGTCATAGCCACTTCCGCATTTGTGTGCAAGAGAATCTTTTGCCCAAAAGGAAGTTTTAAAAACTCCCCAATCACTCTTTCTCTTGCTTCTTTATTTGACATAAACCGAGCATATCCCATTAGATTTAAAATCACATAAATTTGACTTTTGTCTTTTTGGTATCTCTCTTTTCTGCGATTCCATGCCTCTTTTGCATGTTCAAAAGTTTTAGAATGTTGGAAAAATAAGACAATCTCACCACCAATCTTTCCTACTGGAAATTTAATATTTGCAGCACTTCCTCCAACTTGCACCCATTTGACTATCACCTCTTCATCGCTAGATTCTGCGCTCTCTAACCCACTATCAAGATAATTATCAAAATCCAAACAAAGTTTCACAAAATCACTAGGGGCAACCTGTAACATTGCTAAGGGCGTCTTATAGGGCATTCCATAATCTTTATACAAAAATGCTCCAATGCAATTATTAGATAAAATCCTCATAGTTTGCTCCAATCCAAAATAGATTCCTCAAGCTTAACTAAGATTTCATTATGTGGCTGATTTTCGCGCTTTAGCGCATAAAAATGCTGTTCTAATGCGAGATTTTTAATTGGAATCGCAAACAAAGACTTGTTTTCTAATTCCTCTTTGATAGCGATTTGTGGAAACACAGAAAGCGCACCTTGATGTAGCACCAACTCCTTAATCGCCTCCATCGAGCTTAATTCAAGCAAAATTGGAATCTCAACGCCTCTTTCTGCCACCGCGTTTAAAAATTGCTGACATTGCGGCAAATCACATTCTCTTAAAACCCAATCCTTATCTAGCAAACTTTCAAGATTCCTAGCCCTTGAAGCAAGGATAAAATCATTACTCGCCACAACCAAAGAATCTGTATAAAACATTTCTATGGAGAGTTTTTGGGATTTCGCATATTGGGGCGAGATTTCTCCCTCTAACAAAGCCAAATCCGCCTTGCCATTTTTAATAGATTCAAAACATTCTTGCACACTAAGCGTTTTTAGATTCAGCTTCACTCCCTCATAGGTTTTCGCGAATCCAAAAAGAATTTTTGGCAAAAAATGCTCACTAATCGTAGGCGTAGCGACACAATTCAACTCTCCCACAAACTCCTGCAAACTCGCGCTCTCCAAGCTTTTAAGACTTGCATAATAGCTTTGCACAACCTCAAGCCACATTCCACCTAAAAACAATGCCCTAGATGTAGGTATTAGCTTCTTCCCAATGCGCTCAAATAGCGTAAATCCAGCGAGTTTTTCCAATCGCTTAATCACCATAGAAACATTGGGCTGACTAATGGAGAATCGCTCGGCACTCTGCGTGGGACTTTTGGTTTTTAATAAATCCAAAAAAATCTCTAAATCTTTGATTCTCATTCTTGCCCCTTTATTCAAAATAACTCAACGAACTTCTGCCAAATTTTCGCGTTTTCACCAAGACAAAATCACCAATATTTTGCGGAATCTCCAAAGAAGAAATGTGTTCTATCACTACAAGAGCGAAGCAATCCCTATCCAAATCCTCTACCATCTGAAAGCATTTGGGATAAATCTGCGAATCCTCACGCGGAAACGGAGGGTCAAGATAGGCAATACTTCGGACTTGCAAGTCTTTTAAGGCGGTGCGATAACACTCAAAAGTATCACCCAAGACCACCCGATAACTTTCGTCATTTTGGCAAATGGTTTGCAAATTCATCTGCAAGATTTCACAAGCTGCGCTACTTCGCTCAAAAAACAACGCGCTTTTTGCCCCACGACTTAATGCTTCAATCCCAATACTCCCACTTCCGGCAAAAAATTCCACAAAATTCGCCCCAAAAAGTTGGAATCCTAGCGTGTTAAAAAAAGATTCTTTTAAAATCGCCTTAGAAGAACGCGTAGTTTGCAACGAAGCCATTTGCAATTTGCGCCCTTTGTAGATTCCACCTAAAACTTTAAGCGTGGATTGGAGAGGCTTAGCTGTAGAATCTCGTTTTGGATTCTCTTTATGGTGTTTAGGCATTTTTATCCTTATAGTGCGCGAGAACTTCGGCTTCAATCTCCTTTGCAAAGCGGCGCAAAATTGCTTCAATCTTCGCATTCAACGCCGAATCTTCGCACTTAGAGGATTCAAAATTATTTGCAGGATTTGTAAGAGAATTTGTAGAGAATGCACTCTCTGGCAAATCCTTTACAAAAGACGATTCTAGCGATTCTTTAGGAGCAAAGATTTCTTGATTTTTTGAAATCTCAAAAGTATCAAAACTCGCACTTGCAAGATTGGTTTCTTTGATAAACCCCTCGTTTCTGCCTTGTTCTTGCATTCCAAGCGGAATCCTTGATTCTTCGTTTTGGGATTCTTGAATCGCCTTTCCTCTCACTTGCCCATCAAAAGCCTCTAACTCTTGCAACAAGATTTCCCTTGTAAAAGGAATCTTGAGATTCGCACCTTCAAAATCACCAATCAAAAACACGGGTTTTTGGGATTCTACCTTTTGTGTTGCCACGACAAAATCACAAAGTTTATAGCTTGTCAAATGCTCTTTAAGATACATTTCCAAACTTCTATCCAACAACAAAGAATCGCAAATCAGCGCAATTTTCATTTAAGAATCCTTAAAATCAAAAAGTTTTATTAATTATAGCGGAATCTGCACTTAAATTTATGATTTTTTTACATTTAAAGAGTGCAAAATTCTTGCATTTAGAATCTTTTTTGCTATAATTTAAAAATTTTAAAAGGAGCAACAATGAAAGCAATGATTATTCAAGGTCCAAACCTTAATATGTTAGGAATCCGAGACCCGCGCATTTATGGTCCGGCGAAGCTTGAAACAATCCACCAAAACATCAAACAACACGCAGAACAAATCGGCTTGGAAGTGGATTTTTTCCAAAGCAATTTTGAAGGCGAGATTGTGGATAAAATCCAAGAATGCTTAGGACAATATGACGGAATCATCATCAATCCTGCCGCTTATTCACATACTTCTGTCGCGATTCGTGATGCGATTTCTGCGGTGAATCTCCCAACTATTGAAGTGCATATTAGCAACATTCACGCAAGAGAAGATTTCCGACATAAAAGCCTAACTGCCGCAGTTTGCGCGGGTGTTGTCGCAGGGTTTGGTCCTATGGGCTATCATTTGGCATTGCAAGGCTTAGTTCAGATTCTAACCGAACTTAATGCCATCAAAGAAGCACGCAAACAACAAGCTGCTGCACAGCAAGGCGCACAGCCTCAACAAGCTTAACCGCTATTGGCAAGGAGGGCAAATTGGAAAACTTTATCATCAAAGATGAAAATGCCCTTTATTTTGAAGTGGGTTATAGTTGTGATAATGCCCTATTTATCGCGTTTGATAAATATGGATTCTTTATCACTGATGGGCGTTATAAAACCGAAGCGGAAGAATCTATCAAGCACGACAAATACAAAGTAGAGATTCTTATCTCGCGCGACCTTATCCGCACCGCACGCACGATTCTTAAAAAACACGAAAATTCTACTCTTGTATATAATCCGCAAGAATTTTCGGTTTTTGCCTTTGAAAAGCTCAAAAACAATCTCAAAATCAACTTCTTACCAAAACCAAACTTCCATCAGCAAAAGCGAATCCTCAAAACTCCGCAAGAAATTGAACTCCTCCACCATTCCCAAAAGCTTAATTTTCAAGCCTTTGCGAAGTTTGCAGATTTCCTTAGCAAAAAGGGCGAAGAACGCGAAGAATTGTATTTGCATTTCAAAGCACAAGGATTCCTAACCCACAAAGGAAGCTTTGATTTAAGCTTCAATCCAATCGTTGGAATCAACCAAAACGCAGCCAAACCCCACGCCCTCCCCTCATCTCTTAAGCTCCAAAAGGGAGATTTACTGCTTTTTGACGCAGGGCTAAAATACCAACGCTATTGCTCTGATATGACACGCACGGGGAGCTTTGGTAAAAATGGCTTGAATTTCAAAAAACAACAGAAATTTAAAGACGCGAAATTGCAAAAAATCTATGATGTCGTGCGAAAGGCGCAAGAATATGCGATTGCCAAAGTCAAACCCGGAATGCTTGCTTCTGAAGCGGACGCTTTGGCGCGGAATGTGATTGAAAAGGCTGGATTTGGCGAGTATTTCGTGCATTCTTTGGGACATGGAATCGGATTAGATATTCACGAATTGCCTGTTATTTCACCGCGTTCAAAAACAATCTTGGAAGAAGGTATGGTATTTTCTATCGAACCGGGAATCTATATCCCTAACCATTATGGTGTGCGCATTGAAGATTTGGTAGTGCTAGAAAAAAGCGGTGCGCGTGTGCTTGGAATCTAAAATATGCAACCTCTTAATCTGCACCCCAAACGAGAATCGCCAAACCAAGAAAGCAAAGGCTTAAAAGCCTCTTCGCATTATTTTGGAATCAAAACTTACAAAAAAACAAAAATCAATGCGGATTCTACGCTTTTTACCCATGCAGTTCCTCCTTTGGCAACGCAACTTTGTAAGCCTAAACATTTCGCGCCCTCTTCTAGGATTCAGCGCTTTTGCGCTGTGCGCAGTCCTAATCCTTACAGAGAATTTAAAGCCTATCAAAAGCTTAAAAACTATGTGATTTTAGGAATCGGGGCGAATTGTGGTGAATGTTTGGTAACATTTTGGAAACTTGTCTTTAGGTTGAAAACTAAAAATGCTATAATTTCTTTTTCGTCTATTTTCAAAAATCCTGCTTTTGGCTACACCGCACAAGCGGATTTTTATAACGCGATTTTATGGGTAGAAACAAAGCTTGGCTATGTGGAGTTTTGGAGTTTATGCGCCTATTTGGAACGCATTTTTGGGAGGAATCGCAAACGCCCTTTTAAAAATGCACCGCGCTCGTTGGATATTGATATTATTGGATTCAAAAACAAAACTTTGCGATTGGAGCATTTGCAGATTCCACACATTAGTTGGAGCTTTAGAGAAAGTGTTAAGATTCCATTATTAGAGAGGAAAATATGAAGCTATTTACTTACACAGGAGAAAGCTCGGCTTTAGCCTTAGCAGAAGCGAAGCAAGAGCTTGGCGATGAGTTTTCAATCATCTCACAAAAAAAACTAAGTGATGGAATGTATGAAATCTCTGTTGCCATTAGTGAGGAAGATTTAAAAGAAGCAAAGGCAAAAGCCGAGCAAGAAAAACAAAAAAACGAAACACTAACTGCAAAAAGCAACAATATCGCAGACCGCTTGGAATTGATTGCGCAAAAAGAATTAGAAAAAAAGCGTATGGCACAAAATTTACAAAACACGCTTCCTGAAGATGTTTCGTTGCAACTCTCTGATGCCGTGCGCCAAATCTCACAAATTGCCGGAGTTTCTACAAAGATACCGCCCAAATCGTCCTATCCTATACCACAAATAACAAAGGAATCCAATCCTATCCAAGATTCTATAAAGCCCCAAGATTCCACAAAACTCAAAGAAGAGTCGCAAACAAAGGCAAAGGATAAAGAATCCCAAAGCGAAACCAAAAAGAAAGATTCTCCAAGCTCCGAAAACAATGATTTGCGACTGATTCGCGGGGAAATTGATAGGCTAAATGATAAGCTCAAATTGATTCAAAATATGTTTTGGGAAGAGCGCGGACCTAAACGCGATGGCTTGATTATCCCGCACGAATTTGCAGAGATTTACAGAATCACCAAAGCAAGTGGTATGGCAAAAGAGCATTTAGAGAAAATTATGCAGCTCACTTTGGAGTTAATGCCAATTAAAATGCGTGAAAATTCGGTGCTTATCAAGCGATATTTTAGGGAAGTGTTGCGCAAAATGGTTTACGCAAGAGCAGAGAATCTAAGCAGTAATTCTAAGAACATTATGATGTTAGTGGGTCCCACAGGCGTAGGGAAAACCACGACTTTAGCCAAACTCGCCGCGCGTTATTCAAGGCTTTTGAACAAAAACTACAAAGTTGGAATCATCACTTTGGATACTTATAGAATCGGCGCAGTAGATCAACTAATGTTTTATGCCAAAAAGATGAAACTAAGCATTGATACCGTGGTGGATACAGAAGAGTTTGTCAATGCTTTGGATTCTTTGAAATATTGTGATTATATTTTGATTGACACGGTGGGTAGCTCACAACACGATAGAGCAAAGTTAGAATCCCTTAAAAGCTTTGTTAATGCAGACCCAAATACAAAAATTGATGTGAGTTTGGTAATGAGTGCCACCACAAAATACGAGGATTTAAAAGACATTTATCATACTTTCTCCACGCTAGGCATTGATACTTTGCTTTTTACTAAACTTGATGAAACGCATAGTTATGGCAACATTTTCTCACTCATTTACGATACCAAAAAGCCTGTCAGCTACTTCTCTGTTGGACAAGAAGTGCCTAATGATTTAAATGTCGCAACGAGTGATTTTCTAATTGATTGCCTACTTGATGGATTGATTAAGGGCTAAAATGAAGAATCAAGCGGCAAATTTGGAATTGCTTTTAGAAACCCCAAAAACTTCTAATACCAAATTTATCACTATTACAAGCGGCAAAGGAGGCGTTGGGAAATCCACCTTTAGCGCGAATCTTGCCTATAAACTTTGGCAGCTAGGATTCAAAGTCGGAATCTTTGATGCCGATATTGGACTTGCAAACCTAGATATTATGTTTGGTGTGCGTTGCGAGAAGAATCTTTTGCATGTCTTAAAAAACCAAGCTAAACTTAGAGATATTATTATGCCCATAGAGCGGAATCTCTATTTGATACCCGGCGATTCGGGGACAGATATTTTTCGCTACAAAAGCGAATTTATGTTTGAATCTTTGATTGAAGATTCTGCATTTTTGGATAGTTTGGATTTTGTCATTATAGATACGGGCGCAGGGATTGGCGAATACACGCAAACTTTCTTAAAAAATAGCGATGAAGCCATTGTGATTACGATTCCAGACCCTGCGGCAATCACAGATGCGTATGCAACAATCAAACTCGCGGCAAATTTCAAAGAACGAATCTTTATGCTAATTAATATGACAAAAAACCATTCAGAAGCGCAAATGATTTTCCAAAAAGTGCAAAAAATCGCACAAGCTAATATCCACAACATTCAGCTTGAATGTATTGGGGAACTCACGAAAACCACTCTGATTAATCATTACAGCAAGAATCGCGGAATCTTTGTCAAGGAAGAGCCAAATTCTGCGCCCTCTATGGAGATTGAAGAGATTGCGCGGAAACTTGCTAAAAAAATGGAACGGAATGTGCTAGTGCAAGAAGATAAAAGATTTGGTAAATTCTTAAAAAAGATTTTGGGTCATTTTTGAGAAATGTAAGGAAACAAAATGTCTTTAAAAATGGATAATTTTCTAAGTTTTGCGATTGTAAATGGATTTTTTATCGGACTCTTATTATCCTTTTTGAAATTTGACGACCCTGAAATGATTGTGGCAGGGACGCTTATCTCTACGATAGGATTCTATCTGATTACCTTAGTGAGTATTTCACTATTTGTGCGATTTTTGGGCAATCAAGAACATACAATCAAGCGACCTGCTTATAATGATTTGTTAGAAGAATACATTGAAGAATTTGATAAACGCGAAAAAATCACTAATAAGATTCGTGGATTCTTACGCACGATGGAAAAAACAATGCGTGAAGACGAAGAGGAGGAAGCAAGAACGAGTAAAAATAAAAAAATAGAGGTGGAAAAGAATAGCTATGCTGACGACTTCTAATGGATACCAAGCCGCATTAAAGCAATCTCAAGATTCTCTTGCTTTAGATTATCTCCCAGCACTGAAAGCAATGGCATTTCGCCTTAAAGAACGATTGCCTTCTTCTGTGGATTTTGCGGATTTGGTATCCATTGGCACAGAGGAACTCATCAAACTAGCGCGTAGATACGATAGCAAGATGAATGATTCCTTTTGGGGATATGCTAAACCTCGTGTGCATGGAGCGATGATAGATTATTTGCGCAGTCTTGATAGCATTTCGCGTCAAACCCGCACACTCATCAAACGCATTGACAAGGAGATTGCGGCTTATTATAACGAACACCAAGAAGAACCCGATAATGCTTACTTAAGCAAAATCTTAAATGAGAGCGAAGAGAAAATCAAAGAGGCAAGAATTGCGGGTGAGATTTATGGCGTGATGCCCTTAGAAGACCAATTAGGGACAGAAAACGAGGCAACTTTAGAGATTATAGAAAAAGAAGAGTTAGTTGGAATCATAGAACAGATTTTGGGACAAGCAACCCAAAACGAACAGCTTGTGATTCAGCTTTATTATTTTGAAGAATTGAGCTTTAAGGAAATTAGTGAGGTGATGGAGATTACAGAATCAAGAGTTTCCCAACTCCACAAAGCAGTGATTCGTAAAATCCGACAATACCTTGAGCAAAGGGGACTAGATGGCTGATATATTAAGTCAAGAAGAAATTGATGCGCTCTTAGAAGTCGTAGATGACGATGGCGCAGAAAGCACCGAAGTAGCGGAAAAACCCGCGGTTGTCCAACAACACCAAATCACGCTTTATGATTTCAAGCGTCCTAACCGCGTCAGCAAGGAGCAGTTGCGTGCATTTCGTGGAATCCACGACAAAATGGCGCGTGCATTATCTTCGCAAATCTCTGCAATTATGCGCTCCATTGTAGAGATTCAGCTCCACAGCGTGGATCAAATGACTTATGGTGAATTTTTGATGAGTTTGCCAAGCCCTACAAGCTTCAATGTTTTCTCTATGAAACCGCTTGATGGCACGGGCGTTTTGGAGATTAACCCAAGCATTGCTTTCCCGATGATTGATAGATTGCTTGGTGGCAAAGGCGACCCTTACGAATCCACGCGTGAATTTAGTGATATTGAACTGAACTTACTAGATACGATTCTGCGACAAATGATGCAGAATCTAAAAGACGCGTGGGGACCTGTTACAGAGATTTTCCCGACGGTAGATGTCAAGGAATCTAGCCCTAATGTCGTGCAAATCGTTGCACAAAACGAAATTGTTATTATGGTGGTTATGGAGATTATCATCGGGCATAGTAGCGGTATGATGAACCTTTGCTATCCTGTTATTTCGTTAGAATCCGTGCTTTCAAGATTGGCAAGTCGGGATATTATGCTAAGCGAAACAAGCTCAAAAAAATCAAGAAACAAAGAACTTCAAGCACTTTTAGGAGGTGCAAAAGTCAATGTCGCGGCAATGCTTGGCGAAACAAAGCTCAATATGCACGAAATCTTGGATTTGGAAGTGGGCGATATTGTGCGCTTAGATAGACCTGCTGATGATACCGTGATTATCAATGTAGATGGGCGTGAGAAATTCCTCGCAGGGATTGGTTTGCACCGCTATCGCAAAACGATTGAAGTCAAAGAAATGATAAAAACCGAAAAAGACCAAGTCAAAGAAATTCTTGAAATGCTTGAAGCGCAACGCAAATCCAGAGCAAACGAAATTGAAGAAGATTAGGAGTAAATATGTTAAATGACTTTTTAAAACTCATTATTCAAGAAACAGGTGCGACGATTGAAGGTTTGCTCGGAAGTGCGCCAGAAGTCAGCCATATAGAAGCACAAGATGGCAAAAGCGATTCTATCAAGCCTCCAATGGCAAAGATTGATATTAACACTGATGATGGGGCAACACTTGCGCTTTTTATTTCCCCTAAAGTCGCCACCGCACTTGCAGATATGATGCTAGGAGGCGAGGGAGAAAGTCAAGATACAATGACGGCGGACGATTTGGACGCAACCAAAGAAATTGCTTCCAATATTTTCGGGGCAATCTCCACTTCTCTTGGCGGACAAAAAGAGCTCCCCAAGCTTAGCTTCACTCTTAGCAATATCAACTTTCTAGCCGATGGGGATTTAGGGCTTGGCAATTACAGCGGATTCTATACTTTTTCGTTTCATATCAATTCTATCCAAGATTATTTATACTTTGCCTTTTCTGACGCGTTTGAAAAGCATTTCAATCCCGCTGCCGCACAAGAAGAATCCGCTCCAAGCGGAGAAGCTACAAATGGCGGCGGAAACGCACAAAAAGTAGAGTTGAACAATTCAGAAATGAAAAATATGGCGATGCTTTTAGATGTGCGTTTGCAGGTTAAAGTTAGAATCGGGCAGAAAAAAATGCTTCTTAAAGATGTGATTGCTATGGATATTGGAAGCGTTGTGGAGCTTAACCAACTCGCCAACGACCCGCTAGAAGTGCTTGTAGATGATAAAGTAATCGCCAAAGGCGAAGTCGTCATCGTAGATGGAAACTTCGGAATCCAAATCACCGAAATCGCTCCCAAAAAAGATAGGATTGAACAACTTTTATAACAAGATTAGATTGTGGAATCCCAAAACAAATCCCTTGCCACCTCTCTTTATCTGCATATTCCATTTTGCCATAGCAAATGCGGATATTGCGCATTTAATTCCAAAACCAACCAAAACCATTTACAAGCCATTTATATGGAGACTTTAGCCCACTATATCACCTATAAATTCAAACTTCTTCTCCAACAATATAAGAATCTCACAATCACTTCTGTTTATATTGGAGGCGGAACGCCAAGCATTGTTGAAGCAAAAGCCTACGAGGCGGTATTTGCAGAGATTTATCCCTATCTGCAATCTGACGCTGAAATCACCATAGAGGCAAACCCAAACACGCTAAACCTAGAATGGCTTTCCTCGCTTAAAAGTTTTGGCGTCAATCGTTTGAGTTTGGGAGTGCAGAGCTTTGATAGCGAAAAACTCGCATTTTTAGAGCGCGACCACAAAGAAGATTCTATCTATAATGCCCTTGATTTAGCGTTTAAAGTCGGGCTAGAGAATCTTAATGTGGACTTAATCTATGGCACTCCTTTATGTAGCCCAAAGCTCATAGAATCCGAACTTCAACGCGCCACCTCCTTGCCTATTCAACACATTTCAGCTTACCACTTAAGCATTGAAGAAGAAAGCCGATTCTTTGACAAACAAAAAGAAAAATTTGGAAGCATTTTCCCCAAAGATTCCAACAAGGAATACAGCATGGAATCCAATGAAGAATTTGGGGGATTTTTAAGCATTGGGCATTTTGTCTGTGCGTATTTAAACGACACAGGATTCCGCCAATATGAAGTGAGCAATTATGCCAAATCCAAGCCGTCTTTCAAACCCTCTTTACATAATCTCAACTATTGGAGCGGCAAAGCGTATTTGGGCATTGGGGCGGGTGCTGTGGGGTGCATTGATAAGATACGCACGACAATGCCTAAAAGCCTTGAAAGATTCCTAGAAAAATTTGAAGAACAAACAGAGATTTTAAGCCTAGAAGATGAGCTTTTGGAGCATTTATTTTTGGGATTTCGCTCTTGTGTGGGAGTGCAAGAAAGCAAAATTCCAAACAAAAAAAATCTCGCGCTTTTGCTAGATTCCAAAAAAGTCCTTAAAAAAGGGGAGAAAATTTATGCACAAGACTATTTTCTAGGCGATGAGATTGCGCTGTTTGTAGGATAGGAGAAAGCTTGAAAACACCGCAAATCATCTTAGCTTTGGACATTGGACTAAAGAGAATCGGAATCGCAAAGGCAATCCAAAATATCGCGCTGCCAATATCCCCAATTTTACGCAAAAGCCGCAATCAAGCAGCAAAAGAAGTCAGCCAACTCATCATAGAATCCAAAGCGGATTTGTTGCTTGTTGGAATTCCGATTACAGATTCTAGTTTGAATTTGGATTCTAACACGCACATCCCATTAGCAGACAATCCCAACATAGCACAGGCAGCAGACAATCCGATTCTGGAAATGCAGCGCAGAATTAGGCATTTTGTGAATTTGCTAGAGATTCCAAAAGATCTTCCGATTCTTTTTCTAGACGAAAGTTTTAGCTCCTTTGAAGCATTGCAACAACTAGAGGACAAAAAAATGCGCAAAAGAGCGCACAGCAGAGATGGGACTTTGGATTCTTTGGCTGCACTTGTGATATTGGAGCGGTATTTGGGAATGGATTATGCTAAAATTCCGCCCAAAAAGGAGTCACACAATGACAAGCAACCCTAAAGCTATCCGCCAACTTAAAGAAGCACAATCTTGGATTACGGATTGCGACAAAGCCTAGCGAATTCTCGTAATGACGCAGTGGGTGAATTTTTAAAACCCAACATTATGGATTGCCACAAAAACCCACATTTACAACAGCAAGAAACAACACAAAATACCCCATGAGATTCCTGTAAGGCAAATCGGGAAAGTTAGCTTAGCGCAGAATTTAAAACCACAAAAAGCAATCACTAATGCGCCAAAAATAGAATCAAAGATTTATTATTCAAAAGTAGGTTGATTTGCACACCTTGTTTGCCTGTAAGCACCTTATAGATTTCATCTTCGTTTTTAAAGGCTTTTGGCAATGAAATACCAATAGAGACGCTATTTTCAGCCAAAACAGCTTTGGAGCGACCTGCGATAATGTTGGTAAATTCCGAAATCACATCTAGCAATTCTTCATCGCTTTGAGATTCTTCTCCCAACAACATCATAGAAGCTTCTTTGACGAGCCCTTTGCTAAAGCACAAAGCTACAAGCCCATTCACATCGCCTTCAAAGGTAATCATCGCCGCCATAATATCCGCTTCGTTACTTTTGTTGTATTTGGTTACTTTATAATCTGTGCGTTTTGCCTCTCCGCCTGTAAGAGAAGAGAGCGTTTCGATTGCAGCATTAATAAACACCGGTAATTGCGCGACTAAATGCTTAGTAAGCCCCCCACTCTTTTGCTGGGAAGCTTGATGTGCTTTTGCAAGTTCTTTAATTTTTGCGTCATTCTTGCACTTATCCACACTATCAAAAAACAAAATATTACTACGAGCGCATAACTCTTGCCTACTAGAATCCAAAGGGGTTTTCAATCCACAAATTGCGATACAAGCTCCAAATTTCGTATTATTCAATGCCAAAGACATAATAAAATCAATCACTGCGAGATTGAAGTCTTTTGTATCGCTTGCATCAAAAATGAAAACCTTATAACCCTCTCTTAAGCGTGAATTGTGCGCTTGAATATTAAAGAAAAGTGAAATATTTTTATCCACTTTTTTATAAAGAGTGTAGATTACAATTCCATTGTTAATTGTAATAGGTATAAAGTTGTTGGTTACATCAAAGTAAATATCGTAGAGATAGATTGCTTTATCAAGGTATTGACGCCGCTTATCCATAAACTCTTCGCCGCTATTCACACAAATAATCTCATAGCCCTTAGCGGCAAGTTCTTGGGAAATCAATGTCTGCATCATACCATCACTATCATAGTAAATGATACGCTGGTTCAAAGGGGGAGTTTTAAGCCCAAGCAAAAGATTCGCCATATATTCTGTGCGGAAAAGCGGCAAACTTTTGTTAGGGAAAAGAGACTTTAGCTTGGGAAATTGAGCGTCATTATAGCCAACAAATGCCACTGCAATACTTACTTTGTTTTGCATTGCAAGTAGAGCTTTAGCGATAAGAATCGTAGCTCCCTCATCAAAACGAGTAATATGCTCGAATGAAAAATAAACCGCCTTCAGCGCGAGAGAACGAATCGTCGCACTATTGGAAATGAGGACGCCACAAATTTCTTTGGCTTCTTTCATTTCCAAACATACATCAGGCGCGTAAATGGCAACATCATGCTTTATGATTGGTCTCAAATCCCTAAACCTTTAAGTTTTATTTTGTATAAACTTCTGCCTCAACTCTTCGGTTTTGCTTTCTGCCCTCTGATGTTGCATTTGTTGCAACAGGTTGTGTTGCGCCATAACCCTTAGATTCTAATCTTTCTGGAGCAACGCCCTCTTCAATGATTTTTTCTTTCACAGCAGTAGCTCTGCGTTCAGATAATTTTTGATTATAAACTGCGCTTCCTGTTGAATCTGTATGTCCATTGATAATTGCAGTTTGATTTGGATTTTGTTTCATATATTCTGCAAAATCTGCAATCTCTGCGTTGTATTCTGGCGCAATGTTAGTAGAATCAAATGGGAATTGCACAGAGAATTGGTGAATGTGAGAAAGTGCCGGTGCAGATGCAGGTGTTGGCTCTGGCTCAGGCTGTGTATAAGTGCCAAATGGGATACTAAATCCAACCATTGCAATCACATCACTGCGTCCATCAAAACTAGCCAAATGTCTTACTTCTGTCTTAAGATGGAGGTATTCTGCGAGTTCGTGACGCAATCCTACACCATATTGTCCGAAGAAGTCATCGTCCATATTTTGGAAATTATGACGCAAATCCTCATATCCAAAACCTCCCAAGATATAAATATCGGTTTTATCCCATACTTCAAATTCTTTAACGAGATTCACATAGTAGCGATTAATATCGGTAGATTGCCTAGGCTCACTGCCTTTTGCAGTATCTGCTCTGTCATAACCAAGCTCTACAAGCACACTTGGAGCTACACGACTAGCGAATTTCAAACCATAACTCAAATCCGCACTATCTTTATAGCGGTCATTATCAATATGGAAAGTGCCTCCAACTTGTGGAGTAATTTCGAACAAATTATTTGCCGCGAAAAGTGAGCCGCTCAAAACGAGTGAAAGCGCAAGAACTTTTTTCATATTTTCTCCTTAAACAATATTAGAACTTATATTATAGCTAAAAATTTGGTTATAATATAAGTTTTATTGAAATTTTTTATTTAATTTTTTATTTCAATGTAATTTTATCCATAATAAAGGCGATTCTTCAATGAAAGATTTTGAAGCTATCAAGCAAAACCTTGTCCGATTTATTACGACAGAAGTTCAAGCAAGAGGGTTTGAATCCGTCGTGCTTGGATTAAGTGGCGGCATTGATTCTGCAGTGGTTGCGCGTCTTTGTCAGCTTGCCTTTCCCAAAAGCCATCAGGCACTTTTGATGCCCTCCAAACAATCCTCCCAAACGAGTTTAACACACGCGCTAGAATTATGCAAATCTTTTGGAATCTCCTATCAAATCCTCCCGCTTAACCAACTACAAAGTGCTTTTGAAGCGACTTTGCAAGGATTGGATTCTAATCCTTTGCGCTTGGGGAATCTCTGTGCGAGATTGCGAATGGTTTGCCTCTATGACTATGCGTTTGCCAACCATGCGCTAGTTATTGGCACGAGCAACAAAAGCGAAATCATGCTTGGTTATGGCACGATTTTTGGCGATTTAGCAAGTGCTATTAACCCGATTGGAAATCTCTACAAAACCGAAATTTACGAACTCGCACATCTTCTAGGGATTCCAAAAAGCATCATAGAAAAAGCACCGAGCGCGGATTTATACGAGGGGCAAAGCGATGAAAAAGAGTTGGGATTCTCTTATGCGGTCTTAGACAAGATTATGCAACTTCTAGAAAAAGGCGCAAACGAGAATGAAATCCTACAACAAAACCTATCAAAAGAGGCGTTAAAGCTTGTCCAAAGCCGAATTGCTCGTTTTGAATTTAAACGCAAAATGCCACAAATTGCACAAATTTAAAGGAATCTTATGCGAAATATCCCCTATTTTATCCCCGATATTACCGAAGCCGAAAAAGACGCAATCCTCAATGTATTAGAGAATCCAAGCCACAATATCGTTTTGGAGCTTGAAGAAGAATTTAAAAACTACATTGGCGTTAAACACGCAGTTTCTGCAGTTAGTGGCACTGCTGCCTTTCATTTATGCCTATTTGCAATGGATTTAAAGCGAGGGGATAAAATCCTATGTCCCGTGAATTGCCACCCTAGCTTTCCGGAGATGATTCGCCATTTTGACGCTGAACCGATTTTTGTAGATATTGAAGAAGATACCTTTTTGATTTCCTTGCAAAAGTGCAAAGAAACTCTTGAAAGAATCGGCAACAAAAAGCTACGCGCAATCATCATCAGCCATACCGCAGGACAAGCTTGTGAAATAGATTCCTTTT
Organism: Helicobacter sp. MIT 05-5294; assembly: GCF_000765675.1. Classification (GTDB taxonomy): domain Bacteria; phylum Campylobacterota; class Campylobacteria; order Campylobacterales; family Helicobacteraceae; genus Helicobacter_D. The sequence continues at coordinate 76,191 of NZ_JRPA02000001.1, read as the reverse complement.
ATGAACTCGCTAAAAGCTACAATATCAAACTTATTGAAGACGCTACAATGGCATTAGGATTAACGCAAAATGGCTTGAAAATAGGCTCTCATCGTTGCTTTGCAAGTATTTTTAGCATTGTGCTGGATTCTTCAAATCCTGTGGCACAAGCAGGAATGCTCACCACGCAAGATGACGAACTTGCTTCTGCTGCAATGTTGTTGCGCTATCATGGAATCGTAAGTGAGCGCGTTACTAGCACACGCCCTCAATATCTCTATGATGTTGTAGGTATTGGCAACAAATACAATATTAGCTTTTTAGATACTGCGCTTTGTCTAAGCCAACTCAAACGCATTGATTATATTATCAAAAGGCGTCAAGAGATTGCCAAGCATTATATCAACGCCCTACAAGACGCTCCACATCTTTTTATGCCAAAGATTCTGCGTGAGCATATCTTTTTTCATTTTATTATCAAAGTAGATAAGAATCGCGACCATTTCGCGCGTGAGCTTAAAGTTTGCGGGATTGAAAGCGCACTGCATTTCGTGCCTTTGCATTTGCTAAGCTACTACAAAAACAAATATAAATACAAAATCAGCGACTTCCCTATCTCACTTAAAAACTATCAACAAATTCTAAGTTTGCCCATTTATAGTGCGATGCAAAAAGAAGATATAGATTATGTTTGCAAACAAGTCTTACGCCTTGCAAGTGAGCGTGTTTAATGCGTAAGATTGAACAATATTTTTTCGCCCCTAGTGCGCCACAAAAGATTCTTGCCTTTTGCCTTTTGCCTTTTAGTTTTGTTTATTGCATCGTTGCAACTTACAAACGAAAATTTGCGCGGTTTTTGGACTTTGGGATTCCTATTATTAGCGTGGGCAATCTTGTATTAGGCGGCAGTGGCAAATCGCCTTTTATTTTAGAGATTGCTAAAGACTATCAAGATTCTTGCGTGATTTTGCGCGGATACGGGAGAAAAAGTAAAGGTTTGCAAATCGTAAGCATTCGCGGAGAGATTCAAACCAATGTGCAAAATGCGGGTGATGAAGCGATAATGTTGGCAAAAAATCTCCCAAATGCTAGTGTAATCGTCAGCGAAAATCGCCAAAAAGCTATTATCAAAGCCAAAGAATTAGGGGCTAAAGTTATTTTTCTTGATGATGGATTTCGCTTTAACTTCAAAAAGCTAAACATTCTACTTCGCCCCAAACTTGAACCCTATTTTAGCTTTTGTATCCCAAGTGGTGGGTATCGCGAACATAAACGCGCCTATAAAAATGCAGATATTCTAGCGCGTGAGGGCGTGGATTATGAACGCAAAGTGCAACTCCTCTCGCCAACTAAAAGAATGCTGCTTCTCACCGCAATCGCGAATCCCTCACGATTAAACGACTATTTGCCTGATGTTGTAGGCAAAATCATCTTAAATGACCATTGCTTTTTTGACAAATCCAAAATCCTAGAAGAATACACGCGCCTTGAAGCGACTTCCTTGCTTGTTACACAAAAGGACGCGACAAAGCTCGAAGAGTTTGGTTTGCCTTTGTCCCTCTTGCATTTAGAAATGCAAATCAATCCAGCCATTAAACAAACGATTGCAGAATATATCGCTAAGGAATCCTAAACGCGTGATTTGCACGCTTTAGATTCCATAGCAGAAATCTCCTTGTGCTTTTGCCAAAACACAAAGCCATTATTTCTTCCCAATATCAAAGAACTTTTGCTTATATCTACGCACTTCTCGCGCATTTAAACTAAAATAGATTCCGCACGCAAAAAGCAAACAACAAGCGATGATTAACGCCAAAGGAAAGGGCGTGTTGGCTTCTACTGCGCCAACAAAAAAGGAAATCGCCCCAGCAATCGCAAACTGCACCATACCTAAAATCGCAGAAGCACTTCCGGAAGCTTGTTTGAAACGCGCCATTGCAAGAGTTGTGGTGTTGGGAATGATAAATCCATTTGCCCCAAACATCAAAAACAAAAGAATCTCAAAAGGCAAGAACCCCCAATCAAACCACCCCACCACAATCAATGCTATTGCGATTCCAAACATTGTTACAAACGCATAAGGCAATATCGCATAAGGCGAGACTTTGCGCACAATCCTTGCATTAATGTTTGCAAAAATCATAGAACTTAGAGCATTGATGCCAAAGAGGATTCCATAGGCTTTCTCGCTCAAATCAAAATATTCGCGAAAGAGAAATGACGAACCTGTAATATAAGCAAAAATCGTCGCCATAACACAACTTGTAGATAACACATAAATGCGGAATCTGCGGTCTTTTGAAATCTCTACATAATTGCAAAGCATTGTTGTGAGATTTGGTTTCTGCACAAATTGTGGCTTTTGCTCTTTAACTCCAAAAACAATCATCACCAAAAGCAGAATCCCAAGCGCAAAAAGCGTAGTAAAAATACTTTTCCACGAGAAAAAATCAAGCAAAAAACTGCCGAGCACCGGAGCTAACATCGGCGCAAGTGATGAAACAATCATCATCAAAGCAAACGCACTCGCAGCTTCTTTAAGCTCAAAGTTGTCATTAATAATCGCCCGAGCAATCACCACACCAGCACACCCACCAAGTGCTTGCAAGAAACGCCAAAAAATAAAACTATGCACCGAATCAAAACTCACACACGCAATACTTGCCACGATAAAAAGTATGATTCCGACATAAAGAGGCTTTTTCCTGCCATAAATATCACTAAGCGGTCCATAGAGTAGTTGTCCAAAAGCAAAAGCTACGAAAAATGCGGCAAGTGAGAGTTGTGTATAAAAAGGAGTGGTGGAAAAGCTCACTTGCACTTCTCCAAGTGCTGGTAAATACATATCCGTAGAAAGGGGTGCAAGGCTAGACATAAAAGCCAAAATAACAATCAATCTTGTTTTTGCGAAGCCTTGATAAGGGGAAATCCTTTGTTTTTGCATACAGATTCCTTACAGAATTTTGATTGCGGATTTTATTACTTAAAATTTTAAAAAAAGATAAAAAAATATTGACTTTTGGATTCCTAAGAATCCTGCGGCAATGCGCACTATCACGCAATTCTTTGATTGGTTAAAAAGCGCGTTTTGGTTTTATTTATTAGCACAATTAGTGAGATTTATTTAAGCTGAAAAAGAATCGTGAGTGCATCAAACGCACTTAAAAACTCGCGCTTGAAATGAATCATAATCGCAGGGACAATCACAATCAATACCGCAAAAGCAACAGAAATCTTAACAGGGAATCCAATCGCAAGTAAGTTAAACTGCGGGTGGGCTTTCATAATCATACCAAAAATAATATCAGAAAGCAGAATCAGCGCGATGATTGGAAAAGACATCGTAAGCCCAATCACAAAGAGATTTGCAAAAGATTTCACAATGTATTCAATGTAATTTTGGCTAAACATAAAGCCTCCAAGCGGAATCTTCTCAATGCTATCACTCACAAAATAAAAAAACAAATGATGGTAATCCAATCCTAAAACAATCAGCAAAGCAAGAAGCGTGAGCAACTGCCCTACGATTGGCTTTTGCGCACCCGTGATAGGATCGTAAGCATTGGCAATAGTTAATCCCATAGCAAAAGACATCATTTCCCCGCCAAAAGAAATCATACCAAACACAATTTGAAGTGCCATAGAAGCGAGGAATCCAAGCATAATCTCCGAAAGTCCTGCGACAATAAAACGCAAAATCGTCCAATTTGCAGGAGGCACAACATCTAAAAGCGGAATAAACACAATCGTTAACCAAAAAATCAACGCGCCTTTAAGAGAGGCGTTAATCATCTGATTTTCAAAGAATGGAAAAAACGCGATAATCCCCGCAAAACGCAAAAGCAAAAGCAAAAAATTCGCAACATTACCTTCAGTTAAGTAAGCCAAAATTTCCATAGATTAACACTTGTGAAGAGTTGAAAGCAAAAAAGCCACCAATCCATGAGACTTATCAAAGTGGCTTGAGAGAGGTGTGTTCCAAACGATAAGCATACAACGCCTTATGGGCGAGAATCGGGTCGTGTGTAACAAAAACGAGCGAAGATTGCGTGAGATTCACATAATCAAACAAAAGTTCCATTACGCTAAAGGCTGTTTCTCTATCTAAGTTACCTGTTGGTTCATCGGCAAAAATGATTTTGGGTTTTTTTGTAAGAATCCTTGCGATAGATAAACGCTGCTGTTGTCCGCCACTTAATGAACCAATGTTAAGCGGCAAAACTTCCAAAATGCCAAACAAGCTTAATAGCTCGTGATCAATTTCTTGACCGCTTAACAATGAAGCAACTTCTAAATTTTCTTCTGCACTGAATCCTAAAAACAAATAATGGGATTGGAAAATAATTCCGATTTGATCACGCCGAAGCGCAAGAAGTTCTGCTTGGGGGAGTTGATAAATATCTTTGCCTAGAAGCTTTACTGAACCTTTCTGCGGTTTTAAAAAACTAGATAAAATGTGCAGAAGTGTGCTTTTGCCGCTTCCGCTAACCCCCATAATAGAAAGCGTTTCACCCGCATTTAGCTGGAGTGTTACATCTTCTAAAATGGGCGAATCATAACTAAAGCTAAGATTTTCAGCCACCAAAGAGGGCAAGGACAGACCTTTATTATCCTAGTTGCGCTGCAACTTCATCGGCAAAACTAGCTGCCTGTTTTGTGATTCCCTCGCCGAGTTCAAAACGCACATATTCCACTACTTCAATCACATCATTGAGTTCTTTGGATTTATCTGCCAAAACTTGCGCAATCGTCTTCTTGTCGTCCATTACAAAAAATTGTCCAAGCAAAGTCAAGCGTTGATCTAAAATCGTAGAATCCGCTTTGAATCGCTCTAATTGACCGGGCAAAATTTTATCCCAAATCGCTTCGGGTTTGCCTTGTGCTTTTAGCTCTTCTTTGAGGGATTCTTCTTGTTTTTTAAGAATCTCATCAGTTAGTTCTAGTTGGCTAATGTATTGAGGAATCTTGTGCAGAGGCTTACCAAGTCGCTTTAATTCTTCGTTTTCTTTTTCAAGCTCGGCGATGATAGCGGTTTTTTCACTTTTGATGAAATCCAAATCAAACGAATGGTAGCTAATCACTTGGGGTTTCATTGCTGCAGCGTGCATACAAAGGTTTTTGGTAAAATCTGCCAATTTACTTGCATTTGCTTCATTTTGGCATTTAAGCGCGATAATTACACCTACGCGCCCATTGGAATGCACATAAGCATTGACGATTCCACTACCTTTGGCTTCGACTTTTGCGATTCTTCTCACAACGATATTTTCGCCGATTTTTGCGATTTGAGACTTTAGATATTCTTCAAAGCTTGAACCTTCAAAGTTTAGAGTATTTAGCTCCTCCACGCTTGAAACATTAGAATCTTGCACCATCGCAATGGTTTTTGCGCTTAGTTCTTTGAATCCATCATTTTTAGCAACAAAGTCTGTTTCGGAGTTAATTTCTGCCATACTTACTTTTTTGAAATCAGGAGATACTTTAATCGCGATACTTCCCTCCGCAGCAACTCTGTCTGCTTTTTTAGCCGCTTTGCTAAGTCCTTTTTCTCTCAAATATTCTACGGCTTTGTCTAAATCGCCTCCCACTTCTACAAGAGCTTTTTTGCAGTCCATCATTCCCGCGTCAGTCATTTCGCGAAGTTGTTTTACGAGTTGCGCACTAATTTCTGCCATAATTTCTCCTTACTCTGCGCTTTTTGCGAAATCTTCTTCGCTCATCGCTTCATCAATCACCTCTTGCTTTTCTTCTTCACTCGCAGGTTCTATCGCCTGTGCCTCTGGTGCTTCACCCCCTGCAATCGCGCGTCCTTCAGTGATAGCCTCCGCAATTTCTTTGCAGAATAATTGAATAGAGCGAATTGCATCATCATTTCCCGGAATCGGATAATCCACCATATCTGGGTCGCAGTTTGTATCCAATGGCGCGACAACCGGGATTCCAAGTCTTCTAGCTTCTGCCACAGCGATTTTTTCTTTCGCCGCGTCAATCACAAAAATCATATCAGGAGCTTTTTTGAGATGGCGCACACCACCTAAATAACGCGTTAATTTCTCTTTTTTGCGAGAAATCATTAGCTTTTCTTTTTTGGTTAGCAAGTCAATTTGTCCGCTAGATTCCATTTCCTCAATAATTTCAAGTTTGCGAATGGATTTTTTAATCGTTGCGAAGTTTGTTAACATTCCACCCAACCAACGATAATTTACATAAGGTGCATTAATGCTATCTGCGTATTGCTTAAGCGTCTCGCTTGCTTGTTTTTTCGTGCCAACAAACATCACCACTTTGCCCTCTGCTGCTGCATCACGCACGATATTGTAAGTGTAGCGGAAATAGCGCAAAGTTTTTTGCAAATCAATGATATGAATATTCTTGCGCACACCAAAAATGTATTTTTTCATTTTCGGATTCCAGCGTCTTGTTTGGTGTCCAAAATGCACACCACATTCCAAAAGGTCTTTCATTGTTACCATAGTGTTCTCCTATTTGTAGTTTTGGTTTTCCCTCCACGCTCCTTAAACGCAAATGCGCAACCTAAACTAGGATTAGCGTGTGTGAGTTTTGATAAAATAAAAGGCACATATAATACTAAAAAATTATTTAAATTTAGCTAAATAAAAGCTCTCAAATGGGATTTCAAAAGCAAAATTATGCGCCTTTGTGCAAGTTTAAGCATTTTTAACTTGCGAAGCAATCTATCATCTAATCAAAACCAAAATCCAAACCATATACAAGGAATACTTTTTGCTTGAAGATTTATATATCTTAATTTTAAGGAGCTAAAATGACAAAAAGAATCTTTAGTCTTGCTCTAGCAAGTGTTTTAAGCTATGGAATCGCATTTGGTGCGGAAAACTACACCACAGAGGGTAAAGAAAAGATTACAAGAAATGGAATGAATTTCTATGTAGAATCTAATTCGCTATTAAAAGAAAGAATCCAAAGTGGAGAACTTGACAAAGCATTAGAGAGAATGAAAAAAGCTTATGAGGCAAACAAAAACAATGAAGCCTCAAAAGCAGCAGCTCCACCCGTAAGCGAAGTTTATGTTATAGCAGTATGTTCAGCTTCTATGAAAGAACAAACAGGCTATGATTGTGAAACGATTTCTAGTGATGCCCAAACAGAAACAATTATTAATCACGGAGGCAATCCATTTGAAGTTATCACAGGCGTAGTGGGCTATGGGGGTAGAAGCACAGATAGTGCGACTTTCGCAGGGAATCAAGTAACAATGATAGAATGCGAGGGTGCAGTTAATAATAGCAATGTCGTTTATGGCTGGTTAGAAGTCTGGGACATCTCAAAACCAAGCAATTCTAATGGCACATTCACTTATACTGTCCGCTCCCTCAATGTAGGTCCCACAATGAGCACAAGTATTTATATTAAGTAAGGATTCCCATGCAAATCAATACACAAAATTATCAAGATTTATCATTGTATAAAAATCAATCCAATCAAGCCAAAGCAACACAACCCCGAGAGGATTCTAAAACTTTTGGTGAATTTCTAGGTATGGTAGCACCAACAGCAGAGAAATTAGAACAATGGGAAAAAGAAAAGCAAAACAAAGAGGATTCTACCCCTACACTAGACAGAGAGACACGAATCCTTGCTCTTGCAGCGAAGTTTGGCAATGACATAGAAAAAGCGATGAATCTGCAAGGAATCCGTGATGTCTCTAAGCTAGACAAGGCAATCTTTAACCAAGTGCGCAAGGAAACTAGCCTAGAATCAGACGCACAAAAAGTTCAAGAGTTGCTTAATGAAACCATCTTTGCACTGCAAAATAACAGAGTAAAAAGCGGAAATTTAAGCAATGGAGAATATGAAAGTCAAGCACAATTTGAAGTGCGAAAATCAAAAACGATTGATATTTTAAGTGCAATTTTGCAGGATATTAAAGCTTAAAATATAATTGCCAAAACGCACAAAGGATTCCCTAAATCCTTTGGCGCAAAAAGCTAAAAGGCGGCAAGGCAAAGGGCAAGACAAACGCGTTTTCATTGCCGCTATGGATAGATTCTAGCTCCTTGCCATTCTCTAGCAGAATCTTAAAAAGTCGCAGGTATTTTTTGCCCTTTTCTTCAAAAATCTCGCCAATTTCGTTTTTCCCAACCCGAATGCTATCCCAATGCGCACTCACGATTTCTTTTGGTTCTCCGGGGCGAATCGTGTGCCTGCAAAGCGCAGTTTTGCCCTCTTCGCCCACTTCCGCATTGACTTGATAACTCCCCTCGCTAATGGCGGTTAGGTGGTTTTGCGTGTTGTTTTTCTCAAAAGGACGATGCACCAAATAACCATCGCTAAACCCGCGATTCTTGAGCGTTTCTAGCTCCTGCATATATTTCTCGCCTTTAAATTCACCTCGCGCATAATCTTGCAAAGCGGTTTTATAAGCAAATGCAGTAATACCCGCATAATAGCTAGATTTCGTGCGCCCTTCAATTTTCAAAGAATCTATCGCTCCACTCTCCAAAATCAAAGGCAAATGTTCTATCAGATTCAAATCCTTAGCATTAAAAATATGTGTGCCAATCCCCTCTTCTTCCACTAAACGCATCATCACACCATTATCGGGATTGCGCACATAGTATTCATAATCAAACCGACAATCATTCGCGCAACTTCCACGATTTGGCACGCGTCCATTTTGCAACGCGGAAATTAAACATCGTCCCGAAAATGCAAAGCACATAGAACCATGCACAAAGATTTCCAACTCTAAATCTGGCAAGGCTTTTTTAATCTCCACCGCATCTTTTAAGCTCAACTCTCTAGCGGCGATAATGCGCTTCACTCCAAGCTCATAAAACACTTGCGCGTCCAAGATATTCAATACATTTGCTTGTGTGGAGAGATGAATCGGAATCTGTGGCGCAATCTGACTTGAGAGCCTAATCACTCCCGGCGTTGAGACAATAAAAGCGTCAGGATTTAGACTTGCCATTTTTTCAATATGCGATTCTAGCAATTTTAATTGTGAATTAAAGGGGAATCCATTAATAGTTACATAAATCTTTTTACCGCGCTCGTGCGTGATTTCCACGCCCTCTTTAAAGGATTCAAAATCAAATTCCTTGCCCGAGCGATTCCGCAGTGAAAAATGACTCACTCCGCCATAAACCGCGTCCGCCCCATATTCTAGGGCGATTTTTAGCTTTTTGAGGTTACCCGCAGGACAAAGAAGCTCTGGAATCTTGGAGGGGGTTGGATTATGCTCTTGCATAAACTACTTGCCAAAATTCGCAATCAAAGCTTCAATATCGCTTTCATTTACAACATTTTCGGTTTTGTCTCCTTGGATATGCACCGCGGAGCTTACGCGTTTATTATCGTCAATCTTGCCTTCAAAGAGAGAACTCATATATCTTGCAAGGGCGCGCATAATGTTGATAACGCGTTCAATTTTTTGACGATGAATGTCTTGATATTGCATGGCTTCCATTGCGTCTAGTGAAATGTTTGCAATCTCTTGCAAGGAATCCGAAACTTTTTGCACATTGGATTTCACTTTCGCTGCAGCTTCTAACTGCTCGTTGAAAGTATGAAAATCCGGAAATTTAGCGTGAAGCTTTTGGAGTAATTCCTCTTGGGAATCAATAAACTGCTGAATCTCTCCAAAAGCATCTTCAATGTCTGCGTCTAGGTTGTTGATTTTCTCTAGCTTATCAAACATTTCTGTTGCTTTGATTTCAGAATCCCGCGTAACATCATCTAGTTGATGCACCACTTTATGCTCTGCTGTTGGCGGAGGTGGGGGCCAACTTACATCTTGTTCGATAGAAAAATCATGTGCTTTTGCTTCACTTTTGATAGTTGGGTCTGCTTGAGCTATGGAATCCTCACCCAAATCCTCACTTGCGCTTTCCTCTGTGTTTTCTTGTTCTTGTCCTTGCGCAACATCGTCCATATCGCTACCTAGCAGTGAATCCAATTCCTCTTGTGTCATTCTTAACCCTTGAAATAAGTTGAAAATTGCTTACAATTATACGATTATTTTTTATATTTTTGTTTAAATGCGCAATAATTCCTCTAAAAAAGTGGTTTATCCATTTCATCTGGAATCGCAATTCCCATAAGTTTTAAAATGCTCGGCGCGATATTGTTTAACCCGCCATTTTGCACTTTTTCTACCCCATTTGCCGCGACAAAGCACCATACATCACCGATAGTGTGGTTCGTAAGCGGTTCGCCTTTCTCGTTTTTCATTTCTTCGCAATTCCCATGATCGCTTGTAATGATTAGCCCATAGTTCTTTTCTTTTGCCTTTGTATAGATCCTTCCAAGCTCACTATCTACTGCTTCTACTGCTTTGATTGCTGCTTCAAAGTTACCAGTATGTCCCACCATATCGCCATTAGCGAAATTCACCACGACAAAATCATAGCCCTCCTCCATTGCCATTAAAACCGCGTCCCCTACTTCTTTGGCACTCATTTGAGGCTGCAAATCATAGGTGGCAACTTTTGGTGAAGGCACCAAAAGTCGCGTTTCGTTAGGATAAGGCTCTTCAATCCCGCCATTAAAAAAGAAAGTTACATGCGCGTATTTTTCAGTCTCTGCAGTGTGAAATTGTCGCAGATTATGCCTTGAAATCACTTCGGCTAAAGTGTTTTGCACACTTTCTTTTGGGAAAAGAATCGGAAAAGAAAAGGTTTTATCATAAGGCGTCATCGTAACAAGCGGAATCTTAGTAAATTGTTTGCGCGCAAAACCGCTAAATTCTGCCTCACCCAAAGCACGGACGATTTCTCTTGCTCTATCGCTTCTAAAATTTACAAAAATCAAGCCGTCTTGGCGTTGGATTCCATTATTTGCAGAATCCCCAAAACTCGCAGGTTCTATAAATTCATCAAAAATTTCTTTGGCAAATTGATTTTGTAAATATTCTTGTGGGCTAATGCTTTGGGCATTTTCTCCTAAGGCAATCACATTATAAGCTCTCTCCACGCGCTCCCAACGATTGTCCCTATCCATTGCGTAATAGCGTCCGCTAAGACTTACAATACGAATCCTTTTGCCCTTTATTTGCGATTCTACCTCTGCGACAAACTTCGGTGCGCTCTTAGGCGGCACATCGCGTCCATCGGTAATTAAATGCAATAAAACTTCATATTGGGATTCCAATCCTAAAGCAAGTGCCAAGATATGGTCAATATGTGAATGCACCCCTCCATCACTTAGCAACCCAACCAAATGCACACGCTTGACTCCCACAAGAGAATCCAAGGCGGGATTAGACATCAAAGTTCCTTCTTCTATTGCCTTGTTGATTTTCACAAGGTCTTGATAGAGGATTCTTCCGCTTCCTAGGCTCATATGCCCCACTTCAGAATTTCCCATTTGCCCCTCTGGCAAACCAACAGACAAGCCATAGGTATGAATCATTCCAAAAGGCACTTCTTGAAACAGCCTATCATAAGTTGGCTTATTTGCGGCAAAAAACGCGTTGTATTCTTGCTTTTGACTATATCCGATTCCATCTGTGATGACCAAAACAGCTTTCATTTAGATTTTCCCATTTTTAAAGTTATTTTGGGTAGAATCCTACCCAATTTTTTCCTAAAATTTCATTTAGTAAGTTTGGCTTATGTTGTATTATCTCTATTCTTTTTGGGATATTAATTTGTTCCAATACATCACCGTGCGTTCTGCTGTCGCGTTTTTTGTCGCGTTTTTTCTGACCATTTTTATAATGCCTTATTATATTTTATGGGCGAGAAACAAACACGCAAACCAACCTATCTCTAAGTTTGCTCCTAAAAATCATCAACAAAAGGTAAATACCCCCACAATGGGTGGTATCGTCTTTGTTAGCACAACTTTGTTGGCTACTTTGCTTTGTGCGAAGCTCAATCACATCTATATTTTGCTTGGGATTCTTACTCTGCTAGGCTTTGCAATGCTTGGAATCAGCGATGATTATTCTAAGGTAATGCAACGCAAAAATGCTGGAATGGGTGCAAAAACCAAATTTTTATTGCAGATTCTTATTAGCTTGATTTTGTCCATTGGACTTTATTTCATCGGGCTAAATTCAGAATTTTATTTACCTTTTTTTAAGAATCCGCTTTTTGATTGGAGCTTCGTTTCTATCGCATTTTGGACGCTTGTCTTTGTCGCTACAAGCAACGCGGTTAATCTCACAGATGGCTTAGATGGACTAGTTGCGATTCCCTCTATCTATGCACTTACTTCCTTGACAGCTTTTGTTTATGTCGCAGGACATTCGGGATTGAGCGCATACCTCTTGTATCCTAAAGTCTTAGATAGCGGAGAACTCGTGATTCTCTCCTCCGCACTCATTGGCGCACTCATTGGATTCCTTTGGTATAATTGCCACCCCGCGCAAGTCTTTATGGGAGATAGCGGGAGTTTAAGTTTGGGCGGATTCATTGCCTATATGGCGATTGTATCCAAAAACGAAATTTTGCTTTTTTTAATTGGCTTTATTTTCGTTGTAGAGGCACTTTCGGTTATTTTGCAAATCGGAAGCTACAAAACACGCGGCAAAAAGATTTTTTTAATGGCTCCTTTGCATCATCATTTTGAAGAAAAAGGCTTAAACGAGAGTAAAATCATCGTCCGATTCTGGATTGTCGCGCTAATGAGCAACCTCATCGCACTTTTAAGCTTGAAAATACGATAAAGGATTCTTATGTTGATACTTTTAGGATTTGGTGGGACGAATCGCGCAATCGCAGAGAAATTTGCGCCTTGCATTGTATTAGATGATAGTTTTGAACAAGAAAGCAAGGATTCTTTGGGTAACTCCTTGCTTCCAAGTGCGCATATTAATGAAGTTTTGGCAAACAATCCAGAATCCTTGATTGTTACAAGCCCAGGGATTCCGCCTCATAATGCAATGATTCAAGCCGTTTATTGCTTTATGGAAACGCATAAACAAACGCTATTCTTAAGTGAATATGATTTTTTCGCATTCCAATCCAAAATGCCGCCCTCTGTGTGGATTAGTGGCACAAATGGCAAAACCACAACCACGCAAATCCTCACGCATTTATTGCAATCCCGCGGCGCACAAAGCGGAGGAAATATCGGCACTCCTCTAGAGAAACTTGACCCAAAATCTCCCCTTTGGATACTAGAAACAAGCTCTTTTACACTGCATTACACGCAAATCGCCAAGCCTATTTTGTATTTGCTTTTGCCTATCACGCAAGACCATATTAGTTGGCATGAAAGCTATGCAAATTATATTTCTGACAAACTCAAGCCGATTCTTTCTTTGCGCGAGAAAGAAGTTGCGATTCTCCCAAAAAACTTAGAATCGCACGAATTTGTCCAACAATCTAGGGCGAATCTCATCTTTTATCAAGATTCCAAAGACTTAGCGGAGATTTTTCACCTAGATTTGGATTCTATTCGTTTCAAAGAACCCTTTTTGTTAGACGCAGCCCTTGCAATGAGTGCGTGTGAGATTCTATTTTCTACCCAAGATTACGCACTCTTAAACGCTTTTAAAATCGGCGCACACAAAATTGAAGAATTTTATGATAAATGCGGGAATCTTTGGGTAGATGATAGCAAAGGAACAAATCTTGACGCGACAATGGAAGCGATTAAGCGTTACCAAAACTCGCAAATCTTGTTGATTCTTGGAGGGGACGACAAAGGCGCAGATTTAACGCCTCTTTTTAAACTGATTGCGCAATGCAAAATAGAGATTTTTGCCATTGGAAGCAATACCGATAAACTCTGCAATCTCGCAAAAACAAGCAACACTCCTTGTAATGCTTGTTATACGCTAGAAGTTGCTGTGAAAAAGATTCAAGAAGTTTTTGCAAACAAGAATCTTTTAGATTCCAAAGTGCAAAGCTCCCAAACCTCTCAAGATTCCACCAACACGATAGCACTTCTCTCCCCAGCAGCAGCGAGTTTAGACCAATTTAGCTCTTACAAAGAAAGGGGCGAGAAATTCAAAGCTTACGCATTACGTGATTCTTAATGCAATAGAGAATCCCAAAGAGTAAGTATTGTAGGTTAGGATTCTATAATGGCATTTTGGAATCTTTTTTGCTTTATTCTTAAAAGCTAGAACTAAAGGAATTCCTATGTTTTTATCTCAAAATTTCTTGTCCCGAAGCTCCAATTTCGTAGCTTCTACAACCCAAAATTACACTTCTAGCAATGCTTTTCAATCAGATTCTAATCCTCAAAGCGATTTTGATATGCTTCTCGCACTCAACCAAAACCCAACGCAAAAAGACGCAGAATCTCTGATTGCGTTAAACGAAATAACACCCGATTTATCGCTCGTCTTAGGTGTGGAATCCCAAACGCCAACAGAAGATTTAAAATCCCTCGCATGGACGCATAAAACAGAGTTTTTAAAGCCCATTTCACAAGCCACACTCTCCCAAGATGAGCTAAATCCTCTTAGCTATCCGCATAGCATTTCCGCGTTAAGTGAGCCAATGAGTGAAAAACTAGAGGAGCTCTATGCGACAATCCAAGACCCTAGTGATTCTAAATTGCATTTTTTGCTCAATCTCAAAGAGCAATTTGTCCATTTTGATTCCACAATGCAAACGCTTAAAGGCGATTTGACCAATAAGGCAGAATTACTTGCTTGTCTCCTACCCCATACCATAGAACAAAAAGTGATTTGTTTTTAGACCGCGCACAAGCAGTCGGCAAAAGTGCAGCAAACTTTAAAGCAGCAGCAAATGACGCGCTCGTTTGGATTAACTCGTTTTTTCGGAGTTCGAAACAGAACTAAACGAAAGAGAACAGAACCTAATCTTCAAGCACGCCAATGTAATTCAAAGCTATTGGAATCTCCAAATCGGCAAGGAGAGCGGAAAAATCACGCTAGATAATGGAATGGTTTATCAAGAATATTTTGATAAGGAAACCCCTGATATTCGTGGCTTTACACTCATCACACAAAACTTCGTGTATGCTTATAGGGAAGAGGTTTTGGATAATAATACTATGCAAGTTGTCTTGCAGGTTTATGAAAGGGCGGCAGGTAATGATGAGGGTATGCAAAGTAGCATTGCAACAACTTGTAGCTACCAAATGCAAAAATCCCTTGACTTTCATGGGCAGAATCTAAAGCTTGTCGGAGAAACTAGCCGTATTGAAAAAATCTCCTAAGGGATTTTGGATTCCAACTTGTTTTTAAATTTGGCTCGTTTTAAAATTTGGTTGGAAATACAATTAAAATCTGAAATGTAATCCCAATCTCCGCGCGGTTTGCAGGGGAGAAAAGAGTGTCTATTGTCAGATAAGAATCGCAAATACTCTCATAGGGATTCCACGAAATTTTGTAATTGCTAACCTCCATTATATTGGGTTGGGCATAAAACAATAACACTTGTGTGATTGCCTCTGTGATTCTTTCTTGCGTTTCTTGCGGGAGGTTCTCTAAAGTATACGCAAAAAACCCATATCCGCAAGTTTTCATTTTGTGGATTCTATAAAGATTAATTCTTTCTTCTATTTGTCTTAAAATTTCTGTCTCTATTTGCCCATTTTGCGCGGAATCCTTTATCTTCATCGGAATCCCTGCAAGATAAGTCGCAAACTGATTTTCTAGGAGTTGGGATTCCACTCTCGCACCATATTCGCACAAAAGGATTGAAAGTTTTTCGTTGTTTGGATTCTTTGGGTTGTTGGTTTGGGGATTGCCAAATGTTAAGAATATTTCGGGATTTTCTTGATAGAGATTCTGCACCATTGCGTCCATTTGTTCAAAAATAAATTTTTGGGATTCCTCTGCTTCTTGTTGGGTGATTTTACAATGCACTTTTGATTTGAATCGCGCTTCAATCGTGTTTGCAAATCCTTGATAAATTTGCGATTCCCTATCTGCCAAATCCTCGCGCCAATCCCGATAATAACCCAAAGCCAATTTGGCAATTTCTTGCAATATTTTTTCATCGTCAAAATGCGTAATTTGGAGATTTGAGCTAAGGGGATTCCTTTTATTTGAGAGTGCGCTAGTGAGCAGGTTTGCGCTAATTTCTGAATCCTTTAAAGCCTTTGTTTGGTTGGTGATTGTTGGATTCAAAGAAGAATGCGGGATAAATAGCGTTTGTAAAAACCAATCCATAAGAGGATTATTTTCTGTTATTTTGCTCGGATTTTGTGTCATTGCAAGGGATTCAAAGGAATCTTTAGAGGGATAAAAGTTTGGTGATTTTTGCGAGAGATTATGGGTTGGATTCGCGTAAAGTTGGGATTTGTAAGATTGGAGGTTTGGGAAAGAATCCAAAATAAGCATTATTTGCCTTTTGCTTGTTTCCTAACAAATTTCTACTCCCTGTAATGCAAATTTATAAGCAAATCTTGTGCCAATTCTTAAATGTGCATTTGCCAACCCTCTGCCACAATTTCTCTAAAAGCACTTTTACAAACAACGCCAAAGTCCTTTATAAGAGGCTTGATGATTTCTAGCAAAGCTTAGATTTTTTCTTGAAAATATGCTTTAAAGCAGTGCGCGGAAGTATGGTGAAAGTATAAAAAGATTAAATAAACGCAAATCCGCTCAAGATTCCGCTCCTTGTTTTTGTGGGAATGCGCGGGATTCATCACAAGTGCAATGCAAATTTTAGACTTTGTCTCTTTAGCTGTTGCTAGGAATCCTAAAAAGCGCGTTGCGATTTTCTTTAGCTTTAGAAATATTTGCAACAGAATCCAAAGCGCGATTCTAAGCTTTGACTTCTTACTTTTGAGGTAAGATATTTGTCAAACTTTAAGCTGGTTTGGTTATACATTGCTATAGAATCATAGATTGTGCAGGAGTGAGGAAATGGGCGGAATCCTAAATGTTAATGCGCGATGAAGTTTATTGATGCGCATCAATGTTTCAAAGCCTAATGAAATATAAAAATGGACTTTTAAAAGGAAGTGGCGGAGCGGACGGGGCTCGAACCCGCGACCCCCTGCGTGACAGGCAGGTATTCTAACCAACTGAACTACCGCTCCAACATAATAAGTGGTGGTCGCTATAAGACTCGAACTTATGACATCCACCTTGTAAGGGTGGCGCTCTACCAACTGAGCTAAGCGACCATTTAGGGAAAGACTAAATAAAAGTGGTGACTCCTAGGGGATTCGAACCCCTGTAGCCACCGTGAAAGGGTGGTATCCTAACCGTTAGATGAAGGAGCCACTTTTATTTATCGTGGTGACCCGCGTTGGATTCGAACCAACGGCCCATTCCTTAAAAGGGAATTGCTCTACCAACTGAGCTAGCGGGTCAAAAAATAAGGAAATGGAATTATATAGAGATTTTTTTATAAAGTCAATAGTCTATCAAAAAAATTCGCAAAAAAAGCAAATAGGCATAAAGCGTTGCTTGTTCTTGGATAAAATTTCTATCGCCCTTAAAATGCAAACATTCAATAATCTCCGCGCCTTTTCTGCTCTTTGCACCAACAAAAACCATTCCCACAGGCTTTGTTGCACTTCCTCCGCTTGGTCCTGCGATTCCACTTGTCGCAAGGGCAAAATCTGCCCCAGAGAGTTTCAATGCTCCTTCCAACATACCGCGCACCACGACTTCACTCACTGCCCCAAAATCTTCCAAATCCTCACTCCCGACTTCAAGCCAAGCCTCCTTAATAGCATTAGCATAACTAATCACACCACCATCAAACACCGCACTTGCTCCACTCTCTTTCGTCAAATAATACGCGATTAGCCCACCTGTGCAACTCTCCGCAGTCGTGATTTTTAGCCCTTTTTGTGTAAGCATTTCAATCACACTTTGGGCGAGATTAAAACTCGCAAAAACTTTATCTACAAAGGTGGCTTGAACGACTTTTGCAAACTCACATAATGCCGAATAATCCTCACTTGAAGCCGTTAGAATCTCCAAATTAGAATCCGCATTTAAAACCTCCAAATCCACTTCAAAATCTCTTGCGATTCCGCCAAGCAATGCCTGTGCGCTTGAACCATCTAGCCCCAAAAGATACAAAAACATTTGATTTTGCGCCACGCCTTGCAATGGTGTCACATAAGATTCCGCTCTCATTGGCGATTCCACGCTTATTTTGGAATCCGCGCAAGGCTTTAGGTGCATTTGCGATTCCATTTTATCGGCAAAAACTCTCTGCAAATCTACTAGCGCAATCTTGCAAATTTTATTTTGTGTTTGGTGTGTCAATTCAATCCTGCTTTGGCTCACAAGATTCTTCGCGCGAGATTCCACGCCCATATTG
Source organism: Helicobacter sp. MIT 05-5294 (assembly GCF_000765675.1). Taxonomy (GTDB): domain Bacteria; phylum Campylobacterota; class Campylobacteria; order Campylobacterales; family Helicobacteraceae; genus Helicobacter_D. The sequence continues at coordinate 58,012 of NZ_JRPA02000001.1, read as the reverse complement.
TTTTTCATCACCTCTAGCAAATCATCAAAATCTTGATAAGAGGCAAGAATTAGCAAATTTGAAGCTTGTTGAATACTAAATTTTAAAGATTCTAACAACATTTCGTAATTGCGGTTTGATGATGAGAGAGAATCCCAAAAACTCATTTGATGAATCGCCCCAAAATGCTCTTTTGCGAACCTTTGTGCGCTGTGATTTAAAGGACTAAAATCGCGGTAATTTCTACCTATACAAAATAAAATATTCAAAATCTTGCCTTTTCTTACTTGTAATTTTTAATGCTTTAATGGTAAAATATTTTAGCTATTTTAAAGCTTATTTTGGAGGTAAATATGAGTAAAGTTTTAGTTGTGCGTCCAGAGGACGAAAAACCCGGAGAAGTCTATAACGGGAAAGGCAAATTAAATAAAAAATTTTACGAAAAAGAAATCGTAAAATTGCAAATTGAGCTTATCAAATTGCAAAATTGGGTAAAAAAATACAATAAAAAAATCATTGTTATCCTAGAAGGACGCGATGCAGCGGGTAAAGGTGGGACTATCAAGGCATTGCGCGAACACCTTAACCCACGAGGCGCGAGAGTTGTTGCGCTACAAAAGCCAAGTGATGTAGAAAACACCCAATGGTATTTTCAAAGATATATTGATGAGTTGCCAAATGGCGGTGAAATCGTGTTTTTTGACCGCAGTTGGTATAATCGCGCAGGCGTTGAAAAGGTAATGAGCTTCTGCACCAACGAACAATACCGCGAATTTATTATCCAAGTCTCTCACTTAGAGCAAATGCTCATTGAAAGCGGATATATTTTGTTTAAATTCTTCTTAGATGTTGGGAAAGAGGAGCAGAAAAAACGCATTGAAAGCCGTAAAGATGAGCCATTAAAGCGTTGGAAACTAAGCCCGATTGATGAGCTATCATTGAATCTTTGGGACGAATACACTGAAGCGTTTGAAAAAATGTTTTCACGCACCCATACGCCTTTTTCGCCTTGGCTTATTGTGGACTCTAACGACAAAAAACGCGCACGGATTAATCTAGCTAGAATCTTGCTTTCTAAACTTGACTATGAGGACAAAGACGCGGAAAATGTGTGTTTGTTAGCTGACCCGGGCATTGTGAGCTATTATTCTAGTGTGCGCGCATTTTCTAAAGAACGCACCGATGAAATTGGCAAAAAAGAGAAGAAGAAAGAAAAAGAAAAAGATAAGGACAAAAAGAAAGAGAAAAAATAAATTTTGCCACCAACCCGCCACAATGTCGCTAATATGCGGTGGGTTTGGCACTATGGGATTCTTAATAGAATCGCATTTCATTTGCATTATGCAATAAACTTTAGCAAGTTTGCTTGTGTGGGATTCTAATATGGAATCCAAATCCACTAACATGAAATCCCGCACTGCATACCATTGCGCCAACTTACGCATTATACTGCGTATTACAAGGAATCCAACAGATTCTACCTACTTTGATTTTAAATCCGAAACTACACAAGATTCCAAAATTTACGATTCTATTCTCATCATCAAGCTTATGCAGAATCCTAGCCATTAGCCTTAGCAATCTAAAATTCTGTATTTCAGGCAATCCTAGTGATAGTCCCTCCCAAGTCAATAATTTATTTTTAAGATTTAAGTTTTATAATTCTTTTGCATTTAGTTAAATTTTTTTTAACTCTTTGCTCTATTTTAGTTTCAATAAGGAGCGGTTATGTCAGAAATTTCTCGCAGAAATTTTCTAAAAAGCTCGGCTGTCGTTGCCTTTGGAATCTCAAATTTAGACGCAAAAATGCTAGAGTTTCCGCAACAAGAAAATCTTAGATTCACATATTTTATCAAGGATTCTATGTGCAATGTAGATTTAGGCAACCTACAAGCAGACAAGATTTTAGAAGTCAATGGCGATATTCGCGCAATTTATGGCGATTTAAAACTCGCCCTACAAAGTGGCGCAATCATTGGAAGTATCAGTAGTGAGGCGACATTTTTTGTCCTTAGCACAATGGCGGCAGATTATGGATTACGCGTTGCTTATAGCGCGAAGTCCAACAATGTGCGCACTTGGATTCTCGCACCAAAAGGAGTTGCATTATGATTCTACCTCTCAATGTCAAAGAAGCAGATTTTATTGCTGCGTGTAACAAATTTCAAAAAGCTATCGGCAAACAATGGGTTTTTAGCGATGAAGCAGATTTAGCATTATATAGAGACGCATATAGTGCGCAATGGGACGATGAAGATGAGCCGATTCCCTCTCTTGCATTAGCACCCAAAAACACACAAGAAGTTCAAGCTATTGTAAAAATTGCCAATGAATTTAAGATTCCGCTTTTCCCTATTTCTACGGGCAAGAATCTTGGCTATGGAAGCTCTGCACCAAACCGCAGGGGAGATGTGGTCGTGGATTTAAAACGAATGAATAAAATCATTGCAGTAGATGACAAACGCAATTTCTGCATTGTAGAACCCGGCGTGAGCTATTTTGATTTGTATGAATATGTAGAAAAACACAATCTCAATGTCTTTTTGGATATTCCTGACCCGGGTTGGGGTTCTCCTGTGGGCAACGCACTAGATCATGGTTGGGGATACACAATGGGAATGTATAGAGACCATTTTGGCTCACATTGCGGAATGGAAGTCGTCCTTGCAAATGGTGAGATTTTGCGCACCGGAATGGGTGCATTACCCGGAGCTAAAACATTTGCCGAAAACAAATATGGTTATGGACCTTATATTGATGGGTTGTTTTCGCAATCCAACTTTGGAATCGTAACCAAAATGGGCTTTTGGATGATGCCAAAACCCGAATATTATTTGCTTTTGTCGCTCAAAATGAAAAGGCGCGAAGATTTGATTCCAGCTGTAGAGATTCTAAACTATTTAGAAGATAGTTTTATCGTCGGGTGGCCCCTCTATCGTAGTCCGCTCAATCCGCCACATGGTAAAGCCATGAATCCCGAGCTTAAAGGCTATCTCACTTCTAAGCACGGAATGCCGGATTTGAACAAAATCCAAAATTACGCAATCAAAAACGAGATTCCGTATTGGCAAATTGATATTCCAATTTATGGCTGCAAAGAAACTTGTTATGCGAATATGCACTATGTGCAAGAACGATTTAAAGTCATCAAAGACGCCAAGATTGATATTATTCAAGAATTTGCCTTGCCGATGAATTTAGAGCAAAAAACCGCGCTCAAGCACAAAGTCAGCTTAGGGATTCCAAATATGGAAATCTTTTGGCTTAGCACACGCGGAGAATCCTTAGAGCCTAGCGATGGGCATGTTTGGTTCTCACCTGTGATTCCGCGTGATGGCAAGGAATTGTTGAAGTGTCAAGATGTTTATATTCAAGTCTTCCGCGATTTGGGTATAGAATCCCCTATCACACCTTTTGCACACCCAAGGAGTTGGATGTATCGCGCATTTTGCTTTATGTTGGCGTTCAACAACTCACGCACCGACCGACAATCCAACCTCAAAATGCGCCACGCTTACCGCACAATGGTAAAGGTAGCGGCGGAAAATGGTTGGGGAGATTATCGCGCAGCACCGACTTTTCAAGATGATGTGATGGACGCGTATTCTTTCAACAATCACGCATTGCGTCGCTTTAACGAGCAACTTAAGGATTGTGTAGACCCCAATGGAATCCTTGCTCCCGGACGCGGTGGAATCTATCCTAAAAACGCGAGAGAACAAAGGTTTGCCAACAAAAAACTTGACGCACTCGCGCTCAAAAATCTAAAATTAGGGAGAAGAGTATGAAGCAAAATATCCTTTCATTCTTAGCACTTATGTTGTTAGGCTTTGGCATAGCAAATGCGGATTCCAAAGAATGGCTACCCAAAGGACAAAGCGTGGGCGTGTTTGAATATATGCCAAATACGCCAAACTCTCCTGCGGCGCATTCTACTATCAATCCCAAAACACTCACAAACTCACAGAAAAAAGGGCAACAAGTTTATAGCAAATGGTGCTTACCTTGCCATGGAGAGGGAATGCCCGGCACAAATGCTTTAGCAGTCGCTTATCAGGGATTAGGGATTCCTGCACTCATAGAGGAAAGGACAGACTTAAGCGCGGATTTGGTAAGCACCTTTGTGCGCTATGGGAAACACTCTATGCCTTTCTTTCGCAAAACAGAGATTAATGATGAGGAACTAAAATTTTTAGGCGATTACCTAAGTCGCAACGCAAAATAAACATTTAGGCTTTGCGCCTAGATGTCCTTTGCAAAGCTTTTTAAAAGTCTAGGATTTTGGATTTTATAACTACACGCTTGTTAAGATTCCATAATATGGAATCTTGCAAGGAAAGCTTTAAAATAAGTTGCTACTGCATTACACTTGGGATTCTTTTTATGGCTTTTAAGATTCTTACACCATTACAAAGAATATGCCAACTAAGCTAATGAGATATTGATATTAGATTCGCCACTCCCCGCAACCGCGAGGAAATGCAAAATAAGTAGAATCCCTAATGTTCTTGTGCTTTTAAGACGATTTCGCGTGTGTCTCTAGCAATCATTAATTCTTCATTGGTTGGGATTACGCAGACTTTGACTTTAGAATCAGGAGTGGAGATAATGCCCTCTTTGCCGACGGTTTCAAGGTTTGCTTGTTCATCAAGGTTAATTCCTAAGAAATGTAAATGCGAAACAATCTTGCCGCGAATAAATTTAGCATTTTCTCCCACACCCGCACAAAACGCAATCGCATCGACGCCCACCAATGCCGCAGTGTAAGAGCCGATGTATTTTGCCACACGATAAGCGAAAACTTCTCTTGCAAAACGCGCCTTGAGATTCCCCTCTTCATCGGCGGCGAGTAAATCTCTAAAGTCGCTAGAAATTCCAGAGATTCCAAGCACCCCGGATTTTTTGTTAAGGATATTTAACACTTCTTTTGTGCTTAGGTTTTCTTTTTGGGCGATATAATCAATAATCGCAGGGTCTAAATCTCCGCTACGCGTTCCCATTACCAAGCCCTCTAGCGGGGTTAAACCCATACTTGTATCAATGCTTTTGCCATTTTTAACCGCGCAAATACTTGAACCATTGCCTAAATGGCAAGTAATGATTCTGGAATCTTCCAGGTTAATTCCCAAAAACTCCGCAGTGCGCTTGGAAACATAACTATGGCTTGTGCCATGGAATCCATAGCGACGGATTTTGTATTTTTCGTAATACTCATAAGGCAAACCATAAATATAAGCGTGTGGAGGCATACTTTGGTGAAATGCTGTATCAAAAACCGCTACCATAGGAGTTTTGGGCATTAAATGCTTACAGGCTTTGATTCCTAGTAAATGCGCGGGATTGTGCAAAGGTGCTAAATCCGAGCATTCTTCAATATGTGAAATGACTTCTTCGTTAATTAATGCTGAATGCGTAAAATGCTCCCCACCATGCACGATTCTATGTCCAATGGCTTTAATTTCTTCCAAAGACTTAATGATTCCATCATTGGGATTAACAAGTGCTTCAAGCACGAGCTGAATCGCGACTTCGTGGTCTTTCATCGCGACATTGGTTGTTGTTTTTTCACCTTTATTTGGTTTATAGCTAAATTGTCCGCCATCAATGCCGATTCTATCGCATAAACCCGACGCTAACACTTCCTCTGTATTGGTATTGATAAGTTGATATTTGAGCGAAGAGCTACCACAATTAATAACTAAAATATCCATAATTTACTCCTTATTTTGTTGAGCTTGAAGAGCTGTAATCGCAATCACGCCGACAATATCTTCACTGCTACAACCGCGAGAGAGATCATTGACAGCCCCTCCGATTCCTTGCGTGATAGGTCCATAAGCTTCTGCATTAGCAAGTCTTTGAACAAGTTTATATCCGATATTCCCCGCGTCCAAATCCGGGAAAACAAGCACATTAGCACTTCCTGCAATCTGACTATCGGGTGCTTTGGATTTCCCGATACTTGGGACAATCGCAGCATCAAGTTGAAATTCTCCGTCTAAAGCAATCTCGGGTGCTTGTGCTTTGGCGATTCTCGTAGCTTCTATCACTTTATCCACATCGGGGTGTTTCGCGCTTCCCTTAGTGGAATGCGAAAGCATTGCGACAACTGCCTTTTTACCGACTAGTGCTTCAAAACTCTTAGCGGAATCTATCGCAATAGAAGCGAGTTCTTGCGCATTGGGATTCTGCACCAAACCGCTATCAGAGAAGATAAAGATTCCATTCTCGCCATAAGCACAATTTGGGACGACCATTAAGAAAAACGCAGAGACTAGTTTAGAATCCGCTCTTGTACCTAAAATCTGCAATGAGGCGCGAAGCACATCAGAAGTGGAGTTTATCGCTCCTGCCACCATACCATTTGCCCTTTTTGACTTGACAAGTGCGACACCAAAATAAAGCGGATTTTCAAGCAAAAGTGCGCGTGCGGATTTTTCGCTTAAACCCTTATGTGCGCGAAGCTTGACAAACAATTCCACATAGGATTCTAATGCATCGCAACTTGCTGGATTGATAAATTCTGCATTTTCTAAGTCCAAATTGTGGCTTTTGGCGCGTTGTTTGATTTCGGATTCTTCACCAAGCAAGATGATTTTGGCGATTTTTTCTTGTAGTGCAATATGAGCGGCTTCCAAAGTGCGCATATCATTTGTTTCTGGCAGGACGATGGTTTGCAAATTCGCCTTAGCCTTTTCTTTGATTGTTTGAATAAAACCCATAGGAATCCTTTTTGAGTTGATTTTATCTATTGTAAGATTTTTTAGGCTAAGTAATGTATAAACTAGATAAAAAAGGTAAAAAAAATTTTAAGAGTGTGTAAATTTTTCCCTTAATATTTTTTTACCAAACTCTACACCGGGCTGATTGTAAGTGTCAATTTGCAACAAAATTCCGACGCAAGAAGTCAGCAATTCATAATAAAGCACGAGTGCGCCCACATTTTGTTCATTTAGCGAATCTAGCACAATAGAATCCACCGGCACATTTTGCGAGATAATGCTTTCTTTTGTTGAAATACATTGCAATTTGAGGAGCTGGTTAAATGAAGTTTGATTGACAAAATCCGTAGATTCCAAACCTTTTAGCTTCACATTTGGGATATAAAGGGGCTTTTGCGAGAGATTCTTCACACTTAGGAAGGTTACGGTTTTATTCGCTGGTCCTTGCATAATAAGTTGCAAAAAAGAATGCTGGTCAATACTTCCAATAAGCGCGATAGGCGTTAAACCGCGTTTTTGCTCATACATATCTAATTTACCCAAAGATTCTCCCCATAACTGCACATACCAAGCATTAAAATGACGAAACACACTAGAATAAGAAAACAATACATTAATTGGGAAGTTGTTTTCATTTCTTGCCAAAAACAAGGCTTTTTTCAGCACATTGTCTTTGCGCTCTTTAAAAAATCTGTTGCTAATGATACTTGCTCCCTTTAAAATCGCCCCAATATCATAGCCCAAAATCGCCAAAGGCAACAATCCTACCGCACTTAAAACCGAGAATCGCCCTCCGATATTAGGTTTAATTGTTACAGATTCTATACGCTCTTCTTGGCTCCATTTAAAAAGTGGTGAACCCTCATCAGTAATGGTTAGCAAGTGTTTTTTGCGCTCTGGTTTAAGCAGAGAAAAACGCGCTAAAATATACTTAAAAAGCGAAGTGGTTTCAATCGTAAGTCCGGATTTTGAAATCACAATAAAAAGCGTATCTTCATATTTGATTCTCTGCAAGTCTTTCCGAATAATAATCGGGTCTGTGTGTTCCAAGAATCGCAATTTGATTTTTTTGCGATTGTTTTGGTGGGACAGCAGTGCGTCAATAGCTTTTGTCCCAAGTGAGCTACCGCCAATCCCTACAATCACGACATTAGAGATAGAATCCAAAAAGGCTTTGTTGCGTTTTAAATAACTAAAAATCGCTTCGTTTTTGGCAAAAGGAAGATCATAATATCCGCTAAGCTGACTATCACGCTCTACAAGGACTTTTTGGAAAAACAAATCCAAATTTTTCTTATCAAAAAAATTAGGATAGTTTTGCAAAAAACGCACATAAGTATTTGTCAAAGTAAGCATAGCAGAGATTCCTTAAATACTAGCACCCACGAAACTTGCCATATCCACCAAGCGCGTAGAATAACCCCATTCATTATCATACCAAGCAACAACTTTTAGCTGATTTTCGCCAACTACCACCGTGCAATCTGGGATAAAAATACTGCTATATGTGCTTCCGATAAAATCCCCTGAAACGCGTTTTTCATTATCTACCAAAATCAAATCTTTAAATGCGCCAAGTGCGGCTTTTTCAAAAACTTCATTTACGGATTCTTTTGTAATGGGTTGTTTGGTAACACAAGTCAAATCCACAACGCTCACATCGGGAGTTGGCACACGAATCGCAAATCCATTCAACTTACCTTTAAGCTCGGGCATTACAAGCCCGATAGCTTTCGCTGCTCCTGTGGAAGTTGGAATCATATTCAAAGCTGCAGCACGGGCGCGTCGCAAGTCTTTATGTTTAGAATCCAACAGATTTTGGTCATTGGTATAGCTGTGAATGGTTGTCATGAGTCCGCTTAAAATCGTAAAATTATCATGCAAAACTTTAGCAATAGGCGCAAGCGCGTTAGTTGTGCAACTTGCATTAGAAATCACCGATTCGCCTTGATAACTTTTGTGGTTGACGCCATAAACAAAAGTTGGAGCGTCGGTTGCAGGGGCAGAAATTACAACGCGTTTGATTCCACCATAAAGATGCGCACTTGCTTTGTTTATATCATTAAAAGCCCCGGTGCATTCTATCACAAGTTCTGCGCCGAATTTGCCGAAATTTAGCTCTTTAATCTCGCGTGTGCTGATAATTTGGATATTTTTTTGTTTTCCGATTCTAATGCTGTTTTCGCTTAGCTTTTCTACCCCGCTGTTTTTTTGCACTGAATCGTATTTTAGCAGATGAATAAGCGTATCTATGGGCATTGTAGTATTCAGCGCGACAAGCTCCAAATCCTCGCGCTCACTTAAAATCTTGCACACACACAAACCAATTCTTCCTGTTCCATTAACTGCGACTTTAAGAGCCATTCTTTCTCCTTAACCTAAAATATATCAATTTAAAATTGCCAAAATATTATTTAAAACTTCCTTGAGTGATTCTTAAAAGAGAAACAAAGAATCTTACAAATCAGCCCAAAAGTAAGTGATTAAGTCAAAAGCGCATAGGGTTTTGTGGAAAAATAGGGCAAAATTTGCATTTTTTTTAAGAAAAAGTCTTGACAATCGCAAATTTATGCTACAATAACGCGTTTTTAAACTTTTTATGGAGGTTTCCAAAATGAACAAATCAGAATTCGTTGACTTGGTAAAAAAAGTCGGAGAGTATGAGACTAAAAAAGAAGCTGAAAGAGCAATCAGCACTTTTGTAGCTGCGGTTAGTGAGGCACTTGCTAAAAAAGAAAGCATTGAACTTGTAGGTTTTGGTAAATTCGAAACCGTGCTTCAAAAAGGTAAAGAAGGTGTTGTTCCCGGAACAACTAAAAAATACAAAACAAGCGATAAATTCGTGCCTAAATTTAAAGCTGGAAAAGGTCTTAAAGACGCAGTTGCTGCAGCTAAAAAAGGCAAAAAATAACTTCTTTATGCCCAACTTTTCGCGTTGGGCTTTCTCAAGACTGCTTTGCTATTGTCCCCGTAGCTCAGTAGGATAGAGCACACGATTCCTAATCGTGAGGTCATGCGTTCGAATCGCATCGAGGACACCACATCAAACAAAAACACTTTAGATAATCGTCCTTGATATAAACTGCACTTTTAAAACATACCTTGCTTAGATTCTTTTTTGAATTTTCAAAATGCCTCATCAAATAAATTCTATAATAATTTGCAAATCAAAAAATAAAGATTTTAAAAACGAATGGGAAAATCCTTAGTCTTCTATGCCTCTAATTGCATTAAAACATAAAGCACAAAGCTATTTTGGGATTCCACCCCGCTCATTTCAAACCCAAAAATTCACAAAAACAACCACAGATTCCAAACAGACTAGATTAGAATTTTGAAATTTTATGTGTTTTTTGGCTACAATTAAAGTTTTAATTTTTAGGAGAAAAAATGGCGTTGGACGAAAACAAACAAAAAGCGATTGAACTTGCCATTAAGCAAATTGATAAAGCCTTTGGAAAGGGCGCATTAATCAGGCTTGGCGACAAACCGGTAGAAAAAATTGATTCCATTAGCACAGGTTCTTTGGGGCTTGATATTGCACTTGGAATCGGTGGTGTGCCAAAAGGGCGCATTATAGAGGTTTATGGACCAGAAAGCTCGGGTAAAACCACTTTGGCATTGCAGATTGTCGCGGAATGCCAAAAAAAAGGCGGAATCTGTGCTTTTATTGACGCAGAACACGCACTTGATGTTACTTATGCTAAACGACTAGGCGTAGATGTAGAAAATCTGCTTGTTTCCCAGCCAGATTTTGGCGAACAAGCATTAGAAATCTTAGAAACGCTCACGAGAAGCGGTGGCGTAGATTTAATCGTGATTGACTCCGTGGCGGCACTCACACCAAAAAGCGAGATTGATGGCGATATGGGAGACCAGCATGTCGGACTACAAGCGCGTTTGATGAGTCAGGCATTGCGAAAAGTAACCGGCGTCATTCACAAAATGAATACCACCGTGATTTTTATCAATCAAATTCGTATGAAAATCGGTATGATGGGCTATGGAAGCCCCGAAACCACCACAGGTGGAAATGCACTAAAATTTTATGCAAGTGTGCGGATTGATGTGCGTAGAATCGCAACGCTCAAACAAGGCGAACAAAATATCGGGAATCGCGTCAAAGCTAAAGTTGTTAAAAACAAAGTCGCACCACCTTTTAGAGGCGCAGAATTTGACATTATGTTTGGTGAGGGAATCAGCAGAGAGGGAGAACTAATTGACTATGGCGTCAAACTAGATATTGTGGATAAAAGCGGCGCGTGGCTAAGCTATCAAGACAAAAAACTTGGGCAAGGCAAAGAAAATGCAAAGGCTTTTTTAAAAGAGAATCCAGAGATTGCCCAAGAGATTGGCGAGAAAATCAAAGCGTCTATTTCAATCTCTGATGATTTATCTAGTGATGATTCCGATGAAGTAGAATCCTAAGGAGTAAATGATGAAAAAAATCTTGACAATCACTCTAGCGGTGGCTTTGTTTGGAATCCCTAAAATGCTTTTAGCTAACGAGGATTCTTGCTGTATGGTTTCAGGCGCAGGAGGCTTTACGCTAAGCGAAGAGGATAAGGCTTCTTTGACAAGCAAACCTAACGAGAGCAACCCACAAACAAAACAAGAATCCCATGATTCTAAATCTTCCCAACAATCTAGCGCATCAAATAAGGAGAACTAATGATTTACATTGACGAGTTAAACGCACAAGAAGTATTAGACAGCAGAGGTAACCCAACGGTGAAAGCCACGATTCTTTTAAGTGATGGGAGCGTGGCAAGTGCGATTGTGCCAAGTGGTGCAAGCACGGGCAAAAGAGAGGCTTTAGAATTGCGCGATGGCGGTGAGCGATTCTTAGGTAAAGGCGTTTTAAAAGCGTGTGAAAACATTAATACAATCCTTTGCGATTCTATTACCGGATTAAGCCCTTTTGATCAAGCGGCAATTGACAATCTTTTAATAGAAATTGATGGGACGGACAACTTCTCAAACATAGGTGCAAACGCAGCTTTGGGCGTCTCAATGGCGGTTGCAAGAGCAGCAGCTAAGAGCCTAAATCTCCCGCTTTATCGTTATTTAGGCGGAGCAAACGCATTGACCTTGCCTATCCCGATGCTAAACATTATCAATGGAGGAAGCCACGCAGATAACACGGTGGATTTTCAAGAATATATGATTATGCCTGTGGGATTTGAAAGTTTTAGCGAATCTCTACGCGCAAGTGCGGAGATTTACCAACATCTTAAAAAGCTTCTCAAGGATTCCAAACACATTACAAGCATTGGCGATGAGGGAGGATTCGCACCGAATCTAAAAACCAATGAAGAGCCGATTCAAATTATTCTTGAAGCCGTCAAAAAAGCAGGATATAAGGAGGGCGAACAAATCGCCATCGCGCTTGATGTCGCAAGTAGCGAATTTGTCAATGAACAAGGCATTTATTGCCTCAAAGGTGAGGGCAAAAACCTAAGCAGTGAAGAACTCATTGAATATTACGAAAAACTCATCGCAAAATATCCTATTGTCTCCATTGAAGACGGCTTAAGCGAAGACGATTGGGAGGGTTGGAGCAAACTCACGCAAAAACTCGGAAACAAGGTGCAACTTGTAGGGGATGATTTGTTTGTAACTAATGCTAAGATTTTAGAAGAAGGAATTGCGAAAAATATTGCAAACGCAGTTTTGATTAAACCTAACCAAATCGGAACGGTCAGCCAAACAATGCAAACCGTCCGCCTTGCACAACGCAACAATTACCGCTGCATTATGAGCCATCGTAGCGGAGAAAGCGAGGATAGCTTCATCGCTGATTTTGCCGTAGCATTAAATACAGGTGAAATCAAAACAGGCTCCACAGCAAGAAGTGAGCGTATGGCGAAATACAACCGCTTATTAGCAATTCAAAACGAGTTGGGATTCCCTGTTTATCTTGGTAAAAAGCTTTTTGCAAAATAATGGAACCGCCAACCTTTAAAAAGGGTGGATTCTACAAGCTTTTGCCCTTTTTAAGCCTTGTTTTGTTGATTTGCCTTGTAGGAGTTTATTTTGGCAATCTCCTCTTTGGAAACAACTCTTTAAGTGTGCTTATGGGACTTAAGGATAAGGAATCCCAAATGAGCACGGAAGTAAATCGCTTAATGCACGAAAACGCCAACCTACAAAAAGAACTTTTTGAATTGAAAGGACTTGAACCCCAATGAAATATTTAACCTTAATCTTCGGTGTGATGATTGCAAGTGTGGCATTTGCTCAAGAAAACAAACTAGAAGCATTGCCCGAGATTCCAACCCTAAACATTGACACACAAAAACAATCTTCCTCAAATACACAAACTGCGGAATCTCAAAATACCCATACGCGAAATAATAATCTCACCCAAACACCAAAAGAATCCCAAAATGCTTCACAACCTGCGCAATCCCAAGATGCGTTAGAACCCGACCAAACGCCTTTAAGCAAAGCAGACGAAAATAATGCCACCAAAAGAAGTCGCGACCCTTTCACGCCTATTATTACACCCAAAGAAAGCGGACAAATCGGCAATGCCCCACAGCTAGACTTATTTACTAAAACCGAGCTGATTCTGCCCTCTACTGCAAGAAAAATCAAAAAAATCATTGTAGAATACCAAAACCTTAATGGTTCTATCACAAGCATTGAACAGAATCTTGAAGGCGATATTGATTGGCATTTTCCGCTTATTTTAAGCCAAGAAGTGCAGCCAAAATCTCCCGAAGTTTTAGATTTGCAAGGCTTCGCTTTAGGTGGTTTATTTGATTTTGAAATCACTAAAAACACCATCAGCCTCACTTCTTCGCTACGCCTACTCCGTGATTTCACACTTGCTTCGCCCACACGCTTAGTGCTAGATTTCAAAGCACCCGACAAAACACAGCTTCAAGAAACCTTTGAAACACAAATTCCCTCAATCCCAAAAGTTTCTTTAAGCACACATTTGGATTTTTATCGTATCACGCTAAATCTTGATGGGCAATACAAATACACGCTCAAACAAAAAGACGGAGGGGTTTTCCAAATTGAACTCTACTAATTGCGTCTTAATTGGATTTATGGGGAGTGGCAAAAGCACGATTGCAAAGGCTTTGCACCGCGCACAAGGCGCATTGGTATTAGATAGTGATGCCTTGATTGAATCCAACGAGGATTTGAGTATCAAAGCAATTTTTGATTCTTTTGGAGAAGATTATTTTAGGGATTTGGAGCGCAAATTCTGCCATTTCGTCGCGCACAATATCCAAAACGCAATCGTCTCTACAGGTGGCGGAATGCCCCTGTTTTGCGATGTCCGCTCAATGGGTAAGGTTTTCTTTTTGCATTTAGAGTTTGATAGAATCGTAGAGAGGCTTGACGCAGAGCAAAGAGAAAAGCGTCCTTTATTTCAAGATTACGATTTAGCTCTAAAACTCTATCACGAGCGTCTTCCACACTATCAATCTTGCGCACATTATATTATTAACGCCAATCAAAGCATTTCCACAATCACGCAAGAAATATTGGAGAGATTATGAATCTCGTTTTTGTTAGATTCAAAAACTCCAAAGTTGGCGGCGCAGAAAAATACTTAACAAGGCTAAAAAATGCCCTAGAACAAACAGAACAAGAATCCGCTTCCAATGGCGAAGATTCCAAACAAACACCGCCGAAAATTGAAGTTTTTTCTAGTGGTGATTATGGACAATCTCCAGAATTTCGCGTTATTTTGCCCTCTTTTTTCCCTGCATTTTCAAGATTCCTTTTCTTTCTTTTTTCTTACGAAAAACATTATCGCCAAAACCCTAATGCTATTTATTTTAGCTTAGAGCGAGTTTTACATTGCGATATTTACCGTGCAGGTGATGGAATCCACAAGCAATGGTTAGAAATCAAAGCTAAGGGCAATGTTTGGCTAAAATTCAAATCCTATTTCAATCCAATGAATCCCATTTATACTTTTGTGGAATCTAGGCTTTTTGCAAATGCTAAAATCATCATTACAAACTCCAAAATGATTCGGGATTCCTTAATAGAAAGGTTCGGGATTCCTCCGCAAAAAATTCGTGTCATTTATAATGGCATTTCTCTGCCAAACCCGCTTGACAAAACCGCTGCTAAAGCGAATCTTTGTCAAAAATTCCCAATATTAGCCCACAAAACACTTGTGCTTTTTGTCGGAAGTGGTTATGCAAGAAAAGGCGTAAAGGAATCTCTTTTGATGCTTTCTCGCATTTCTAATAAGAATTGGCATTTTTTGATTGTCGGCAAAGAGAAGCACCAAAAGCATTATGAAAACCTTGCAAAAGAATTAGGAATCCTTGAAAGCGTATTATTTCTAGGTGCGCAAACAGAAGTTTCACCCTTTTATGCTGCAAGTGATATTTTTTTGTTTCCTACAACCTATGAGCCATGTTCTAATGCAACCCTAGAAGCCGCGAGTTTTGGCAATGCGATTATAACCACCAAACAAAATGGAGCGGGAGAGTTATTTAATCAAGAATTTTTACTAGATTCGCCGCAAGATTTTATAAAAGGTGGGGATATTTTAACCCAACTGCTAAGCAATCCCAATCTCCTAGAAGAATCGCAAAAAAGTTGTAGTAACGCGGTTCACCACCTAAGCATTCAAAACAATCTCCGACAAACCTTGCAAATCATTAATGAGCTAAAACAATGAATATCTTAGTTAGAATCCCAAATTGGCTTGGGGACGCGGTTATGGCAACTTATGCGCTTGAAATTTTGTTTTTGCGATTCCCCCATGCGCATTTTTATCTTGTTGGAAGTGGCGTCAGCATAGCACTCTTTGCACATTATCCGCGTGTAAGCGTGATAGAAGACCGAAGCAAAAAGGCAAAGTTTAGAATCCCAAACCTCTATTCTCTTGCCAAATCCATTCCACCTTGTGATTTGGGATTTACTTTCCAAAACAACCTGCTTTCCGCGCTTTTGCTTTTCTTTAATCGCACAAAATTTCGCGTTGGATTTAGCACAGAAATGCGCAGCTTTTTACTCACATTACACCCCCAAAAGCCAAAGAATCTCCACGAGGCTTTGCGCTTCTCTACTTTGATAGAATCCACCCTCCACGCACCAAAATTTCAAAAATTTCAAGTCCAACACAACGACCCTAATGCCCTAGAATCCTCTAATGCGATTCCAAACCCCACGCCCAAACTCTACCTCAACCCTCCACCCAAACACGCCATTACACAGGCTGTTTTACCGCAACATTTCAAAGATTCCAAAATCGCAGGAATCAATGCGGGAGCGGCATTTGGAGCGGCAAAGCGTTGGGAGGAATCCCACTTCGCCCTTGTGATAGAGTTTTTGTTGCGCCTTGATTTTAAAGTGATTCTTTTTGGCGTCCAAAGCGAAAACGCAATCAACGAAAAAATTCTAAAATCCTTGCAAGAGATTCCGCATTTCCCACAAAATCTACAAGCAAATATCCTTAATCTTAGCGGAAAAACTACGATTGAAAGCCTTATGGCTTATTTTGTGCAGCTTGATTTTTTGCTCACCAACGATAGCGGTCCTATGCACATCGCAAGTGCGTTTGGGATTCCAACTCTCGCGCTTTTTGGACCCACAAACACACGAGAGACTTGCCCTTTTAACGCCGAAAATTCCCATATCTTGTCTCTTGAAACTTTAGGGCAGCCACTCCAATGTGCGCCTTGTATGAAGCGGACTTGCCCCTTGCCTAAAGATTCTGCGGGATTCCACGCTTGTATGCGTCATCTCACCCCAAACCTCGTGATTGCCAAAATTCAATCCATTATAAGCAAACTTGAAATACAATCCAACAAAAATACAAGTGAGCCATTATGAGAATTCTAAAAGTCGGACATTCGCCCGATGCAGACGATTTATTTATGTATTATGCGATTAACTTTGGTTGGGTTGGGAATCCCGAAATTCGCTTTGAATCCTGCGCTTTGGACATTGAAACGCTGAACCTCAAAGCATTGCAAGGGGAATTAGACATTTCTGCCATTTCCTTTGGCGTTTATCCCTTGTTGGCATTAGAACAATGCCTCCTAAGAACCGGCGTGAGCTTTGGTGCAGGTTATGGTCCTAAACTCATTAAGCCTAGAGGCAAAAACCTAAAACGAAACTTCAAAGTCGCTCTAAGTGGCGCACATACGACCAATGCAATGCTTTTTAGGATTGCCTATCCCGAGGCTAGAATCGTCTATAAAAACTTCCTTGAAATTGAAAATGCTGTGCTTAATGGCGAAGTTGATGCAGGGGTTTTGATTCACGAATCTATCTTGACTTTTGATGATAGATTGGAAGTAGAACGCGAAATTTGGGATATTTGGTGCGAACTAAACCAAGCAAATCTTCCCTTGCCATTAGGCGGAATGTGTTTGCGCCGCTCCTTGCCTTTAAGCGTTGCTATTACTTGCGAGGAAATGCTCACCAAAGCGGTAGAAGTCGCGCTCCACAACAAACCCTTGCTCTCTTCCATGCTCCAAGAAAGAAACCTTATCCGCGTGGATTCCAAACAATTAGAAACTTATCTCAACCTCTACGCCAACGAAGATTCTGTAAGCCTTAACGAAACCCAGCTTAAAGCAATCAACGCACTTTTTAAAATCGGCTACGACCATAAAATCTACTCGCAGATTTTAAGCGTTGAAGATTGCCTCATTCCCACAGAATATAAAGACTTCCGCACACAATAGGGATTCTGCGCATTTTGCCTTGCCTTGCGCCCTTGCAAGACATTTTGTCATTACGCAAAGCAAATAAAATGGGGAGACAAAACAATCCAAGCATAAGAATTTTGCATTAGAAATTTTATTGCTTATTTCTCTTGAACCCAATATCAGAGATTCACACACTATGCGTCATTACGAGAAAATTTGAAAAATTTTCGTGGCAATCTATAATTTTAAATAAAAGCGGATTCCACAATGGCGAGATTTTAGATTATAGATTGCCACGATTCTACTATCGCAGAATCTTCGCAATGACGAAGTAGCACATTGCAATTCCACCCTGCCGTCATTGCAAGGACTACAAGAACGAAGCAATCCATAACATAGAACCTCGTCAAAAAAGATTCCATTACAAAATCAAAAGTTGCCAACATTCCCTACGAATCTCTCACAAGAATGCCTTAGCAGAATCGCGAACTGCCACACTTTCATTCTCGCAATGCGCTAGAATTCCACAAGCAACCTTTACACAAGCCTATACAAGCCCCATTTTTTCTTTTGCTTCCTTGTAAGTTGCAGTGGCGATTTCTCGGGCGCACTTCTCTCCCTCTTCTAGGATTTTATGCAAATAATCCTTTTGATTGATGAGCTTCTCATAGGATTCGCGAATCGGGCGCAATCCCTCCACTACGACTTCCGCTACTCTTTCTTTAAGTTTCCCATAGCCAAGCCCGAAAAACTCCGCTTCTATCGCCTCTTGCGATTCTTTGGTGAAGCATTGATAAATGTTTAGCAGATTATAAACTCCCGCGCGCTTCTTATCAAATGCGATGATTCCCTCGCTATCTGTCGTGGCTTTTTTGAATTTCTTAACAATCACTTCGGGCGCATCAATGAGCGCGATAGAATGATTGGGCTTATCACTTGAGCTTTTGCTCATCTTTTTGCTCGGGTCATCTAAGCCCATAATGCGCGCACCTTCTTTTAAGATTAGAGGTTCAGGCACGACAAAAGTTTCCCCAAAATCACGATTAAAGCGCATCGCGGTATCCCGCGCCAATTCAATGTGTTGCTTTTGGTCTTCTCCCACAGGCACAAAATTGCTTTTATAGAGCAAAATATCCGCACTCATTAGATTAGGATAGTTAAAAAGCCCGGCAAAAATATTTTTGGGATTCTTTTGGCTTTTATCTTTAAATTGTGTCATACGACTTAAATCCCCCATTGGCGTAATGCAAGTAAGCAACCACGCTAAAGAAGTATGTTCTTGGATTGTGGATTGAATAAAAAGCGTGGATTTTTGGGGATTTATTCCACACGCTAGAAGCATTGCACACAAATCATAAGTTTTTTGGTGCAGAATCTTAGGGTCTTGCGGAATCGTAATTGCGTGAGAATTTACCACACAGAAGATATTTTCATAACTATCTTGCGAATCCACCCAATTTTTCACCGCTCCTAAATAATTGCCTAAATGAATATTGCCTGTGGGTTGAATCCCTGAAAATACACGCGGTTTGCTTTGTTGCATTGGTTTCCTTCTTGACTAAAATCACTATTTATTTGGGTTAATTGTGCGCAATTATACTAGAAAACCACAAAAAACGCGTTGTTTAAAGTGGATTTTGTTAAGATTCCACAAAAATTGCAAAGGATTGTTGTGGAACTAGCAAAACGCATTATTCCATGCCTAGATATTAAAAACGGGCGCGTGGTTAAGGGAGTGAATTTCGTGGGACTTCAAGACGCGGGGAATCCCATAGAAGTGGCAAAACGCTATAATGACGAGGGCGCAGATGAACTCACCTTTTTAGATATTACCGCAACGATTGAAGCGCGAGGAGCTATGCTAGAAATGGTGCGTTCTGTCGCTAGAGAGATCTTTATCCCTCTCACCGTGGGGGGGGGCATTGGAAGTTTGGAGCAAATTTATGATTTGCTTAACGCTGGTTGCGATAAAATCAGCCTCAACTCTGCGGCAATCAAGAATCCTGATTTAATCACACAAAGCGCAAAACGCTTTGGCTCACAATGTATTGTCGTCGCAATAGACGCAAAGAAGCGCGTCAATAGCGAAAGTCGGCAAGGAGGCTGGGAAGTCTATACGCATGGCGGAAGACAAAATAGCGGGATTGATTTGTTGCAATGGACAAAAGAAGCCTATAATCGTGGGGCGGGCGAGATTCTGCTTACTAGTATGGATTGCGATGGCACAAAAACAGGCTATGATTTGGAGCAGTTAAGATTGATTTCTAAAAGCGTTGGGATTCCGCTTATCGCAAGTGGTGGCGCGGGAAACAAAGAACACATCTTACAAGCCTTTGAAAATGGCGCGGACGCCGCACTTGCCGCCTCTATTTTTCATTATCAAGAAATTAATATTATGGACTTGAAGCGATATTTAAAGGCACAAGAAATCCCAATAAGACTTTAGGATTCTATGGCGTCATTGCAAGGAAAACAAGGGCGAAATAATCCATAATCTAGAATCTCGCTAAAGATTGCGTCATATACTTTTTGGTATGCAAAGCGTGGATTGCCGCGTTTATTTCACTCACTCGCAATGACAAAGTAACAGAATCCCTTTAGGATTCCATTGCACATTTTCTCAAATTCAATATTATAGATTTGCAAGTGTAGGTGAAATTTGTTTCACAAATTACGCACCACGATTCTACTCGCGCAAAATCCCACAATAAATTAAGCAAAATTTAATTAAAATCACAAAAATTTTAATCTCAAAGAAAGTAGGCAAATATGGTTCAAATTACCGGACTTGGAATGCAATATGCGACCAAAAAACTTTTTGAAAATGTGAATCTTAAGCTAGATAAGAGTAAGCGTTATGGGCTGATTGGCGCAAATGGCGCGGGTAAATCTACCTTTTTAAAAATCCTTAGTGGAGAGATTGAACACACAAGCGGAGAGATTTCTTTTGACCCCAATGCGAGGCTTGGCGTGTTGGGGCAGAATCAATTTGCATTTGAAGATTTTAGCATTAAAGATTGTGTGCTTTTTGGTAACAAGCGGCTTTATGACGCTATCAAAGAAAAGGAATCGCTTTATAATGCCGGGGATTTCAGCGATGAAGTCAATATGCGTTTGGGCGAACTAGAAATGATTTGCAGCGAGGAAGACCCGACTTATGAATACGATGTGCAGATTGAAAAAATTTTAGAAGATTTGGGATTCCCCGCGTCGCTTCACGAAGAGCCGATGAAAACCTTAACGGGAGGAGATAAATTCAAGGTGCTTTTGGCGCAAGTTTTGTTTCCTAAGCCAGATATTTTGTTTTTAGATGAGCCAACCAACAACTTAGACTTAAAAGCTATTGAATACCTAGAGGAGCAACTTAAACGACACGAAGGCACTTTGGTTGTTATTTCGCACGATAGGCACTTTTTAAATAGCGTTTGCACACACATTTTGGATTTGGATTTTAAAAATGTGCGTGAGTTTAGTGGAAATTACGATGATTGGTATATCGCTTCGACTTTGATTGCCAAACAACAAGAAATGGAGCGCAACAAAAAGCTTAAAGAAAAAGAGGAATTGGAATCTTTTATCGCGCGATTCTCCGCAAATGCTTCCAAAGCGAAACAAGCCACTTCAAGGCAAAAACAGCTAGATAAGCTAGACATTAAAAGCCTTGAAGTCTCAAGCCGCCGCGACCCGAGCATCGTGTTTAAATCCAACCGCAACATTGGCAACGAAGCCTTAAATATAGAAAATCTTAGCTTTAGTTATGGGGATTTGCGTATTTTTAACGCACTCAATCTCACGATTCTGCCCGGTGATAAAATCGCGCTCATTGGGCGCAATGGAATCGGAAAAACAACCTTTTGTGAGCTAATTTGTGAGAATCTCACCCCGCAACAAGGAAGCATTCGGTGGGGCGCGACGATTGAACGCGGTTATTTCCCGCAAAACACAACCGATAAGATTCAAGGCACTGAAACCCTCTATGAATGGCTAAGAGGCTTTGATAAGAAAAAAGAAGCGGGAGAAATCCGTAACGCACTTGGACGAATGCTCTTTAATGGCGAGGAGCAAGAAAAAAGTGTGGGGAGTTTGAGCGGAGGCGAAAAACACCGCATAATGCTAAGCAAACTTATGCTAGAGAGTGGGAATTTCCTCGTGCTTGATGAACCCACCAACCATTTAGATTTAGAGGCGATTATCGCACTTGGCGAAGCACTCTATAAATACAATGGCAATGTGATTTGCATAAGCCACGATAGAGAACTAATTGACGCGTATGCCAATCGGATTATAGAGTTTAAAGAAAACAACGAAGTTATAGATTTTCGCGGAAATTATGAGGAATATTTGGCATCACGCGGATAGCTTTGATTGCTACTTGTAGCTCTATATGCTTTTTGCGCGTTTTTAACTTTGGGATTCCTGCTGTGGAATCCTTTTAGGCACGAAATTCTTAGGTTTAGATTGCTTTTCCTTGTGAAGGTGGCGGGAGATTTGAAACACAATAAAATCCCAAATATGCAGTGCTACTAAATGCGATTCTTAACAATGTAGAATCCCGCAATATCAACAAAGGCAATTTTAAGTCGAACCCCCTTAACTCCCAAAAAACACCCTTAAATCACCCTTGAAATGCTCCGCTAGGGTTTTGGCGCATTTTGGGCAAAGATTCAAAGGTTTATCGTTAAAAAACTTCGTCTGCACTTTATGAGAATAAATCCCCAAAAAGAAGCGGAGATTTAGCGAAATGGTGGCGATAAAATCGGGATTAGCAAGATTCTCCAAACACTCCTCACACGCGCACAGGTGCACGAAAGGGTCGCCTTTAGCCCTAAAAGTAGATTCTTGGATTCGTGCTTGATAAAGCATTACTTTGCAAAACTTGCCATTAGAAAAACCAAAATAAATCCCTCTCTCATCTGCGCGTAAATCCGCGAAATTCGCGCGGATTCCCTCGCTTTGGAGTTGCGCAAAAAGCGCGGAATTTAGACTAAACTTCTGACTTTCACACGCTTCTATCATTTTTGTGAAAAATTCTTGCAACTAAAACTCCCTTTCAATCAAATCACACAAAATATGCCCCATTAAAATGTGCATTTCTTGGATTCGTGGCGTATCTTCACTTGGAGAGATAAGCAACACATCGCAAAGTGTGCGCATCGCTCCCCCATCGCGTCCG
Organism: Helicobacter sp. MIT 05-5294; assembly: GCF_000765675.1. GTDB lineage: Bacteria > Campylobacterota > Campylobacteria > Campylobacterales > Helicobacteraceae > Helicobacter_D. The sequence continues at coordinate 35,495 of NZ_JRPA02000001.1, read as the reverse complement.
CTGAATCCCAAAGTCGCACACCCAATTTCACGCGCAACTTTTAGGGCGTTAAGCACATTTTGACTATTGCCACTTGTAGAGATTCCCCATAGCAAATCTCCTTTTTGCGCAAGTGCTTCACATTGACGCGAAAACACAAAATCATAGCCATAGTCGTTGCCAATCGCACTTAACGCACTCGTATCTGTCGTCAGCGCAATTGCGCATAAACCTCTGCGCTCTCTTTTGTATCTTCCCGTAAGTTCTGCGGCGATATGTTGGCTATCTGCCGCGCTTCCTCCATTGCCGCACAATAAAATCTTGCCACCATTTTTTAGCGTATGGATTGCCATTTGGGCGGCTTTTTGCAAATCCTCTGCAAGAGATTCCATTTTTTGCGCGGTCTTTAAATGCGCATTCATCTCCGCTAAAATCACTTTTTTCATTCTCAAGATTCCTTTATTTTTTGGATTAATTGGGTTGTGCTTTTGCCCTCCACAAACTCTATGAGGCGCACCGCTTCGCTAAACTCGCTTCCAACGACTTCTCTGCCTTGATAATCCGCACCTTTTACTAGGATATTTGGACGAATCTTGGCGATTAAATCTAGTGGCGTATCTTCATCAAACACAATCACGAAATCCACACATTCCAAAGCACAAAGCATTGCGATTCTATCGTGTTCTTGATTGATGGGGCGTGATTGCCCTTTAAGACGCTTGATAGAAGCATCGCTATTTAAACCCACAACCAACAAATCTCCTAAAGCTCGTGCTTTGTGCAAATAATCAATATGCCCTAAATGCAAAATATCAAAACAACCATTAGTAAAAATCACTTGAAGATTCTCTTTTTTGAGTTGCGCTAAGGATTCCAAAAACGCGTCTAAATTCTGCGCTCCAACCCATTTATCCCAATACAAATTAGGCTTTTGTCGCTTCAAGATTTTAGAGATTTGCGCATTTAATGCGTTAGAATCCCTCTCTAAAGGTGTGCCAAAGATTTTTAGAAATTGTGAATTTGCCAAAGCAGAATCCAAAAGATTATTGCGCTTCAAGTAAGCTAGAATCTCTTGCTTACTTGCAGTCGCAGAACCCACTTTGCTCACCACCACCGCAGCGGCGGCATTGGCGAAATACACGCTTTGTAAAATAGGCTCGCCCAATGCCAACGCATAAGCCAAAGAGGCAATCACCGTGTCTCCCGCGCCCGTTACATCAAACACTTCTCTTGCAATCGTTGGGATTCTCTCTATTTTTATTTGATGAGGCTTGGAATCCTGCGTTTGCGCAGAATCTTTGCTTTGCAGGGAATCCCTTGCAGTCGTGGCAAATGCGATTCCATCTTCGCTTAAAGTGATTAATGGAATCTCTAATGCGCATAATCTTTGCAACTCCACGATACATTCGCGCAAAGAATCCTCGCTTGTAATTGCGATTCCTGTGGCTTCTTTTGCTTCTTTTTTGTTGGGCGTAAGAAGCGTCGCACCTTTATATTTGCGATAGTCTTTGCCTTTTGGGTCTGCTAGAATCTTAATATCCTCCACTTTGGCAAGTGCAATCAAACTTTGCGTCAAATCAACGCTTAAAACGCCCTTTTGATAATCACTTAGCACGATACATTGGATTTGGGATTCCTTTAATACAAGTTTAACAAAATCCAAAATAAATGCTTCGCCCTCTTTGGAGATTGGGCTTTTATCCTCTCTATCAATGCGCACGACTTGCTGGTGTGAAGCAATCAAGCGGGATTTTTGTGTCGTGGGACGCGCAGGATTGTGGAAGATTCCTCGCGTATGGATTCCTCTATTTTCCAACTCTTTTTTCAAAGTTTCCCCCGCTTCATCGCAGCCTATCATTCCGCAAATCCACACATTAGATTCCAAACTCACAAGATTATTAGCGACATTACAAGCCCCGCCAAGGCTTAAGGATTCGCGTTTAACCTCCACCACTTGCACAGGAGCTTCTGGAGAAATGCGTTCGCAATTCCCCCAAATATAATGATCTAAAATCAAATCTCCCACGACTAGAATATTTGGTTTCACTTATTTTCCTTAATGCTCGTTTGCAAGTTTTTGCCACAAGCCTTTGCTGTGGATTTCTTTGATTTGTTTGAGATAGTTTTTGATTCCAACTTCTAGTGAGAATCGCGGCTGATAATCCAAAAACTTCTTCGTCAAAACAATATTGGCTTCAGTGTGAGTTTGGAAAAACTCATAAGGATTATCAATGTATTCTACTTCAAAATCTCCCAAATCCATCTTCAAGCAATCCACAATATCATTGTAACTTCGCGCCTTGCCACTGCCGACATTATACACGCCACTTTTTTGGGCTTGGATTGCCTTGACATTTGCGGCAATCACATCTTGGATATACACAAAATCGCGCTTTTGTTCGCCCATTTTAAACAAGCGCACTTTTTTAGATTCCAACGCTTGCAAGCCTAATTGCAAAATCATAGAAGCGGTTTTACCCTTATAAAGCTCATTTTCGCCATAAACATTAAAATACCGCAACCCCACAATATGCAAAAGCGGGAAGTTTTTGAGATATTTAAAGGTCAAATTATCCATCATTAATTTAGAAAATCCATAGACATTTTCTGGAATCTCTCCGCTACCAATGCTATTAGGCGCAGAACTATTGCCATAAACCCCCGCGCTTGAAGCATAAATCATCGCCGCATTGCTTCGCACACACAAATCCAACAAGTCTTTATAAGCATTCACATTCGCGCGTAAAATCGCTTCTTGATTCCGCACCGTGGTATCTGAAATTGCGGCTTGGTGGAAGATATAATCAAATTTACGATTCTCTAGTCTTGATAAATCCTCTTTGTTTGTAATATCCCCGACAATCACTTCTCCATTAAACCCAAGCAAATTCTTAAAATGCCCCAAAGATTTAAAGTTGCCATTCCCGAATCTCATTTCACTTCTAAAACTATCAAACACCACGACTTCCGCGTCTTTATGGTGCTTTTGGAAATAAAGCGCAAGATTTGAACCAATAAATCCCGCTCCTCCTGTGATTAAAATGCGTTTGCCCTTTAGTGAATCATCAATATATTGCAAGTTATCTCCTTTTGGGATTGTAGAATCCTTATTTTTGGATAAGATAAGGTATTTTATCAAAATTATTTAAAATTCCTCATTATGATGAACACAAAAGAGGCTTTAGGATTCTACGATTGCGCCATTATGCCAAATTACGATTCCAAGATTCTAAGTTTAATGGGATAATGACTTGAAGATTCCCTAGCGAAATCTTGTTACATATCCAAAATTAACCGAGTTTATGCTATGATTTCACATTTTTTATTTCGGATTTAATGAGCTTGATAATGTTAGAAAATACCATGCAAGACTTTTTGATTGGCGAGATTGATGCTTTGCCACCATTGCCACAAACTATTGTTGAATTACAAAGGGTTTGCTCCTATGAAAACTCAAGCATAAAACAAGTTGCCAATGTGATTGAACAAGACCCCTTTTTGACAATGGATTTGATTAAAAGCGCAAATTCTCCGCTTTATGGTTATCATCGTGAAATTAACTCTATCTTACAAGCCGTTTCTATGTTTGGAATCTCCACTGCTAAAGGCTTGGCTATCGCAAGTGCCATAAAAGCGAAATTTGTGATAGATTTAACGCCCTACAAACTAGAAGTGAGCCAATTTGTAGATGTTTCCAATATCAAAAATGCTTTTTTATGTCGTTGGCTACAAAAAGACATTCAACTGCTCGGGATTCTTGTCCCCTGTGCTTTGACAATGCACATTGGAATGGTTATTATCTCTAATTGCCTCAAACTCGCACACAAACAAGAAGAATTTATGTCCAAAATTAACGCGAGTCAATTTTTGGAGATTGAACAAGAAATCTTAGGCTGCGACCAATTTGAAGTCTTAGGGCATTTATTTGAACATTGGGGCTTTGAACAAACTATGGTTCAAGTAATGCGCCACCTCAACGACCCAAATCCACCGCAAGATTTGCTTTGCTTTATCTATCCTCTAAGAGTGCTAAACACTCTGATTACTCCCTATGAAATCGCAAAACAAGCGCAAATTGTAGAGGCAAGGAATCTAGTGGAGCAGTATCATTTAGACTTGCAAGGATTTGATACGACTTTAGAAAATATGCACCTTAATTTAGAATCCAAGCCCAATGAAACAAACACGGATTATTCTTTAATTGATGAATGAGTTTTTAAATCTTTTGCGTGAGGGGATTCCGCTTCCTCTAAAAATCGCGGATTCTTTCAAGCAGATTTTAGAATCCCTTTTACATTTTGACGCGCTAGTTTTACGCAAAAACCGCTATTTTTTAAACGCGCGATTCTGCATTGGTAGATTAGAATTAACCCGCGCAGGTTATGGGTTTGTGATTCCGCTCTCACACGCAAACAAGCAAGATTGGCTAGTAGAAAAATCCCTACTTAAAGGCGCACAAAGAGGCGATATTGTCTTAGCTAGGCTTAGCAAAAATCCTCACGATTCCAATAGAATCCGCGCAAAGATTCTTGCTATTTTAGAATCCAAAGAAAAATTCGCGCTTTGCTATTTAGAAAAATACAAACTAGATTGCATTGCGATTTCAATCCCCAATGAGATTCCTTACAAAATCAAAGCAAGTCAAAAATCCCTCAAAACCCTACCCGCACGAACTCTCATCAAGCTCAATCCACAAAATGGCGAAATCCTAGAAATTTTAGGCGCATTAGAAGACCCAAAAATTGATGAGATTCTTTCACTTAGCCTTTATGATAGACAAGAATCCTTTAGCATGGGCGCACAAATCCAATCTGAAAGCTTCCAAGAAGCGCGTTTGCGAGATTTCAAAGAACGCACAAACTGCACACATTTGCCCTTTTGCACGATTGACCCAAAGGACGCCAAAGACCACGATGACGCGATTTATTTTGACGCGTCTGATTCTATGCTTTATGTGGCAATCGCCGATGTGAGCCACTATGTAGCAAAAGAATCTCCGCTAGATTTGGAGGCTAAGAATCGCGGATTTAGCATTTATTTCCCACATAAATCAATCCCGATGCTTCCACGCGCCTTAAGCGAGAATCTTTGTTCGCTTCGTGAGGGAAAACTGCGCCTTGCAATGGTTTGGAAAATACGCCTACACAAACGCACCAAAGCCGTGCTTAGCAGCGAACTTTTTGAAGCAGTGATTAAAGTGCGCCAAAAACTCACCTACGAAGAAGTCGATGAACTCCTTATAAATGGCACGAGCAAACGCATTTTAACCACTCTTAAAAAGCCGATTCTAAACCTCTATGCGCTGACACAAAAACTTCGCGTAAAGCGTTTGAATTGCGGCTTTGATTTTTTGGGTGATGAAAAGACGATGTGCTTAGATGAAAACCTAGAACTCCAAAACCTAAAAATAGAATCCCAAACTCCAAGCCACCAACTCGTTGAAGAATGTATGCTTCTTGCCAATCAAGAAAGCGCGAAACTGCAAACGCAAAAAAGCAATCTTCAAGACGAGACTTTAAAGCTCGGCATTTACCGCGTCCATTCACAGCCAAAACCCGACGCAATCGTAGAATTATTTGCAGAACTCAAAGCCTTAGGAGTTTGGCAAAAGGCGATTCCGCTAAACCCAAAAGACTTTCACAAAGCGATTTTAGAAGTGCAGCGCAAAGCAAAAACTTATAAAATAGAATCGCAAGTAGATAAACTCATCATCAAATCTATGCCACAAGCATTTTATGCGAGTCATAATATCGGGCATTTTGGCTTAGGGTTTGAAGCGTATAGTCATTTTACCTCTCCGATTCGTCGTTATAGTGATTTGCTGCTTCATAGAATCCTAAAATCAAAAATCAAGCTTTGCGAGGATTGCGCGACAAAAGAATCCTTGCCTTTGCTTTGTGAGGATTTAAGCCAAAAAGAGCGGGAAAGCGCGAAAGTAGAAATGGATTTCAAAGACCGCAAATTCGCGAGATACTTAAGCCAAAGAATCGGGCAAAGCTTTTTGGGATTCATTTCAAACGACTACAAGCCCGAGATTGTCTCTTTGACCACTCCTCCTTTGCAAGGTGCGCGTGTGGTTTGTCTCAAAGGCAATGGCGTGAAATACCAAAAGGTGCGCGTTGTGATTGTAGAAGTCAATCTCGCAACTGCAAAGATTTATGGCTGGATTGTAGAGAGTTATAACGAAAGTCTTGGAATCGCAAGTGAGCAAATCTCTAAACATCTTTTTGCTAAAATGGCACAGAAAAATAAACTAATGGCGCAAAAAGCCAAAGAGAACGCACACAATATGAAGCAAAAAATCAAACACAACAAACAAAGTCGCCCTCCTCGCGCCAAATTTACTCCACGCCATAAACGCAAAGGCAAATAATGTATAAAAAAGAGCTAGATACCAAACTCGCCAAAGGAGCAGAGATTCGCTCCATTTTGCTTTATGGCGAAGCGATGTTTTTAATCGGCTATTATGGGCAGAAAATCGCACAAAAGATTCTTGAAAAAGATTGTGAAAAAAACAGCTTTTATTTTGGCGAATTTGATTTCCAAAACGCGCTTTCTTGCTTCTCTCAAGGTTCGCTTTTTGGTAATGAAGCGTTAGTGTGGATTAAAACAGATAAAAAGATTCCAAAAAAGCAACTAGATTCTTTGATTAAGGCTTTGTTGCAAAATGGTGGCTATTTGATTGTGGAGTTTTATCAAGCAGAAAATAAAAGTGCGGGAGAATACGCAGCTGATGCGCGTGCGATGAGTGCGAGTTTCCCCTCAAGCCTTGCCAAAGAGGGCGTGTTTGAAGTGCGATTCTTTGCGCCCAATCTTGGAGAAGCGATGATGATTCTCAAAGAATCCGCGCAGAATCTCAAAGTGCAAATTTCTGATTTTAATTTGCGCCAAATCCTAGAACAGCAAAATTTTGATTTGGGATTAAGCCTTGCAGAGCTTCGGAAATACGCGATTTTTGACCAAGAAATTAATAGTGAAATTGTCGAAGGTTTAGGCTTTAGCCTTGGCAGTGTAAAGCTAGAGGAGATTTTAGAATCCCTACTACTAAAAAAACCTTATTTTGATAAATTATCGCAATTTTTAGAACAAGGCTTTGAAGAAGTGCCTTTGATTAATGAAATCCAAAAATACTTCTTCGTTCTTTTTTTGTTTTCAAGTCATATTAGAATTTATGGGGAAGCCTCATCTCAAGATGTTTTGGGCTATAAACTTCCCCCGCAACTCCTAGAACAAAAAAAACATTTTGCGATTCTCATCAAAGAATCCCAATACGAATCTATCTTTTATATCCTAAATGCTTGGCGCGAGGATTCCCTTAAAGGTATCAATAAAGGCAATGGATTTTTAAGTGCTTTAATGAAAATCCAAGCAATCTTAAGATAGAATCAAAACTTTTACTTCTGTAAAAATAAAAACAACCATTCCTTGCTCTTTTGAATCCAAAAGGGCAAAATCCATAAGGAGACTTTATGCGTTTTTATGAAACTATGTTTGTGGTTAAACCCACTTTGACACAAGAAGAAATCACCCAAAAAATTGATTTTTACAAAGCTGCTATTATCAACAATGGCGGAGAAATCAGTGCGAATTTAGATATGGGTATGCGGAATCTTGCTTATGAAATCAAGAAAAATAAGCGTGGTTATTATTTTGTTATTTATTTTAAAGCAGAACCTAAACTTGTTTTGGAATTAGAGCGTCTCTACCGCATTAACGAGGATATTTTGCGCTTTATCGTTATCAAATACGAAAGCAAAAAAGAGCAAAAAGCATGGGAAACTTTGGTAGATAGAGCAATTAACAACAAAAAATCTGCTCCCCTAAAAGAAGCGGAAGAAAAAGTCGCTCAAGAATAAGGGCTGACTTTAAGGATATTATATGTTTAACAAGGTCATTTTAGTAGGAAATTTAACGCGAGATGTGGAGTTGCGCTACTTGCCGAGCGGTTCTGCATTGGCGAAGCTTGGACTAGCCGTCAATCGTCGCTTCAAAAAGCAAGATGGTTCGCAAGGCGATGAAGTATGCTATATTGATGTGAATCTTTTTGGGCGAACTGCTGAAGTGGCAAACCAATACCTAAAGCGCGGTTCTTCTGTGCTGATTGAAGGGCGTTTGGTGCTAGAGAGTTGGACAGATAATAACGGACAAAAGCGAAGCAAACACAGCATTACAGCTGAAACTATGCAAATGCTGGGCTCAAGAAACGAAGGTGGGAATTACGCTGGAAATGGTGGTGGCAATGGTAACTATGGCAATAGCTACTCAAACGATAGCTATAACGATATGCACAATGGTGGCTACAACAACTACGGCAGCTACCAAAACACACAACCAAGTGCGCCAAAACCACAGAAACCCAAAGAAAACGACATTCCTGAGATTGACATTGATGATGAAGAAATACCATTTTAAAGGACAAAACTATGGCAGAGAAAAAACGATACTCTAAAAGATATTGCAGATACACAGAGGCGAAGATTGATTTTATTGACTACAAAGATGTAGAAATGCTCAAGCACTCGCTTTCCGAGCGTTACAAAATTATGCCACGCCGCCTTACAGGCAACTCAAAAAAATGGCAAGAACGCGTAGAAGTCGCAATCAAACGCGCAAGACATATGGCGTTGATTCCTTATATTGTAGATAGAAAAAGAGTAGTAGAAAACCCTTTTAAAATCTAACAAACCTCAAACAACGCAATGTGCTTTTGCGCTGTTTGCGCTTACACGATTCCACTACTGCGTTATTGTGATTCCGCCCCGCTGTCATTGCGAGGCGCATTGTATGGCAATTTACCCATCATACTTACACAAATTTGAAAAATTTTCGTGGCAATCCACAATCTTAACAACCCAAGACTTATTAACTTGTCATTGCGAGTGAGCGAAGCGATAAGGCATAATCTTTTATTGACTTCCACTTCATCATTGCGAGGAGCAAGGACAAAGCAATCCATAATGTGAAATCTCTCTTTCAGAGATTCCATTGCAACACTTTTAGGTGTTCAACATTGTAGATTGCCGCGGGATTCTAGCGAATCTCTCGCAATGACACGAGGACAACCATTTCATCATCGCAGAGGTGCAGTAGCGGAATCCCTTTAGGATTCCACAATAATTAAAATTTATTCAAAGCCTTATTGACTGCCCTATTGGCGGCTTTGTCAGCCACATTTTCCGCACTTTTTGCTGCCCTATCGCCAACGCTTCCTTTGGATTGATTTGCGTTTTTGTTTTTACATTTTCTTTAGCAGACTGCACTTCTTGTCTCACTGCGGATTTTGTTTTATTTTTGATGTCATTTTTAATCTCTTGACCAACTCCAAACGCGATTCCCGCCAACGCGCCCACCAACAATAACACCTTAAGAACTTTCATTTTTACTCCTTACAATTAAAATAATCGTAATAACGCCCCCCGCTTAATAATTCATTAAATGAGCCTAGAATGTTACTTTTTGTTTCTTTTGCAAAGAATCTTGCAAGATTTGCGTTTTTATTTGCGATTCTTGCAACAATCCTTGCAAACTTCCGATAAACTGCGAAAAAATTAAGGAAAAACAATGGGATTGAACCTACTCTATTGTGCGGCTTTCGTTGGGCTTGAAGCGAGAATCATAGAAGTGGAGGTCAGCTTCACACGCGCATTGCCCTCTTTTAGTATTACAGGACTTGCGGGAAATGCGATTCAAGAATCCAAAGGGCGTGTGCAATCCTCGCTCCTAGCTAACAACTTCAAATTCCCACCGCTCAAAATCAATGTCAATCTCTCCCCATCAGACATTCCTAAGCAAGGCAGTTTTTATGATTTGCCCATCGCCTTGCTGATTGCGCTTAATCAGACTTGCAACCTCAACGAAATCACACAAAACATAGAATCCAAACCTGCAAAAATCTTCGCATTTGGCGAACTCGGGCTTGATGGGCGCGTCAAAGACAGCCCTGCGATTTATCCTTTGCTTTTTTCTCTTTTAAGCCAACAAGAGCTGTGCCATTCCCTCTTTTTGCTCCCCAAAGTCGCGCAGGATTTTTATTCCAAACTCCCCAATTTAAGAGCGTATTATGTGGATTGTCTCCAAGAAGCAATAGAAATTCTACAAAACCCACCCGCAATAGAATCCCATTGCGCAGACTTGCCCTTTCCTTGCCAAAATTTCGGCGAAGAGAAGTATTATTACACACAAAGCTTTCCACTTGACTTTGCCGATATTCTCGGGCAAGAACGCGCCAAACGCGCCGCATTAATCGCCGCTTGTGGATTCCACAATATCCTTTTTGAAGGGAGTGCGGGAAGTGGCAAAAGTATGATTGCGGCAAGGATTCCTTATATTTTGCCGCCTCTAAACCTCTATGAGATTCTGCAAATGGCTGCCAATACGCTAGAGATTTCTCCCCACAGACCCTTCCGCAATCCCCACAACAGCGCAACCAAAGCCGCAATACTCGGAAGTGCGGTTGGGCAAAGCATAAAACCCGGTGAAATCGGTATGGCAAATGGCGGGGTTTTGTTCTTGGACGAACTGCCCCATTTCCCCAAAAGCATTTTAGAATCCCTGCGAGAGCCTTTGCAAAACCACCATTTCACCATTTCGCGCTTACATGCCAAAATCACTTATCCGACAGATTTTATGTTTGTCGGTGCGATGAATCCTTGCCCTTGTGGTAATCTTTTAAGCCTCAGCAAAGAATGTCGTTGCAACCAAAAAGAAATCAATGCCTACAAATCCAAAATTTCCGAGCCTTTTTGGGATAGATTGGATTTGTTTGTCGCAATGCAAGAGGGCGAACAAAGCACCCACCGCATAGATTCTAAAACCCTGCAAGATTCTGTGTTAAAGGGCTTTGCATTCCAAAAGAAACGGGGGCAAAACTGCTTTAATGCGCGATTAGATGGGAGTGATTTGGAGAAATACTGCGCCTTAGATTCTGCAACTTCTCAAACCCTAGAACTCGCTTGTCATCGCTTTGGAATCTCCAAACGAGGGTATGATAAGATTCTACGCGTGGCGCGGACGATTGCGGATTTGGAATCCTCACAAAATATCCAAAAGGAACATTTGCTAGAGGCTTTAAGTTTCCGCAAAATCCAATAATTTCGCTTGACATTAAGAATCTTTGGTCTTCTAAATTATGGATTGCCGCACTCGCAAATGCTCGTTTGCAATGATGTGATAGAAGAATCCTATTTAAACTAAATATTATAGATTGCCACGAGATTCTAGCGAATCTCTCGCAATGACGCAATGGAGCTTAAGATTCGTAGCGGTTTTGGGCTTTAAGAGCTGTTTTGCGCATTTTCACTTTAAAGGATTACTCGGGTTGAAACTCCCAATTTTGCGCCATTTGTAGAATCTCTTGTGCGCCTTGCTTGATGAAACTTTGCGCCATTTGCACACCTATGCGCTCACAATCCTCCACGCTTTTTACCTGCACCTCCAAACATTCGCGCAAAATTCTCGTGCCATCGGGCAATCCCAAAATAGAACGCACCTTTAAGACTCCCTCTTCTAAGGAAGCATTCACGCCAATAGGCACTTGGCAACCCCCATTGAGTGCGCGGACAAATGCGCGTTCGCACGCAGTTTCAAAGGTGGCTTTAGAATCATTCAAAAACGCTAAGAGCAATTGGGCTTCACTTCCCATTTTGCACTCTACGCCAAGTGCTGCTTGTCCCATCGCAGGAATCATAAAATCTAGTGGCACAATGTAAGGCACTTTTTCGCCCAATCCTAAGCGATTCACCCCCGCTTGTGCGAGAATAATTGCGTCAAATTCGCCATCTTTTAGTCGTTTCAAGCGCGTTTGGACATTACCGCGCAAACTCTGTGTGTCCAAATCCCCTCTTAATGCGTTAAGCTGCATTGTGCGCCTTAGTGAAGTCGTCCCAACCCGCGCTCCTTTGGGCAGGGATTCTAAGCTTGGATATTTGAAGCTTAAAAAACTATCTCTCACATCTTCGCGCTTCGTGATTGCGACCAACCCCAAACCCTCTACGAAATCCACAGGCACATCTTTTAGACTATGCACCGCCAAATCAATCGTGCCATTTAAGAGCAACTCTTCTAGCTCCTTAGTAAATAGCCCTTTACCACCAATCTTCGCCAAAGGCACATCAAGGATTTTATCCCCTTTGGTTTTGACGATTTGAATTTCCACTTGAAGCGTTGGGTATTGGGTTTGCAGACAATCCTTGATATGATTTGCTTGCCAGAGTGCCAACACGCTTCCGCGTGTGCCGATAGTGAGTTGTTGCATTGTTTATCCTTGTTTGTTATTTTCAATGACTTCTACATCAATGATTTCATCATTTTGGGTTTGGCTAGGAGAATGAGAATCCACAGGGGGCTTTTTGATAAAAGGCTTAAAGAGCAAGAATCCTAACGCGCTAAACTGCATTAAAATCCCCAAAATATCCGTCAATCCCCCCGGCATTATTAGCAAAATCGCCCCAAGGATTCTAAAAACATTAGAACTCACAAACGCTTCATAGCTGATTTCTCTTAGCTTCACGCGCATTAAAGCCTCACCTAAAAAATAGCGATAATTCACTAAAATAAAGAATCCAAAAAGCGCACTTAAAATAATCTCCAATACGAATCCCAAAACGCCTATGTTATCAATGATTTCATAAGTAATCAACACTTCTAAAAACAGATAGATGAAACCAAAAATTAATGGCATAAAAAAACCTCACGCAAACTTTCAACTAGCGCATTAAAGTCTTGGACTTGGAGAATCTCTTTGCTTAAATCTTTGCGCCTAATTAACTCTATCTCGCCCTTTTCTAAGCCCTTGCCAACCACGATTCCAAAAGGCAAACCAACCAATTCAAAATCCGCAATCTTCGCGCCATACCGCTCCGTCCTATCATCTAACAAACATTCAATTCCTGCAGTTTTAAGAGATTCGTAAAGCTTCTCTGCAAAGCGCATTTGGGATTCTTCTTTGATATTAGAGACGATAATCTCCACGCAAAAAGGCGCGGTAGTTGGCGTCCAAATCATTCCGCGCTCATCGTGATGTTGTTCAATAATTGCGCTAAGTAATCGTGAGATTCCAATCCCATAACAACCCATAATCAGAGGCTTAGCCTTGCCATTTTCGTCTAAAAATGTCGCTTCCATCGCGCTGGAATATTTCGTGCCAAGCTGAAAAATATGCCCTGCTTCAATGCCTTTAGTGAAATACAGCTTACCGCCTTTGAAGTTTTCTTTTGTCAAATCCCCGCATATCGGGCATAAATCCCCCTCTTGCACTTCCACTAAATCCTTAAACTCCAAGCCCTCAAAGGATTCCAAATCTACACCCACGAAATGATAATCTACTTCGTTTGCGCCACAAATCAAGTTTTTGGCATTTTCTAACTCTTTGTCAAAATAAATATAAGGGCTAGAAGTGATATTACGCAACGCAAAAGGTCCTATAAACCCGACTTTTAACCCCGCTGATTCTATCTCTTCTTCGCTCACATCAAGCAATTCATTCGCCCCCGCAATCGCATTGAGGGCTTTTGTTTCATTCAAACTATCGCTTCCGCGCAAAAAGAAATACACCAATGCGGTTTTCCCCTCATCAAAAAGGGCTTTTTTTACGACTGCTTTAAGCGTCCAAAAAGCTTCAATCTTGAAAAATTCACACAAATCTTCAATCGTTTTGACATTAGGCGTATGGAATTTCGCAAATTCTGCTTGTGGAGCTTGTGAGTTGGGAAGTTTCTTAACGCGCGTCGCGGCTTCTAAGTTCGCACCATAACTACAAGAATCGCACACGCAAATCGTATCCTCGCCGCTTTTGGCTAACACCATAAACTCTTTGCTCCCGCTTCCGCCAATCGCCCCGCTATCTGCGAAAACTGCGCGGAAATCAAGCCCTAAGCGCGTGAAGATTCTACTATAAGTGGATTCCATTAAATCAAATTCCCGCTTCAAATCTTCCTCGTTTGCGTGGAAACTATAACCATCTTTCATAATAAATTCTCGCGCACGCATAAGCCCGAATCTTGGGCGCATTTCATCGCGAAATTTAAGATTGATTTGATAGAGATGCAAGGGAAGTTGTTTATAGCTTCTGATGTTTGCTTTGACTAATTCTGTAACGACTTCTTCGTGCGTTGGACCCAATACGAAATCATTATCTTTTCTGTCTTTGAATCGCAAAAGTTCCTTGCCATATCTCTCATAGCGTCCGCTTTTTTGCCATAAGGTTGCGGGAGTTACAAAACCAAGCGCGACTTCGTTTGCTCCAGCATTATCCATTTCTTCCTTGACGATTTGACGCACTTTGTCTAAGGCGCGTTTGCCAAGCGGTAAGAAATTATAGATTCCGCTACCGATTTGCTGGATAAATCCACCGCGGATTAGGTATTCGTGGCTTTTTAGCACGACATCTTTAGGAGCTTCTTTGAAAGTGGGGATAAAGAATTTTGAAAATCGCATTATTTTCCTTTGTTTAGTGTAGAGTTTTATCCTCTGCATATTCGCATTTGTAGGATTCTAACATTTTGTCCTGATTCTCTTGCTGAAAAAGGAATCGCAAAGATTCTACCACGCTATCGCCTTTAGGCGTATTGGCAACTGCCCTAAGATTTATCGTTAAATCGTGCAAGAAAACATTAAACGCATTGTGTAGAGTTTTTTCAATGTTTTTTTCATACTCTTGTGGCAAATAGCCCTTTGCGATTCCTTTGTGCAACTCTTTTGTCGCTGCTTCTTTGGCAAATGTGCGAATCGTTTTAATCAAAGGTTCTACATTAAGCGTTTGTAGCCAAGTAAAAAATTCCTGCGTAGAGCGTCCTACGATTCCATAAGCAATCTTAGCTTGTTCCTCGCGTAGGCTCAAGTTCTTGCGCACAATATCTTCTAAATCATCTACGGCATAGATATGGATTCTCTCGCTTTTTTCCATAATCTCGCGTTCAATATCTCGTGGCACTGCCAAATCAAACCAATAGCGATTCCAATCTTTCACCTCTACCATATCTTGTGTGATAATCGTATGCGGCGCACCTGTAGCAGTGAAAAGAAGCGGAATCTCATTGATATAAGTGCTAATGTCTTTGAAGCTTTCCGCGCGGATTTTGGCATTTGGGTGGAGTGAGAGAATCTCATCACAGATTTTTTGGGCGTTTGCAATCTCGCGGTTTAGAATCAAAACTTCACAATTTGCATTGATTAAGTGTTTCGCACAGATTCCGCTCATTTCTCCTGCACCCACGACCAACGCAAACTTATCTTTCAAATCTCCCACAATCTCCTTTGCTTTTGCAACCGCAGTGCTTGCCACAGAAACAGAGTTTTGCGAAATGCTTGTAGAGTTGCGCACACTTGCTGCACAACGAAAAGCAAAATGAATCGCGCGAGAGAGAAACAAGCCACAACAGCCCAATTCATAGGAATATTTAAAGGCACTTTTAAGTTGTCCTGAAATTTGCGTCTCACCCACAACCAAGCTATCTAATGAACTTGCCACGCTAAAGAGATGATGAATCGCGCTTAGATTTTCGTAGCTATCGGCGCGTTTTTGCAACTCTTCTAAAGGAATCTTGGAATAATTGCTTAATTTATCCAACAAAAATTCTTCTGCTTTTTCGGCATTTTGAACATTCAAAATAAACTCAATCCGATTACAAGTAGAAAGAATCACCGCTTCCCCGATAAATTTGTTGCTTACCAAATCCAACAAAAAATCCTTGGTTGCAGGATTCTTTAAATCCAAGCTTAAAGCTTCCCGCATAGCAATATCGGTATTTTTATGCGAGTAGCTTAAGAGATAATAATCCATTGCTTTCCTTAAAAGTCGCGCTCTATCATTTCGCGCATAATTTGTATAAGTTTATCACAAGAATGATTAGCTATCGCTTCAATCCCGCAATTGCCTAAAGATTTTGCCAACGCGATACTTTGTGCAATCGCCCCTTGTGTTTGAAGATTTTCTAAAATCCAATCCTGCTCCATTGGCGATAAATCGCACCCAAAAGCATTTTTTAAACGCATTTTATCTGAATCGTTTAGTTTAGCATACAAATAAATATAAGGTAAAGTCGTCTTGCCCTCTTTAAAATCGCTCAAAGCGGGTTTACCTAGAGTTTTGGAATCTGAAATAATATCCAACACATCATCAATGATTTGAAATGCGATTCCAAGATTCCGCCCATAAATGCGGAAATCCTCCGCTACTTCTCGGCTTTTGTGCGCCAAAAATGCCGCTGCGTAAGCGGCAGCTTCGATCAACGCGGCGGTTTTATGTTCTATCATCGTAAGATACTTTGCTTCCTCATCATTGAAGCTTTTTGCGAGTTCCACATCTTCCATTTCTCCAACTGCAAGCGTGCTTACAGCATTGGCGATAATGCGCGGAATCTCTGGATATTTACTAGCAAATCTTGTTAGCTCACAAAAGGCTTTGGAATAAAACACATCACCTAGCATAATCGCATTTTTGTTGCCAAAAAGCGCGTTAATAGAGGGCTTCGAACGCCTTGTAAGTGCGTCATCAATCACATCATCGTGCAAAAGTGAAGCACTTTGAATCATCTCTAATATCGCACAAAGCAAGAGGCACTCCTCGCTTTCTCCGGCAATCTGCAATGCAAGTTTAGAACGCAACATTTTGCCCCGCTGCAAATTCGCACTCAAGGCTAACACAAGAGGGGATTCCAACTCTTTTAAAAACTCATTAATCTTTGCTTCAATGTGCGCTAAAGCCTCCATTGGGAACTTTCCTTTCATCTATAATATTAAAATCTCTGTTGCCTTGAAAAAGATAGTATTTCAAGGTCGCAACTTTTTTGGTGCGATGATAATCTTTAAAACACAACAAAAAAAACGGCTCTTCGCTGTAATATTTTTGTTCCGCCTTAAGCAAAGGCACTTTATAACAACTCCGCTGATAATCTTGGTAAAGAATAAATTGGTGCGGAAAAGAATCGTAATTTAAGTGCATTACTAAACCCTCATTTTTAAGTAGCGTCCAACGAAAAAATAGGGTTTTTGCAGAATCCCCTGCCTGTAAGGTAAGCAAATAAAACTCATCTTTGTTAAGCTCCAAGAATCGTTCGCTTTTCCAAACAGGCGGCGCAAACAAGCTTGAAAGCCCAAAGGCTGCGCTTAGGATTATGGATAAGCCTAAAACCCGCAATATTTTCATTTAAGATTCCATTTATTTAGATTCTTAACGCCCAAATTCAAGCGCATTTATTCGTTTTGCGTTAGAATATTGCCCATAGATTCAATCGCGATATTTTGCACTCTATGGTGAATCTCCTCTGAAGATTCTTCGCTATGAATGAGATAGTTTAATTCTTCTTCCCACATTTCACCCAAACGCTTTTCAAGCAGAATCTCCATTGCTCCTTGTCGCTCTAACAAACGCGTAAGTTCTTTTGCGCTTAAGCCTTGCGAAGCGTTGAAGATAATATCAATCCATTTTTCTTGTGGTAAGCCTTCTAAAATATGTTCCATTTAATGTTCCTTATGATTTAATCGTGCCAATACGGCATTTTGGTGTGCATCTAGCCCCTCTGTATGCGCTAGGATTCCGCATTCTTTGCCCATTTGCCAAATGCCTTTGTTAGAAAACGCAATGATAGAGGATTTTTTCATAAAATGTTCTGTGGAAAGTGGAGAGAAAAACCTCGCGCTTCCGCCTGTTGGCAAAGTATGATTCGGTCCTGCAATATAATCCCCAATGGGTTCTGGCGTGTTTTCGCCGATGAAAATCGCCCCTGCGTGTCTAATGTGTGGCAGAATCTCTAAAGGATTCTTTACTAATAACTCCAAATGTTCGGGCGCAATTTGATTCATCAATTCAATGCCTTTTTCAAGGCTGCTTGTAACAATAATTGCTCCGCGTTCATTGATGGATTTTGCCGTGATTTCTTTGCGTTCTAAAGTATCCAAAAACTCTTCAATCTTGCGAGAAACTTCTAATGCTAGGCTTTGGCTTGTCGTGATTAAAATAGAACTTGCCATTTCATCGTGTTCAGCTTGAGAAAGCAAATCCCACGCAAGATAATCTGCCTTTGCTTCTCCGTCATTTAAGATTCCAATCTCACTAGGTCCTGCAATCATATCAATATTGACTTCGCCAAATACAAGCTTTTTCGCAGTTGCGACATAAATATTTCCCGGACCTGTAATCACATCAACCTTAGCGATTCCATTGCCTTTAGAATCCAACGCGCCAAAAGCCAACGCGCCAATGGCACTCGCACCTCCAATTTTATAAGCTTCTTTAACGCCACACAAGTGCATTGCCGCAAGCAACAAAGAATTGGGTTCGTTTTGTGGAGTGGGGGTGCAAACCACGATTTCTTTCACTCCTGCAACAAGTGCTGGAATCGCATTCATCAGCAAAGAACTTGGATAAGCCGCCTTGCCACCGGGAATATACAATCCTGCCCTATCCATAGGGGTTACTTTTTGTCCTAGAATATTCCCGTTTTCCTCAAAATCCAACCAAGTTTTAGGCTTTTGTTTGGAATGAAAAGCATAAATGCGCTCATAAGCGAGTTGCAAGGAATCCTTCAAGGATTTATCCAAGCTTTCATAGGCTTTTTGCATTTGTTCTTGGGTGATTTTTAAATCCTCAAAACTCTTAGGATTCCAATTATCAAACCGCGCAACTTGCTCTATAATCGCATTTTGTCCTTGCTGTTTAATGCCCTCTAATAACTCTCTTACGCGCTCTTCAACGCTTTGAATATCCATTGCACCACGCTCAAGCAAGGCTTTAAATTTCGTCTCAAAATCCAAATCGCTATCTCTTAGCAAAGCAATCATTTTAGCTCCTTTAAGCTGTATTGTAACTTTTTAATGTTTAATTTTTATTAATGCGCCAAAATGCGCACCAACAAATCACTTGTTTTAAATGCGAAATTGCGCAATTGTAGAATCGTAGGTTGGCAAGTCGTCATTGCGAGAAAAGGCAAAGACTAATGCAAGACAAACAGGCAATAAGGAAAGATTTTCCTAAAACTTGTTTTAGAGAAAATCAAGGTTGCTTTTTTCTTGTCTGTGAGTTTTGCATTAGTCTTTGGTTAGGATTGCGGTTGAACGCGGAATCCCAAATAATAAAGCAGAATCCTTTAGGGCGAGATTTCATGCGTGGATTGCTTTAGCATTGCCTCGCAATGACAGAAATAGTAGAATCTTGGATTAGCAAGTCGTCATTGCGAGAGATTCGCTAGAATCTCGTGGCGCACATTGCGTTAGTAGTTTGAGTTGCGTCTTACTTACGCTTGTTGCTTACAATGGTAGTGGGATTTTAGATTCCGCATTTAAAATCTCGCCACAAAGCAAGGGAACTTTATGGTAAAATCCTCTAAAAGTTTGTTAAAATTCCCAAATCCAAAATAAAACAAAAGGGCAAAAGTGCAAGATTCTACCTTAAAAAACCTCCTGCAAGATTCTAAAGTCATCGCAATCGTTGGGCTTTCTCCAAATCCCGACAAACCAAGCTTTAAAGTCGCGCAATTTTTGCAGTCTAAAGGCTATAAAATCCTCCCTATTTATCCCAAAGGCGGAGAAATTTTAGGAGAGATTGCCCACCAAACCCTACAAGCTGCCTTTGAATCCCAAAGCAAAGCGGGAGTAAAAATAGATATTTTAAATATTTTCCGCAAAAGCGAAGCTCTGCCTCAAATTGCAGAGGAAATTCTCCAACTCAAAAACCCACCCAAATGCGTTTGGGTGCAGTTAGGATTGACAAGCGCACAGGCAAAGCAAACAATCCGCAAAGCCAATATAATGTATGTTGAAGATTTATGTATCAAACTTGAATATGAAAGGCTATTAAATGATTCCACTCTCTAAAATTATGGACGCCAAAGCGCGATTGGAGGGGATTGTGCAACACACAAAATTAGCATTTGCCCCCAAACTTAGCCAAATTAGCGGAGCAAAAGTCTATGTCAAACAAGAAAACCTACAAAACACAGGTTCGTTTAAATTGCGCGGGGCGTTCAATAAAATCTCCTCACTTAATCCCGATGAACGCGCTTGTGGAGTGATTGCTTCAAGTGCTGGAAACCACGCGCAAGGCGTCGCATACAGCGCAAAGCATTATGGAATCAAAGGCGTGATTGTAATGCCTGAAGCAACGCCTTTGCTTAAAGTTATGGGAGTCAAAGAACTCGGCGCAGAAGCGATTTTAAAGGGCAACAACTACGATGAGGCTTATTCCTATGCTTTAGAATACGCTAAAACTCATAATTTACAATTTATCCACCCTTTCGCAGATGAAGAAGTCATCGCAGGGCAAGGCACAGTGGCTTTAGAGATGATTGAAGACCAAAGCCATCTTACGACGATTGTCGTGCCTATTGGCGGGGGTGGGCTGATTTCTGGAATCGCAGCAGCTTACAAACAAATGTTGCCCCAAGTGCGAATCATCGGCGTTGTCGCAGAGGGTGCGCCGGGTATGTATCACTCCTACCACAAAAAAGAGATTCAAAGCACACAATCTGTCCGCACAATCGCTGATGGCATTGCAGTGCGTGATGTGAATCCTAAGAATTTTGAATATATTTTGGAATCCGTTGATGAAGTTGTTATGGTAGATGATGAAGAGATTGCCAACGCGGTTTTGTATTTGTTGGAGAACCAAAAATTAGTTGTGGAGGGCGCAGGGGCAAGTGTTGTCGCGGCGGTTTTGCATCACAAATTTGCCATTGGAGAAAACGAATCTTTAGGATTGGTGCTTAGTGGAGGAAATATTGATGTAACGATGCTTGGCAATATCATTGAAAAAGGCTTGGTGCGCTCCCACCGCAAAATGCGAATCTGCGTAACACTCATTGACAAACCCGGAAGCCTACAAAAGCTTAGTGATTTGCTCTCTTCTGGTGGTGCAAATATCGTCAAAATAGACTTTGACCGCACTTCTGCCGCGTTTGGCGATACCAATATCACAATGGTGCTAGAAACCAAAGGCAAAGAACACCAAAATGCGATTCGTTCGCAACTACAAAAACAAGGTTATGTTTTCGCAGAACTTTAAGGAATCCCAAAATGAAACCACAAACGCGCAACCTGCTTTGGCTTTGTTTGCTTCTTTGCCTAAGTTTGGGCGCGTTATCTTATTTGCTCAACACACTTAGCATTAGCTATAATGAGGCAAAGGAGTTTTTCAACCCGCGCAGTTTTGGCGGGTTTGCAGGATATTTTAGCACACAAATCTTCGGGCAAAACGATTGGGGATTACGTGTGCCTTTTTTGCTCTTGCACCTTTTAAATGCGTTTTTGATGTTTTTTTTCGCGCAAGGCTTTTTAAAGCGTCCTAGTGATGCGCTAATGTGCGCCTTTTTGTTTCTCCTAATTCCGGGTGTTAATGCCGCCGCACTTCTTGTTTCAAATAGTGGAATCGTGATTGCGCTAAGCCTTATTTTGTGCATTTGGGTGCAAAAACGCAGCAAGATTCCTTATCTCCTTCTTTTGGTTATGGCATTTGCAGATGAAAGTTTCGCGCTCGTATTTGTCGCCTTGATTTTTTATGGAATGGAGCGCAAACAAACATTTCTTATCCTCGTATCTTTGGGGCTTTTTGCGCTAAATATGTATTGCTTTGGGCTAGAAGTTGGCGGACACCCAAGCGGTTATTTTTTGGATAGCAATGGGCATTTGCTGTTGATTTTTTCTCCGCTTTTGTTTTTGTATTTTCTCTATACGCTTTATCGTTATTTCAACACAAACAAAAAGCCTCTAGCGTGGTATATCACAAGCACAACTCTTGGCTTTATTTGGCTACTTTCTATGCGCCAACGCGTGCAGACGGAATCTTTCGCTCCTTTGCTAATCTTGGCACTTCCTTTAATGGTGAATCTCTATTTTTCCGGGCTTCGTGTGCGTTTGCCTCAATTTAGGGCGCGTTATACGATTCCATTTTTAGCGACCTTTTTGATTTTGCTAAGCTGTAATGGAATCTTGTTTTTATCCAAGCCCCTTTTTGTTCTCTTTCCTCAAGCAAACGAGCATTTTGCCTTTCGGCATTTTATCGCCAAAGAACTCGCCCTTTCTCTCAAAGCTAAAGGGATTGATAAGGTGCAAACCACAGAAAGACTACAAGAGCGTTTAAGATTCTATGGAATCTCTAAAGGCACTCCTTTGCTTACAAGTAATCCACTTCCAAACGCCTCAAAGATTCCTATTCTTTATTACGACAAACCCATTATGGCGTTTTATCTCCAAGATTCTAAACTCCATTAATGCAACGCGCTTTTAGTCTGCTAGAAGTTTTGCTCACGCTTGGAATCCTTAGCGCATTAGCAACACTTGGTTTTGTTTGGTTTCCTGATTCCAAACTCCATTTAGCACAAGAGCAAATTATCGCGCATTTAAACTACACACGCTTTTTAAGCTTAAATAGCGTCAAACAAATCACGCAAGGAGCATTTTGTCAAAGCGATCATTGCAAGTCTGAACGCGAAAGATGGAGCGAATCGCTTTGGAGATTACAATTTTCCAAACTCCAAGATGTCGGCTATGCGTATTATATTTTTAGCGATTCCGCGCGTGCGGTTAGCACAAAGCACTTTGACGACCGCCCACGCGATGCGCACGAAATTGCGCGCGACCCTTTGGATAACAAATACCTCAACAGCTACAACTACGACAACTCCAAATTTGCCAATGCCTTACGTGCGGGAGATTTGGCAATAGCCAAACGCTATGGAATCCAAGAAGTTAAAATGAGCGGGGGCTGCGGAGAAAGCGAGGGTGGCAGGATTATGTTTGACGAATCGGGATTTTTGCGCTGCAAGAAACCCTACGAACAAGTGAGTTTGCCAAATGGGGCGGTGCGTTTGGAGTTGCGAGGCAGTAGCGGAAAAAGCGTCGGGATTTGCATTTTAGAAAGCGGAATCATCAAAAAATGCGATTAGAACAACAAAAATTTAAAACATTGTTTTGTGATTTTATTGCTTCACTCTTGCGCTTTTGTGGAATCGCAAATCTTCTTAATGGGGTTGTGGGATTTTATTTGTCGTTAAAATGTTAGCGCGTTTGTGTTGGTTTATGGCTTTGCATAAAAGGATTCTGCGACAATCTTGCATATACTTTTTGAAAATCTCGCAATATCACTAAAAAATACTGAAAAAAATTTCAAATTGTGTTACAATTTGGCATTTTATTTTCGGGGCGCAAAATTAAAGTAGAACAAAAGCAGAATCTAGCCAAAAAACACTTCGGGCAGAATTTCTTAAGCGACGAAAGTGTGCTAGAGAGGATTATCCAATCCATTCCCAAAAGAGACAAAGAAGTAGAACTCGTAGAGATTGGGACTGGCTTAGGTGATCTAACAAATAAGCTACTAAGCTTAGGGAATATCACTACTTATGAGGTTGATAAGGATTTGATTCCTTATTTGCAAAAGCATTTCAAGACCGCACTAGATTGTGGGCAATTAAATCTTGAAATAGGAGATGTGCTAGAGAGGTGGGAAGGCATTAGTCTGCGAGAAAAGCCTTATTTTCTTGTGTCTAATTTGCCTTATTATATTGCGACTTTATTGGTAATCAAAGCCATTAAAGACCCTCTAGCTCTTGGTTGCGTCGTGATGACGCAAAAGGAAGTGGCACTCAAATTTTGTGCGCAATGCGGACAAAGTGATTTTAGTGCTTTAAGTGTGTTGGCGCAAAGCGTCGGAGAGGCAAAACTGCTCTTTTGTGTGCCTCCAAGCGCATTTATCCCACCACCTAAAGTAACTTCCGCCGTATTTTTGCTAGAAAAATCTGTTGCCTCCTCCCAAACAACCATAGATTGGGACGCTTTGGAGGAGTTGCTAAAGGCTGCGTTTAGTGCGCCAAGAAAGACGATTTTAAACAATTTAAGCAAAGTCTATGGCAAAGAAAGGGCGCAAAACGCCTTAGCATTGTTGGAAATGTCTCCAACTAAACGACCTCATGAGATTGATACGACTAATTATCACCGACTTTTGAAAATTTTATAAAAGGCGGAAATTCTTATGGAAAAAAAAGAAATCAATGAAAACCAAAACCCAACGAGCCAAAAGCGCGTAGCAAATCCCACAGCCAAAAGCGCAGAGGGGGCTTCAGAAAGAAGCAACGAATCCCAAGCAAGGGGAGAAAAAAGAGAGAATCGCGAACCTAATAGACGCCATTTTAGACCGCGTCAGCCTAAAGAAACTAGCGAAAACAATGGGGCAGACAAACCAAGAAATGCCCAAAAACCACAGAATCGCAAAACACATAATCCAAGATTCAAAAAACAAGAAAATCCCCAAAATAAACCAAATGGCGAAACAAGGGAGAATCCAAGAGGAAACGCTAGAAGCAACCACAATAAATTTGATAAAAACTATGGAAACAAAGAAGTCAATGCGTCTAATTTGGAATTGCGCAAAGCCGTAAAACTCAACGCAAAAGTGCATGAAAACGCACTAACTTTGCATTCGCAAGTGGAAGTCAATCCCAATGGCAAGGTGCGCATTACTCCTTTGGGAGGCTTAGGAGAAATTGGCGGAAATATGACGATTATTGAAACGCAAAATAGCGCGATTATTATTGATGCGGGAATGAGCTTCCCTGATGATAGTATGCACGGCGTGGATATTTTAGTGCCAGACTTTAGCTATCTTGAAGTCATCAAAGACAAAATCGCCGGAATCCTCATCACACACGCGCACGAAGACCATATCGGCGCAATGCCTTATTTATTTAAAAAATACCAATTCCCAATCTATGGCACACCTTTGCCTTTAGGATTGATTGGCTCAAAGTTTGACGAACACGGGCTTAAAAAATTCCGCTCCCTTTTCCGCGCGGTAGAGAAGCGCAAACCCATTCAAATCGGGGAATTTGAAATTGAATGGATACATATCACACATTCTATCGTGGATTCTAGCGCACTAGCGATTAAAACAGAAGCGGGATTGATTTTCCACACCGGGGATTTTAAGATTGACCACACGCCAATAGATGGCTATCCCACAGACTTAAACCGAATTGCGCATTATGGTGAGCAAGGCGTTTTGTTGCTCCTTAGCGATTCCACCAACTCGCACAAAAGTGGCTACACTCCAAGCGAAGCAAGTGTAGGACCGGCATTTGATTTACTTTTTTCTCGCGCTAAAGGGCGTGTGATTATGAGCACTTTTAGCTCCAATATCCACCGCGTTTATCAAGCCATCAATCACGGGCTTAAATATGGGCGTAAAGTCGCAGTTATCGGGCGTTCTATGGAAAAAAACCTAGAAATTGCGAGGACTTTGGGCTATATTGATTTGCCCCAAAACATCTTCATTGAAGCCCACGAAGTCGCAAAATACGCTGATGAAGAAGTGCTAATCGTAACCACAGGAAGTCAAGGCGAGACAATGAGCGCACTCTATCGTATGGCGACAGACGAACACCGCCATATCAAAATCAAGCCAAGCGATACGATTATCCTCTCTGCTAAAGCGATTCCGGGCAACGAAGGCTCTGTGTCTAATATCCTAAACTTCCTTAACAAAGCAGGTGCGAAAGTTTATTACCAAGACTTTAGCGAGATTCATACGAGCGGACACGCAGCCCAAGAGGAACAAAAGCTAATGTTGCGCCTTGTGAAGCCAAAATTCTTTTTGCCTGTGCATGGAGAATACAACCACATCTTAAAGCACAAAGAGACCGCAATTAGCTGTGGCGTAGAGGAGCGTAATATCTATCTTATGGAAGATGGCGACCAAATGGAGATTGCGCACAACTACTTACGCAAAGTGCGCAGTGTGAAAACAGGCAAAACCTACATTGATAATCAAGTCAATTCCACAATCGCTAATGATGTGATTTTGGATAGACAAAATCTCGCAGAAAACGGAATCCTTGTCGTGCATATAGAACTTAGTAAGTCAAAAAACACATTGACTTCTAAACCGCGTATCCAAAGTATGGGGATTGTTGCCAACAAAGACACGATGAGTTTTAATAAAGAGATTGAGGAGTTTTTCACTCTGTTTGTCAAAACTTGTAAAAAAGAATTGTATAACAGCCAAAAAGCTATGGAAAACGAGATAAGAAACTCGCTTAGAAAGCTAATGTTTAGAAAAACCAAACGATACCCTACGATTCTACCTTTTGTAAATTTGGTTGGATAAAACTCTAGCAAGAGCGACGCATCTCCAACGCTTCCCTTGCATAGCGTCATTGCAAGGACAAAAGAAGAATCGCAGGTTGTTAAAATTATAGATTGCCACGAATTGCGTTGCAATTCTTGCAATGACGCAGAAGCAGAATCCCTTTAAGATTCCTAATGCAAAATCATTGCTCTAATACGCAAATTTCCTTTCGTTTCATCGCAAGGAAAGTATGCCAAGCCACGATAGTTACGATGATTGCATTTAACACAACGCCAAAGAATCCCAAATACATATAAAATGCCGAACCTCCTTGCACAAAAAGCTCCAAAGCACAAAGCGTAAAGGCAGAGGTTGGGAAAGTAAAAGCCCACCAAGAAAGTGCGAATTTGAGCTTCGTAAATACCCTAAAAAGGCTTATCATCAAAAGCATAAAAAACAACGCGACGCTAAAACTCGCACTCGCGATTCCATAAAAATAAGCAAAACCAAAATAAACGCTTTCCTCTACGATTCCATAGATAGGGGCAAATCTAGCATATCCTTCAAATAAAACCAAAATATCTAGCCCAAACACGCTAGGAGGCGCGATAAAGATAAATAAGGTCGGCAAAAACTTCTGCGGGAGATTCTCACCAAAGACAAGCCGAATCAGCAAAGCTGCATTGAGCAGAATCCAAAAGAAACTTCCCATTCCAAAATAAAAAATCAAGATTTCAAGAGGAATCAAGGATTCATTTTGATTTTGTAGATTCAAACTCATTCCCGCAAGTGGCACGATGAGATTGCCGACGATAGGGATAAACCACGCGGGATTCGCCATTTTTTGCTGCATTTCATTGACAAACCAAAACCGCACGACATACAAGCTAAAAACAAGTTGCAAAAATGCGCCAAAATAAAACAAGCCAAGCGCAAATCCTAGCGGAAGTGAGCGCGACAACATAAGCACAATCAAGGTAGATACAGAAATCGCGGCAAAAAAGTTAATCCGCACCGGGTGTTTTAATTCCTGTAAAAAAGCAGAATAATGCCGTATTATTTTTGCTAAATAAATCAAGACGATTCCACAAAACAACGCAACGCTTAGAATCGTAAGTGCGTCAAAAATCCAAACATAACGAGATAACTCAAAAACCCTTAATGCTTTCCCAACCACAAGCGTAAATCCGCCAATCCCCATAACCGCGGCAAAGAACATCACAGGGAAGTGCAAAAGCCACGAATGCGTATTTTCTGATTCTATATTTTGGTGTGGAATCTCCATTTTTCAGCCCTTTAAATCATAAGATTCAATGGCAAAATTATAGCCTAAAGTCAAGATTTGCAGTGTGATAAAATCACATTCTAAACGCTTTGCAAAGATGAATGTAAATTAAGGATTCTGCATTAAAAAGAAGAGGAGGAAAAACCGCCTACAATGGCAATGTGCCATTGCGCGGAATCCAACTAATAGAGGTCAAAATATTTTTGAATCTCTTTTGGGTTGTTTGTTTTGGTTAAAGCCAACATTAAAAGCACTCTTGCTTTTTGTGGATTGAGATTATTTGCGCTCACAAATCCTTGTTGCACTTCTTCCTCGCTAAGCGGAACTAATCCTGAACCAACGCGTGAGCTTTTGGCAACTACGAGTTTTTTCGCTTCTAACAAATCAATCAAATAGTTTTTCTGATTTTCATGAATGCTTCCCGCGCCACTTCCTGCGACAACTAAGCCTTTTGCTCCTGCATTTACAAATGCCTCCACAGCGACTTTTGAGCCATCATTAGAATAAGTATAAACAATATCTACTTTTGGCAAACTCTTAAGATTCCTAACATTAAAAGGCGCGTCTTTAGTATGTGGTTTGACGCTCACAGAATTAAAAAACGCCTTGCCATCTACGATATAGCCGATTTCTCCGCTATTGGGTGCTTTGAAAGTCTCTACATTTAAAGTATGTGTTTTGCTCACTTCTCTAGCGGAGTAGATTTTGTCATTGATTGCCACCATTACGCCTTTATTTCTAGCGTTTTTATCTCCGGCAAGTGCTACTGCATTGTAAAGATTCTTTGGTCCATCAGCACTGATTGCAGTCGCTGGTCTCATCGCACCTGTAAGCACTACGGGCTTGTTGCTTTTAGTTACAAGATTCAAGAAATACGCAGTTTCTTCCATTGTATCTGTTCCGTGTGTGATTACGATTCCATCAACTTTAGAATCCCCAAGCAACACATTGACTTTATTCGCAAGAGTTAGCCAAACCTCATCTGTCATATTAGAGCTATCAATGTTTGCCACTTGCTCACCACTAATATTTGCGATATTTTTTAACTCCGGCACTGCGTTAATTAGCACTTCAATCCCAAGACTTCCCGCTTTGTATCCTGTGGTCGCTAAATCGCTTTTCGCCTCCCCGGCAATCGTCCCACCTGTCGCTAAAATTACGATATTTGGCTTCGCATAAGCTGCCACACTCACTCCTAACACAAGCAAAATTCCGAAAAACAACTTTTTCATAATTCACTCCTAAAGTTTAAGATTTATTATTATAGCAAAAATTAACCAAAGATAAGTTGTATTCTAAAGTGATAAAGTTACATTTCTTTAGAATATTCTAGGTTATAATATATTGATTATAATCAAGGAGGCACTATTGAAGAAGTTTATATCGCAGATTCAAGATGTGAGCTTGAAGTTTAAAATCATTTTTGCAAGTTTTGCGGTTGCGCTTATTGGACTTGCCTTGGTTGTTATATTGGTCGGAAACAAAAATTTTGATTTCGCCAAAGAAACCACAACAAAATACGCACAAGCTATCCTCAAAAATCAAGCAAGGACAATAGAGGGGAAAATCAATTTAGGCTTTGAAAATGCTGCAAATATCGCTACTTTGGCAAATAAAAGCCTACAAAACCTAAAAAATTCAAGCCCAGATTCTCTTTGTGATTTTAGATGTTCTGCGATTCTTGATGGCTACTTGCAATCTATCATCAGTCAAAGCAGCCTCTACCAATCCGCATTTGTGAGATTTTATAATGGCGAAACTCACATAGCATTATCAGAAACCGCCAAAGAAACTTTTGCGCTACCAAAAGACGATGAAATCCAATCCTTGTTTCAAGGCAACAACACACAAGCGATTTTTATCCCAAAACTACAACCAAAACCAAAAGATAGCGCAGACAAAACTCCTCTTTATGCGCCTGTCTATCTGCTCAACAAAATCGTCTATGATTCCAAAACTATCGGCGTTAGCGGAATCCTATTTGACTTGAAAAAGTTAGGGAAAGAAATCAAGCAAATTAAAATTTTAGAAAGTGGTTTTATTGTTATGCTTTCCCAAGATAGCGTTGTTTTGCACCACAAATTTTTTCATTTATTTAACCGAGAAATGGAAAATGTAGATAAGGGCGCAAACAGACATTTACAAGAAGTCTTAAAGGGCAAAGAAGTGATTTTTGACCGCATTAGTCCCAACACCAAAGCACCTATTACAACGATTATGGAATCCCTTACGCTTGGCACGGGCAATAATGCGATTCGTTGGGCGGTTTTTGCCAATATCCCATTAGATGAAATGCTAAAAACCGCGAAAGAAAATCGCGCCTTTGCTGCGACTATCTCTTTGTTGGTTTTAGTGTTGATTTGTGTAACAATGTATTTTGTCGGGCATATTATTTACAAACGACTAAATCTCATCAAGCTAGGCTTACAGGGATTTTTTGATTATCTCAACAACAAAAGCGAAAACTTCCAAGACATTCCAATAATTTGCAATGATGAGCTAGGAATGATGGGCAAAGTCATCAACCAAAATGCCCAAAATATCAAATTTGGCTTAGAGCAAGACCAAATCGCTATCAAAGATTCTTTATCTGTTGCTGCAAAAGTCGAGCAAGGAGACCTTTGTGTGCGCATTGAAGCAAATCCAAACAATCCAAATCTTTTGGAATTAAAAGGGGTTTTAAATACAATGCTAGATTCTTTGCAATACCACATTGGTTCTAGCCTTGAAAAAATCGCACAAGTGCATCAATCCTTTGCCAAACTAGACTTCACAAAGTCTTTAGAAAATCCTCAAGGCGAAGTGGAAATCATCACCAACAAATTAGGCGAGGAAGTTTCCAATATGCTTCGCTTTAACGCACAATGTTCTAATACTTTGCACGAAAAAAGCAATGATTTAAAGGACTTTTTAGCAAACCTTGCCAAGCAATCTGATTTACAAGCACAATCTTTGCAAACTAGCACACAAACTATGTCCAAAATCTCTCAAGATATGCAAGAAAGCAATACGATGATTAAAGAAGTCGCAAGGCAAAGCGATGAAATCAAAAATATCTTAAAGATTATTCAAGAAATCGCTGACCAAACCAATTTGTTGGCATTAAATGCCGCTATTGAAGCAGCGAGAGCGGGGGAACATGGAAGAGGATTCGCTGTGGTTGCCGATGAAGTAAGAAAACTAGCCGAACGCACAGGAAAAAGCCTAAGCGAGATTGAAGCTTATACCAATACTCTTGTGCAATCCATCAACCAAACAGGAGAAAACATTAACCACCAAGCAAGTGCGATAGAAGAAATTACGCAGTCTATCGCTGAAGTGGAGAAAATCACCCAACAAAACAACCAAACTGCCAAAGATGTTAGCTCCATTAGCCAAGATGTTGCCAAACTCGCAGACGCAATCTTAGAGGATATTAGCAAGAAAAAATATTAATCAATCTTACAAAATGGATTCCAACTTTCACTTTAACAAAAGCGGAATCCATTGCCTCACAAACTCCTTAACCGCGCAATCTCATCACGCAACCTTGCCGCTTCTTCAAACTCTAGCTTTTTCGCGGCTTCGTGCATTTTTTTGCTTAACTCTTTGGTGAGTTTTTCTCTTTCGCTTTTTGGCATTTTATCCTTGCTTTTTTTGGCTTTTTCATAGAGGACTCCTAAATCTTGATTCTTCAAATCCTCATCAAGCTTTCTTGAAACGCTTTGTGGCGTGATATGGTGTTCTTGGTTGTAAGCAGCTTGTTTGGCTCTACGATAATCCGTAATCTCCATTGCTTTTTTCATTGAAGGCGTGATTTTATCGGCAAAAAGCAAAACATGCCCATTGAGATTCCTAGCGGCGCGTCCCATGGTTTGAATCAAACTTGTCTCACTACGCAAGAATCCCTCCTTATCCGCGTCAAGAATCGCAATCAAAGAAACTTCGGGCAAATCCAATCCCTCACGCAAAAGATTGATTCCTACCAAAATATCAAACTCCCCCGCCCTTAAAGCACGAATGATTTGGTTGCGTTCAATTGCATCAATATCAGAGTGCATATAGCGCACTTTTAGCCCCAAATCACCATAATATTTCGTGAGTTCCTCTGCCATTTTTTTAGTCAATGCAGTTACCAACACGCGCTCACCTTTAGCAATGACTTCTTTAGCTCTATCGTGCAGAATCTCTACTTGTCTATCAACTTCAAGCACTTCATAAGTTGGGTCTAGTAAGCCTGTGGGGCGAATAAGCTGTTCAGCAGTGTGTGCACCACTCAAATCTAGCTCTTTTTGTGCAGGTGTCGCAGAGACGAAGAGAAAATGCGGGGCTTTTGTGATAAATTCCTCATATTTTAGCGGACGATTATCTAGCGCACTAGGAAGTCGGAATCCATATTCTACCAACACTTCTTTGCGGCTTCTATCTCCTGCATACATTCCGCCAAATTGTGGCAAACTCACATGGCTTTCATCAACGATAAGCAAATAGGGTTGGTTTTTTTGTGCGAAATAATCTAGCAGAGAATAAGGCGTTTCACCGGGTTTTTTGCCTGTTAAATGTCGCGCATAATTTTCAATTCCCTTGCAGATTCCAGTCGCACTTATCATCTCCAAATCAAACTCCGTGCGCGACTTTAAACGCTCATATTCTACCATTTTGCCCTGTGCTTTAAAAAATGCCAATCTTTGGCTAAGCTCTTCTTCAATGCTTTTAATCGCACTTTTAAGCCTTTCTTCTCCTACAATAAAGGGATTTGCCGCATACAGCACAAAAGATTCTAAATTTTTAATTAGCTTCTTATCCACAGAATCCAAAAGACTTATGGATTCCAACTCATCGCCAAAAAACTCCAAACGCAACACCTCATCTTCACTATAAGCAGGATAAATATCTACTACTTCACCATTAACGCGAAAATCCCCTCTATCAAAAAAATTGTCATTGCGCTTATATCCCATTTCTACAAGGCGCAACAAAAGCGATTTTTGATGATATTGCTTTCCTTGTTCAAACTTCTCAATCATTTCCAAATATTCTTTAGGATTCCCCAAACCATAGTTTGCCGAAACAGAAGCCACCACAATGCTATCATCATAAGCCAAAAGCGAAGTTGTCGCACTAAGTCGTAGCCTTTCTAGCTCCTCATTAATGCTAGAATCTTTTTCTATAAACAAATCTTGGCGCGGAATATAGGCTTCAGGCTGGTAATAATCAAAGTGCGAGATGAAGTATTCCACATGATTTTTTGGGAAAAATCCCTTAAACTCACTATAAAGTTGCGCAGCTAGGGTTTTGTTGTGCGTCATAATCAAAGTTGGCATTTGCAGAGTTTCTATGATATGTGCCATAGAAAATGTCTTGCCACTACCGGTTACGCCAATAAGCGTTTGGTATTGGTTGCCACTTTTGATGAATCCGCTTAATGCTTTAATAGCTTCTGGTTGGTCGCCAGAGGGTTTAAAAGAAGAGTGTAGTTGAAACATAAATCACACCTCAAAGCTAAATTAAAACTAAATTTAACATAAGATTCCTTAGAAATCTTGCGTTTTTTTGTTAAAATGCTTAAAATAATGCTAAAATTAAAATCTATTTTTAAATGGCAAGGAAGTAAGGAATGGAAGAAGCAAAAAATCTCTCAAACAAACTACAAGAAGGCATTGACTCCCTGATAGAGCAGTTACAAAATTTACGCGATGAAAACCAATCATTGCGTCAGCAAATCGTGCTTTTAAAAGCAGAAAATGAAGCAAAAAACAGCGAAATCAGTTCGCTTTATGATGAAATCGGCACAAAAGAGCGTGAGCTAGAAAATGTGCTTAGCAAAATCCAAAATGTTCTTGGTCGCTAATGGCTGATATTTTTCGCGTTTGCATTATGGGTCGCTATTACGACATTCCTACAAGCGAAATTTCAAATGCGACATTGCAAGGTTTGCAAAGTCTAGTTGATGAATCCAACAATATCAACCCACGCGACCTTTTGCGCGTATTTTTAGAATACTCTGAAATCAACAATCTACTCAAAAACGAAATTGCAAACGCAAACCAAAAACTAGAAAATATAGAATCACAAACACAAAAAATATCGCAAGAATCCGCGCAGGATTCCAATCCAATCCAAACACAATCCAATTAATTTGCACAATCCACCCCCCTTTTTTTATCATATTGCTACACTAAAGCACAATTCCCCAATCCTCACTTATTGTAGCCAAAAACCGCTAGAAATTGGCACATTAGTAGAGATTCCATTAAAAACTAAACAGATTCAAGGAATCGTGCTAAAACCATGCGAAAAGCCCGAGTTTGAATGCAAGGAAGCTTTGGATTTGGGATTTTACTTCTCGCCTTTGCAATGTCAAGTTGCAAGCTTTATCGCAAGTTATTATTGCGCCCCACATTCGCTTAGTTTTAGCATTTTTACTCCTTTTGCAAACGATTCCATTCAAGATTTCCCACGCCTAAATTTCACACTCCAACCCCTAAATGCACAACAAAACCAAGCCTTAGAGTTTATCAATGCACGGCAAACTTCCTTGCTTTTTGGCGATACAGGAAGTGGCAAGACAGAGATTTACATTCATTTGCTAAACCAAACTCTAAGTCTTGGCAAAAACGCCCTTTTTTTAATGCCCGAAATTTCTCTCACACCCCAAATGGAAAAGCGTTTGTGCGCGGTTTTTGGGGATTGTCTTGCATTTTGGCATTCTAAAATCTCCCAAAAAGCCAAAAAGCAGATTCTACGAGACCTAAAAGACGGCAAAGTCCGAATCCTAGCCGGTGCGCGTTCGGCACTCTTTTTGCCTCTTGCAAAGTTGGATTTGATTCTCATTGATGAAGAACACGATGACGCTTACAAGTCCAATGCAAACCCGCGCTATCACGCGCGTGATGTCGCCCTATATCTCGCCAAAATTGCAAAAATTAAAATCGTGCTAGGTTCAGCCACGCCCCTTGTTAGCACTTATCATAAAGCAAAGGCACAAAACGCGCTCTTCCGCCTCAAAGGCACATATTTTGGCGGCAAGAAAAGCTTTTCTTTCTGCACGAGTAGCGAGGTTTTGGATTCTCATATTTTTGATGCGCTTAAAGAAAATTTTTGCGCTTCCAAACAAGCCATTGTGTTTTTGCCTACACGCGCTAATTTCAAACATTTACTCTGCTATCAATGCGGAGAAAGCATAGAATGCCCAAATTGCAGCATTAGCTTAAGTTTGCATAAGAAAGATTCCAGTCTCAAATGCCATTATTGCCATTTCACAAGAACGATTCCAAACGAATGCCCCAAGTGCGGAGGTGCATTGCAAAGTTTGCGTATGGGAACACAAGAATTTTCCGAGCATTTAAAAGCTGTTTTGCCACAAAGCAATATCGCGTGTTTTGACCGTGATTCTATCACAACGCACACCCAACTTAAACGCACACTAGAAGCGTTTAATGCGCATAAAATTGATATTTTAGTTGGCACACAAATGCTCTCCAAAGGACATGATTACCACAATGTCGCTTTAAGTGTGGTGTTGGGCTTGGATTATTTGCTATATAGCAGTGATTATCGGGCGCGCGAAAAGGCTTTGTCGCTGATGTTTCAGCTATCTGGCAGAAGCGGACGCAAAGAAAATGGCAAGGTGCTAGTGCAAACCCTGCACCAAGACTTTTTTGAAAGATTTTTGGGCGATTATGAAGAGTTTTTACAAGAAGAACTTACGCTACGCACCGCCTCTTTATATCCTCCCTTTATGCGCCTTGCTTTGGTGCATTTTAGCCACAAAAATCAAGAAAAGGCGCAAAGCCTAATGCAAAATGGGCTTGTTAGTTTGCAAACACAAATCCACACAGAATCCTTGCAAGTGGAGATTGTCGGAAGCGGAATCGCTCCTATTATGCGCATTTCTAGCAAATGGCGTTATTTGATAATGTTGCGTAGCCATAGCGCGAAAGACTTGCATTTGGCACTTTCACCTTTGCGCAATCTTCCTTGCGAAATTGACATAGACCCAATGGAGTTTGCCTAGATTTGCATTTGGGATTCTACTACTACACCATTGCGAGTGATTGAAACAAACGCGGCAATCCATGACGATTGTAAAATTTTCTGAATCCTTACATTATGGATTGCTATTTCTCTCGTTTCTTATTTTTAAATTCTCTTTTTAGCTTTGGCACTTCAAAGAAAAAGAATCGCAAATATGCAAATATTCGC
>NZ_JRPA02000019.1 GCF_000765675.1 Helicobacter sp. MIT 05-5294 | reverse complement strand
AAAAAGCACATTGGATACTTGGAGTAATCCAAATAATGCTAAAGTAGGCACACATTTTTTAATTGATAAAAATGGCACAATCTATCAATGTGCAAGTCTGCATAAATACACACAGCATGTAGGAGATATTAAAGTAAAAAACTTGGATATAAATAATGAAAATTATAAAAATAAAATATACAAAGGGGCTTCTAGTGTAGAAAAAGAGAAACAATATCCCAATAGATACCCTATAAACTCTGATAGCATAGGGATTGAAGTGGTAAGTGATTACAAAAATAATAAATTTGGGAAGAAGCAACAAGGGAGCAAAAAGAATCAGTTAAGATTTTAGTAGATTTTCTAAAAATGGAATATAATTTGACAATGAAGGATATTTATGAGCACGATAGAATTGTGTATAAGACAAGAGGTGAGGGTGCTGACTTGTATGATTATAATGAGTGATTTAGTGTTCGCAGATAATAATTTGCAAGAATGTATTAAGACGCATAAAGGTGATTATATTTTGCAGATACAAGACTTGCATAATATAAAAAATATTCACATCAACAAATCAAAGCTATTAAGTGAAAAATATTTTGGATTAGATGAGGCTTGTAAAAAATGGGAGTTTGACAACAGAACACTGAAAGATTTTTTTTGATTAGCAAGTCGTATGAATATGAGCAAGTTACATATCGCATTTTTGACCAAGTTCCTTGTATTATTAATGGCAAATTTACTTTGGATAATATGGATTATTCTTTTGAGATTCAAGCAGGAGGAAGTTTTGAAGTTTGGGATAGCAATGATAAGAAATTTTATTTTGGGTGTGGTAGTGAAACCAATCCGAAATGCGCTGATTTTTTGTTAAAATAAATACCATTTTACCAAAACAAATTATGCAATGGGAGTATAACCTTGATTAAACTCACACAACAAGAGCTAGAGATTTGTTATATTTTAAGTAAAGTCTTTAATTTTTATACTGCTTATGGTGAAATATTGGGCGATATAAGGCAATAAGAATCTTAATTGGATTCCATAAGACGCGTAGAGATTCTTAAGTGTTTCTTTTTGTATCATTTGTATTGGATTAAGAAGCAAAAATAAACGAACGATAACTCTAAAAAGTAATATAAAATTTGACTTTTTAGGCTTTTTAAAAATGTTTCAATTCAAAACTTTATTGGCGAATCTTTTATCTTTTTTGGGATTCTCTTTTAAAATTTAAGAAAACTACGCTAAGATACACAGCAAAGTTTTCTGTTTTTAAGGATTTTAAGTGTCTCATTTAGATGTTTCTCACCCTTATTTTGGCGTATTTGTAATTTTTATTTTTACCTTTGGGGCATTTTTGGCTACGACATTTCTTTCGAGATTTGTTGGACGCAAATTAGCAAACAAAAACACACAAAAGCTTAAATTAGCCCCTTATGAATGCGGTTTGGCTCCCACTAAACAGCCCAATAGAATTTCATCGCAGTTTTATATTATGGCGTTGTTATTCATTCTTTTTGATGTGGAAATCATTTTTATGTTTCCTTGGGCGGTAGATTTTAAAGTGCTTGGTGCTTTTGGCTTTATTGAAATGATTTTATTTGTATTATTACTTGTGATTGGATTCGTGTATGCGTGGAGAAAAGGAGCGTTACAATGGCAGAGCATGAAATAGATTATCTTAAAAGCGGTGGTTTGCCGATTGCTTTAACAAGCGTGGATAAATTGCTAAATTGGGGGCGTAGTAACTCACTTTGGGCAATGACTTATGGATTGGCTTGTTGTGCGATTGAGATGATGGCAACAGGGGCAAGTCGTTATGATTTTGATAGATTTGGAACGATTTTTAGGGCAAGTCCAAGACAAAGTGATGTGATGATTATTGCCGGGACGGTTACGAAGAAACATGCACAATTCGTAAGACGACTTTATGATCAAATGCCAGAGCCTAAATGGGTGATTTCTATGGGAAGTTGCGCAAACACGGGCGGAATGTTTAACACTTATGCTACCGTGCAAGGTGTGGATAGAATCATACCTGTGGATATTTATTTGCCCGGATGTTCTCCGCGTCCAGAGACTTTGCAATACGCATTAATGGTGCTTCAGCAAAAGATTCGTAAGCAAAAAGCCAATCGTGTCCGAGCTCCTAAGCGTCTAGTATAAAGGCATAAAATGAGAGAATATAAACCTAAAAACAATGCACAAAAAGAAGTTTATTACAAAGACAGATTCTATACTGCTCCAAAAATTCCTAGAGAATCCATCACACAAGATACTGTTTATTGTGCAGATGTAGAGATACTAAGTAAGCAAGTGAAAATTGTGGAATCCTATATTGAGCGCGGAACTTTGGTGATATGGGTAGAAAAAAATTCCATTTATACTACGCTTTCCACTCTAAAAACTATTGGCTATGATGTTTTGAGTGAGTTGAGTGCGATAGATTATTTGGAGAAAAAGGGTGGATTTGAAATTTTTTATCAAATGCTTTCAATGAGTAGAGCAAAACGCTTACGCGTTAAGACTTTTTTAAGAAAAGGCGAGAAAATAGAATCCGTAACAGGTATTTTTCGCAGTGCAGATTGGAGTGAGCGCGAAATGTATGATATGTTTGGGATTTTGCCTTTAGGACACCCTTATCCTAAACGCATTTTGATGCCAGATGATTGGGTAGGACACCCCTTGCTTAAAAGCTATCCATTGCAAGGAGATGAAGCGGCGCAATGGTATGAAGTGGATACGATATTTGGAAAAGAGAATCGTGAAGTCATTGGTGCAGAGCAAAGAGATTCCGCGCGAATTGACCGCTACGATTCTACGCGATTCTCTCATTTGGGCTATGAAGTAGGGTATGGACAAAAGATAGAAGAAGGCGCGGAAAAGCCACAACCCATTGCCTACCAAGAAGAAGATGGAGTGTTGTTTGTAACCAAGCTAAAACCAGAAAACTCCAAAGAGCTTAAAGAGAGGAAATAGTATGCAGCAACCCAATAAACTGATGCCATTTTATGAAAATATTGCATTTGACCGCATTAGCGATAATGCAATGGTGGTGAATTTTGGTCCTCAACACCCAAGTGCGCATGGACAATTACGATTGATTTTAGAGCTGGAGGGCGAAAAAGTCATCAAAGCCACGCCTGATGTGGGTTATCTCCATCGTGGAATGGAAAAAATGGCAGAAAATATGATTTATAATGAATTTTTGCCGACAACGGATAGAATGGATTATATTGCTGCAAGTTCCAATAACTACGCATTTGCCTTAAGTGTGGAAAAGCTATTAGGAATAGAAGTTCCGCGCAGGGCGAAAGTCATTCGGACAATGCTTTTGGAGCTAAATCGGATTATTTCCCATCTTTTTTGGTTGGCTACACACGCACTTGATGTTGGGGCGATGAGCATTTTTTTGTATTGCTTTAGGGAGCGTGAATTTGGAATTGATTTGATTGAAGATTATTGTGGGGCGCGATTGACACATTCAAGTGTTCGTATCGGGGGAGTTCCTTTGGATTTGCCACAAGGTTGGATAGAGAAGCTTAAAGCATACTTGGAATTATTGCCAAGTCAGATTAAGCTTTATGAGGGAATCCTAAGTGAAAACAGAATCTGGCGAATGCGTTTAGAAAATGTCGGCGTAGTCAGTGCAGAAATGGCAAAAAGTTGGGGATTAAGCGGGGTTTTGTTGAGGGGAAGTGGAATCGCATGGGATATTCGCAAAGAAGAACCTTATGAAATGTATGATGAATTAGAGTTTGATGTGCCCGTGGGAGAGAGTAACGATAGCTATGGACGCTACTTGCTTTATATGGAGGAAATGCGTCAAAGTATCCGTTTGCTTTATCAACTAATAGAGAAATATCAACAAACAGATTCTTTGATTATGTGTGAAGATACGCGCTATTTTTCTGCGCCAAAAGAACAGATTATGACGCAAAATTATTCCTTAATGCAACATTTTGTTTTGGTTACACAAGGTATGCGACCACCTGTTGGCGAAGTATATGTACCAACGGAATCCCCAAAGGGTGAATTGGGGTTTTTTATCCGCTCTGAGGGAGAACCTTATCCTTATCGCGTGAAAATGCGGACGCCAAGCTTTTTTCATACAGGAGTTTTGCAGGATTTACTGCCCGGGCATTATTTAGCCGATGTTGTAACAATTATTGGGAATACAAATATCGTGTTTGGGGAGATTGACCGATGAGACGCTTTGATTTGCGACATTTAAAAAATGATTTTTGCTCTCGTTTGCAAGTGATTTTGAATCAAGAATTGGAAGTCGGAGAAGTAGGGATTTTTTTGTTTGAAGTGCAGGATTTTAACAATGTCCAAAAGAGTGCGGATTTGGTGAAAGAGAGCGGAAACACTCTTTTAAATTCTTTGCGATTCAATGAAGTGGATTGGACAATTGTAGTAAGAAAAGAAGCCACAAAGGCTATTTTATGAGTGCTTTGGTGGAATCTTTTTTGGCAAATGGCGGGAAAGCGCACTTTATGGAATTGCTAAAACCTGATGCGTTAAAGGAAACAAACCTTTTGCTTATAGGTGGATTTATCAGGGATTTCGCTTCTGTCTTATTGCAAAAAGGAATAGATTTAAATGCTTTGGAATCCAAAAATGATTCCAAAGATTCTGTGGATTCTGTCCAAGCATTTTTATTGCACCCTTTGCATTTTAATCCTTACCCCAATCTATCGCATTTCCTCTATGAAGTGGGTTGTGAGGAGGCAGTAGTCGCACTTCTTGCAAGTATATTTTATCCTATTTGTGAGGAAAATTTGGAGTTAAAAACATTTGTGCGGTCTTTGGATATAGGGAATCTTGCTTCAGAATGCAATCTATCAGAGGAAGAGTTGGAGAAAATTGCGCAAAGTTTTGTGGAGCGCAAAAGCGTGATTATTTTTGGAAATGATTTGAATGCACACAAACGAGTAGGTAATATCGGGAAAATCTTGGCTCTTTTGAGTCAAGCCGCGCGACAAATAGAAATCGTGTTTTTGGATTCTGCTCCTAGAAATAATATAAAATCTCAAGCCAAGCCTATAGAATCATTAGAGGAACTAGAATCTTACGATGGATTGGTGGCTTATTTGCAGCTAAAATCAGTTGCAGAACCGATTTTGGAAGTTTCTAAGCAATTCTGCCAAGTAGGTAAAATCCAAGAAGATACTATGGTAAAAATTCAGTTAGAATCCCAAAAAGAAATGAAAGCAAAGCTATACAACAAAAGCGACTTAAAGGGTATGGTAGGGATTTTGTGGATTCCACAAACTTTTGCATTAAGCGAAAAATGGGATTTAAAAGGTGAATTTTGCTATCAAAAAGTCAAAATAAGCAAGGTGGCATAATGGAAAAAATAAAAATAACAATCAATGATTGTGAGATTCTGTGCGAAGAGGGCGAGAGTATTCTCAATGTTGCGCGTGCTAATGAAGTGTTTATCCCAGCAATTTGCTATCTCTCTTGTGCGTCGCCAACTCTCGCTTGTAAAATGTGTATGGTAGAAGCCGATGGCAAACGCGTTTATGCCTGTAATGCAAAAGTGAAAGAGGGTATGCAGGTTTTGGTGAATACTCCAGAAATAGAGGAAGAACGCAAAGCAATTATGCAAACTTATGTTGTCAATCACCCCTTGCAATGCGGTGTGTGCGATAAAAGCGGTGAATGTGAATTGCAAAATTATACCCATTATGTGGGCGTAGATGAGCAAAATTTCGCAATGAAAGATGATGCAAAAAGTTTTGGTGTGTGGGGACAAGCGGTTTATGACCCGAATCTTTGCATTGTATGCGAACGATGTGTAACGCTTTGTAAGGACAAAATCGGCAAAGCGCACATTAAGGCTCAAAAGCGCACAGGAGATATGCCATCTGCGGAATACAAAGAGAGTATGCCAAAAGATGCTTATGGGGTTTGGATGAAATCCAAAAAATCCCTCATTGGTTTAAATGGCGTAGAATCCGAAGCTTGTGGGGATTGTAGTGAATGCGTGAGTGTGTGTCCTGTGGGTGCTTTGGGTGCTAAGCATTTCCAATACCGCTCCAATGCGTGGGAGCTAGAGAAGATTCCTAGCACTTGTGTGCATTGTGGAAATGGTTGTGCAATCACTTATGAAGTGAAGCAAAAAGGAATCGGGGGAGAAGAGAGGGAAGTTTATCGTGTTAGCAGTGATTGGAATTTCTCTACTTTGTGTCCTGCAGGAAGAATGGCGTTTGATGTTAATAACCAACAAGTCCGAAAAGACAAAGAAGCATTTAATGCAAGTATCGCGGCTTTCAAAGAAGCGCAAACGATTCGTTTCGCGGGGAATATCAGCAATGAAGAAGCTCTAATTTTGCAACGCTTAAAAGAGAGATTCGGCTATCAATTAGTGTGTGAAGAAGTCTATCTCTTTCAGACTTTCTTAGATTCTTATCTTGCCGTTAGCGGTTCGTTGGGCAATGCAAGTCAAAAGGATATTACGCAAAGCACTTTTGTGATGTGTTTTGGGGGGGCATTAAGTTATGATATGCCTGTTATTACGCACAGCATTAATAACGCAATGAAGCAAAACAAGGGTGCGAATCTCGCATATTTCCACACAATGCAAGATAAAGTTGCAAATGCCTTTGTGAAATCTCCTATTAATGGAATCTATAAGCCTGATACAGAAGAGGTGTTAGCTTTGTTGCTTGCGAGTGTTTGCATTGCGCGAGAACAAATGCCGCTTTCTTTGAAAACACAGATTGAACGCTATGAGCGCACAGAAAAACAGACGATCCTAAAGGAACTTAAGAAAAAGGTTAAAGTCAAAGAGTTAGACGCGCAAGGTAATGTAGTTTTGGACGAGCAAGGCAATGAGAAGTTTGTAGAAAAAGAAGAAGTAGAAAAAATTGAAGAAGAGGTTGAAGTTGTAACTAGCGCATTGTATTCTTATTGTGGCGATTCTATGAGGGATTCCATAGAGGCTACAAAAAATGCTTTAGCGGGTGCTAGAAGCCCGATTTTGATTGTTGGATTTGATGTGTATCGTGCGAAAAATGCTAAGAATATCGCAAAGATTCTAGCGGCTATTGAGGAATGTAGCGGAGTTAAGATTCTATTGCTTCCACCTAGCACAAATGCTTTAGGAATCGCATTGATTTGTGAGCTAAGCAAACAAGGCACAGGATATAGTGTCGGCTATAATGCGCAAGGGAATTACATAATTGGCGTGGGTGCAGAGAATGCGCTCCAAATGCCTTATCTAAATGAACAAGAGGGGACTTTTGTCAATGTAGATAAGCGTGTAGTTCCTTTTGCTCCCGCAACGCCTTATAGAGGATATGAGCTAAATGATATTGCTAAAATCTTAGGTTTAGAACTTGAAAATACGATTGACTATACGGCGGAATTGCCCATAGAAAAAGGCTTTAAAAGCGTGGAATATGATGATTTACAATTTGGATTCTTAAACGATGGTTCTGAAATTCGCGGATATTTGCTTGGAGTGCATTTCCCAAAAGAATCTACCGAA
The DNA here is from genome assembly GCF_000765675.1 of Helicobacter sp. MIT 05-5294. Taxonomy (GTDB): domain Bacteria; phylum Campylobacterota; class Campylobacteria; order Campylobacterales; family Helicobacteraceae; genus Helicobacter_D. Next base: position 27,253 of record NZ_JRPA02000019.1, on the reverse strand, counting down.
TTCGCTCCGGTGGAATTGGAAGAATTGAAATCCTACAATCTTTATGCGCGTAATCCAGTGGCACATTTTTCAAAAAGCACTTTGCAGTCGGCTTATTTGGACTCCCAAAATGGTTTGCAGTGCAGTGAAGAATATGCCAAAAAGTTAGGAATTCAATTTGGCGATAGAGTGGAAGTGTGCTTTGAAAATGGAGAAACAATAGGAGCGGTCGCAATCCTTGATAAAGGAATGGAAGGTGAATTTGCAGCACTTGGCATATGCGCGTTTGAAGAATCCAAACTTTTCCCTAAAACGCGTTATGCAAATGTTGCCCTAAAGGTTTTGTCATGAATTATTTTATTGAAACATTGATTAAGATTCTGCTTGTAGTATTGATTTTTTCGGCATTAGCGGGATTTACAACTTATGTAGAGCGCAAAATTCTAGCATTTTTTCAACGCAGATTAGGTCCTACGATTGTAGGTCCTTTTGGCGTTTTGCAGATTTTAGCGGACGGAATCAAGCTTTTTACAAAAGAAGATATTGTGCCAAGTGGAGCGAATCGCATTATTTTTAGAATCGCGCCAACCATTACGGCGGCGACTGCTTTTATCGCAATGGCTCCAATTCCGTTTTTCCCTGAATTTGAAATTTTTGGTTATACCATTACTCCTATTATTTCAGATATTAATATTGGGATTTTGTTTGTGTTGGGGGTTGGGGCGGCTGGTTTGTATGGTCCTTTGCTTGGAGGCATTAGCGCAAATAGCAAATGGTCTTTACTAGGTGCGGCAAGGACGGCAGTGCAGTTGCTTAGCTTTGAAGTTGTTTCGGGCTTATCTCTTCTTGCTCCTTTAATGCTTGTAGGTTCTTTGTCATTGATTGATATTAACAATTACCAAAGCGGAGACATTACGGATTGGCTAGTGTTTTCGCAACCTCTCGCCTTTGTGTTGTTTTTGTTTGCAGGATATGCAGAGCTAAACAGAACACCTTTTGACTTGCTAGAACACGAAGCGGAAATCGTTTCTGGATATGCGACAGAATACGCGGGAATGCGTTGGGGAATGTTTTTTATTGGGGAATACGCAAGTATGATTTCCCTCTCTTTTGTGGTGTCGTTGATTTTCTTAGGAGGATTTAATTCGCTTTGGTTTATTCCCGGTGGAATCGCGATTCTTCTTAAGGTAAGCTTCTTGATTTTCTTGTTTATGTGGGCGAGGGCGGCTTATCCTCATGTGCGTCCTGACCAACTAATGGGGCTTTGCTGGAGAGTGTTATTCCCTCTTGCGCTTTTGAATGTTTTTGTTACAGGGCTTGTTTGTTTAGGAGGTGGAAATTGAGCAAATATATTAAAATTGTTGAATCAACGCCCTCACTAAGTGTCGCCCAAAAGTTTGTGAGATTTTGGAATCGCGCTTTAAAGGGCGAGTTATTTGTCGGTTTATGGCTAGTATTTAAAGAGTTTTATAAAGCGCAAATTCACACCGTGCAATATCCTCAAGAAAAGCTACCTTTAAGCCCTCGTTATCGTGCAGTGCATGAGCTAAAGCGGTTGCTTGAAAGCGGAAATGAACGATGTATTGGTTGCGGATTGTGCGAGAAAATTTGTGTAGCAAATTGTATTCGTATGGAAACAGGATATGGGGAAGATAAACGCAAAAAAGTCTTTGAATATAGTATTAATTTTGGGCGATGTATTTATTGCGGATTGTGCGCGGAGGTTTGCCCGGAACTTGCTATCGTGCATGGCAAAAGATATGAAAATGCAAGTGAGCAAAGGGCGTCTTTTGCGTTAAAAAATGATATGCTCACTCCTATTGATAGGGTTTTGGGTGGACAAGATTTAGAGTTTAGCGGCGTTGGAAGTGTGAGCATAGACGCGGATAGTCGCATTAAAGCAACGCCATTGAAGTATTTGGAAGATTCTGCAAAAGATGAGAATGCAGAAGTGGTCAAAGAATCCACAAAAGAAGCAAAACAAAAGGAGGAAGCATGATTGAAGCTATTGCATTTTATTTGTTTTGTGCATTGACATTAGCGATGTTTTTAATCGTCGTTACAACTAACAATATCCTTTATGCCTTGAGTGCATTAGCTGCAGGAATGATTTTCGTCTCTGCTTTTTTCTTTTTACTTGGAGCGGAGTTTTTGGGAGTTGTGCAGATTGTAGTTTATACAGGAGCGGTGATTGCGCTTTATGCCTTTGCAATGATGTTTTTTGATACGCAAAAGCTGCAAAACGAAAGAATCTCGAATCCCAAAACCTTATTTACTTTAAGTAGTTTGGGAGCATTGTTGTTGGTGATTATTGTTGTTTCTCCTGTGGTTGCAGAGAATCTTTCAAGCTTAGACGCGACGATTCCTATAAAAGAGGGCATTGGCAATGTGCAGATGATAGGATATGTGCTTTTTACTAAGTTTTTGATTCCTTTTGAGATTGCGGCGATTATGTTGCTTGTGGCGATGATTGCAGGAATCGTATTGGCGGGTAAGGGTATGCGTTATTCTCTAACCCTTAATGAAAGTCCAACAGGAGAACAAAATGATAACGCTTAACCATTATTTGATTCTATCGAGCCTTATGTTTGTAATTGGCGTCTTTGGAATGCTTAGACGCAAAAATCTATTGATGTTATTTTTTTCAACAGAGATCGTATTAAGCGCAGTTAATGTGGGCTTTGTCGCTGTTGGAAGTTATCTTGGGGATTTAAATGGGCAAATGTTTGCGTTTTTTATCCTCGCAGTTGCGGCAAGTGAAGTGGCTATTGGAGTGGGTTTGTTGATTGCTTGGTATAAAAAATACCATACATTAGATTTAGATAAACTACAAATTATGGAAGGCTAAGTATGGAAGCGATTTTATATACCGCATTATTTGCGCCATTAGTGGGTTCGTTGTTTGGGATTCCATTTGCTTCAAAACAGAAATTTATCGGGGTTGGAATCTTTGCTTCTTTAATGCTGGGTTGCTCCTTTTTGGCTTCTTTGCTGCTATTTGTTCATACGGCGCAAGGTGGCGTTGTCAAAGTTGTGTTGATGGATTGGATTGGGGCTGGAGGGCTTTACATTCCTTTTGGGTTTTTGGTAGATAGTGTGAGCGCGACAATGATAGTCGTTGTAACGCTTGTTTCTTTGTGTGTGCATATTTATTCTATCGGCTATATGAGCCATGATAAAAGCTTTAATAGATTTTTTGTCTATCTTAGTGCTTTTGTGTTTTCTATGCTGATTTTGGTGATGAGTGATAATTTTGCAGGATTATTTATTGGCTGGGAAGGTGTGGGGCTTTGCTCTTGGATGTTGATTGGATTTTGGTATGAGCGCGATTCCGCTTCTTTTGCAGCAAATGAAGCTTTTATAATGAATAGAATCGCAGATCTTGGAATGTTACTTGGAATCTTTTTGATTTATTGGGCGTTTGGCACATTGAATTATGAGGAAGTTTTAAGTAGCGTTTATGAAGCTCCCAAAGAAGTGTTAATTCTTGCTGGAATCCTACTCTTTGTAGGTGCAATGGGCAAAAGTGCGCAATTTCCTTTGCATACTTGGCTTGCTGATGCGATGGAAGGTCCCACACCTGTTTCTGCGCTAATCCACGCCGCTACAATGGTAACGGCTGGGGTTTATTTAGTGATTCGTGCAAATCCGCTTTATGCAATGATTCCTGAAATTGGATTCTTGATTGCAAGTCTTGGAGCTTTTGTTGCGCTTTTTGCAGCAACAATGGCGTTAGTGAATAAAGACTTAAAACGCATTATCGCCTACTCTACACTTTCGCAACTAGGTTATATGTTTGTTGCTGCGGGATTAGAAGCTTATTGGATTGCGCTTTTTCACTTGGCGACACACGCATTCTTTAAATCCTTGCTCTTTTTAGGTGCAGGGAATGTAATGCACGCAATGCACGATAAGTTGGATATTTCCAAAATGGGCGCACTCTACAAGCCGCTTAAATTCACTGCTATTTTGATGATTTTAGCTTCTATTGCATTGGCGGGAATTTATCCGTTTTCTGGATTCTTTTCTAAAGACAAAATTTTAGAAGCGGCATTTGGCTCTGGGGCGTATGTTTTGTGGGGAGCATTGTTGTTAGGAGCATTTTTAACCGCATTTTATAGCTTTAGATTGATTATGCTTGTATTTTTTGGTGAGAAAAAACACGAGGAATCCCACCCGCACGAGGCTTATCCTTATATGCTTTATGCGATGTTACCTCTTGGAATTTTGGCGGTATTTGCGGGATTTTTTGAACCGAATTTCCATCATTTTGTCATGCAGACTTTGCCTGATTTTAGTGCAAATTTGGAATCCCAAACGATTTGGAATCTGATTTTCCTTACCTCTTTTGTCGCATTATGTGGGATTGCGTTTGCGGTTGTCAAATACAAAAAAGGAGGTTTCTCTCCAAAATGGCAACAGACTTTTATCTATAAGCTGCTAAGTCATCAATATTATATCCCCGCATTTTATGATAAGCTTTTTATACAAAACTATATCAAGCTTTCTAAAATTGCTTGGCGTGGCGATAAATGTGTGATAGATTTTGTGGTTGATAGCATTGCGAGATTTTTAAATAGTGGTGGAGAAAGTATGCAATGGATTCAGGGCGGAAATCTCTCTAAAATGTTAAAAATAATGTTTTTTGGCGTGGTAGTCTTGTTGCTACTTGCATTTATTTATATGGAGGGCGCATGGATTATCTTCTAACTTTGCTTATCTTTTTTCCGCTAGTTGGAGCAATTTTAGCAATTGGGATTAAAGAGAATCTCAAAGCTTACGCGGTGGTTATTAGTTTGATTGAATTAGGCTTGGCATTGCTTTTGTGGGATAGTTTTGATAAGAGTGCGGAAGGGTTTCAATTTGTAACCTCACTCCCGTTAGTGATGAATTTTGGCATTAGTTATCTTGTGGGCGTAGATGGAATCTCCCTCTTTTTGATTGTGTTGAGTGCTTTTATTAGTTTTATTGGATTTATCTATTTAAACGAGCAACAAGAAACCAAAAAACTCATTATTTCGCTTTTATGTCTTGAAAGCATTATGATTGGTGTATTTTGCGCCTTAGATATGATTTTGTTTTATATTTTTTGGGAGCTTTCTTTAGTGCCGATGCTTTATATTATTGGTGCATGGGGAAGTGGCAGCAGAATCTATGCGGCAGTTAAATTTTTCTTATACACCTTTTTGGGCTCTATGATTATGCTCATCGGGATTCTTTTTCTGGCTTATTATTATTTTAGCGTCAGTGGCGTTTGGACATTTTCTTTGTTAGAATGGTATAGCTTAAGTGTGATTCCAAAAGATTTACAAATGTGGCTATTTGTCGCGTTTTTCTGTGGATTGGCAGTGAAAGTGCCAATGTTTCCTTTTCATACTTGGTTGCCTTATGCGCATGGACAAGCACCTACAATTGGTTCGATTATCCTTGCTGCTGTGCTTTTGAAAATGGGAACTTATGGCTTTGTTCGCTTTTCTTTGCCGCTTTTTCCCGATGCGAGTGTGGCATTGTTAATGCCTGTTGCGATTCTTTCTTTGATAATGATTATCTATGGAGCAATGGTTGCGTTTGCGCAAGAAGATATGAAACAAGTCGTAGCATATAGCTCTATCTCGCATATGGGTGTGATTATGATTGGAATCTTCGCGCTTAATGTAGAGGGAATCTCCGGCTCGGTATTTTTTATGTTAAGTCATGGGATTATCAGTGGTGCGCTCTTTATGCTTGTAGGAATGATTTATGAACGACGGCATACGAAAATCATTGCAGAATTTGGTGGAATCGCAAAAGTAATGCCAAACTATGCGGCTATTTTCGGGATTATGATGATGGCTTCTGCGGGACTACCTTTGACAATGGGATTCGTTGGAGAGTTTTTATCTTTGCTCGGATTTTTCCAAGTTTCTCCGATTCTCACAGGAATCGCTGGAATCAGCATTATTGTAGGTGCGATTTATATGCTTAATCTTTACCGCAAAACTTTCTATGGTAGGGTTTTGAATGAAGAGAATCTTAAGTTGCAGGATTTAGATAAGCGCGAATGGAGTGCCTTGATTCCATTGGTCGCAATTGTGATTTGGCTTGGTGTTTATCCTAAGCCAATTCTTGCTCCTATTAATAAGGGGGTTGAGGGTGTGCTTTCTATAATGGCTTCTCGTGCAATTACTCCGGAGACCCAAAGTTTCTTAGGTGTAGATTTGCTATTGGATTCTGCACAGGAAAATACTTCAAATGCAGAAAGTTTAGAGATTTTAGAAGATATTAAAATCTTAGAAGAAGCTCTAAAAATGCAAGAGGGAGAAAACAATGCCACAACGCAAGAATCCTTGCAAGAGGAGGGAAGATAGATGTTAGAAGTTTTTAGTGTTTCATTGGAGAGTTTGAATCTCTTTAGTATCTTCCCTATGCTGATTGCTATTGTTGGGGGGCTTTTAATTTTGGTTGTAGATATGTGCTTAAATAGCGCAAACAAGCAGCTTTATACAATGTTGGCAATCTTGTTTTTGGGCTTGGATTTGGGTTATATTATGTGCTTTGGAATCAGTGGTGAGCAGAGGGCATTTTTTGATTTGATACTAATTGATGGAATCGCACTTTTAGGGCAAGTGATTCTTCTGATTGCGGCAATTTTGTTTGTGCCTTTGACTTTAAGTTACAATAGATTCCACGAATTTTCTTATCCTGAATACTATGCGCTTTTCTTGTTTATGTGTGCGGGATTCCAATTTATGGTGAGCAGCGATCATCTTATTGTGATTTTTCTAGGGCTAGAAACTGCTTCTCTCGCGCTTTATACTTTGATTGCAATGCACAATAGAGCGACTGCCTTTGAAGCGGCAATTAAATACTTTACAATGGGTTCTTTATCGGCAGGTTGCTTTGCTTTTGGCTCCATGTTGCTTTATGCTGCAAGTGGGTATTTGGATATAGAGGGGATTAGGGCGGTTTTAGAAGTGAAAAATTATCAGCCTTCTTTGGTGCTTGGAGGCGTTGTTTTCTTTATTGCCGCGATTGGATTCAAAGCTTCTTTGGTGCCATTTCATACTTGGACGCCTGATGTTTATGAGGGTTCTAACTCATTTTTGGCAGGTTTTATGTCTATCGTGCCAAAAATCGCTGCATTAGTTGTGGCGATTAGAATCTTTGGAATTTTTATGGATATTGTTTGGGTTCATAATGTTTTCTATTTCTTGATTGTCCTTACAATGACGCTTCCAAATCTCGTGGCACTTGTGCAAAAAGATGTAAAGAGAATGTTAGCTTATAGTTCTATTTCTCATGCTGGTTTTGCATTTAGTGCGATATTGATTGGTGGAATACAAGCTTATAATGCCTTGTTTTTGTATTGGATTTTATTTCTTTTTACGAATCTTGGAATCTTCTCTATGTTATGGATTTCACGCACTAAGGAGCAGATTTGGGATAAACGCTACGATCATTCCTATGAAAAGTTTTCAGGATTGATTCGCTTATGTCCTCTAGCAGCGGTGATTATGGGATTGTTTATGCTTTCTTTGGCAGGGATTCCGCCTTTTTCTGTTTTTTGGGGTAAAGTTTATTTAATGAGTGCGGCTATCAACAATGGTTATTTATTTTTGGCATTTGTAATGGCGATTAATAGCGCGATTGCGGCATATTATTACTTAAAGCTTATTGTGTATATGTTCTTAAAAGACCCTCTCATTAGTGATGGAAGCATTTATGTGCAAAACGCAACTTTACCATTAAAGATTGTTGTGGGGATTGCAACGCTTTATGTATGTTTTTCGGCGTTTGCTGTTGATGGCTTATTGTCCGGAATCTACGAATTAGTAGGCAGTAGCTTTATGTAGTCTTGAATAAAGCTTCCCTGAAAGCTTCATAATGGCGACAAAACTTGGTGCGTCATTATGAAGGATAGTTTATACTTCACGATTAAATATTTCTTAAATAGCATCATGGAATTATTTTATTTTCGCAGATAAAATTTGTTGTAGAATCTATGGTTGAATTATAAAATATGATTATAATTATTTTGTAGAATCTCTCACGATTTCGCTGTTTATATAAAAATTTATATAGCGTCAAATGTTAAAAAAATCTTGACTTTTTAGCGCGAAGTGAATAAAATGCCACTTCAAGAGTGAATAGTGTATTCAAAGACAAAAATATTATCAAGGATTATCTATTGAATACCATTAATGCTGTGAAAACTTTACCACTTGGCAGTTTGCTTTTAGATAAACAAGACAAAAACTATCATAACAAATTAGAAATACTGAATAAGATTCAAGAAATTGCAGATGATTTTGTGTTAGAAGAAAATAAATCTGTGGATATTGGGACGAAACTCGCGGTGATTTTTACTAAAGAATCGCAAGATGGGATTCCTCGAATCGTCTCTGATTTCGCGAAATTAGCTCAAGATTCCTTTGAAGTTGTAATGCTAGATTGGGAATCTCTAACAAGCTTTAGTGGGCGTTTTGGCGAATTTATCGCGAAATTAAATAACGAAGAAGTGCTGGAGTTTGCACAAGCGGTATTATTTGTTGAAGAAGAAGATTTAGTGCGTTTTAGGGGAGTATATAATATTGCAGATTTCAAAAGCCCTGAAATGCTTTTAGAAAAACTAAAAACTAATAAAGGTCTTTATTCATACAAAGAAATGATTGGCTATCAAGAAAATGCTTGTCAATACCACCATAGACGCGAGAAACATTGCACGAGATGTGTAAATGTATGTCCGACTTTTGGCGTGGGCAATAACGATAGCCTAATGGAATTGGTGTTTTCTCCTATTGATTGTATCGCCTGTGGTGCGTGTGTGGGAGTGTGTCCTACGAATTGTTTGGAATACCAAGAATTGCCCAAAGAGGGTTTGGGGGAAATGATAGGATTGCTTAGAGGGCAAAAAGTCTTTTTGTGCAATGTAAAAGATTATGCGTCTTTGGTTTCACAAAATCAAGTCTTGCCCGATGATTTCTTGCCTTTTGTTTTGCCAAGCCTTTTAATGCTAAATGAAAATGATTTGCTAAGCATTGTGCAGACAAGCGGATATGCACTTGCGGTTTATATGCCATATTTAAGCGCACCAATGGAGTTTTTAAACCATATCACGCAACAAATTTATAAACAAGATTCCGTTTTTTTAATTCAAGCAATGGAATCTTTAGCGCAAATCTCTTCGCACTTGCCACAAATGGAATCTTATCTCTATCAAAATCGTTACAATAAGCCTTATAGAGAATCTTTTGCGCAACGATTGCAATATATGATAAAAGATGAAGATTATGGATTGGCAAAAAGTGTGCCTCCAACGCAGAATCGTAAAGAATCGGTGTTTTATGGTGCGCTTGAAGTAGATACGCAAAAATGCACTCTTTGCCTTTCTTGTGTGGGTGCTTGTAATGTGAATGCGCTTTTTGCGAGAAGCGATGATTTTTCGTTGCGATTTAATGCAAGTCTTTGCACGACCTGTGGTTATTGTGTTTCATCTTGCCCCGAAAATGCTATGACGCTCCAAAAAGAGGGGATAAGGCTAAATCCTAAGACTTTTAGAAGTCAAGAATTGGCTAAAGATGAGCCTTTTAAATGTATAGAATGTGGCAAAGTCTTCAGCACTAAAAAATCCATTGACAAAGTCCTATCTATGCTTGGAAGTGTTTTTGCCAATGATTCGCAAAAGCTAAGAACGATTCAATGTTGCCCTGATTGCAAAGTAAAGGTAATGTTTGGCGATAATAGAATCGCACAACAAGGAAGCGCAAATGCTAGATAAACTAAGCGTTCAAGAAAGACAAAATTTACAACAAGCTCGGATTTTGTATTATGATTTTTTCAATGGTTTGTTGGTCTTTGAAATACTAGACGAACGCGCTAAAATCGCACAAAAACAGCTAGAGATTCTACTCAATGCGCCGCTCAATGAAGAGGCAGAAGGAAGTATGTTACTATTAAAGCAAGAATTGCAAGATAATGGAATCCAAAATATCAAAGAAGAATTTTCTACGCTTTTTGCCTTGCCTTTTGGCGAAAAACAAGTCGGTATGCACCTTTCGCATTATTATGAAAACTGCATTGGTGCGGAATCGTTATTAAAAATCAGAAGTCTTCTGAAGCAAAGTGATGTGCGCGTAAATAGCGAAGTTTTCAAAGAAACAGAGGAACATTTGGGATTCCTTTGTGGTTTAATGCGCCATTTGCTAGAAGTAGATAATATGGACTTGGCAAAAGAAGTCTTTGAATTTTCTCACAAGGCTTTTTTGAGCTTAATAGAGGAAATAAAAGCGCGTAAAGATGCGAAGTTTTATCTAGCTGTTGCGTTGATTTTGGAATCTTTTATGAAGTTTGAAGCAGAGATTTATCAATGAGTTTAGAAAATAAAAATTGATAAGTTTGGATAATCCGACGAAGATTCTTGCTCAAGGTTCTTCGTGGGATTATCCCCAATCTTAAAGATAAGGAGTAAGCATGGAGAAAAGCAGGCGTGAATTTCTAAAAAACGCCACTAAAACTTCTGTGGTTATTGCAGGTGCAGGTGCGATGCTTGCAGGCTGTGGTAAAAAAGGGACAAGTGAGAATCTCGTTCGCGGTAAATCCCCAAAACAAGAGATTCTTTATCAAAAAACAAAACAATGGAATGAATATTATTCTGTTGCAAAATAAGGTGAGGTGAAAAATGAGCGAAACAATCAAAAGACGCAACACTAGACGCGCGTTTTTGAAAATGACCGCTCTTGGAAGTTTAGCAGGTGCAAGTATGGCTTTGGGAGATACCCAAAAAACTATGCGTCCTGCGACACAACAAGAGTTGAAAGAAAGGTATCCGCAATCCAAAAAAGTGAAAACTATTTGCACCCATTGTTCCGTAGGTTGTGGAGTGGTTGCAGAAGTGGTTGATGGTGTTTGGGTTCGTCAAGAAGTGGCACAAGACCACCCTATTTCACAAGGTGGGCATTGCTGCAAGGGAGCGGACTTGATTGATAGAGCAAGAAGCGAAACAAGATTGCGCTATCCATTAGAAAAACAAAATGGTAAATGGACAAGACTAAAATACGATGAAGCAATGGACAAAATTGTAGCCCAACTTAAACAGATTCGCGAAGAAAGTGGACCAGATGCAGTAATGTTTTTGGGCAGTGCGAAATGTTCTAATGAGCAAAGCTATTACATTAGAAAATTTGCTGCATTCTTTGGGACAAACAATATAGATCACTGCGCTCGCGTTTGACACTCTCCAACAGTTGCCGGTGTGGCAAATACATTTGGATATGGTGGTATGACGAATCACCTTGGCGATATGCAGTTCTCTAAATATATTTTAGTAATTGGTGCGAATCCTGCGGTAAATCACCCTGTTTCTATGGTGCATATTTTACGTGCAAAAGAAAAAGGCGCGAAACTCGTGTGCATTGATCCTAGATTTACAAAGACAGCAGCGAAATGCGATGAGTTCCACAGAATCCGAAGTGGGACAGATATTGCCTTTGCTTATGGGCTATTAAATCATATCATTGCAAAAAAACTCTACGATGAGAAATACTTAAAAGAGAGAGTTGATGGCTATGAAATGATTATGGAAGAAGCTAAGAAATTCACACCAGAAGTGGCAGCAGATGTTTGTGGAATCCCAGCAGATGAGATTCGCCATATTGCTGAAGAAATGGCGTCTGCAAAACCTGCAAGCTTGATTTGGAATCAAGGGTTAACCCAACATACCGTTGGCACAAGCAATACTAGAATTATGCCGATTTTGCAAATGTTCTTAGGTAATATTGGTAAAAATGGTGGAGGCGTGAATATCCTAAGAGGACACGATAATGTGCAAGGTGCTTCGGATATGACGAATCTCGCGGATTCTTTGCCCGGCTATTATGGATTAGGCGAACCAGCTTGGAGACATTTCTGCCGCCATTGGAAAGTAGATTATGATTGGATGGTTTCTCGTTTCAAAGACAAAGAAATGATGGGTAAAACCGGCTTTGCGCATTCTACTTGGAAGTTTGGTGTATTAGATGAAGAAAATGCTGAAAATAATGCGGGAACAAAGCTTCGCGCATTAGTGGTGATTGGTTCAGGTATGACAACGGTTTCTTTGCTTGATTTGCAACGCAAAGCAATGGACAAATTGGATTTGGTTGTGTTTGTAGACCCTTATGTGAATGATTTGGCAATCTATGGAGACAGAAAAGACAATCTATTCTGCTTACCTGCGGCTTCACAAATGGAAACAAGCGGAAGTGTAGCGGCAACAAATCGTAGCTATCAATGGCGTTCTAAAGTAATGGAGCCTCTCTTTGAATGTCGCCCTGATGAGGAGTTTTTGTTTGGATTGGCAGAAAGATTAGGATTCTTAGAAGAATATCAAAGAAGACTTTATGATATTGCTAAATCCAAAGGGAGAGATAAGTTTATATGGCCAGAAGATGCGACTGTGGAGCTTACTCAAAGTATCCGAAGTATTGGTTTGCAAGGTATGAGTCCAGAGAGACTTAAAGCACATCAAGAAAATTGGCATATGTTTGATAAGGTAACCCTAGAGGGGACAGGTCCATTTAAAGGGGATTACTATGGATTGCCTTGGCCTTGTTGGAGTGATAAACACCCCGGAACCCCTGTAATGTATAATGATAACATTCCAGTTATGCGCGGGGGTATGGGATTCCGTGTGAATTGGGGCGTTACTAATCCAAGTGGTGGCAGTATGCTAACTCCTAGAACATTGCCTGATGCGAAATTCACCGGCGGACACGCGCCTGTAAGTGCGGCAAATGCGGAATCTCTTGGCATTAAGCTCACAGAATCCGAAAAAGAAGCAATCGGCAATGTCAGCTTTGCGATGGGATTTGGAAATAATATCCTTGTAGAAAAGGCATTAGAGCAGGGGCTTTGTCCTTATGGTAATGGTAAAGCGCGTGCAAATGTTTGGAATTGGTATGATAAGATTCCATTACATCGTGAGCCTTTACATTCTGTGCGTGGGGATTTGGTAGATAAATATCCAAGTTTCCCTGATAAGAAAAACCATTTTAGGGCGAATATCAAATACAGAAGCCGACAAAAAGAGCTTGGCGAAAACAAAAATTGGGTTGATGAGTTCCCGGTTAATATGCTAAGCGGAAGACTTGTCGCTCATATGGGAACAGGTGCAGAAACTAGAAGCGCGAAATACTTGGCAGAGGTTGAAGGTGAAATGTTTGTAGAAATTCACCCCGATAAAGCTGCGGAGATGAATATTAAAAATGGTGATATGCTTTGGATTTATGGCACAATGGATACTAGAATCTTAGTTCCAGCAAAACTCTCTACAAGAGTGGATTATAATAGCGTTTGGTTGCCACAAAACTTCTCGGGAATGGATCAAGGAACATCAAGACTTGATATGTATCCTGAAGGCACAAAACCTTATGCGATTGGTGAATCTGCTTGTATGGTTGCAAGTTATGGATTTGATTACAACTCTGCTTGTCCAGAAACAAAATGCGGATTATGCCGCATTGAAAAAGCATAAGGAGTGAAAGATGAGTAATACAATTCCTACAAATCTTGAAAATTTTTCAAGAATCAAGTTTTATTGCGATACGAATCGTTGTATTGAATGCCATGGTTGTGATGTAGCTTGTAAAGAAGCGCATCATTTGCCTGTTGGCGTGAATCGCAGACGCGTAGTGATACTGAATGAAGGCGTTGTCGGCAAAGAGAGTGCGGTTTCTATTGCTTGTATGCACTGCGCTGACGCTCCTTGTGCGCAAGTTTGTCCTGTGGATTGTTTTTATATTCGTGCCGATGGAATCGTCTTGCACGATAAAAAAACTTGCATTGGTTGCGGATATTGCCTTTATGCGTGTCCATTTGGTGCGCCACAATTCCCTAAAAATGGTGTTTTTGGCTCACGCGGAGCAATGGATAAATGCACTTTCTGTGCAGGAGGTCCAGAAGAAACTAATAGTGAGGCAGAATATCATCTCTATGGACAAAACAGAATCGCAGAGGGTAAAGTTCCGATGTGTGCGAGTATGTGTTCTACAAAAGCCTTACTTGCAGGAAGTAGCGAGGAAGTCTCAAATATCATAACACATCGTGCAACCGTGCGAGGAGAAAATATCCCTAATGCTGTGCCTAATGTGTGGAAAACGGCGTATGGCGACTAAGGAGGATTCTATGAGATTATCAAAATTCTTTAGAATCTTAATGTTAATGTTAGTTGTGGCGGGAGTTAGTCTCTCTTACGCCGCAAATCCGAGTGTGCCACAAAAAGACGGCAAACAATATGCAGAAGTCATTGAGGGCAATAATGCTTTGATTATGCCAAGCGATAGAGCGAATCCTAAGCTTTATGGCGGTCCAGAAGTGGAAGCGATTAAGAGTTGGGGGGTAGGTTCTCCTAATTCGTATGGCTTAGGAGAGATTTTTACCCTCTTGCAAGGGCATTATTTCTCTACGATTTTTGGGATTCTTATTATCTTAGTTCCTTTGGCTTTCTTGGGGCATTTTATGGTTATTGGGCAAAAGAAATTCAATCACGGCAAGAAGATTCGCGTATTCTCTAGCTACAATATTATCGTGCATTGGTGCGCTGCGATTCCTTTTGTGATGCTATGCCTTACAGGTTTGGTAATGGTGTTTGGTGATAAGCTAGGTGGAGGCGGATTCGTGCGTTTTGCGCGAGATGTGCATGGAATCGCTACGATACTTTTCGCAGTCTTTGGAGTTTTGATGTTTTTAATGTGGGCAAAGAGTGCTTTGCCTAAAGCATACGATATTCAATGGCTGATGATTATGGGCGGATACTTGAGCAAAGAGAAAAAGCCAATCCCTGCGGGGAAATTTAACGCAGGGCAAAAAATGTGGTTTTGGGTCTGCACACTTGGCGGGTTTGCAATGGTGATTTCTGGAGCTTTTATGTTCTTCCAATTCAGTGATATTAACACTTTAAGAATGATGGCATTAGCACATAATGTGATTGGATTCTTGGTGATTGCTTTATTGATTACACATATTTATATGGCTGTCTTTGCGATTGAAGGTGCTTTGCACTCTATTATTGACGGACATATGGGCGAAGAGGAAATTGCGATTTTGCATAGTTATTATTATAAAGAACTCAATGCGGCATAATGGAATCCTATTATCAAGCATTGAAGATTGAAAAAATCTCTCCCGAAGGATTCGGGAGGGAATCTTTAAACGCCATTGAAGATTGTGTGGTTGCAGAAGAGCGGATTGCATTTTATCTCAATGGTAAAAAGCTACTTTCAGTTATGAGTATCCCAAAAGAGCAAGATTGTCATATTGTTGGGTTTTTGATAAGTGAGGGTGTGATTAGAGATATTTCGCAGATTCGGTATTTAGAAGTTGCCAAAGATGGGAAGTCTGTTTCCATAGAAGCGGAGATTATAGAGCAGAATCTCCAAAATCTTTTCCGTGAGAAAACCTTAACTTCAGGCTGTTGTGTCGGAGTTGCGGGGAATTTGGAGGGGCATATTATAGAAAAGTTTGTGGAATCTGATGTTAAGATTTCGTGCCGTGAAATTTTTTCGCATTTGCGATTCTTTGAAAGTCCTAGTGAGTTGTTTGATAAAACGGGTTGTGTGCATAAGGCAATGTTGGTTTTGCAGGATTCTACTTTGATTTGTGAAGATATTGGGCGACATAATGCGATTGATAAAGTGATGGGAAAGGCGCGTCTGCAAGGGTTAGATACCAAAAATGCGATTCTTTATGTCAGCGGAAGATTATCGCTTGAAATGGTGATTAAAGCGGTAATGCACAATATTCCTATTGTGATTTCTAAAGCTGCCGCAACTTTTATGGGCATCAAAGCTGCGCAAGAAACAGGCGTAACGCTAATAGGTTTCGCGCGTGGGAATAGGGCGAATATTTATACGCATAGTGGCAGGATTACACCTTAAAGATTCCATAGTAGAGTTTCTTTGAGTTTATCATTATGGATTGCCACGACTTCTGTGAAGTCTCGTAATGACGGCAGGTTGTTAAGAGTCGCAATTCTTGCAATGACGCCTACTTAGCTTTGAAAATTAAAACAACGCATTATACTTGGGCTTCATAAGAACCGAATTGGAATCTCTGGATTGCTAACCCAAGTGGGAGAATCTAAGTTTTGCAGAATTCCTTTTTCTAGCTTTTGATTGGCTTTGAAATGGTGCATTATTTTATTGTTGCAATAGCTTACTTCTAAGCTCGTGCTAAAAAACAAACTTTTAGAATAAAAGATTTTGCCATGATTGTTTAAATGCAAATGAATGGGCGTGAAATGCTCATTGAGCCGTTTTAGCTGTGTGATTCTTCTTTGGAATCCTTGTTCTTCTTCGGGATTGCAGCCGTGAAATTCAAAAATCACTTGCGTGAAATATCGTGCCAAGATTCCAATATCAATGCCCTCTAGCATTTCCCATTCTACATTTTCAATGTCAATTTGCAAAATATTTTCCGCAGAATCTTCTAGTTGATTCTCATTGAGTAAGGATTCTAAAGTGATTGTGGAATCGCTATTTTTTGAAGCTACGAATTTCTTATGAAAAGTAATGTTTGGGTGCGTGTAGGGCGAGTGCGCAATGCTTCCATCGTATTCTATGACTTGATAACCAAAATCTGCCATTTTCAAATCCCAAGGCGAACTCTCTGAAACGCCTAGCGAAATTGCTTTGGGGCTTTTTAGGCTTTGTTTAGAGGGTTTGCCCCCCCCCCCCCATTAATTTGCTTAGTTTTTAGCATCACATAGCCTCCATCGTTTGCGCCACCGATTCTTACTAAAGAATCCTTGGCTATTTTGGCAGGTTGCAAGACTTTAAGGTATGTTTGGATTCTATCAAAGACTTGTGCGTTGTCGTTTAGGCGGATATAGTTTCTATCTCTATCTTGCAAAAGGCGCAATAAAATTTGCTTGTCCTTTTTGTTGATTTTAGAATGCGCAATCACATTGGACATTAGGATTTGATTTTGGAGTAAGTTGTTTTGTTTGGTTTGTGCGATAATCTCTTCCAAGTAATTTTGTAGGGTTTGGAGCGTTTGAGAGTTTTGGGATTCCATTTGGATAGCCTTTGTTTTGAAATTGAAATTTGTATTTTAATAAAAAATACAAAAAATAGCAAATATGAGGAATAATAAAGCGAAATTCTCGCAAAATCTCTCGCATTTATTGCAAACACAATCGTAAAATTAAATTAAATAAACTTTGTAAAACTTCTAAGGAGAATTCTAAAATGTAGGTTTTTAATGTGGATTCAAAAAAGTGGTGCGGAAAAGAGGACTTGAACCTCCATGCCTTGCGGCGCTAGATCCTAAGTCTAGTGCGTCTGCCAGTTTCGCCATTTCCGCTTTTAAAAATAAAGCGGAATTTTACTAAAATATCCTTAAATGTAACTTTATGGATTCTTTGGAAAATCTTTGCTTTTAAGATTTTTGATAGAAAAATTTTTGAGCGCATTAAAGTTTAAAGTGCCTTTTGGGAATTGCATACTAATGCAATGCAAACTTCCGTGTTGGCGAATCAAAACCGAACAATCAATCGGAATCACTTTGTGCTTTGGACAAGCCTTTTGTAGCATCTCTAAAGCGAGATTGTCGTTAGAATCTTGGTAAATTGGCAACAAAATCGCACCATTTAAAAACAAAAAATTCGCATAAGTCGCCGGTAATCGCTCTTCATCATAGTATTTAGCCGAGACAAAAGGCAATGCGACAAGCTTAAAGGGTTTATCTTGGAGATTCCGCAGATTTTTTAATTCCTTTTTCATCGCAAGTAGGGCAGGGTAATGCGCGTCTTGTTTGTCTGTGCATTCCACATAGGCAATAGTATTTTTCCCCACAAATCGCGCAAGTGTATCAATATGACTATCGGTATCATCACCCGCAAGATAGCCGTGATTTAGCCATAGAATCTTTTGGATTCCTAGAGTTTTTTTAAGTTTTTTGGCAAGTTGTTGCTTGGAATATGAGGGATTGCGATTGCCCTCTAATAGGCATTGCGTGTTGGTAAGCAAAAGCCCATCACCATTGGATTCTATGCTGCCGCCCTCCAAAATCAAATTTTCTGTTTTGATTTTTTTTAGGATTTTAAGATCACTTAATGTGCGCGTGATTTTGTTATCAAAGTTTGAAGCAAACTTCAAACCCCAACCATTAAAGCCAAAATCTAGCACGATATTTTGGTGGTTTTTGGCAATTGTGATTCCGCCAAAATCCCGCGCCCAAGTATCATTGCTTGGAATCTCTATCAGATACAGATTATCCAACAAATTTAGATTCCAACTTTTTTTGTCAAAATAACTTTTGATATACTCATAAGTGGGATTCGCATAATCACAAACTAACAAACAGGATTCTACTTGCAAAATCGCACAAATGATTTCACAATAAGTAGAACGCACTTCGTCCAAATAAGGTAGCCAATCGGAGTTTTGATGAGGAAATGACAACAAGATTCCGTCTTGTTTTTCCCATTCTGCAAAAAATTTTTTCATTTACTATACTCTTTTTAAAAAAATTGACGATATTATTACATAAATTTTTGTCAAGGAGGACAATATGGCAATGAATATTTCTAATAGTTCTACAAAAAGTAGTCTTGAATACGCGAATGATTTGCAAAGTGCAATGAGTTCTAACCCACTTAAAAAAGATGAAACTTCATCAGAGGAAAGAAGCAAAAATATCCAAGAAGCAGCGTCAAAAGTAGATGCAAAATCTTTGGTAACAGGCTACATTATGCAGTTCCAAATGAACATTACGATTTCAAGTGAGACAAACTTCTCTTCACAAAACGGATTATTTGGTGGAACAAGCGCAATGAATGATCCTTTCAAACTCAATAGCATTCTTAATGGTTTGGATTTAAGCTCTATTGGCTACGATGGTAAGCCGATTCAACAACTCACCCAAGATGAAGCCAAAGCATTAATCGCAGAAGACGGATTCTTTGGCGTTACAAAAACTTCTGATAGAATTGCGGATTTTGTTTTAGCCGGTGCGGGTGATGATGTAGAGAAGCTTAAAGCTGGAAGAGAAGGAATCCTTAGAGGATACAATCAAGCAGAAAAATCTTGGGGCGGAAATTTGCCGGATATTAGCAAGGAAACTTTGGAAAAAGCTTTGGAAAAAGTAGATAAAAAACTCGCAAGTCTAGGCGTTAATGTGCTAGATGAAAATGCGTAAGTAGGAATCTTTGGGCGGACTTATTTTAAGCATTGAAAGTAGTTGCGATGATAGCTCTATCGCGCTAACCCAAATAGATTCTAAACAGCTAATCTTTCATCAAAAAATCTCTCAAGAGAAACAACACGCCGCTTTTGGCGGTGTTGTCCCAGAGCTTGCAAGTCGGTTGCACGCGGAAGTTTTACCTTTAATTTTAGAAAAAACAAAACCTTATTTAAAAGACTTAAAAGCCATTGCGGTTACCACAGAACCGGGTTTGAATGTAACGCTAATGGAGGGTTTAATGATGGCAAAAACCCTTAGCTACGCACTTAATCTCCCTTTGATTAGCGTTAATCACCTAAAAGGGCATTTGTATTCTTTGTTTTTAGAATGCGATTCTTGCTTCCCTTTGGGCGTTCTTTTAGTCTCTGGTGGGCATACAATGCTACTTGAAGCGAAATCTTATGAAGAAATCACAATCCAAACACAAAGCTTAGATGATAGCTTTGGGGAGAGTTTTGATAAAGTAGCAAAAATGCTATCTTTAGGCTATCCGGGAGGTCCTATTGTGGAATCTTATGCTAAAAAGGGTTTGCAAGATTTTTTTAGCTTCCCGATTCCTTTGCGTAGTAAAAAGCAATTTGCCTTTAGCTTTTCAGGGCTTAAAAACGCGGTGAGGGTGCAGATTGAAAAAGAAAAACAAAACAATGGAATCTTAAGTGAAGAGTTTAAGGCAAATTTGTGTGCAAGTTTTCAGGATTCTGCCATTACTCATTTGGTGCAAAAATGTAGAATCTTCTTTGAATCCAACGCGAATCAATCCAATGCTTGGAAGTCCTTTGGAATTGTGGGTGGAGCGAGTGCGAATCTTTTGCTTAGGGAAAAAATGGGCAAGATTTGCAAAGAATATAATGCAACTTTACTGCTTGCTCCGCTTGAATTTTGCTCCGATAATGCCGCGATGATTGGGCGTGTGGCGATAGAATCTTATCGGAGAAACGAGTTTGCTTCTGTGGAAACTTTACAAACTCGTCCAAGAATTGACGCATTTTAATCTAAATTTTAGTTTCGTTATTTAATAATAAATCTCCAATTTTAGAAAAATTTTAAGGAAATGAAAATGGTAACTTTTAAAGGAAATGCAGTAACTCTTGCAGGAAAAGAAGTCAATGTCGGAGATAAAGCTCCTAAAGTGGATTTGGTCGCTGGAGATTTGAGCATTAAAAGTGTGGGTGGTGCGAGTGGTAAATACCAAATTATCAATGTTGTTCCCTCACTAGATACAGGAGTTTGCGCAACACAAACACGCAAATTCAACGAAAAAGCAGCAAGTATTGCCAATGCGCAAGTTTTCGTTGTTTCACTTGATTTGCCTTTCGCGCAGGGAAGATTCTGTTCCACAGAAGGAATTGAAAATGTAACTGCGTTGAGTGATTTTAGAAACAAAGACTTTGGCGATTCTTATGGCGTAGTTTTGGCGGGTTCTCCATTGGAAGGCTTACTCACACGCGCGGTTTTTGTTGTCAATCCTGATGGTCAAATCGTGCACAAAGAAATCGTGAGCGAAATCACAAGCGAACCGGATTATGAAGCAGCATTAAAAGCTGTGAAATAAAGAATTAAAGGGGAAGATTTGCTGCTTTATTTGCATGGATTTCGTAGCGTGGGGTTGTGTTATAAAGGCAAATTGATTGCCTCATTTGCCCCTAATGCACTAACGCCGAATCTCCCCTATGTTCCTGATTTGGCGATTTCTCTTGCAGAATCGCTGATTTTGGAGCATTCTAAAGAAAATAAAATTTGTCTTGTTGGAAGCTCTCTTGGCGGCTATTATGCGACATTTTTAGCGCAGAAATATCACTTAAAAGCCGTGCTTGTTAATCCCGTTGTTGATGCTTATAAAACCCTGCTACCCGCTATTGGGCGTATTGATGTTACTTATAATAACACTTCGTTTTTTTGGAGTTTGGATTTGGTAGAGAGTCTTAAAAAATATTTTGTGGATTCTATTACGCCCGAACTTTATTGTGTGCTTTTGCAAAGTGGCGATCAAGTGCTAGATTATAGAATCGCAGCGCAGAAATTTAAAGATTCTAAACTAATTATTGAAGAGGGTGGTTCTCATCATTTTGATAACTTCATCGCCCAAAAAGATACGATTCTACAATGGGAAAAGGAAGCGTAAAATAGCTTTCACTCCTCCCGCGCTTTTGTGCTTTTGAATCTCTTTGTGTGATGATTGTGAGATTCTGCATTGTGCTTTGTTTATCGTCATTGCGAGAATTGCAACGCAATTCGTGGCAATCCATAGTGTTAGCCCTCTTTGATTCCATAATGGAATCTCTAAGGCGAGATTCCGAATTATGGATTGTTACAGCCCCCTACAATGGCTTCGCAATGACAGGTGGTAGCTTTGGGCTTTAGCAAGGGTGCAGGGCGCGAATATTTTGTGATGTCGTGGGGATATAATTTTAAGAATCCTTTTGGATAGAGTTGATATTTTCATTTAGATTTTGTATTGTTTTCTTGTTTTGGATTAGTATATCCTCTAGGATATTTAGGGTTTTTGGCGGGAGGTATTCTAAGAGTTCTATAATTTTTTCATAGTGTCTATAATCACTATTTCTGTTATAAAATTTCGCAACAAGTTTTAGGGATTCTTTGGAGCTAGAAAACAACTCTTGCTCACAGATACCCAAAGCGTCTGCGATATAAGGAATCATATCAGCTTTTAAGTCTATATTGCCATTGAGATAAGCATAAATACTTGAGATACTCGGAATCTCACCTGTTTTATGTGCTTTTAGTCCAAAGTCAATCAAGCGGTGCGCTAGTTCCTTTTTGCTCATATTTTTTTCTTTTAAAATCTCATTGATTCTTTCTATTACTTTCATTGGAACTCTTTTATATTAAAGCTATAATTTTAAGCTTTTAATTATCGTAAAAGAATAATTTAATTATTGAAAAACTATAATTTGAAAAAAATTCAAGGGTTCGTATGCCAATACTTTCTATCATTATCCCATTTGGGCTAAGTAAAGAGCGTGAGTTTATTGCGCAAAGAGTGCTAGAAAAAGCTAAAGAATACAAAAGCGAGGGCAAAGTGCGTTATCTCTTTGTTGAAGGGTATTCTTCTGTATCTTTAGAGGAGTCTTTGGAGATTGCACACTTCATGGAATCTTGCGGACATATTTACCTAAAAGACGCCAAAGGGCAAGAGTGCGGTGTGTTTTGCCCCTCTTCGTGTAGGAATTATGGAGCGCGGTTTGTAACCACGCCTACTTTAATGGTGTTAGATGTGGATTGTGTGCTTAGTCCTCAAATGCTGGAGAAAATCCTAAAAATGATAGAGGCAAAAAGAATTGTAGAGAATCCAGCTAGTTTTTTGGTTTTGCCTTGTGTGTTTTTGAGTGAGAGTGGCACACAGAGATTCTTAAAGCACGAGATTTGTGAGGAGCAAATCATTCATCAGCTGAATTTGAATCAAAATAAAGAAAACATAGAATGGTTTATGCCTACTTCCTCATCTATTGTGTTAAACACCTATACTTTTTGGGAGCTTGGTGGATATAATGAGGATTTTTTAGGATATGGTTGTGAGGATTTTGAATTTTTATCTAGGTTGCTTAAGTCTTATGCTGTTTTTGAGATTCTGCCTAAAGAATTAGAATATTTTGCTAGAAATTGGAAATTTGGTGCATTTAAGGGATTCCGTGCGTGGTATGCGATAGTAGGGCTAGAAGCAATGATGTATGGAATCTATCTTTATCATCTTTGGCATACTAAACCAAATCAAAACAACTATTTTGGCACACATAGAAATAACAAAGAGAATTTTATCAGAATTTTGCGCAAAGGAAATAAGCTTGATACTCTAATTCGCGCACAGGCAAAAGAAAAAGTCTGTATATTAGATAGTGAGAAGTCGTATGCCTATAATGCTTTGCGAAAACCTTGCGTTTTCTTAGGAGAGCCTATTGCTGCGAGTGAGAAAATATTTTTTGACGATGAGGAATTTAATGAGAAGCGATTTTTGGAGTTTAGAGACAAGCACAACATTACGCTTTACTTACTTTTTAATCCTTATGCGAGGGAGAAAATAAATAAAATTTATCATTTTATGCGTGAAGAGGGGATTGCTTTTTATGTTTTTGAGCGGGGCGCGTTTCCTAATGCTTGGTTTTTTGATAATAGTGGGTTTTTGGGAGATTCTTCTAACTATAATGAGAATCTTTGGAATCACGCAATAAATGCGCAACAGCGCGATAGGGCATTGGAATATATTGAGAATGTTTTGTATTCTAATGAGTTTTTAGAGGAGAAAAATCAGAACTTTGGGGAGGCGGAATTAAGGCGCATACTAGGAGTGCGCAAGTGCCGAGTTGTTTTTGTCTCCTTGCAAGTAGAATCTGATACAGCGATTTTGTATTTTTCGCCATTTTTTAGCTATGAGGGATTTTTGGAATCCTTAGAAGAACTCGCCAAAGAGTATCACAAAGACAATGTAGTCTTTGTCTGCAAACGCCACCCCTTAAGCGCAAAAATCAACAAAAAGGCATATCCGCATTTAATCTTTGCGCCCGATGATTGCTCTATTGTGGCACTTCTAAACATTGCCCAAGCGTGTGTGTTGCTAAATTCTGGCGTGGGAATGTATGCGATGATTGCCAAAAAACCTGCAATTCTTTGTGCTAGGGCATTTTATGCTTTTGATGGGTTAAACTTACAAGCGCAATCCAAAGAGGAGCTAAAGGCGCGACTTGATGCAGTAATGTATCACGGGTTTGAGGTAGATGAGGAGAAAATGCTAAGGTTTATTTGCTACCTAAAAGAAGAGTTTTACTCCTATCTTGTGCCAGAAACTAAGTTAATCAAACGCGCGGATAATAGCTACTTTAGGCGCACTTATGAGTTTCATTTTTACCAAATGATACTTGGTGGGCACAAATGCTTGTTAGCAAAGGAGTTTAAGAAACAAAACTATACTTTAGATTCTTTGTGTTATTTGCCTTTTGCTTATGAGATTAACCTGGATAAAGAATCGTTTTTGAGGGAGCATTCTAGTAGGTGGAGCTGGGATTCCTTGATGTTTGTTAAAAACTTTAGAATCTACCGCAGGATTGCAAAGCTATTAAGAGACCCTAATGCGTTCTTTTTGGATTCCAAGAATCCTTTGTTTTATCCTATTAAAGCGCACTTGAAAGCTAAGCTTTAGGGTTTAATTGCGGAGTCTTTGATTTTTGGATTTTGCATCGTGCTTTGTTTATCGTCATTGTGAGAGATTCGTTAGAATCTCGTGGTGTGCAATTTGTGAAACAAATTTCACCCGTGCTATGCAAATCTATAATATTGAACTTAATACGCAATGGAATCTTTAACTTATGCCAAAGCGTGGATTGCTTTATCGCTTCGCTCCTCGCAATGACGCAGAGATTCTACAAAATGATAATCAATTTTAATATTATATTAACCTTGCAAAAGCTAAAATTTCAAACGATTTATTTTTGTTTAAAGGGGATAAAATGACAATCAATGCACTAAAAGACGGCGAATTAGGCGTGATTACGCATTTGGGAGTTGATGAGCAATTACGCGATAGATTCTTTAGCTTTGGAATCTCTAAAGCAAAGCAGATTAAAAAGGTGGAGACTTCTTTGGGTGGTTCTACGATTTTGGTGGAGCTTGATAGAAGTTGCATTGTGCTACGCGCAGATGAAGCTAATGCGATTGAAGTAGAGAGGGTGCAAGGATAAATGGCAGAAAATAATCCAAATAAAGTAATTAGAATCGCGCTTGTAGGACAGCCAAATGTCGGCAAAAGTTTGTTGATTAACGCACTTTGCCATTCTAGTATGAAAGTGGGAAATTTCACCGGGGTAACGGTTGAAAAAGCCGAAGCTTACACAACGCATCAGGGTTGGACTCTTCGGTTTATAGATTTGCCCGGAACTTACTCGCTTTATGGATATTCCGAAGAAGAAAAGATTACCAAAAATTTCGTAGAGAGTGGGGGGGATTATGATTTAATCGTAAATGTCGCGGATTCTACGAATTTAGAGCGTAACTTGCTTTTAAGTGCGCAACTGCTTGAAATGCAAAAAAAGATGATTTTAGCACTTAATATGAGTGATGAAGCGAGAAATGAGGGTGTGAAAATCAACGCTAAAGCTCTTAGTGAGCTTTTAGGGATTCCTAGTGTGCAAGTTTCTGCGCATACGAAAGAGAATCTAGAATCTTTGCTAGATTGCATTGTGGAGACTTATCAAAAGGAAAAGACTCCTAATAAACGCATTTATAGCAACGCAATTGAAACAGAGATTCTGCGTTTAGAAGAGTTTATCCAAAGCAAAAAGGACGCTAGTATAGAATCCCTAAACCTTAGTGCGCGTCAGATTGCGATTTTGTTGCTTAAACAAGAGGAAAAGACTTTTGCGATTCTTCATGAGAAGCCAATTTGGCTAGAATTGTCGCAAAAACTACAAGAATCCTTAAATAATCTTTATACGATTTATGATACTCCCTCTAATAAAGAGATTTTTTTAGAGGATTCTAATGCGTTTGTGCAAGGTCTCGTAACAGAAATCATACGCTATGAAACGAAGAAAAAGCAGAATTATACGCAAAGTATTGATAAGATTTTGATTAACAAATACGCCGGGATTCCGATTTTTTTGTTTTTTATGTGGGCATTGTTTCAGCTTACCTTTACGCTTGGTGCGTTGCCAATGGATATGATTGAAGATTTTTTTGGTTGGCTTGGGGATTTGGTAAAGGACAATGTAGAAAGCGAAGCTCTCGCCTCTTTGTTAGCCGATGGAATCCTTGGCGGTGTGGGAGCGGTGATTTTGTTTTTGCCTAATATTGTGATTTTGTTTTTTGGAATCGCATTGCTAGAAACCACAGGCTATATGTCGCGTGTTGCTTTTTTGTTAGATGGGTTTTTCCATAAATTTGGCTTACATGGCAAAAGCTTCATTCCGCTTGTATCCGGGTTTGGTTGTTCCGTCCCTGCATTTATGGCGACAAGGACGCTAAAAAGCCGCAAAGATAGGCTTTTGACACTTTTTATTATCAACTTTATGAGTTGCGGAGCGCGTTTGCCTGTGTATGTGTTGTTTGTTGGAGCATTTTTCCCGACTCAACAAGCGGGCAATTGGCTTTTTGGAATCTATATTTTGGGCGCATTGCTTGGATTGGTTGCTGCGAAGATTTTGCGAATAACTGCCTTTAAAGGTCCTGATGAACCCTTTGTAATGGAAATGCCAAAATATCGTATGCCAAATTGGCGATTGGTTTGGTTTGCGATTTATACAAAAGCAAAAATGTATCTTAAAAAGGCGGGAACTTTCATTTTGGCGGTTTCTATTTTGATTTGGTTTGCGAGTTCTTATCCCGCACAAGAAGAGACAAAAGCAACCTATGAAACCAAAATTGAACAAGCACTTGATGGCGAGGAAAAAGAAAAGCTTGAATTTGCCTTAGAAGAACGCTTGATTGAAAATAGCTATCTTGGAATGACTGGGAAGCTGATTGAACCTATCTTTGCCCCAATGGATTTTGATTGGCGAATGAGCGTAGCACTTTTAAGTGGATTGGCGGCTAAAGAAGTGGTAATCTCTACAATGGGTGTGCTTTATTCGCTTGGTGGCGAAGTTGATGAAGAGAGTGAAACGCTAATGGAAGTGATTTCTAATGCGATTCCGCTACAAGCTGCGATTGCGTTTGTTCTTTTTGTGATGATTTACAATCCTTGCCTTGCTGCAAGTGTGGTTTTTGGTAAAGAAGCGGGTGGATTTAAATATGTTGTATATTTATTTCTTTTTACAAGTGTTTGCGCTTATTTCGTTGCGCTGGTGGGTTATATTCTTGCGGGATTGATTTTGAATTAATCTCGCGCAAGAAGTTATGATAGTGGAATCGTGAATTACCATTCTGTCATTGCGAGGAATGCAAGGACAAAGCAATCCATAACACAGAATCTCGCTTTAGAGATTCCAATGTAGAATCAGGAATTGCCAACATTATAGATTTGCAAGTGTGGGGGGGGGTGAGTTGCTAACGCAACACACGCCACGAGATTCTAACGAATCTCTCGCAATGACAATAAACAATGCAGAATCCCACAATCACAATAAACAAT
>NZ_JRPA02000018.1 GCF_000765675.1 Helicobacter sp. MIT 05-5294 | reverse complement strand
TTAGCCTTTGACTTTGTCTCTCGTCATTGCGAGAATTGCAACGCAATTTGTGGCAATCTACAATACTGAATGAAAGGAGACTTTACAATGGAATCTTTAAGGCAAGATTCTAGGTGTGGATTTGCAAGTATGGGCAAACTGCTAACGCAGTGTGCACTACGCTATTCGCTTCGCTCATTCCTCGCAAAAACGCAATGCACAAAATCCAAACAGCAAAGACTTATGAATAGCCAACCAAGTAACGCCAATACCACAGATAATACCACCATTTACACAGCTTTGGTTTTGGTTTATTGGCTCGTTCATAATTTGCTAAGAATTTCCAAGTAAAATTCAGGCAACTACGCGAATAGCCATGTTTTGCGCCAAAGTCTAAAACTTCTTGCTTTTTGCGCTCAAATAAAGGATAATTTGGGCTTTGGCGATTGCGCACTAGGTTATGGTAAGATTGGTTGCGGTTGAGATTCCGCTTAATCGCGCGGTATTTTGCTGGTAAATAACACATTTATTTGCTATAACCTAGAAGTTAAAATGCAGTTATGGTGGCCACGACTGGACTTGAACCAGCGACCACTACCATGTCAAGGTAGTGCTCTACCAACTGAGCTACGCGACCAAAAATTTATTTTAGTTTATTCAAAGTTTGCTTAGAATGCTTGAATTTGAATCTTGCTTGAAATTAAATCCAATTTAAACCCAAAGCAAAAGCGCGATTCTATCACGACACACTTTTATCTTTTCTTAAAAAAGCGAGATAAAGAATCAAAACAACGCCCAAATCAATCATCACATCGGCGAAATTAAAAATAGCAAATTCAAATTTATAATGCCAAAAAATATAATCCACCACGCCATCGTGGATAAAGCGGTCTAAAATATTAGACAATCCCGCACCAAAGATGATTCCAATCGGGATAGAATACTCCGCAATCAGCTCTTGATGTTTCCATAAATACACAAAAATCCCCACAAGCAGCAAAATTTGCAAGATTTTCAGCCATTCCCCCAAAAACGCAAACATAGAAAACGCAACGCCTTTATTAAACACCAAAAGAAGCGAAATAACATCGGTATGATAAATCATATCTCCCGCCTCATAGCCTTGCAAAAGAAAGCACCATTTAATGCTTTGGTCTAGCGCAAAAACAATACAAAGTGCCACGACAGAGGCAATCCATTTCTTGCGCATTGTGGAATCCTTGCCTTGAAGATTCTTTGTTTTGGGATTCTTTAGCAAATTTTTCCTTTGAAATACGCCTCGCATTCGTTCATTGTTTTTTCTAGTTTTTTGATTTCTTTGCCTTCAAGTAGAATCCGTAGTTTGTTTTCTGTGCCGCTATATCGGATTAAATGCCGAATGTTTTGCGATTCTATTGTTTTTAAGAGTGCATTGTAATTTTCTAAAGATTCTAGCGCGGGTTTGGAATTTACATTGAGATTCCTTAAAAGTTGCGGGTAGAGTTTGAAGCAATCTAGGGCTTTGGAAGCGGGTTTTTTGGATTTTAAAATATAAGCAATCGTTTGCAATGCGCTCACCAAGCCATCGCCTGTTTTGGCAAAATCGCTAAAAATAATATGTCCGCTTTGCTCCCCGCCGAAATTTAAATCTTGAGCCAACATAGATTCCAACACATATTTATCGCCAACATTAGAGCGAATCAGCGCGATTCCGTGTTCTTTGAGAAACTCCTCTAAAGCATAATTGCTCATAATCGTTGCCACTGCAGTATTGTTTTTAAGGGTTTTGTCTTCTTTGGCGGCAAGGGCTAAAGTCCCGATGAGTTTGTCGCCATGCACAACTTCGCCTTTTTCATCTACAACGACAAGTCTATCCGCGTCCCCATCAAGTGCGAATCCAATATCCGCGCGCACTTTGCGCACTTCTTCTTGTAGCATTAAAGGCTGTGTAGCCCCGCAATTTTCGTTAATGTTGAATCCATTAGGTTCGTCGTTGATAACGAAAACTTCCGCGCCAAGTTCGCTAAAAATCGTAGGGGCAACTTTATATGCCGCTCCATTAGCGCAGTCTAGCACAACGCGGATTCCGTGCAAGGATAAATCTTTAGGAAAAGAATTTTTGATATGCACAATGTAACGCCCTACCACATCGTCAATGCGTTTGCTTGAGCCTACTTCTTTTCCGCGTTTTTGGGCATTTTCTAAGCCTGCGACATCATTATAGATTTTTTCGATTCTCTCTTCGTCTTTTTCGTCAATCTTATAACCGCTACGCCCAAAGAATTTAATCCCATTATCCATAAAAGGATTATGACTTGCACTCACCATAATCCCGCCATCACAACGCATATCCTCCGTGAGATAGGCAATCGCAGGTGTTGGCATTGGACCGATTTGTATAACTTCATATCCGACAGCTGTTAGCCCACTGACAAGGGCGTTTTCAAGCATATATCCACTGCGTCTAGTATCTTTTCCAACTAAGATTCTATTGGTTTTAGAATGTTCGCGATAGTAAATTCCCGCTGCGATTCCAAGCTTTAGTGCGCAAAATGCGTCTAATTTCACACCCGCTTCGCCTCGCACTCCATCAGTCCCAAAAAGTTTCATTACTCTACCTTTTATTTGCTTTTAATAAAAAATCAGCTAAAATTATAGCTTAAAAATTTTATAAAAGGATTAACACCGCTATGGCAAATCATAAATCTGCAGAAAAACGCATTCGTCAAACCAAAGTGCGCACAGAACGCAATCGTTACTATAAAACGAGAATCAAAAATATGACAAGAGCCTTGAGCGAAGCAATCGAAGCGAAAGATATTAGCAAAGCCCAAGAAGTCTTTAAGCAAATCAACCAAAACTTCCACAGCTATGTTAGTAAAGGAATCTTGACAAAAAACACTGCCGCAAGAAAAGTTAGTCGCTTGAATGCTTTGGTAAAAAAACTTGCTTTGGCAAACGCTTAATTTGCGTTTGCGATTCCTCTAATCAATCGTTAGACTTATTTTTTATATTTAAAGAATCACAAATATGTTAGCTTCTAAACTTCAGCCTTTTATTGACCATTACGATGAGATTACTAGACTTCTCGCAGACCCAGAGACTTTGCAAGATATTAAGCGCATTACAGAGCTTAGCAAAGAGCAAAGCGACTTGGAAGAGTTGGTGCAAAAATCGCGTCAATATCTGCAAAATATTCAAAGCATTGAAGAAAATAAATCTTTGCTAGATGATAAAGAATTGGGCGATTTGGCAAAAGAAGAGATTAAAGAAGCGGAATCCCAAAATCAGATTTTAGAATCAGAAATTAAGGTTTTGTTGCTTCCAAAAGATCCCAATGATGATAAAAATATTTACTTGGAATTGCGCGCAGGCACAGGAGGCGATGAAGCGGGGATTTTTGTCGGTGATTTGTTCCGCACCTATGTGCGTTATGCTGAATTAAAATCTTGGAAAGTAGAAATCATTAGTTCTAGCGAAAATAATGTCGGAGGCTATAAGGAAGTGATTGCGCTCATTAAGGGCAAGGGCGCGTATTCTAGGCTGAAATACGAAGGTGGCACACATCGTGTGCAGCGTGTGCCAGAGACAGAATCGCAGGGGCGCATTCATACTTCTGCCATCACCGTGGCGATTATGCCAGAAGTTGATGATGTGGAAGTTACGATTAACCCCAATGATTTAAAGATTGAAGTATTTCGCGCAGGTGGGCATGGAGGACAATGCGTTAATACGACAGATTCTGCCGTGAGAATTACGCATATTCCCACAGGCATTAGTGTTTCTATGCAAGATGAGAAATCCCAGCACAAAAACAAAGACAAAGCTTTGAAGATTCTAAAAGCACGAATCTATGAAGCAGAGCTAGAAGCGCAAATGGAGCAGAATGCGCAAGAAAGAAAATCGCAAGTTGGAAGTGGGGACCGCAGTGAGCGGATTCGCACTTATAATTATCCGCAAAACCGCTTAAGCGACCATCGCGTAGGGCTTACCTTGTATAGCTTAGAAGAGATTATGCTAAGTGGCAATTTGGATTTAGTGATTGACCCAATCGTGGCTTATTTTCAAGCAGAGTCCTTGCAAAATAGTGGAATCGCATAAAGAATTTTATAGAATCTCTCGCTGTTGGAGCTTCTTTGGCGATTTTGCAAATCCATAATCTTAAATTATACCAAAAATCCATTTATCGCTTTGAACACTTTAAAACAAGTTTTATTTAAGGTTTATTTTACTTAAAAAAGATATAATTACGATTCTTTGATTCAAAAGGACAGATGGGTGAGTTGGCTGAAACCACATCCCTGCTAAGGATGCGTAGTCGCAAGATTACCGAGAGTTCGAATCTCTCTCTGTCCGCCACTTTGTTACAGACTTCTCAAAATTTTTAGATTTTTTGTCTGTGGTGCTTGTTACCAATACTCACTAATCAAACTTTTAATCCAATATTCTTTAAGCTTTTTGTATTTCACTTCATTATTTGCTATAATAATGATAGCCTTTGACAAAGCAAGACAAAAGAATCCTAAAACCCATACAAATATTAATACCAACACCAATATAATTACAACTACTAATACAAATATTCATACCAATATTCCTGCAAATACTAATATTCAACTCAATACAAAAGCAAACATCAATGCACAAGTTTCCTTAAATTCTGCGGGGGGGGGGGGATTTATCCTCTAAAAGCCTAGATTCTATTTCTAAACCCTTTCAATCTTTAAACTCCCCAAATTCCTCTAAACACTTAAAAGAATCTCAATCTTCCCACAATCCCAACCATATCTCTTTGTCTTCTTTAAATGCTTTTTGTGCTTCTTTTTGTTCGTTTTCTTTCTCCCCCCTTTCTTTTTGTGTTTTACTTCTCACTCTTTATCAAATCAAGCAAAAACATAAATCCAATACAAGATTCTATTACCAGCTTATTGAACTCTTCCCAGAATTTAAAAAACCTCCTATTTCCTCTTATCCTCCCTTACTCAATCCTAAATGGTTTATAGAGAATGAAGAAACAAAGAGAGATTCTGTTGTGGAATCAAAAGTAACTAACACTATGGATTTGTTACAAAGCAGTGTGTGCCACGAAGCTAAAGCCTCTCATAATGAAACAATGGCAACCAACATATCATTGCGAGGAAGTGAAGTGGATAAAGCAATCCCTAATGCAGAATCCTTAAAAGATTCTACGACTTCTTTATTGTTTAATAACAATACACAAACACAAAGAGACTCTAAAAAAGATAAAGAACAATTAATACATCATTGCAAGGACTATAAAAACGAAACAATCCACAACACACAATCCCACTTTAGAGATTCCGCTCCTATTCTAAGCTATCAAGATATTCCAGCTGAACTTGCTTGGGAGATGAATCTGCCTTTGCCGAGGAGGTATAATAATCTTGCGATTCTATTTGGAGGAAGTGGGCATGCGGCACTTCTAAATTTTTTGAGACGCTTGAATGCGTGTATGCTATATATTAACATAAATAATGGGCTTGATTGCAAATCACTTTATGGCAAATTAATCACAAACAAAATAGAACTTTTGTGTTATACAGAATGGACATTTAGTAGTTATAATAACGAAAAAATCCTTTCTTTAATGGATTCAAAAGTCCCCTGCATCATGTTAGTAAGAGACCCTATTGCAAGAATGAAACACGAAGTTAATCACGGAAGACCAAAGCCAAGCAATCAAGTGATTTATAAATTAACGGAGTTGGATTTGGCAGTAGATAGAATTTATTATTACAAAGATAAGGCAAACAATATCGATCAAACACCACAAATACAAATATTAGATTTTGATATATATGGCAAAATTAATATTTTTCAATATTCTCAAATCCTCTCAAAGATTCCAAATCTTGATAATATTCGCTACCTTGATATGCAAGAGATTGTCGGGAGGCGCACTTTTGATACAATGGTAAGACTTTCTAAAGAGTTTGGATTGCCAACTCCAAAAGAAGAAGATAGAGGATTTTTTGAATCAAAGATTAACGATCAATACAGATATTTGCTTCCCATTACTTTTAAAATTGATGATATTCTTATTTTAGTGCAACAAACATTGTCTGCGCCAAAGGACAAGATAGATATAACTTCTGCATTGGAGCTTGATTTGTGTGGTTTAAAGATAGGATTTTTTATTGTGACGAGTTTAGAATCCAAACTTCTAGCAAAAGAGGATTTAGAATCTACCAAATCAAAACTCCAGCAATACATCATTGCACTTAAAGAAAAAACGCAGAGTGTAGAATCCAACAAAGTAACCGAACAACAAATCCTAGAATATCTAAAAGAACACAAAGAGGCAAGAAATATCTATAAAAAATACTTTGATGAGGGATTTGTCTATATCAAACAAATGCGCCCAGACATCATAGAATCGTGGAAATACTATCAAGAGTTTGAGAAAATGTGTGAGGAGATGGATAGTGAGAATAAGAAAAGAATCTACGCTATCAAATCTTATCAAAACAAACTAAACACTGGATAATTTATTGAACGACAGAATCCAAAAATGGTCGGAGTAGCGGGATTTGAACCCACGACCTCACCCACCCCAAGGGTGTGCGCTAGCCAGGCTGCGCTATACTCCGTAAGCAACTTGAATAATTCAAGGAAGCAAATCAGTATGGTAGCTAAAAATTATTAAAATAAAATGAAAAAGATTCAAGATTCCACCGCTAAATTAAAAATTAGCCTGTGGAATCCAAACAACTTCACAGATTCTAATTCGCCTGTGGAATCGTAAAATTACTTTGCAGATTCTATGCGCGTTTGGATAGAATCCCCTTGCGCGTAGAAAATCACCTTGTCTCCCTCTTTGACTTTGCTCTCCAAAATCAAATCTGCCAAGCGGTCTTCTACTTCCTCATAAAGTGCGCGTTTAAGCGGTCTAGCACCAAAGGTTGGGTCAAAGCCAACTTTAGCAATGAGTTCCTTAGCACTTGGTTCAAGCACGATTCCAATTTCGCGTTCTTGTAGTTTTTTCTCTATGCTTTTTAATAAAATATCCACAATATGCGTGATTTGCTCTAATCCTAAAGGATTAAAAATCACAATATCGTCTAAACGATTCAAAAACTCCGGTTTAAAGTAGTTTTTAAGCGCGTCTTTGACTGCACT
Source organism: Helicobacter sp. MIT 05-5294 (assembly GCF_000765675.1). Lineage (GTDB taxonomy): Bacteria > Campylobacterota > Campylobacteria > Campylobacterales > Helicobacteraceae > Helicobacter_D. The sequence continues at coordinate 27,661 of NZ_JRPA02000018.1, read as the reverse complement.
TTCGCGTTCTTTCTCGTCTTTTAGCTCCATAATCGCATTACTCGCAATATTGCTCGTCAAAATAATAATCGTATTTCTAAAATCAATCGTAACACCCTTATTATCCGTCAAACGCCCATCATCAAGCACTTGTAAAAGCATATTAAAGACATCAGGATGCGCCTTTTCTATCTCGTCAAAAAGCACGACACTATAGGGTTTGCGACGCACAGCTTCTGTGAGTTGCCCCCCTTCTTCATAGCCAACATATCCCGGAGGTGCGCCGACTAAACGACTTGCCGCGTGTTTTTCCATATATTCACTCATATCAATCCTAATCAGATTCTTTTGAGTATCAAACAAGAATCTCGCAAGAGTTTTGGCGGATTCTGTCTTGCCAACTCCTGTAGGTCCCAAGAATAAAAAGCTTCCAATAGGGCGATTTAATTCGCTTAAACCCGCCTTGTTGCGCTTGATTGCCCTTGCGATTGCATGGAGTGCTTTTTCTTGCCCTATCACATCTTTTTTGAGTTCTTCTTCAATGCCCAAGATTCTGTCTTTCTCGTCTTGTAGCATTTTTTTGATTGGAATCTGCGTCCATCGGCTAACCACAGAAGCGATAGATTCGGGCAACACCGCGTTTTTAAGCAGAGTTCCGGCTTCTTGCATTTTTTCCCATTTTTGATTTTGGGATTCCAATTCTTTTTCTAATTCTGGAATCTTACCATAGTCAATTTCAGCGGCTTTATTGAAGTCGCTATTGCGTTTTGCAAGTTCGCTTTCTGTTCTTAGGGAATCAATTTTGACTTTGATATTTGCGATGTCGTTAAAAACCTGTTTTTCGCTTTCAAACTGCGCTTCTAAGCCTTTTTTCTTTTCGTTTTTGTTTTCAATTTCTCTGATGATTTCTTCAATGCGCAGATTATTCTTATCATTTTTTTCCATGACAAGAGCTTCTTTCTCCACTTGTAGGGATTCTATTTCGCGCTTGATTTTGGCTAATTCGCTAGGTTCGGATTCTATTTGCATTTTTAATTCTGCTGCGGCTTCGTCAATCAAATCAATTGCTTTATCGGGCAAAAAGCGGTCTGTAATGTAGCGATTGGAGAGTTTTGCCGCCGCTACAAGTGCGCCATCAGTGATTGTAACATTATGGTGCGCTTCTAATCTTTCTTTGATTCCGCGCAAGATTTGCAATGCCTCATTGACATTTGGCTCGTTTAGCATTACGGGTTGGAATCGTCTTTGTAAAGCGGCGTCTTTTTCAAAATATTTGCGATATTCTTTGAGTGTAGTTGCGCCAATGGTATGCAATTCACCTCTTGCAAGGGCGGGTTTTAGGATATTTGCTGCGTCCATACTACCCTCACTCGCTCCTGCCCCAACAATCGTATGAATCTCATCAATGAAGAGGAGAATGTTACCGCTTTTTTTGACTTCTTCAATGACTTTTTTAAGGCGGTCTTCAAACTCTCCGCGATATTTAGCACCTGCAATGAGCGCACTCATATCAAGGGCGATGACGCGCTTGTTTTGCAGAGAGAGTGGCACTTCTTTTTTGAAGATTCTTTGTGCAAGTCCCTCTACAACAGCGGTTTTACCGACGCCGGGTTCTCCAAGTAAAATCGGATTGTTTTTGGTTTTACGGATTAGAATTTGCATCATATGCGTGATTTCTTCATCTCTGCCAATCACAGGGTCTAGTTTGCCATCGGCGGCTTTTTTGGTCAAATCCACGCCAAATTTTTCTAAACTCTCTAGGTTTTCATCGCCGCTTTGAGAGTCTATTTTTGCACCTGCTCGCATAGCTTCAAAAGTCTTTTTGAGTTCATTTAAATCTAAATATTTGCTAAAAAGTTGTTTGATAGAATCGTTTTGTAGATTGGCTATGATAAAGGTATCTAGTGCAATATAAGAATCCCCATTGCTCGTAGCTAAGCCATTGGCGAGATTGAAAGCCTCGTTAAGATTGCGTGAGATTTTTAAATTTTCTTTGGAGACTTGGCTGCTTTTGGGCAAATTCCCCGCAAGGCTTTTTGCTTCTAATTCAAGCGCACCTTTATCGCAGTTTAGGCGATTAAGGGCTTGGTTGAGAAGCGAGTTTGTATTGGTTAGCATTGCCCAAAAAAGATGGACAGGTTCAATTTCTTGATTTTTGTTGTGGAGTGCGAGAGAAGCTCCTTGCTCTAAAGTTTCTTGTAAAGTATTGGTTAATTTTTCTAAAATATTCATAAAAACTCCTTTTGGATTTTGGTTTAAATTGACTAGAATTATATAACTTTAGTCTAATATTGTCAAGTTTCATAATGATAAATTACTAAGATTTTTTAAACTATTTTGCTAAGATTTTATATCTGCAATCTGATTTTCTGCGCAAAGATTTTGCTTATTGTAAAAAATGAGTATGAATAACAACATAGAATCCAGAAGGATTCCGCTACTGCGTCCTTGTGAGTGAGTGAAACGAACGCAGCAATCCAATTTAACTACTGCGTTATTGCGAGGATGAAGCAACGAAGTAATCTATAGCTTTAAACAAAAGAGGATTCTACAATGACACGAGATTCAATATTATAGATTGCCACGATTCTACTAATGCAAAATCCCAAGATTATCTTGCTACAATGCTTAGGATTCTGCCATTGCGGTTAATTAACATACGCTTAGTTTGTCCTTTGTAGCGGCTCATCGCGTCATTGAAACTTTTAAGGTCGCTGATACTAAAGCTTTCAATCTGAATAATAATATCACCGCGACTAAAGCCTAGCTCTTCTGCCTTGCTATTGGCTTGAACATTTGTAACCAAAACCCCTTGAATATTATTTGGGATTCCGTATTTTGATTTATTTTCTGCATTGAGCGCACCAATTTCAAGCCCTGCGATTCCGCTGTTTTCTTTAATGCTTCCTTGTTGTTCGTTGGGTGCTTTTGCAAGGGTGAGGTGGAGGGTTTGCTCTTTTTTGTCCCTAAGAATGTTTAAAGTTACCTTTTCTTTTGGATTAAAAGTGCCGATGATGTTTTTCAAATCCGCCGCGCCTTTGATTTCTTTGTTATTGACTTTGACAATCAAATCCCAAACTTTCAAGCCACTTTTCTCTGCGGGTGAATCCTTTTCTATCGCAATCACAACCGCGCCTTTTTGGTTTTTATAAACCTCTTGCAAATCTCCGCTGACATCTTGAATGCTAATCCCTAAATATCCGCGTTCAATCACGCCATCTTCTATTAAGGATTTAGAGATTTTTTTGACCATTTCAGAGGGAATCGCAAATCCGATTCCGTGATTTCCGCCGGTGCGAGAAAGGATTGCGGTGTTGATTCCAATCAAACCACCCCGACTATCCACGAGCGCACCCCCGCTATTTCCGGGATTAATAGAAGCGTCTGTTTGGATAAAGTTCTCATAGTCATTAATCCCGATTCCATTTTTATTGAGTGCAGAAATAATGCCTTGTGTGATGCTTTCGCCCACGCCAAAAGGATTTCCAATAGCAAACACGACATCGCCCACTTGCAAATCATTGCTTGAAGCAAACTTCAAAAAGGGTAGGTTGTTTGCTTGGATTTTGATGATTGCCAAATCACTTTTGGAATCCTTGCCGATTACTTTTGCTTCGTATTCTTTGTTGCTTTCTGGCAAAGATACAAGGATTTTATCTGCCCCATCAATCACATGATTATTGGTTACGATATAGCCATCATTAGAGATAATCACACCACTCCCAAGACTTCGCTCTACGCGGTCTTTTGGAATCATTGCGCCAAAGGCATCACCGAAAAACTGCTTGAAAAAAGGATCGTTAAGCAATGGGTGTGCTTGGAGATTGGGTGCTTTAACCTTTTTTTGTGTGGAGATATTCACCACGGCATTTTTGGCTTCTTTGATAGAATTATAATAGGAATAAATTTTAGTTTGTGAAGTGTTGGGAGTTTCTCTCTCTGTGATATTGGGTAACTCTGCGACTTCAAAGGCAAAAACATTGCCTGCAAGTAACGCGCTTAAAAGTAAAGTTTTAGCTTTCATAGTTGCTCCTTAAAATTTTATGTGTATTATTTCAAAAAAATGTAAATCAATAAATAATGAGAGATTAAATCAACTAAGAAAAGATGGAATGACAAGCTTAATGAAGTGCGAGTTTTCCCCTCGCGTAATTTCTTATTTCTTCATCTAAGGCAAGGATTTCTTCTAGGGTGTTAAAATGGATTTTGTTAAAAGTTTGCATAGAATCTTGCACGATTTTATGGATTGCCCCAAAAGGAATGGAATCTTGCAAAAACGCATTTACTGCAATTTCATTAGCGGCGTTAAGTGCTAAGCCTAGTTTTGGGTTTTCTAAAAGAATGTTTTTGAGATTCCACAAAGGATAACGCGCGGTTTCAATGTTCTGGAGATGGTAGTTTGAAGTTTGGAAGTTTAGAGGCTCAATAATTGGATTTGGAGTTGTTTGGTGTGCGTTTGTGAATTGGTGTAAAAAAGATTCAGGCAATCCCAATCCAAGACAAAGAGCATACGCAATAGGTAGCTGCATATTAGCATTGGCGAAATGTGCAACCACACTTCCGTCCCAAAACTCTACAAGCGCGTGAATGTGGGAGTTTTTTTCAATGAGCGCGTCAATGTTTTTGCTGCCAAAGAGCCAATAGGCTTCTAGGATTTCAAACAGCTTATTTACCATTGTAGCGGAATCAATCGTGATTTTTTTGCCCATTTGCCAATTTGGGTGTTTGAGGGCGTTAGCTGCGTTTTGGTGTGGAATCTCTTGGAGTTCCATATCGCGAAATGCGCCACCACTTGCAGTAATATAGAGATTTTTAAAAGGACGCAAAAGGTTTTTGGAGCTAGAAAGATTAGAGAATCCCAACAAATAGCTTAGACTAAAATGCTCACTATCAATAGGAATGATTTTAGAAATATCAATGAGTTCTCCCCCTGCAACAAGGCTTTCTTTGTTTGCTAATGCAACGACTTTGCCACAAGAGATTGCACAAAGCGTGGGTTCTAATCCTAAAAACCCACTAAGTGCGTTTAATACGAGCGGAGAGTTGGAATCCCTGATTGCTTTGAGGATTCCGTCTTTGCCAATGTAAATTTCCCCTTGAAATTCTGAAGTGATTTTGGGAATATCGCATTCTTTTGCGATAAGGATTGCTTTGGGATTGTGTTCTGAAATCTGCGCATTTAAAAGCGTGATATTGCTTCCTGCGCCAAGCATTTCTACTTCTATGTGGAATCGCTTGGCGATTTTTAGCGTATTGACGCCAATAGAACCAGTAGAACCTAGCAGAATCATAGTTTCACAATCCGTAAGAGCGTATAAAGGACAATTACAGCGAAGAAATAGCCATCTAAGCGGTCAAGGATTCCACCATGCCCGGGTAGAATCGCACCACTATCTTTCACTCCGGCTTGTCGCTTGAGATAGCTTTCATAAAGGTCGCCAAACACGCTAGTAAAGCTGACAATGAGCGTTAGGACTAAAGAAGTGAAGAATCCGCACACGCCAAGTCCTACGAGTGAGCCAACTAAGGTTGCGATTCCAATGCCTACTAAAACTCCTTCTTTGGTTTTGTTGGGCGAAGTAGGGCAAAAGGCACTATTGGCAAAGAGTTTGTTTCCTAAGATTCTACCTCCAAAATACGCAAAACTATCGGTAAGTCCCACGATGACGATGAGCCAAATAATGGCATTAATGGAATCCTCTAAATAAAGCAGATAAAGAAAAATAAAGGGAATCGTGGGATAAATAAAGGGAAGCATTTGTTTGATTTCGCCCTTTTTGGTATAGCTTTGGAATGCTCCTAGAATCACCAATATCACGAAAACTCCAACAGGGGATTCCAAGATATAAAGGCTTAACCATATCAAAAGCGCAAAGGCTAGAAAAGTAGAGCTTGGAGTGGTTTGGTTGTAAAGTTTGTAAGATTCATAAAAGCCAATCATAAAAGCCACTCCAAGAACTGCCCACATAAGCAAGGGGTGATGGAATACGATGATTAGGAGGATTGCCACTAGCATAAAAATCGCTGTCCAAAGACGCGCAGGTTCGATGAGTTTTGAGTTTTTGAGCATAAAAATCCCTAGAGTTTCTTAAATATTATTCATTAAAGTTTTGATTATAGCTTAAAAACCTTTAAAATATCCCTTGATGATTTTTTGGTGATTAACTTTTGTTGTGTCTTTGTAAGGCGCAATCAAAGCAATTTGAAACAGAGAAATTTTGCTTTTAAAGATTTTATGTGTTGTTTTTGAGGTTTAAGGTATGGATTGCTTTACTTTGTTTGTAATGACGCAGTAGCAAACTTTCTGTCATTGCGAGGCGACGCTGAAGCAATCCACAATCCTAATCAGCCCACGATTCCATTATCTTGTCATTGCGCAAAGCATTGCAATAAAGCAATCATAACCCCTCGCCCTCTAGTGGGATTCCGTATTTTGCGAGGTTGAAATAATTATCATCGGCATAATAAATATTTTGGAATCCCATTTCTACAAGTTGTGTCCCAAAATCCGCCGCAGTCGCTCCACTATGGCAATAAAGCAGAATCTTTTTATCTGGATTTTCTTGCGCAATAAATGCAATGCGTTTTAAAGATTCTACATTAATGGAATCCTTGATGTGGCTAATGAGAAAATACCCCCTAGAGCGCAAATCAATCACGATAAACTCGCCTAAATTTAGGTTTGCTAAATTCACTAGCTTAGCAAGGCTTTGATTTTTGACATACATTTGGGACGCCTTTGATTTTATAAATTTTTCGTTACAATAAACAGATGAAAACGATTTATTATATCACAAAAACCAACGAAATTTTGTGTCAAGATGAGCAAGAATCCCTTGAGATTCTGCCACTTTTGGAGATTAAAACACTTTTTTGTAGTGAAATTTGGGATAAACTAAAGGTTTGCGATTCTTTGATTTTTACTTCGGCAAATGCAGTTTTGGCATTGAGAGAAAATTTAGAATCTTTGCCTTATACAAAAGAAGCAATGCAAAGATGGCGGAATCTGCCTAATTTCACTTTGGGGGCAGGGTGTAACAAAGCTTTGGAGGATTTGGGTTTGCGGGTATTTATGAGCGCAAGTCGTGCGTATGGCGATGTGTTTGCTAAGGAGCTAGTCGCCCATTTGCAGGGCAAAAAGCCCTTATTTGTCCGTGCGCGGAAAATCGCGTCCAAACTCCCACAAATCCTGCGGGATTCTGCGATTTCATTACAAGAAGCGGTGCTTTATGAGAGTGTGCAAATCAAACTTGCCAAATCGCAAAAAAAGCCATTAAAGCGAGATTGTGTTGTGTTTTTTAGCGCACCCTCACACATTGAAGCGTTTTTGCTAAACTTCGCTTGGGATTCTAGTTATACTGCGCTGTGCATTGGCGCAACCACGCAAAAACGCGCTTTGGAGCTTTTGGGTGAAAAGGCTAAGATTCTAATTTCTCCGATTTTGAGCAAACAAGGTGCGTTAGAGTTCGCTAAAACGCTTTAATCGTGCATTGGAGCAGAATCCTTAGTTTTGGATTCCACCACTCCGTCATTGCAAGACTTCGTAGAAGTCGTGGCATGTAATTTGTAAAACAAATTTCACCCGTTTTAGCGCAAATCTATAATGTTGAATTTAAGGAGATTCTACTACTGCGTTATTGCGAGAAGTCGTTAGGCTTCGTGGCAATCTATAAGATTGGGTTTCAAGAAAAATAATACAATGGAATCTTTAAGGGCGAGATTTAAGATTATGGATTACTTTGTCACTCCGCTTCTTGTAATAATGCAAAGGCGGAATCTTTAATATAGAATCGCAAATTTGTGCCGATATTATGGCATAATCTTAAGGAAAATATCCTTTAAGATTTGTGCTAAAGCCTAAAAGCTCCAAGTTCAAATATCCAAAAACCGCTAGGCTTAATGCGGTGATAAGTTTATCTGGGATTCCACCGGTTCTAAAGCGCATAAAAGGCGGCGTGATATGGTAATTTTGCGCTTTAAAGGGCAATAGCAAAGGCACACCGCTTAAAGTCATCATATCCCCGATAAGATGAAAAACGCAACCCAACAACAAACCGATTCCAAAAAATTCAAGGTTTTGCGCCCCTAGCACACTGCCAAAGGCTTTAGAAAACTCTACAATTAATGGAATCTGATTCCAAAACTTCTCTCCTAAAAGGCTTAAGAGTGGTAGTAGGATTCCAAGCAAGACAATAAAGCTCAAACTATGTGTGAAGCCACGATGCCCAAAAATGGATTTGATGAGGTTGGAGATTCCTAGTGTTTTCTTGCCAAGTAGTGAGTTTGGCTCGTCAATATCGGGCAAAAGCGAACCCAGTGCGACTGCGCCATAAAAGATTCCTAACTCCGCGCCGCTTAAAGCAGTATTTGTGAGTGCGGTAAAGCCTGTGATTCCACACGCGCTTAATCCAAGCCCAAAACTCACATGCGTTTTGCCTAGCATTTGCTATCCTTCAAGTGGTGTTTGTGTGCGGACAATGAGGCTTTGGGGGAGATGAAATTGTCGGACTAATTCCTCTTCCTTCGCTCTTTGTTCGCCCTCATCTATCTCGTGGTCAAAACCAACCAAATGCAAGATTCCGTGGATAAAAAGCAAGGCAATCTCATCTTCTAGGCTATGATGAAGATTCGCACTTACGCTTTGTGCGTATTCTACAGAGATGATGACACTGCCTAAAAATGGGCTAAATTTTGTTTCTAGCGGGAAAGAAAGCACATCAGTTGGAGTTTGGATTCCGCGAAATTCTGCATTAAAATGCGCAATTTTTGCGTTATCTACAAGCAATAATTCACAGGATTTTTGTGGAATCCCCAAATCTTCCAAAATCTTTTGCAAAATAGAATCTAAAAGTGCCAAAAAATCGGCATTTGGCACAAAATTGCTTTGGTTGTCTAAATCAATGTGCTTCAATTTCTAACCCCACAGGACAATGGTCGCTTCCTAAAATTTCAGGATAAATTTTAGCTCCAATGAGTTTGGAATCTAACGCTTGGGAGCATAAAAAATAATCAATCCGCCAACCCGTGTTGTTTGCTCTTGCTTTGCCCATATAACTCCACCAACTATACGCTCCCTCCAAATCGGGATAAAAATAGCGGAAAGTATCGGTGAATCCTGCTTCTAGCAATGCGCTAAATTTCGCGCGTTCTTCATCGGTAAAACCCGCATTTCTTCTATTGCTTTTTGGATTCTTCAAATCAATTTCTTTGTGTGCGACATTTAAATCCCCGCAAACAATTACGGGTTTGGTTTTTTCTAAAGACTTCAAGAATCCCAAAAAATCCTCTTCCCATTTCATTCGGTAATCCAGCCTCTCTAACTCACGCTTGGAATTTGGCGTATAGACATTGACGAGATAAAAATCATTATATTGTGCAGTGATAATGCGTCCCTCTTTGTCATGGTGGGCGATGCCCATATCATAATCTACGCTAAGCGGTTTTTGTTTGCTAAAAATCACGACGCCAGAATAGCCCTTTTTCTCTGCGCTATTCCAATATTCATAGTAGTTTTCAAATATAAAATCACTCTGTTCTTGTTGCATTTTGGATTCTTGAATGCAAAAAATATCTGCATTCACCGCATTAAAAAAATCCATAAAGCCCTTATTCATACAAGCGCGTAAGCCATTGACATTCCAAGAAATTAACTTCATTGTTTCCCTTTTTGTTTAAATTTTGCAAAAAATGCTCCAAAGATTGCTAAACTCACAAAGATTCCAAGCAGAACCCACATAGAGTTTTGCCCAAAATATTTAAGTTCAGAATCCAAACGAGCCAATAAATACGCCCAACACACAATTGCGAGATTCGTCCCGCTTAAAACCACAAAGAGATTTAGCCAAACTTGTAAGCGCATAAAATATCCGATGGCTGCGCCTACAATAGGACCTGTGAGCCAAAAGGGCAACCATACGAATAAAAATAAGCCGAGGATTCCATAGCGTTTGAGTAGTTTTTCGTATTTTTGCGCAATTGCGTTGATAGAATTGAAAAAATTTTCGGTTTTTTGAAAAGTGCGGATTCCTTGCACACTCCATACAAACAAAGGATAAAGAATCACAACCATTGTGTTTTCAATGTAGATATTCAAAATCGTAGCCCAAAGCGCGTTGAATCCTAATGCCAAAGCTAGAGAGATTCCAGCGGCTCTCCCAAAAACAAGGGAGCTTAAACCAACGCTTAAGAGTTTATCGCCCAAGCCATTTTGGAGAAACAAACAAATCAAAATTGCAATCCCAAAAATCGCCAATAATGCGATTCCACAGAGGAAGAGTTTAGCCTCTATGCTGTGGGATTGTTTGCGAATGAAATTAAAGGTGGAATCTCTCATTATTTTGGGTGTTTGACGCTTCCATGATAGAAAGGTTTGCATTGCTCACTTTCACCAATAACGGGTTTTGCCACGCTTTGCGCTCCTTTTTTGATTTGCCCAAAAAGTGAAGTGGCGAGATTGACCGCTGTGGAAATTGTTGTTTGCGTGATTTCAATCTTTGGATTCTCCAATGTGCCTTTGATATTTTGGGAATATTTCGCACAATCTTTATCATCTAACAAACCAATCGTGAAATTTTGAAACGCATTGTTGTTGAGATTGATTGCACCCACAGCGGCTATTCTTGTTTTACCTGTGGCAAAGGCAACATCTTGCGCAGTTGCGATTCCATTTTTGAGATTAAATTTCGCTTCTAATTCCTTGATAAGGCTTTTGGATTCTACTATTGCATTGAATCCTAGCATACTTACATTTGTTCCTTTGGTTGCGGCAATGCCTAGAGGACCGGCAAGGACAAATGCGCCGACATCTAGTAGGCTAATGTTGGTGGATTTTTCAAAGTTACTTGCAAGTCCATCAATATCCACGCTATAAATTTCCAAATTCTTACTATTGACTTCCGCGATTCCATTGAGGTTTTTTAGGATTGTTTTCGCGTCATTTCCTTTAATGGTCAAATCCGCATTTGCATTGAGGATTCCGCCTTTGACTAATTTGCCATTGCCGGTGAAATCTGCAATCTTTTTCACATTTAAGTCCGTGCCTTTTAGAGTGAGCTTTTCGTTTTCAAGGCGAATGTCTAAGTCCCCAAAATCTTTGTTTTGTAGGTTAAAACTTGGGATTTCTTTAGCCAATCCTGCGCTTCCCTTTAAGGAGAGTGCGCCTTTTAACCCTAAAGAGAGCGGATTGATATTGGCAATTTCTGGCGTATTGAAGCTGAAATTCGCGCTATAAGCATTATCTTTTAGATTGATTTTAGCATCACTAATTTCTAGGTTCAAATCTTTGCCATTGGCTTGAATCTGTGCGCTTCCATTGCCATTTTTAAGGCTTCCGCTACCCTTTAATGCTAAGGCAATATCTTGTTTGAAATCCATTCCACTTAAGGAATTGAGCGTTGCTTTGGTAAGGGTGATTTGGTCGGAATTAACTTCAAAATCACCATCAAAGTTAGAATCCTTAAAGTTTTTGAGATTTGCTTTTGCATTGAGCTGCCCTGTTACGCCATAATCAAACAATTTAGCGAGTTTTTGCAGATTGAGATTGTTAATATCTAATTCTATATTGGTGGGTGCGTAATCGTTTAAAACAGCATTGGCTGCGAGTTTAGAATCAAACAAATCGCTTTGGATTTGCGCTTTGAGCTTCTTAGAATCCCCGCTGATTTGCGCGTTAAGTTGGTTGTTGTTGGCAAGTTGCATTCCTTGATATTTGAAGTCTGCAATCGTGCCGCTAAGCTTTGCATTTAAATCATAGTTGAGATTCTCTAAATCAATCTTATCTACTTTGGCATTTAAACTAAGGATTCCACTTGCGTCATAGGGAGCGGAATTTGTGTATTTAGCGACGAGATTTAGGATTTCTTGTAGATTCAAATCTTGCGCACTAAGCGTTAAATCCTTTGGCGTATAATTGGGTAGGCTAATATGCGCTAAAATAGGCTGGGTGATGAGGTTGAGTGCGAGGGTTGCCTCTTGGTTTGTGATTTTGCTAGATTTGAGGTTGATATTTGCCATTATAGGGGATTTAAGCATGATTCCACTCATACCGATTTTTTCAAGCTTGATTTGGATTTCCCCATTAGTTGCGTAATCCTTCAAACTTGCTTGTAAATTATCAGATTTGAGATTTAAATAGCTTGAAGTTGCAAGTAAGGTTGTGATGATAGAATCTTTTTGCGCTTGTCCATTAATTGCGAGTTTAATAGGATCATTTGGCAATGCGATTCCATAAGTTTTGTTAAGAAATGAAACATTAGGAGAAAGCGCACTAGAAGCGATTTGGAATCCCCCGCTTGGTGCGCTAAGGTTGGAAATATCCATATCTGCGTTTAATAAAAGCTTACCGCTTGCGTATTTGGGTTGATTTAAAAAGGCAAGGAGAGATTCTACATCAATACCATTGGGGCTTGTTAGGAAAAGGCGTTTGGGGCTGTAATTATCCAATGTAATATCCGCGTGGATTGTGCTTTTAAAGGCAGTAATATCCGCTTTGAAATCTAAACTGCTAGATTGTTTGATAATTTCTCCATTTAAGCCGATTCCGCCATTAAGTTTGATTCCGATGAGTTGTTCATAAGGACTTAAATCATTGATGACTGCGTGGATTTTTGCATTGGTGTTAAGAGTAAATAAAGAATAATCTCCATTAAGCGCAATTTGGGATTTTTGCTTATCTGTGATGCTAAAAGCATAGGAGTTGAATCCAAGCTTAAAATGGGTAAATTCTAAGCCAATAGGGGCTTGTTCGTTGGCAATTTGTGTGATTTTGTTTTTCAAAAATTCATTTCCGCTACTTGAGAAGAGCCACGCCAAAACTCCGCCGATGATAATCGATAATGCAACAATAAGGATTCCTAAAACCTTTAAAAGCTTTTTCATGGATTTTCCTTTCCTAAAAAAATAATTTTATTGATTTTATTTTAGCAAAAATAAATTAATAAAAGGGAAATAAATAAAGATTTTATATCTCATAAAATCATAAAGAATGACGATATATAATTTAACATTCTTTAATTTCAATGGAATGAAAAAAACGACAAGGAGTCTGTAATGGTATCAGGAATTGATAGTAGCGCAGTATTAGCAAGTGGAAATTTGAATGTCTTAAAAAAAGCAATGGAAAGCGAAGAAGCTTTAATGGGTTCAATCATTAATGGTATGCAAGGAGCGCAAAGCAATCTGCAAACACAAACCCAAAGCGCAACACCAGCTCCACAGCCAACAAATGCAAGTGCAAACACACTAGATATTATGGCATAAATTAAAGCACTTTTTAGTGCTTTAAGCATTTTTATGTCCTCCAAATTCTTTTATTTACTCGTTTGGAATCCTTAAAGAATGGATTGTTTTAGGATTCTACATAGCATTTAAAAACTCAACCTTTGTTAAGAATTATTGTTAAGATTGCTTGAATTTTATGTTTTATTCAAACAATATCTTTTATAATCGCCGATTTTATTTTTGGAATCCTAAATAAAGAGTGCAAACTATCAATGATACAACAAAATTTTTCAACTCGTTTTGTAAATTGCGTAATGCGTTGGGCAACGAATCGTTATTTGTGCTTACAACAAAGTGCGCTTAATCTCCTCCCGCCACCCAATCCCAACAAAAATTATTTGCTTTATATCCATGTGCCTTTTTGCGCTACGCTTTGCACCTATTGTTCCTTTAATCGTTTTTTGTTTCAAGAAGAAAAGGCGCGTCATTATTTTTTAAATTTGCGCGAAGAAATGCGAAGAGTAAAGGATTTGGGATATGATTTTAAGGCAATCTATGTCGGGGGCGGGACGACTTCTATTCTACCTGATGAGCTTTGCAAAACGCTTGATTTAGCCAAATCACTTTTTAATGTGCAAGAAGTCTCCTGTGAATCTGACCCAAATCACTTGCAAAAAGAGACTTTAGAGCAGTTTAAAGGTAGGATTGATAGGCTTTCTGTGGGTGTGCAAAGCTTTGATGATGGAATCCTGCGCAAAATCGGACGCTATGAGAAGTTTGGTAGCGGGGAGGAAGTGCGCAAAAAGCTAGAGAAAGCAATCGGGATACTACCGATTTTGAATGTGGATTTGATTTTTAATTTCCCTAATCAAACGCGAGAAATGTTAGCTAGAGATTTGGAGATTGTCCGCGCACTTGCTCCTAATCAACTCACTACTTATCCTCTAATGTCCTCGCCATCAGTCAAAAGCCTTTTAAAGCGTTCCATTGGAGAAGTGGATTTGCAAAACGAAGCAAGGCTTTATGCGCAGATTTTAGAATCTCTTGCAGATGATTTTGTGCCTTTGTCTAGTTGGGCTTTTTCGCATAGGGGAAGTGAGATTTTTGACGAGTATGTCGTGGATAATGATGAGTATGTCGGGATTGGTTCGGGTTCGTTTAGCTTTCTTGATGGGGTATTGTATGTTAATACTTTTTCGCTTAAGACCTACGCGCAGAGAATCCAAAGCGGAAAAATGGGCGTGGCGAGGGAGCGCAAATACTCCAAAAAAGCGCAGCTTCAATATCGCTTAATGGTAGAGCTTTTTGGGGGAGAAGCAAGTATTGAACGATTCCAAACGCGCTATGGTGCGGATTTGAAAAAGGATTTATTCAAAGAAATTGCATTTTTGCGTTTGAGCGGTAATATCATCAAAAAAGGCAATGCGTATTATCCAACCAATAAGGGAAAATATTTATTTTTGTCTATGATGAAAGAGTTTTATATCGGTATGGATAGAGTGCGTGAGGAATCACGCGCAATGCTAAATGCAGAAGATATGTAAAATCTAAGAGCGCAAAGAAAAGTTTAAAATTTATCATAACTTTATTAAAAAATGTTACAATTTCAGAATTTTTTAAAACCAGCGGAAATTTCTAAAATATTGAGGTAAAAATGCCACATCAAACACTATATCACGCCTTGCGCCCATTTATCTTCAAAACAAATCCAGAAACAGCCCATAATATCGTGGAATTTTGTAGTAAAATCGCCCCAAAGATTCCGTCGTTTTTATCTTTTTTTTCCAGCAAAAATTGCATTTATGATGCGATTTTAAATCAAGAAATTGACGGAATGCACTTCTATAATCCTGTCGGATTAGCCGCAGGGTTTGATAAGAATGCAAAAATGGTGGAATTGCTTTGTGCCTTAGGATTCTCTCATTTGGAATTAGGAGCAATAACGCCTCTAGCACAAAGTGGCAATGATAAACCGCGCCTTTGGCGACATATACAAGAAGAATCTATCCAAAATGCTTTTGGATTTAACAACGAAGGTGTGAGTGCGGTCAATGCGCGGTTGAATAAAATCTTTCCTTTTGCGATTCCATTGGGGATTAATATTGGCAAAAACAAAACAACTCCACAAGAAGAGGCAATTAAGGATTATTTGAGTTTGGCGCGACATTTTATGCAGAGTAGCGACTATTTGAGTGTGAATCTTTCTTCTCCTAATACGCCAAATTTGCGTGATTTACAAAATGAAAATTTCATTAAAGAGCTTTTTTTAGAGCTTTGCAAAGTCTATCACAAGCCTATTTATCTAAAAATCGCCCCAGATTTAGAGATAGATTCCGCATTAGGCTTGATAGAAGCGGCAATTCATAGTGGCGCAAAAGGAATCATCGCAACCAATACAACATTAGATTATAGTCTTGTTGCACACCCAAAAGACAAAGGTGGAATCAGCGGGAAAGTATTAGCTCCCAAAAGTCGCGAGATGTTAAGACAAATCGCTTTAGCATTGAAAACCAAAAACCAAAAAACTACATTAATTAGTGTGGGCGGAATCGCAGATGCGCAAGAAGCCTATACAAGGATTCGTTTAGGTGCGAATCTTGTGCAGGTTTTAAGTGCGCTGATTTTTGAAGGTCCAAGCTTGGTAAGGCAAATCAATTTGGGTTTAAAAAGCCACTTAGAGCGTGATGGATTTAATCATATCAGTGAGGCAATAGGCGTAGATTTATGAGATTTGGACGCATTCTTTTAAAGATTTTTTGTATCCCATTCTTTTTAATAGGAGTTTTAATGGCAGAAAATACCGCTAAATCCGTGCTTCCAAAGCACTATCAAACAAGACTTAAAAATGGTTTGGAAGTCGTGATTATCCCGCTTAAAAATCAAAGTGGCGTTATTACAACCGATATATTTTATAAAGTCGGTAGTCGCAATGAAATTATGGGCAAAAGTGGAATTGCACACATGTTAGAACATCTTAACTTTAAATCTACCAAAAACCTAAAAGCAGGTGAGTTTGATAGAATCGTTAAGGGTTTTGGGGGTTCTACTAATGCGGCTACGAGTTTTGATTACACGCATTATTATGTCAAATCTAGCACACACAATCTCACAAAGTCTTTAGAGTTATTTAGCGAATTAATGCAGAATCTTAGTCTAAAAGACGAGGAATTTCAGCCTGAACGCAAAGTTGTCGCAGAAGAAAGATTGTGGCGGACTGATAATAATCCAATGGGATATTTGTATTTTAGGCTTTTTAATACCGCTTTTATTTACCACCCTTACCATTGGACGCCCATTGGCTTTATGGACGATATTAGAAATTGGAGCATTGAGGACATAAGAGCGTTTCATCGTCTTTATTATCAGCCACAAAATGCGGTGGTTGTGATTGCAGGGGATATTGATGAAAAAGAAGCGTTAAAAGAAGTCAAAAAGCATTTTGAGAAGATTCCAAATACAAGCGCAATTCCTCCTAAAATCCACACGCAAGAACCCAAACAAGAGGGCGAACGCAGAGTAAAAGTGCATAAGAGTAGTGAGGTGGAGATTTTAACCCTTGCCTTTAGGATTCCGCCTTTTAATCATAAAGACCAAATCGCATTAAGCGCATTAAGCGAGATTCTAAGTGGTGGCAGAAGTAGCCCATTGGTGAGTGAAATCGTGGATAAAAAACGACTTGCAACAGAGGTTTATGCCTACAATATGGACTTGAGAGATGATGGGTTGTTTATTATTATGGGCTTAGCAAATGTCGGCGTGAGTTTGGAGAAGCTAGAGAAAGCGATTCTGTTAGAAATTGAAAAAATCCAACAAGGGAAATTAAAAGTCGCAGAATTAGAAAAAGCGAAAACGAATTTACGCACAAATTTTTTATACGAGTTGGAATCTAGTAGCGGTGTGGCAAGTTTGTTTGGTAGTTATATTGTGCGTGATGATTTAGACGCACTCTTGCATTTTGAACAAGATTTTGATAATCTAAGTTTAGAAGATATTGTTGCTGTGGCGCAAAAGTATTTTGTGGCTCAAAATGCGACGATTTTAACTTTAAGCAAATAAGGAAAGCAATGCAAGTAGCAAATCAAGTCAAAGGCGCGATGACTGCGCTGATTACTCCTTTTAAAAACAATGCGTTGGATTTAGAAAAATACGAATCTTTAATCAAAAGGCAGATTCAATATGGTATGGACGCGATTGTGCCTGTTGGCACGACAGGGGAGAGTGCGACGCTTAGTCATAAAGAACATAAAGAATGTATTGAGGTGGCGGTGAGTGTTTGCAAAGGAAGCAAGGTAAAAGTGCTTGCGGGTGCGGGAAGCAACTCCACGCAAGAAGCGATTGAACTTGCGAAGTTTGCCCAAGATTGCGGTGCAGATGCGATTTTGTGCGTTACACCTTATTACAACAAACCCACGCAAGAAGGCTTGTTTTTGCACTATAAAGCAGTGGCAAACGCGGTGAGTATTCCTCTTATGCTTTATAATGTTCCCGGACGCACAGGCGTGAATTTAGAAACCCAAACGATTCTAAGACTTTTCAAAGAGATTCCAAACATTTATGGCGTCAAAGAAGCAAGTGGGAGCATTGAAAAAGTGATTGATTTAAATATGAATGCCAAAGATTTAAGCATTGCAAGTGGCGAAGATGCGATTAATTATCCGATTCTAAGCTGTGGAGGGGTTGGAGTGATTTCAGTTACTTCTAATCTTCTACCTAATAAAATCGCAGAATTAACCCATGTGCTTTTAGAGTCGCATGATTACGACCGCGCAAGAGAGCTAAACAACGAGCTTTATGCTATTAATAAAGCCTTATTTATTGAAAGCAATCCGATTCCAATTAAAGCAGCAATGTATCTAAGTGGGCTTTTGGAGACTTTGGAATATCGTTTGCCATTGGTTGCACCAAGTGCGCAAAATTTAAAATATCTTGAAAAAATCTTAAGTCAATACGAGGTAGTAAAATGAAAGAAAACTTTAAGGGCAAAACTTTAGTGATTAGTGGTGCAACGCGTGGAATCGGCAAAGCGATTCTTTATCGTTTCGCGCAAAATGGGGTGAATGTTGCTTTTACTTACAATAAAAACCAAGAAGAAGCGAACAAGATTATCGCAGATGTGGAATCGCGCTTTGGCATTAAAGCAAGAGCGTATCCTCTTGATGTATTAGCTCCAGAAACCTATAAAGATTTATTTGTAAAAATTGATGAAGATTTTGAGAGGGTGGATTTTTTTGTCAGCAATGCAATTATTTATGGTAAAAGTGTTGTGGGAGGATTCGCGCCATTTATGCGATTGAAGCCTAAAGGATTGAATAATATTTACACAGCTACCGTTCTTGCTTTTGTCGTAGGAGCGCAAGAAGCCGCTAAGCGAATGCAAAAAGTAGGGGGCGGGAGCATTATTTCTCTAAGCTCTACGGGGAATCTCGTGTATATGCCAAACTACGCGGGGCATGGGAACTCCAAAAATGCCGTAGAAACAATGGTAAAATACGCCGCAATGGAGCTTGGAGAATACAATATTCGCGTCAATGCAGTCAGCGGAGGACCTATTGAAACAGACGCACTTAAAGCATTTCCGGATTTTGCAGAGATTAAAGCAAAGGTAGTAGAACAAAGTCCGCTCAATCGTATGGGAGCTCCAGAGGATATTGCGGGAGCTTGTTTGTTTTTGTGTGATAGTGATGCGAGTGCTTGGCTAACGGGGCAAACTATCGTGATTGATGGAGGAACAAGCTTTAAATAATGAAATTAGAATCTCTGCCTAATTGTTTAACGATTCTTCGGATTGCACTTGCATTTCTTTTGCTCACGCTAATTTTGTATGGACATTGGATTTTGCCTCCGCCAATCCACCCGACTTGGATTAATTATTTTGCTTGTTTGATTTTTTGTATCGCGAGTATTACGGATTTTTTTGATGGTTTTATCGCGCGAACTTTTAATGTTACAAGCGTTTTTGGGGAGATTTTTGACCCATTGGCAGACAAACTTTTAATGCTTGCGGCACTCATTGGACTTTTGGTGTGGAATCGCGCCGATGTGTGGGCGGTGTTTTTGATTTTAGGGCGCGAATTTTTTATCACAGGATTGCGTGTTGTCGCAGCAAGTAAGGGGATTAAAGTCGCCGCTTCAAATCTAGGCAAATACAAAACCGGTTTGCAAATCACCGCGATTGCGTTTTTGTTAATGGATTATTCTTTTGGCGGGGCGACTTTGTGGCTTGCGGTTGCCTTGACGCTTTATTCGGGTTATGACTATGTCAAAATGTATGCAAAGGCGCGTTAAATGGGCTTGATTAGTTCTATTTTAGTTTTATCTTTTTTGGTATTTTTCCATGAATTGGGACATTTTTTAGCGGCAAAACTTTTTGGTGTGCGCGTGGAGGCTTTTAGCATAGGATTTGGCAAAACAAGAATCCTTAAAAAACAAATCGGAGAGACGGAATATTCTCTGCGTCCGATTCCTTTAGGAGGGTTTGTCCAACTCAAAGGACAGAGTGATTTTGACCCGACAATTCGCGACACTTCTAGCGATAGTTTGTATGGAATCCAAGCTTATCAGCGATTGATTATTTTGGGTGCGGGTTCGTTTTTTAATCTCCTCTTGGCTTTTTTGCTTTTTGTTGCGATTGGCTTAATGGGCAAAAATGAGTTAGCTCCGATAGTTGGCAAGGTAGAAGCCAATATGCCAGCAGCGATTGCAGGATTAAAAAGTGGCGATGAGATTCTTAGTGTGAATGGGCAAGGTGTGCGGACTTGGGAGGCTTTGAGCCAAAGAATCGCGAAATCTAAGGGAGCATTAGAGATTGGGTTTTTGCGTGATTCTAAAGAATATCAAGTCGTGTTGAATCCAAAGTTTGGCGAATCCAAAAATCTTTTTGGCGAGAGTATTTCGCGTCCCTTGATTGGGATTGTTTCTAGTGGTGAGATGCGCATCGTTTCTTATGGTTTTTTGGATTCTTTAGGTTATGCTTGGGGACAAACTTTAGAATCTAGCCAACTGATTTTACAAAGCATTGAGAAGCTTATTTCAGGCGTCGTTCCGCTTAGCGAGGTGGGAGGCGTGGTTTCTATTGTGAGCATTACCAAAAAAGCAAGTGAGCTTGGAATCGTTACGCTTTTTGCCTTTACTGCCCTAATTTCTGTGAATCTTGGAATCCTAAACTTACTTCCGATTCCAGCACTTGATGGTGGGCATATTCTTTTTACACTTTATGAAATGCTAACCAAAAGAATCCCAACGCAAAACACTTTCTATCGCCTAAGTATGGCGGGTTGGATTGTATTGCTCGGGTTAATGGGGCTTGGATTGTATAATGATGTTTTGCGCATTATTCATGGCACAATGCCTTTTTAAGGAGATTTATGCAAGAGAAATTGAATCAAAACCTAATATCTGTAATTGAAAAAATAGAAAAGGCAAGAATTGCTACAGATAGACATAGAATCGTGCGTTTGGTTGCGGTGAGTAAGTATTCCACAGAGGAAGAAATCGCCGCGCTTTATGCTTGTGGGCAACGCGCTTTTGGAGAAAACAAAGTGCAGGATTTAAAGACGAAATCTAAAATTTTGGAATCCCTCCCGCTAGAATGGCATTTCATCGGTTCTTTACAAAGCAACAAAATCAACGCTCTTTTGAGCTTGAATCCTTTTATGTTTCAGAGTTTGCATTCTTTGGAGTTGGCAGAACAATTACAGAAGCGATTGCAGAGTGAAAATAAGTCGTTGCGGACTTTACTGCAAGTCAATAGTGCCAAAGAAACAAGCAAAAGCGGCTTTATGCCAGAAGTTGCTTATGAGGCTTATTTGGAGATTTTGGAATCTTGTCCTAATATTGAGTTGGTAGGTTTGATGAGTATTGGGGCGCATACGCAGGATAGAGCGGTGGTTCAAAAAAGCTTTGAAACTACACATAAGATTTTTGAGAAATTGCAAAATAAAGGCGCAAATACCCTTAGTATGGGAATGAGCGATGATTTTGAATTGGCGATTTCTTGTGGCAGTAATTGTGTGCGATTAGGAAGTGTGTTGTTTAAATGATTAATGAATCTTTGGCTAGTGAAACACGCTTTTAATTGTGCTATTATCGCAAAGCTATATCATTCTGTCATTGCGAAGCTCTTGTAAAGGGGTGGGCAATCTATAATATTGAACTTAAGAAAATATACAATGGAATCTCTAAGGACGAGATTCCGCATTATAGATTGTTTTAGCTTTGTTTTACGAGGGTGGCTAGTTTGTAAATTCCATTGTTTGACAAGGATAAACTTCGGAAGTTTTAGGAAGATAGTGCAAAAATTGATTGGTAAATTGCGTGTTTAAAAACAATTCTCCGCAAATCACGATTCCTTTTGTTTGGTAGTTTTCTTCCATATCGCGACTGAAATTTGCAAAAAATTCCGCTAAGGAATCCAAAATCCCAAAACAGAGTAACTCATTTTCTACCTCTGCGAGTTTGAAGCTCATTACCGAACGCAAAGTTTGCAAGGTGTCTAGTATGATTTTGTTTTCATCATTGCGCACAAGTCTAAAGTCAATGCGCGGACCTTTTTTGCCTAGAAATTTTTGTGCGCATTCAATGAGAATAATGGCGCTTTTTTTGAGGTTGGAAGCCTCTCCTAGTCCAAGCAAAACACCACACATTCCAAGCAAATCCAATAGATTATGCGAAAGAATGGAATCTTTGGGCAAGGATTCTAGTGATTGGATTAGCAAAGGGTGCTTTTCAGAGAAGTTTTTAAGCAAACTTTGTGTAGTTTGGTTGAGGGTTTTAAGCGTTTCTAAAATCGCCCCTAAATTGCTTTGGAAGCTAAAGTCTAACGCTTCTTTAAAGCTCCCATCAAAATAAACCCAAAAAAGCGTTTGCTCTCTGCCGATATAGCATACATTGACGCGTTGTAGGGATTCTTCGGCAATGGTTTGCCTAAAAGCATTTGCGACAGAATTTGGCTGATAAGTCTGAAAGCAATGCGGCAAAAGAAGTGAGTTTTGGGCGACGCTTAAAGTCAAGGGTTGAGAATCTTGAGAGATAAACTCACAGATTCCATCGTCTCTTTTTTGGCTTAGAGGCAATAAATACAAGCCCATATTGGATTCTAAAAATTTACTTAAAAGCACCAAATAGGGTTCAAAAGGTAGAATCACTTGCACAGAGTTGGGGAAAAACTTTTCAAAAATACCTTTTGGCGCAAGGTTTAGAATCGGTTTTTCTAAAGTTGCAAGTGCTTGTAGCTCTTCATTTTCAGCCCTAAAAAGCAATTTGACATTTGCAAGTGAGTTTGGCATAAAATAAAAATCATTGGCAAGTTCTTCTTGATTTGGCGGATTGTTTTCGTCCAAAAGCAACAATTCGTATTTGCCAAAAATGGTTTTGACAAAAACGCGTTCTCCACTTTTTAGAAGCGTTGCGATTCGTTCAAGGGAATTTATTAAGGCTTTAGAATCGCGGATTTCTACCCTTTGTCCCGCGTTTAAAAGCGTGAGTTTTGTTGGTTTGAAATCTATCCAATCTGCCCATAAATCACAAAACAAAGAGGATTCCTTATCGCCTAAGAGTTGTAATTCCAAAGGAGTTAAAAAGTTGGAGATAGAATCTTCTTTGGGCTTTATACAATGCGCTTGGCTAAAGGATTTTAAAATCAAAAGTTCCTTAAAAGCCCATTGCAAAGAGAGTGGAATATAGTGTTGCAAACAATCGCTAAACTCTAAAATTTCTTTTTGACTGCCTTGCACTTCTAATTGGAATGAGCTTTTGGAATTTTGCACAAATTGCCCTTGTAGATTTGCTTTGTTGCATAGATTGTATTTTTTGAGTGCGGAATCTAGGGCTTTGAGTAAGAAATTTTGAATCTCTTGTGATGTATGGAGATTGGTAATTTGAGCAAAAACAAAGGCAACAACTAGGGGAGGGGATTTTTGGGATTCTAATTCTGTCGTTCGCGGGGTCATTAATATCCTTTGTATGAGAGACGCGCGATTTCTTGCAAGTCTTGATTGGCTTTTTTGCTAACCTGAACGCCAAGAGATTCTAAATATTTGATAGCTTGTGATTCCATTAATTTTGCGGCTTGTTTCACTTCTTGCGTGAGTTCAAATGTAGGATTTTCACCGATGATAAAGGGCTTCACTCCTAAAATTTTAGTGGGTGGCAAATCGCCTAGCATTTCAATCATTCGCAGGGTTTGCAGCATTTCTACTTCGTGCGCACTTCCAGCCCAAGTGATTTGATTAGGAATCGCGGAAAAATCAAAGAAATAAACATCGCCTATCTTCGCGTCTTTAGCGTCAATGGAATCAAGAATTAGCACAGAATCGTATTGCGTGATGAGTGGGATTAGATGTTGCGCCATTGTCCCGCCATCTATGATTTCTACGCTATGTTGTTCCCCGCTAAAATTGTAGTTGAGTTTTAAAAGGTTGGATAAATGCACCCCGATTCCCTCGTCACCAAAGAGAATGTTGCCGATACCTAAGATTAGGATTTTCATATTTGCCTTAGATGATTTTAAAGGGCGATTCGCACGAAACGAATCGCGCCAGATATTTTAATGAAAGAGTGCGCATTAAATAGGCTCGTCTTTTTCGAACTTCACACCGCTAAAAATCGTATCCACACCAGCACCTGGGAATTTCACGCTATTCCAACTTGCCATATAAATATGAATAGGGATAAAGATAATAAACGCCCATGTTAGGATATGATGAATCAAACGCACATTTGCGATTCCACCACAAAGCACTTCTAGCGGCTTCATTAAAGGCGCGATGAATCCGCCAAGTCCTTCGTGATAAACATGCGCATAAAGCACAAGTCCGCTAAGGGAGATTGCGATAATCAAAAACATCACTCCTAAGTAAGTGGCAAGTTGCAATGGGTTGTAAGCTCCCTTTAAATGCGGGTGTCCGCCAAAAAGAAGATAACTTTTTAAAACACCAAACCACACAAAAGGATTAAAAAAATCTAAAACAGAGCGTCTTTCCATCGCACATTCGCGTGTGAAAAGCAGATAAAGGCGAAAAATTGTTACTGCAATTAGTATAAAACCAATTATCAAATGCCAACTACGCACAGAAGCGTAGAGAAATCCTGTGGGTTCGCCCGTGAAGTTGTTGGGTGCTAAAAAAGGATAAGCAAGATAGAATCCTGTTGCGATGAGCGCGAAGATTGCCAATGCTCTAATCCAATGGAAAATGCGTGTAAGTTTAGAAAACTCATACACGGCTTTGTATTTTGTTTCCATATTCTCTCCTTAGATTTTGCAATTCATAGCGATTGGGTCAAGTCTGTATTGGCTGATTTCATTGCCTTTAGTATCCATTAAATGCACCGCACACGCAATACAAGGGTCAAAAGAATGGATTGTGCGCACAATCTCTAATGGCTTTGTAATGTCTTGCACCTTGATTCCTACCAATGAAGCTTCATAAGGTCCCATTTGCTGTTTGGAATCTTTAGGTCCTGCATTCCAAGTGCTTGGCACAACGGCTTGATAATTTGCAACTATGCCGTCCTTGATTCTCACCCAATGGCTTAACATACCACGCGGAACATTGCCGATATAGCGTCCTTTGTATTCTTTGTTTTTGTCAATCTTATAAGGCGCACAAGTGGTTTGGTCGCCTGTTTTGAGATTCTCTACCAAAGAATTAAAAGCTTCGATTCCATAATCCGTAGAAAGTTTGCACTCCAACAAACGCGCAGCAGTTCTGCCTAATGTGCTAAAGAGTGCCTCTAGAGGTAATCCTGTATCTTCTAAGAATTGTGTTGCGATTTTGGTGATGCGAGGGTTCTTTGCCGCTAAACCTACAACCACCGTTGCAAGAGGTCCTACTTCCATTGGCTCACCATTATAGCGCGGGGATTTAATCCAGCTGTATTTGCCCTCCATATTAATCCCTTTGGTTTTGATGGGGTTGCCATCAGGTCCGATTGTATCTACCTCTGTGAATCCTGTATAGTTTGGTTCTGTTTCGCCATCATAAGGGTGGAGAGCTTTATCGTTTTGATACCAAGAATGCGTTGCTTCTTCGGTGATGAGTTCTTCATTGATTTCTAAAAGCTTAGAAATATCCCCACCACGAACAACTCCGCTACTATAAAGCGTTTCATTGTGATTGACAGGAATTTCTGCATAAGAGATGAAATTGCGCACACCACAACCTTTTAACACACTAGGTTCGTTTTTGAAAACTTCCGCAGCCATTACCACATCGGCATAATACGCACGGTTAATGAAATCCCCAACTTCTTTGTATTTGGTGAGCCAATCTCCTAATCGGCTTGGGTCTAAAATATCCGCAACACAAGTTACGCCGCCCACGGTTAAGCTTTGTGGGTGAGGTTGTTTGGCTCCAAAAATCGCCATCATTTGCGCGGCTACTCTTTGCACTTCTAGTGCTTTTAGGTAGTGAGAAAGCACAATTAAGTTTTGTTCGGGCGAGAATTTGTAAGTCTTATGCCCCCAATAAGCATTCGCGAAAGGTCCTAAGCCTTGTTTTGCACTTGCAAAGGCTTTGACTTTTTCTTGCACAGCGGCAAGTTCATCAGCTCCGGTTGCGATTGGATTTTTAGAGTATTTAAAGGCAAGTTCAGAAGCTTTTTTGGGGTCTGCTTTAAGGGCTTCTGTAATATCGCACCAATCCAATCCATGCAAGTGATAGAAATGCACCAAGTGGTCGTGCATTACGAGAGAAACATTCATCAGGCTTCGCACCATTTGCGCGTTAAAAGGAATCTGAATGCCAAGAGCATTTTCTACCGCGGTGATTCCTGCTTTGTAGTGAGAAAATGTGCAAACCCCACAGATTCTTTGCACCATAAAGCCCACATCTCTAGGGTCGCGATTCCTTACGATAACCTCCAAGCCACGCCACAAAGTGGAGCTAGAGTAAGCATCGGTAATGACATTGTTTTCATCTACAATGACTTCAATTCTTAAATGCCCTTCAATCCTTGTAATAGGATCTACAATAATTCTTTTTGTCATAAACTCCTCCTTGTCTCTAGTCTTTTTTGAGATTACTTAATACCGCGTGTGCTGCCATACCGATTGCCGCTACACCAAGCAAGGTGATTCCGATATTATCCGCCGTGCGGTCTGCCCCGCTGAAAAATGGCGCGTTGTAGAGCTTACTTGCAAGAGGTTCTTCAAAAGGTCCCATTGTATCCCAGAAGTTTGGCTCACTACAACCAATACAACCATGTCCTGCTTGGATAGGCCAACTTGTATGGGAGTTAAAGCGGAGTTTGGAGCAGTTGTTGAAAGTATAAGGTCCTTTACAGCCAACTTTATAGAGGCAATAGCCGTTTTTCGCGCCCTCATCGCCGAATCTTTGCACAAACTCACCCGCGTCAAAATGTCCGCGTCTTTCGCATAAATCGTGGATTCTTAAGCCATAAGCCCATTTTGGACGATTAAAAGCATCAACTTGAGGCAAAGTGCCAAAAAGCAAGAAATGGATTACATTGCCTACAATATTTTTTTCGCTTGGAGGACAGCCCGGCACATTAATCACAGGTTTATTGGTAACCGCACTTAATGGTTTTGCTGCGGTTGGATTTGGGTTTGCTGCTTGGATTCCACCGAAGCTTGAACAGGTCCCAATCGCAAAAATCGCAGCTGCATTTTCACTCGCTTCCCTTGCGCTTTCTAAACCTGTTTTGCCAAATGCGCCAATCGTAAGATATTGCCCCTCTAATGCAGTAGGCACTCCACCTTCTACCATTAATACATAGCGTCCTTTATATTTTTGTATAGCGGATTCCAAATTTTCTTCTGCTTGGTAACCCGCTGCTGCCATAATCGTTTCGTGATATTCCAAAGAAATATAATCAAAAATCAAACTTGCAATCCCCGGACCATCGCTTCTTAGGAGGCTTTCGCTACAACCTGTGCATTCTGCTAAGTGCAACCAAATCACGGGTAAGCGGTCTGCAACTTCTGCGGCTTTAGCGGTTAGCGGCGTGAAACTTGCCGGTAAAGATAGCATAGCAGTCATTGTTCCTGCCCATTTCATAAAGTCTCTTCTTGAGATTCCCTTTTCTTTTAGCATTTTTTTAATGCTGTTGCCTTTTTTGAGGCTAGGGAGTTTAGCGACATTCGCAAGCCTTTCTTGAGCCTGTTTCAAGAGTGTTTGTTCTCTTTCCATTGCCTTAACCTTTAATTTGAGATAATTAAGTTAAATGAAATTTATCCTTTTTTGGCTTAAAAAGTGTTGTAAAATAGAAAATTTCTTTAAAAAATTCATAGAATCAATGTAGCAATTTTACCCTAAAATATTCTTTGGGATTCTGCTTATTATTTCGCATTGCCTATTTTTCTATGATATTGTGCAAGAATTGCTTATCGTCATTACGAGAGTTTTGTAAAAACTCGTGGCAATCTATAATGTTGGGTTTCAAGGAAAATAATACAATGGAATCTTTAATGTGAGATTCTAAGCGTGGATTGCTTCGTTGCACTTCG
>NZ_JRPA02000045.1 GCF_000765675.1 Helicobacter sp. MIT 05-5294 | reverse complement strand
AGAAACTCTTTAAATGACAAATACAATTTCAGAAGTGGCACAAGAATATAAGATTAAAAATTCTTCCTACGCCAAAAACCCCAAGCATTCTAGCAACTATGCAATCTACCGTAGTGGTTTGATATTATCAAATACCCTATTGCTAGACTTGAATTTTCTAATGCCAATAGTTTTAAACCACAAGCTATTGTATTACATAGGACGGATTCTAGCACTGCAAAAAACACATTGGATACTTGGAGTAATCCAAATAATGCTAAAGTAGGCACACATTTTTTAATTGATAAAGATGGCACAATCTATCAATGTGCAAGTCTGCATAAATACACACAGCATGTAGGAGATATTAAAGTAAAAAACTTGGATATAAATAATGAAAATTATAAAAATAAAACATACAAAGGGGCTTCTGGTGTAGAAAAAGAGAAACAATATCCCAATAGATACCCTATAAACTCTGATAGCATAGGGATTGAAGTGGTAGGGAAATTTCTAGGGCATGACAAAAATTAAGCAAATATGATAAAATATTCAAATATACTCAACTATCAGGAATATGGGAAGAAGCCACAGATAAACAAAAGGAAAGTGTTAAATCTTTGATTCAAGTATTAAAAATTATTTTTATCCTAAAAGAAGAAGATATTTATACGCATGGAGCTATATCAGGTCACAAACAAACAAGTGAGGGGGATGGGATTTTGTGAAAAACTTTATTTTATTTTTAAGTTTATTTTTTGCGCAGATTAAAGCTGGTGAAATTTATTACGATGATAGCAATGAATTCTTTACCGCAAAAGAAAGTAAAGAATTCATTGCAAAATACTTTCATAAACCACTAGATATGTTAAGAGAATCTATTATTGATATTGAAATTATAAGCATAGAAAGAGTTGAAAATGTTCAAGAAATTTGCAAAGTTTTTGAAATGCGTTACGACAAAGAAGAAGATGCTTGTTTTGATGATTTAGGCGCGAAATTTTGTGATTTGAAAACCAAAGACGAAATGAAACAACACATTCTAAAATCCATTGAAATACCTACAAATTTTCACAACTCAAATTATATGTTTATAGAGGACA
Source organism: Helicobacter sp. MIT 05-5294 (assembly GCF_000765675.1). Lineage (GTDB taxonomy): Bacteria > Campylobacterota > Campylobacteria > Campylobacterales > Helicobacteraceae > Helicobacter_D. The sequence goes on along the minus strand of NZ_JRPA02000045.1, from coordinate 1,152 downwards.
ATATTTGTGGATATACTGGAGAAGTTAGAGTTTTTGGGTATATTTGGAATTTTAAAAGCAGAGGAGGAAGTATAGAGCTTACAAGAAAAACAGATAAAAAAGAGAAGATATTTTCTATTAATGAAAACCCCGTTCAAGCTTATAGACAAGGCAAAATAGAAGATAATGAGGCAAAAAAGTATTTAGTTTGTATGGGTGTATCTTGCAAACCAAGAGCCGAGCAAATAAACCATTAAAGCAAGATTAATAGTAAACTATGCAGATTATAGCAACACTTGTGCTTTTAGGGTGAGTTACGCACTTAATTATGGTGGAATGCCACTTGAAAACTATATTTCAAAAAATAAAACAAAAAGACCGCATGGCTTTGAAAAGGCTACAATACTTCAAGGTGAGGACAATCACAATTATTTAACAGGAGTTAATTTTATGATTAAGTTATTCCAACTGCAAGAGGTTTGGGGGGATGCTGATGAACCCTACAACCCTAAGATAATGCAAACAGAACAAGATAATATCAATTTTTATAATAATGAATTTTCAAAATTCAATAAAAATGGAGTAGTAGCAATGATGATTAGCGGTTGGAGCAATGCCACAGGACATATTACGCTATGGGATAAAAAAGCAACGATTTGCAGATAATACCAATTACTTACTTGATGGAAGAGAATGGGTTATTATTGAGAAATTATATTTTTTGGAATTAAAATAGACAAGGAGGAAGTCATGTGAAAAAAGCAATATTGGTGGCTATATTAATTGGAATAAATAGTGCATTTGGAGAAATGCTTGGCGAATCATTTTATGAAAATACAGATAATATCATGAGGTTTTTAGACTATGTGCATAATCGTGTGTGTTGGACAAGCCCAAAAACAATTAATTATATTTATATGTCATTTGAATGTTTGGAAATTTATGATTCTAGAGACTGCCAAACCAAAATTGAACACATTGTTGAGGGTGGTTGTTGTAGCACCGCTTTGATTGTCGGTAAATATTCAAATCTTGCTCTAAAGTTTCAAGGAATCCATAAAGCTCATATTTAATCATTGTCCCATCAAAGTTTTCCCTATTCTTCATTAGATAATATTTAAAGCTTAATGATATTTTGCTATACTTCAAATCTTAGCTTACCTTAACAAATAA
>NZ_JRPA02000044.1 GCF_000765675.1 Helicobacter sp. MIT 05-5294 | reverse complement strand
GAAACAAATCCACAATCTAGCACAAAAGATTCTATTCTACTATGGAATCCCAATTTATAATCCCTTTTTAATTACTTGGATTTTTGCTAAAATAGTTTGTTTAAGATTTAGATTTGAGATTAAATCGATCCATTCTAAAATCCCTTAGGAGAAAGTATTGGAAAATCCAACCCAAGAAGAAAAAGAAAAAGAAATTAAAGAAAAAGAAGAGATTGAAGAAGAAACCAAAGAAGACCTTAATAATGCCCAACACCAAATCAAAATCAAAGCCATTGATAAAGCAGGGAATCCTATTGCAAACCTTAAAGATTATATTGTCTTAGAGATTGAAAAGAATCACAATCTTTTAGATAGAATTTGTTGTGATTGTGAAGAAGAAAAGGGAAACTATGTGTTTAATATCCAACAAGACTTTGATATTTTTTCTAAAGTCTATGTGCGCTTAAAGGATAATCCTCCGATTCTTCAAGATTGCAATACTAAAAACAATCCAAACCAAACCCAAGAAGACAATCCCCAACAATATATTATTTACAACAAAGAATCTCATTTCCTCCATTCTTCTTGCACTCAAATCAATTTCTTAGGTTCAATGATTTGTAATTCCAAAGTTGTTCCTTTTACCTTTGCAACCATCAATCAAACGCATTTTATTGGATTAATCAAAGCTTATAAAGCAGAGAATGCTTTAAACAAAAAAAGAATCTTAAATCAAGAGAGGGATTCTTTAGGCTTTAAAGATTCCAAAGATTCTTTAGAATTTGAAGATTCCCTTTACTCTTCTACTTCTTTCTCTTTACCAACACAAGATTCCTACTTTCTTCCTAACGATACAACTTCTTTAGATTATCCCCATTTAGAAATCTATACTTTAGATAAAGAACAAAGAATTAGATTAAAAGCATTCCTTTATGAGAAACAGAGATTCTATGTCGCAAAGAAAGACTTAAAAGATGAAAGCACACAAATAGCAAGACGATACAAAGAAGAACAAGGCAATATCACTAAAAATATTCTTAAGGATTCTACTAAACTAAACGCATTAGAAAATGAAATAAAATGGGCATTTAAAATCCTAGATGGCACTTATAATGCAGATTCTCTTCAAAATAACTTTATTATAGAGCAAGGCAGAACACAAGCAAGACCAAATCTAGGAAACAAACAAACTTTTAATCCTTTTAAAGACAAGCCTTTAGAATCTATCCCTAAAGGTTATGTCCTCTTAGAAGACATACAAGGCTTTATCTTAGATATTGCCTTAAAAGATATTTTTAGTGTAAATCTCCTAGATTCTCTTGTGGGTAAAAACATTGTATTCTTTGCTTATAGTGATGAGGAGAATCCCAAGTATTGTATTTATAGTGATAATAATAACAGACTTAATAGAATCATCTACCAAGACCGCGTTACTTCAGTAGAACTTAAAATTGTAGAATCGCGTTTTAGATTAGACTTTGATGGAAAAACCTTAAGTCTTTTAGAAAATGAAAGAATCTTAAAGGAATGGGAAGCTAGAAGTGGAATGCCAATTAACAATTTACAAGTCAATACAAAAGAAGAAGATTTCAAAAAAACTCCCAAAACAAATCTTGAAGATGAGAAAAAAGACAAGCAAAGAACAAGATTCTATCTCCCAAATGACAAAGACACAAGCTTTTATTATGATGCGTTTTTACACGAAAAAGATTCTACTAAACCTACTCAAGAGGGAGTATATCCTATCAAGATTACCTATAATCCTAATGAATTAAACTTACAAGGAATCCATTTACACCCTAGCTTTAGAAAATCTCTATGTATTTATTTACAACACTTAAAACTCAAAGAAGATTCCACAATCCCTTTAAGAATCCAATACCAAAAGAAAGTCTTAATCTTGATAGAGAGATTTAAGCAAGATACATTTGCTACAATGTCTAGGGTTTATTTTCGCTTAGATGATAAGGCAATAGAATCAGAGATTGAAGAGTTAAAGACTGAAAAAACAAAAGAAAAGGAAACAACAGAATCCCCAAAAGACACAGAAATCACACACAATATCACCAAAGTAGAAAATCACTATTCTAATAGACCCAATCCCTTTGCCTATATCTTAGAAAAAAATGGACCCGATTGCATAGGAGGACAGCTTAAACTTAGAATCCCAGAGGGGAGATACAATACAACTTGGCATAATGGCAACACAAGAAAAGAAGTATTAAAACTTCATAATGAGTTTGTAGGAGTTAATAGAGGGATTCTAATCCACGAGGGA
>NZ_JRPA02000017.1 GCF_000765675.1 Helicobacter sp. MIT 05-5294 | reverse complement strand
AAGTGTGGGCGTAATGGGCGATAATCGCACTTATGATAACACGATTTGCGTGCGAGCGGTGGAAGCAATCGATGGAATGACCGCGACTTTTGCACATTTGCCCCATGACTTTTTGGAATCTGTAAGTAATCGCATTATTAATGAGGTGGAGGGCATTAACCGCGTGGTGTATGACATCACGAGCAAACCACCGGGCACGATTGAGTGGGAGTGAGGAGAATATATGTTAAATAAATATAGTATTGTAATTGAAAGAAATTCTTTTTATTTTTCTAATCCGCATTTTGAGGAAAACTATGAAGCAAATACTATAAATCTATTAAAAACTTTGCTTCTAAATCTACAAAATCAAATCTTAAATCAAGGTTGCAAAGAAGAGATTTTTGTGGATTTTATGCAAAATAATGAATTTGGTTTGGAAGCTTTGCTTGTTTTAAATGGTCTTGCCAATGAAAATCTTAAACGAGTGATTACTATTGCAAGAATTGTTAGGGATAGGGATTTATCTATTTTATTGAATTTAGAAGAATGGGATAAGGTTGAAAATAAAAGTGACATAGCAGAATGGGGAGACAAGAAAATAAAAAATCTTATTAAGAATAATCAAAATTTTGCAAGAGGTTTAATTAATCTCTTTTTTTGGGGCTCATCCAATCCTTTTTTAGCTAAAACTTTGCCTTTATTTGAGCTCAATAAATTAAATATTCAAAAAATTAATTTTGATTCAAATGCAATGATTGATACATTAATTCGCTATCGTCAAAAAGGGAGTTATTCTGGTGCTATGCAAAATAACCCAGAATCAGCCATTAAAGAAATTCTATCCAACTTGCATATTTCTTATGAAAGTGGCGATTTGCCGCTTTTGAGTTTAAAAGAAAATCTTAATAAGCGCACAATGGATTTCATTATTCCAAATAAACAAAATCCCCAAATTATTATAGAATCTTCTTTTTTGAGCACCACAAGTTCAGGACAAGGAGATAAGGCAAAAACAGAGCTTAATGTAGCGATGCTAATTAAAAGGCATTATCCAAATGCCAAATTTTATGGTTTTATTGATGGAATTGGTTGGTATGTAAGAAAGCAAGATTTAAAACGAATGGTTGAAGCCTATGATGAAGTATTTACTTTTCGTGCTGATGAATTACAACGATTTACACTTGCAATGAAAAATATTTTTGAGGTCTAAAATGAATAATTTACCTATCAATCAAATCTTACAGGGCGATTGTCTAGAATTATTTCAAAGTATTCCGAACAATAGCATAGACTGTGTGTTTGCTGACCCACCTTTTAACCTTAAGAAAAAGTATAACTCGCATAAAGATAAACTTTTAGAATCTGAATATATACTATGGTGTGAAAAATGGATAGATGAATGTGTAAGGGTGCTTAAAGATAATGGCTTTATCTTTTTGCATAATATCCCTAAGTGGCTTACTTTTTATGCAAGTTTTTTAAATAGTCGGGCTGTTTTTAGGCATTGGATAAGCTGGGAAGCAATGACTGCCCCGATGGGAAAAACCTTGCAACCTGCACATTATGGAATCTTATTTTATTCAAAAGGTGAAGTTAAAGATAGATTTAAAGAAATTCGTTATCCACATAAAAGAGATAGAAAGGGCGTTTTAGTGAAAGACTATGGAGGGAAAAAGGGCATCTTGCATCCTTTTGGTCCCCTTTGTTCTGATGTATGGACTGATATTCATCGCATAAGACACGCGAAAAACAGAGATAATCACCCTTGCCAACTTCCATTGCATTTGCTTGAGAGAATTATTTTAATGAGCAGTGAAGAGGGCGATACGATTTTAGACCCATTTTTAGGAACAGGAACAACCGCACTTGCAGCAAAAAGATTGGGTAGAAATTTTATAGGTTTTGAAAAAGATAGCGAATATTGTCAAATTGCAACAACTAAAATTGAAAATGAATTTTTTATGTCTAAAATCGGAGAAAATTGGGTTAGTTTTTATCTTAACGAAATCGTAAGCTTGAGGGAGCGCGATTGGAACAATCTGAAAGATTATTTTGAGATTCCAAAAGATATTAGGGAAATTGATATTCACAAGATAAAATTCAAAACAATAGGTAAAACAGAAGTTACTAAATATAGAACAAATCTTTTTGATGAAAGACTACCATTGGAGGCGTAGAAAGTGAATTTATTAGAGTGTTATATAGATGGAAAAATAGAGCTAAATAAGAATAAAAAAGTAACAGAAATTAAAATAAAATATTTGATTTCAAGTAAAAATAAGTAGTTAAGGATAAAAGATTTGAAAATATTTTTGGCAACTATGGAGAAAATTTGTGTTTTTTCAATTCCTATTTATTTTGGACTTCATGATACAATACTTAGCCTTTTTAATGTCGATAAAAATAATATCTTTTTATGCTATATAGATATTTTTCTCTTAATTATTTTATTTATAGCTTTGATATATGAAGCATGTATCCAGTACAGAATTTTTAAATACAAAAAATTATTAAAACTAGTTAAAGCTTATAGAAGCTTTTTAAGCGGATATTTTGATGATGAATTAAAAGAAGTATCAATCAATTTGACTTATACAGAGAATGAACGATTGACTTTATATTTATATTCATCTTCTCAAAATGCTTTTTATTCCATAGGTAGATATTCAAAAAGTCCAAAATATAATCAAATAGGTAGATATATAATAGATGATACAAAAGAATATGTTTTTGCAGTAGTAAATGAAGAAAAACATTATGAGAAAGCAGAACCAATAAAAGACAAATGGTTCAATAAACGCAATATGCTAAGTAATGATATGTATGGTGTTTATATTGAAGATAAGGGTATTAAAATTGGAATTATAATTGCTCAAAGTATGAAACAGAAAAAATTTAAAAATAAGGAAGAAAGGCAGAAATTGAAAAATGAGGCTATTAGATTGCAGGAAAAAATTTTGCAAATGAAGATTAATCCAAATGCATTACCTAGCGAGACTGATTTAATGGAAAAAGGATTATAAATGGAAATATTAAGCATTGTTGCTTATTTTGTTAAAAATAGTAAAATCCAATTAACAAAAGGAAGATTGAATAAGCTTGTTTACTTAGCAGATTGGAAATTTTCATTAGATTATAACAAACAAATTTCAAAGATTAATTGGAAATTTAACCACTATGGACCTTATGTCGATGATATAGAGAATAGCATTGTCAATGATTCACTGAATCGTTTTGAAATTGTCGCGGATACCACTTATTTTGGAAGTCAAAAATATATAATAAAAATGAAACAGGATTTAAATTTTTCTCTTCCAAACAATGAAGAAAAAAGAGTTTTAGATTTAATTATAGAGCTAACAGACGAATTAAATTGGACAGATTTTATTAATCTTGTATATTCTACATATCCAATTAAGGTAACCTCTCGTGGTGATATAATGGATTTAGTAAAATTATCAAAAGAATATAAAAATACTAAAAGATAACCTACTCCCCCTCACCCCACAAAATCTCGCGAACGAGTATTTGTGTTGCATCATTCGCCCCAAAAGATTCACGAAGGTATTGAGGCAAAGCGAGTGTGGCTAAGTGAGCGGCTTAAAGAGGGACATATTTATAAGAAGCCCAATCAAAAGATTGTGTGTTTATCGAATATTCCACGTTCGAAAATTTTTGGATTCCATGATTAACAACTATTGGTTGAGAATTTATGTGATTAAAGTGCAATTGTAACAAGGAGATGAATGATGATGATACGAAAGGCAGAAAAAAACGATTTAGTAGTATTAGCAAATTTGGCGGCATTAATATGGGATTGTTCTGTTGATACATTATTCCATGAATTTTCCGAGACTATTGCAAAGGAAAATTATCAATTCTTCTTAAAATTTGCAAACGATGAGCCTGTTGGCTTTGCGCAATGTTCGCTGCGATATGATTATGTAGAAGGCACAAAAACAACTCCAGTTGGTTATTTGGAAGGAATTTTTGTCAAAGAAGGTTTCCGTAATAAAGGTTACGCTAAAGAACTATTGGCAGCATGTGAGGTATGGGCAAAAGATAAGGGTTGCAAAGAATTTGCAAGTGATTGTGCAATAGATAACATGGATAGTTTTTATTTTCATAAATCTATGAATTTTACAGAAGTAAATAGAATTATTTGTTTTACAAAAGTATTATAATTTTTGCTAAAATATTCAAACAGCTAATCTACTTGATTTGCCGACCTTGTGGCGAATCTTGAAAAGATAAGAGACATTAAGAAATACGCGATATATTATTATAATTTTCCAAAACCACACCATATTCACAAAAAGGAGACTTATGCCCTGCCCCAATACCAAAACCGACCTATTGTGCCAAAGCCAAGCACATTTTGAACAGCTCTTTATGCTCATTGATTCTATGCCTGATGCACGGCAAACTGCAAAGTTTGATTATAATGAGCGAGACAAGACTTTGCGAGATATTCTTGTGCATTTGCTTGAATGGCAAAAGTTGCTACTTCATTTTGTGCAAACAAACCTTAGCAAAACGACTGATTTTGTGCCTTTTTTGCCTGCACCTTATAATTTTAGGACTTATCCTAAAATGAACCAAGAAATATGGCACAAACACCAAAAGACATCTTTAGATGACGCAAAGACAATGTTGCACAAAAGTCATCATGATTGTATAGAAATGATAGAAAAACTCCCAGAAAATGAGCTGTTTGTGAAAAAGCATTATGCTTGGTGTGGCACAACGAGTCTTGGGAGCTATTGTGTGAGTGCGACCTCGAGCCATTATGATTGGGCAATAAAGACAATTAAAAAAGCCTTAAAATCACACAAATGATTATCCTAAAAGAATCTGCACCGCGCTTAAGACAAGCAAAGCTGCCATTGTCAAATTTGCGGCTTTATAATGTTTGATTAAAAAAGCCTTGAGCATAGCACCGGCTATCGCCCACAAAAAGATTCCCATAAATCCAATGATAATAGAAAGCAAGATAAATGCACTTGTATAAAAAAGGCTTTGATAATAGGGTAAAACAAAGGAAATATGTATAGTAATTCCATATAAAATGATTTTGACATTCACAAACTGCAAGAAAAAGGCGTTGAAAAACCCGAGCCTCTGATTGTGCGTTTTTTCGAGGTTTTGGGGTTTGCTAATGCCGACTTTGTAGGCAAGATAAAGCACATACCCCACACCCAAAATCTTTAAAACCCCCAAGACATCGGGCAAAAGTTCAATCAAAACATTACAGCCAAACCCACACAGAATCATAATAGACGCAAAGCCCGCGTAGATTCCTAAAATAAGCTTTTTGCTCTCTCTATAACCATAATTTACAACACTATTTAGGGCAAGGATATTATTCGGACCCGGTGTCGTGGCGGTAATGCTTGAATAGATAAGAAACGAAAGAAAGGTTTCAAGGCTCATTTGCCAGCCCCCTAGACTTTTGGAGTGTATTGTATCAAAAAAAAAAAAACAATTTCAAGGGGCGGGGGTTGCATTATGCAAAATAGGCTTAAATGTTTTGGCCGGGATTCTATGCTATAATAAGCATAGTAAAGAGAATTTAAGGCTTATAGCATTGGATTTGGAGCGACTTTTGATGTGAAACTTGCTTTAAAAATCTATGAAAATGGGGTGCAAATGCCATACATCACAAAATATCAATCGCCTTTAGGAGAAATTACCTTAAGTTCTGATGGTGAATCTTTAAGTGCCGTGTGTTTTAAAGACGGCAAAGACTATGGTAGATATATTGCAGAAGGACAAGAGCGGGATTTACCTATCTTTGATGAGACGATAGAATGGCTAGATATTTACTTTCGGGGTAAAAATCCAAATTGGATTCCAAAGTATAGTAGAGATGACATCACGCCCTTTAGGCAAGAAATCATAGAAGAGTTGCTAAGAATCCCTTATGGAGGGGTTGTAACTTATCAAGATATTGCTTTTGCAATCGCCAAAAAGCGTGGCATCAAGAAAATGTCCACTCAAGCAGTTGGCGGAGCTGTGGGCTGGAATCCGATTTGCATTATTATCCCTTGTCATCGGGTTGTCGGTAGTAATGGCAGTCTTACGGGTTATGGTGGAGGAATCTATAATAAAATCAAGCTACTTGAGCTAGAGGGCATTGATATGAGCAAATATTCTATTCCCACAAAAGGCAGTGCCCTATAAAGATATGGAATCTTTGGTTGTGGGGTGATTTTAGAGACAAGGAGAGTAATGACAACAAGTGAAAATTTTTAGGATTTTATGCTAAAGACACTTTATACTTTCACAATGCCCTTTAAGAATCTTTCAAAAGGAATCCTAAATGATTGAAATTTTATCCGCCTATATCCTAGCTGTGTTTTCGTTGATTGTTACTCCTGGTCCTGTGGTGGCACTCATCATACGACAAGCTTTGCTCTATGGATTTAAAACTGCATTTTTTACAATCATCGGGACAAACTTTGCTTCTTTGATTTTACTTACATTCGCTGTCGCTGTGATTTTGGGCGTATTTGAAATTTCTCCTAGTATATTATCTATGATTAGCCTTTTAGGTTGTGCATTTGTCTTTTATTTAGGGATTAGCTCTCTTTATCAAACCTTGAAAAACTATCAAGGTAATTCCTCTAAAGAATCAGGTTTACAACCACTCCAGCCTAATAAAGACAATGTTCAAAAAGCCTTTCTTGCTAGTTTTTTAGAGGGTTTTGGGATTGCTATTGGCAACCCTAAAGATATTATATTTTTCGTGGCATTTTTTCCGCAGTTTATCCACATAAGTGATTCTATTTTTATAAGCTTAAGCATTTTGGTGTTTGTATGGATTTTGCTTGATTTTTCTATCCTCATCACTTATGCTATCTTAATGCAAAAGGCGATTTTCTTAAAAATACCAAAACCTTATTGGAATCCTAAGCGATAGTATCTTAATGCTTATTGGAATCTTTGGAGCTTATTATTTGAAGCATTCTTTAGCTTAGCAAGATTAAAGTAAAATAAAGGTAGAATCGCGCGAAAGTTTCGTATTTTATCAAAAAGGCAAGGAATGTCAGACTTACTTAATCAAGATATTCAAAATGTTAATATAGAGGATTCTATCAAAGAAAGTTATTTGGACTACTCTATGAGTGTTATTGTAGGGCGTGCATTGCCTGACGCACGCGATGGATTGAAGCCTGTTCATCGTAGGATTCTGTATGCGATGTATGAGTTAGGTGTTACTTCAAGAGTTGCTTATAAGAAAAGCGCGAGAATCGTGGGTGATGTGATTGGTAAATACCACCCACATGGCGATACTGCAGTTTATGACGCATTGGTAAGAATGGCACAAGACTTCTCTATGCGACTAGAACTTGTCGATGGACAAGGAAACTTCGGAAGTATAGATGGCGATAGCGCGGCGGCGATGCGTTATACCGAAGCGCGAATGACACAAGCCGCAGAAGAATTATTGCGTGATATTGACAAAGACACTGTGGATTTCCTCCCAAACTATGATGATACTTTGCAAGAGCCAGATATTTTGCCTAGTCGGCTTCCAAACCTGCTGATTAATGGTTCTAATGGAATCGCAGTTGGAATGGCGACAAATATCCCACCGCACCGCACAGATGAGGTGATTGATGCTTTGATTTATCTCATTGACAATCCACAAGCGCAGCTAGATGATATTTTGCCTTTTGTGCAAGGACCAGATTTCCCAACCGGTGGAATCATCTATGGCAAAAGCGGAATCCGCGAGGCGTATGAGAGCGGACGCGGACGCATTAAGATTCGGGCGAAAACGCATATTGAAAAAACCAAAACCAAAGATATTATCGTCATTGATGAGATTCCTTATCAAGTCAATAAAGCGCGTCTTGTAGAGCAAATCGCCGAACTTGCCAAAGATAAAGTGATTGAGGGAATCTCTGAAGTGCGCGATGAATCCGACCGTGATGGAATCCGTGTTGTCGTGGAGTTAAAGCGTGAGGCGATGAGTGAGATTGTATTAAATCACTTGTTTAAATCTACACCAATGGAATCTACTTTTGGGATTATTTTACTTGCGATTCACAATAAAGAACCCAAGATTTTTTCACTTTTAGAGTTACTAGAGCTTTTTATTTCTCATCGCAAAAGTGTTGTGATTCGGCGGACAATCTTTGAATTAGAGAAAGCAAAGGCGCGTGCGCATATTTTGGAGGGTTTAAGAATCGCACTAGAAAACATTGATGAAATTGTCGCGTTAATCCGTGCAAGTAGCGACCCAAAAGTCGCAAAAGAGGGATTAATAAGCCAATTTAGTTTAAGCGAGATTCAAGCCCAAGCGATTTTAGATATGCGTTTGCAAAGACTTACAGGCTTGGAGCGGGATAAGATTGAAAACGAATATCAGGAATTGCTCCAAGAGATTGCGCGTTTGAGTGAGATTCTAAAAAGCGAAGCGAAGCTGAATGCGATTATTAAAACAGAATTGCTAGAATCTAAAGAAAAATTTTCAACCAAGCGAAGAACAGCGATTGAAGAAGATTATGAAAATATTGATATGGAAGATTTGATTCCAAATGAGCCTGTGGTAGTAACGATGAGCCATCGCGGTTATGTCAAGCGTGTGCCTGTGCGCACTTATGAGAAGCAAAATCGCGGGGGCAAAGGAAAAATTTCTGCGAACACCCACGAGGACGATTTTATTGAGAGTTTCTTTGTCTCTGATACACACGATACGATTATGTTTATTACCAACAAAGGACAACTTTATTGGCTTAAAGTTTATAGAATCCCAGAAGCAAGTCGCACCGCTATTGGCAAAGCAGTGGTGAATCTGATTAATCTAAGTGCTGATGAAAAGATTATGGCGACCATTACGACAAAAGATTTCAATGAGGATAAGTCCATCGCATTCTTTACGAAGAATGGAATCATCAAACGCACCAATCTAAGTGAGTTTAAAAATATCCGAAGCGTAGGTGTCAAAGCGATTAACTTAGATGAAGATGATGAGCTAGTTACAGCAAAAATCATTAGCCCTAGCATTAAAGAGATTTTGGTAGTAACTTACGAGGGAATGTGTGTGCGCTTTGGTGTGGATAATGTGCGTGAGATTGGGCGTGTGGCGCGTGGCGTTACGGCGATTAAGTTTAAAATGCCAAAAGACTATGTGATTGGCGCGACTGCGATTATGGACGAAAACGAAGAGATTTTAAGCGTGAGCGAAAAAGGAATCGGAAAACGCACAGAAGTGAATGAATACAGAATTACGAATCGCGGCGGTAAAGGTGTGATTGCGATGAAGCTCACGAGCAAGACAGGTAAACTTGTAGGCATTGTTAATGTAGATGAAAATATGGATTTAATGGTGCTTACAAGTAGTGGCAAAATGATTCGTGTAGATATGCAAAGCATTCGCAAGGCAGGACGCGCGACAAGTGGCGTAATTATCGTAAATGTTGATGATGATAAGGTGGTTTCTATTGCGCGTTGTCCTAAAGAAGAAAAAGAAGTAGAAGAGAACGAAGAGGGCGAGGATTCCGCAAATTTATTTGAGGATTAGTTGGGGTAATGTTTAGGATTCTGCTAGGGTTGGCGTGTTTTGTGGTTTTGTGCGAAGCTTCAGAATATATTTTTTCTTACAGGGTTGCCGTTAAAGATGGCATTGTCTTAAATGAAAAATATTATTTTTCTCCGGCTATGGTGAGTGCAAAGATTCTTAATCAAACCAAGAATCCTTATAAAAAATGCGAGATTTCTCACGAGGCAAAAAGTGAGAAAGTCCTCATTAATGATTATAAAATTAAGATTTTAGAATGCTTTTTTCAATGGGGTGTGCGTTTGGAAGACCATAGCGAAGTAAGTCGTATGAGGGGCAAATCAACGACTTTCTTAGCGATTCCGCCCACGCGTATTAGACTAGAATATGCAAGTGGAATCGCAACGCTTTACGCATTAGTGAAACAAACAAAGAATCCCTCTTTTGTGGATTCCTTGAAGCCAACTTGGAAAACCTCGCCGAAAGATTCGCAGTTAGAGAAAAGTTCAGAGAAAGAAAGCACAAAAAAGGAGTAAAGATGAAATTAGCTATTGTAGAAGATGATATTAATATGCGAAAATCTCTTGAAATTGCGCTAGGGGAATACGATGAGTTTGAAGTCGTGAGCTTTAAGAGTGCCAAAGACGCGCTAAAAAAGCTTGATGATAGCATTGATTTAATTATTACCGATATTAATATGCCACAAATGGACGGCTTGGAGTTTTTAAAGGTGCTAAATGGACGCTATGAGGCGTTGATTATCACAGGAAATGCGACTTTGGGCAAGGCGATTGATTCTATTCGTTTGGGTGTGAAAGATTTTTTGACGAAGCCTTTTGAAATTGAAACCTTAGTCGAGGCGATTCATCGCGCTAAAAAAGCACAAGAAGTGATGGCGAAGGTTAGCAAAAAACCTACAAAAGCCGAAAAATCAAAAGAGCAAAGTGAAAACAACAAGCAGTTTATGGCGACTTCTCCTGCATTAGAGGGTGCGCTAAAACTCGCTAACAAAGCTGCTAAAACAGCCGCTTCTGTGCTTTTGCTTGGAGAAAGCGGAGTGGGTAAGGAATTGTTTGCAAACTATATCCACCAAAATTCGCCACGAGCGAATGCGCCTTTTGTCGCGCTTAATATGGCTGCGATTCCAGATAATTTGTTGGAATCCGAGCTATTTGGCTATGAAAAAGGAGCTTTTACAGACGCGACAGAAGGGAGGGCAGGGAAGTTTGAAGCGGCAAATGGCGGAAGCATTTTTTTAGACGAAATAGGAGAAATGCCAGCAAGCTTACAAGCGAAGCTTTTGCGCGTTTTGCAAGAAAGAGAAGTGGTGCGTTTGGGCAGCTCAAAGCCGATTAAAGTGGATATTCGCTTCATTGCAGCGACAAATGCCGATATTCAAAAAAAGATTCAAAAAGGTGAGTTTCGGGAGGATTTGTTTTTTAGATTGCAAACGATTCCAATCCACATTCCACCTTTGCGGGAGCGCACGGAGGAGATTATTCCTTTGTGTGAATGGAAGCTAGAGCAGGTGGATAAACAATATGGCGTAGGCAAGAAATGTTGGGGCAAAGGAGCGCAGGAGCAGTTATTGTCGTATCGGTGGCCCGGTAATATTCGTGAGTTGCTTTCTGTGATTGAACGCGCCGCGATTCTGTGTGAGGGAGATGAAATTATGGTGGAAGATTTATTCTTGAGTTCGCGCGAAAGTGGGGGTAAAAAGAAAATCGCAAACCTAGAAGAAGAGCTAATTTATGAGGCTTTAAAGGCGAGTGATTCCGATGTGGATACCGCGGCAGAATTGTTGGGATTCAAAAAAGAGTTGCTTTTAAGCAAAATGGAACGCTATAATATCAAACTTTAAAAGGAGGAAAAATGAGAAAATTTAACATTGCAGTTGTGGGCGCGACAGGCGCGGTAGGTGAAGAGATTTTTAGGGTTTTAGGAGAGCGTAATTTGCCCATTAATAAAATTGTGCCATTAGCAAGTGCGCGAAGTGTTGGGCGTGAAGTGGAGTTTGGTGGAGAAACTCTCAAAGTCAAAGAGCTAACCCATAGTGTTTTTGAAGAAGAAAATATTGAAATTGCCTTCTTTTCTGCGGGTGGAAGCATTAGTGCCGAGTTTGCTCCAAGTGCGGCAAAAGCAGGTGCAGTCGTGATTGACAATACAAGCCATTTTAGAATGCAACAAGATGTGCCGCTTGTCGTGCCTGAAGTCAATCCTAACGACATTGCTTTGTGGGAAAAAACCGGAATTATCGCTAATCCAAATTGTTCCACAATCCAAATGGTGCAGGTTTTAGAGCCATTGCATAAGGCTTTTGGAATTAAGCGCGTAGATGTTAGCACTTATCAAGCGGTTTCGGGTGCAGGTAAAAAGGGAATGGAAGAGCTTGTAACGCAAATGCAAAAATTCTTTGATTTCAGTCTTGAATCTTGCGAACCTAAGGCGTTTCCTCATAGAATCGCGCTTAATGTGATTCCGCATATTGATGTGTTTTTGGGCAATGATTACACCAAGGAAGAAATGAAAATGGTCAATGAAACCAATAAGATTATGCACAGCGATTTTGAAGTGAGTGCGACTTGTGTGCGTGTGCCGGTTCTTAGAAGTCATAGTGAGGCAATCACGATTAAATTTGAAAGAGAAGTGAGCGCAAAAGAAGCGCAAGAAGTGCTAAGTAAGGCTGAATCTGTCGTGTTGATTGATAATCCACAAGAAAAATCTTATCCTATGCCAATTGTTGCAACAGACAAGGACGAAACTTATGTAGGTAGAATCCGCGCAGATAACTATGACAAAAAGATTCTACATCTTTGGTGTGTAGCAGACCAAATCCGCGTGGGTGCGGCAACTAATGCAGTTAGAATCGCACAAAAATGGATTGCAATGCAAGAAAAATAAGCAAATAGGCGCAAAGATTTTGTGCCTATTTTGAAATTTGGAATCGTGCGCACTAAAGGAGTAAAAATAAAATGCAAAAAGTTTATTTGGCGAGTTTTGGGGATACAAGGCTTGGGATTAGTATTTGCAGATTCAAACAAGAAGCGGAATCTATGGGAGTATTTGATGATATTTTTATCTATACAGAGGCGAGTTTGCCACTAGACTTTAAAGAAGCCTTTAAGGATAAGTTTTATGTGCAAGATTCTAAGGATTCGTTTCATTATAACACAGGAGGTTCTCGCACAAATGATGGGCGTATGATTTCGCGTGGTTTTGGGTATTGGTGCTGGAAGCCCAAAGTTATTTTAATGGCATTGGAGCAAATTTGTGAGGGGGATTTGCTGATTTATTGTGATATTGGGTTTGAGTTTTGTCCTCCCAAAAAAGAAGAACTCTTGGATATGCTTAAGCAAACAGATAAAAATGAAGCAATGGGTCTTGTTGTAAATCATTGCATAGAGCAACATTGGCAAAAGGGTGATACTTTGGATTATTTTGGCTTAAGTGATGATGAGGAATTTTTAAAGTCTAAACAAATTGCCGCTGGAATGATTTTTCTAAAAAAGAGTAAAAAAACAATGGATATGATTTCTGAATGGATGGATATTTTCTATTACCATTATGATTTTGTCAATGACGAACCCTCTAAGCTGCCAAATAAAGAGGGGTTTCAACGCAATTCACACGATTTAGCTATTTTTAGTATTTTGATGAAGAAATACAAAGGCAAGACTTTCCCGACTACATTTTACTATGAGAGACAATGGGGTGCGCACGCTCTTTTGTGCAACCGCAATAAAATCTTTTTGCCGAGCAATATTAATGAAACGAAATATTTTAATAATCAGATTTTGCAAGGAGGTAAAAGAGGCAAGCGGGAAAACACTTTCCATATCAAAACTTTTGTAGCGGAGTATAAAAAACTAAAAGCGCAATCCACACAACAAAAACTACCAAAATATCTTACAGAGCTAAACAATGCTAAATCCCGAATTCATAATCATCTAGCCTATAAATTGGGTAATGCAATGATTCTTAATGCAAGAAGTTTGCTAGGTTGGGTGCGAATGCCTTTTGTGCTTAGTTTCATTAAAGAATCCCATAGAGAAGAACAGCGAAAATACCAAGAAAGAGTAGCAAAGAATCCTAGCTTAAAACTTCCAAAACTAGAATCCTATCCTGACTACAAAGAAGCCCTTAAAGAAAAGCAATGCTTCACATATAAACTCGGTGAAGCTTTAATCGCGGTTAATTCTGCGGGGGGGGGGGGCGAATATTTGCTTATTTGTGATTCTTCCAAAAAGCGCGTGAGTTAAGAAGAGAGTTTAAGAAGAGGAAGTGAGGATTCTAAAACTCACAATGTGCCGCGCGGTTGTAGCGAAAAATTAACAAAGGATAATAAAAATGCCACAAAGCCAAAAAATCCATTCTATCTTGTTTGTCTGTTTGGGAAATATTTGTCGCTCTCCTCTAGCAGAGGGAATCGCAAAGGATTTAGCAGCTCAAAATGGGCTGAATCTCAAAATAGATTCCGCAGGAACTAGCGGTTGGCACATTGATGAGCCGCCTTGTGAGCGTTCTATTGTGGTAGGCAGAGGGCATGGCATAGATATTTCTAAGCTTAAAGGGCGCAAAGTCAGCCTGTATAGTGATTTGGAGTTTGACTTAATCGTCGCGATGGATAGGCAAAACTATGAAGATTTGGTGTATTTGGGTTTCCCGCGAGAAAAACTTGCATTAATGGGAGATTTTGGCTTAGAGGGTGCAGAGATTCCAGACCCTTATTATTTCAAGGATTTAGATGGATTTGAAAAGGTTTATACAATGCTAGAGAATACCATAATGGAGCTGATTAAAAGGATTAAAGATTGATAGTGGAATCCAAAGATTCTACTGCAAATTTCTCTTAAATTTAAAGTTATGGGTTGTTGTAATTACCTAATATGGAATCCTGCAATGGACGAATGGGCTATCTTTGTGTTGTTGAGCACAAGCATAGGCGAATGGGGCAATCCATAGCCTTATGGTTTGTGGCTTTATCTTAAATATAAAGACTATAAAAAATGGAATCTAAAAATTAGATTTGCATATTGGCAAGTTTATCTATTGATTTGTCCAAACCACCGTAGGATATGACCTTTGTTATCAACTTCTACTTCTAAGTCTTTGTATTTGTCATGGATTCTTGGTTGTAAAATGTCATAAAGGTATCGTTTGCCTTTGGGAGTGATTGTCGCCCAAATATTGTATTGCGACCAGTATTTAGGCGTATCCCAAGAAGTCCGAGAATACATTGTGCTATATCCTTTGTAGCAAGCTACTTCTTTGCCCTCTTCATCAATGTATGTTCCACGAGGGCAGTCTTTTTCTGTATATTCTTTATCCTCATAAATGAAAATATCATCTTCCCACCCTTTTGCGTATGCTTCTTTATAGAGAAAATGATCCCTAAAATAAATCCACGCTTGATATTTGTCTTCTTTGTAGTAAGATAAGTTTGTCGGGTAGTCGCGTCTCTTGTAATCATCGTCCCAATCGCAGCCAAAGTCTATATATCCTGCGAGGAAAAGCTCTCCAATGACATTAAAATATTCACTAATGTAAGTGGGCTTAGGACAGCTTGTAGAGAACTCTTCATCATGCTTATCAATCATATAAGTATTAATGATAATCTCATCAGTTTCGGTTTTTACCGCCCAAATCATACATAATATGCTATATTCAAATAGCTCTAAAATATCTGCTTTTGTGATATTGGGGACTTGCAAAAACATTAGCAAATCAACATCGTCATGAGAGTATTTGTCATAGCCAAGATTCATTAAAAAATCTTCTACAAACTCACTAGCATTATAATGAAAAAATCTATAAATTTGGTTGTTATTTTTTTCATAGTGTGTGATAAATTTGTATCTTTTGCGTGTTGTCATTTTATAGACTATACGCCTTATATAGAGTTCAATCCTTCGCGGTATGCTTCTTATCGTATATAACATAGATTCTCCTGTATTTGTGCTTTTGACTTTGGAAAATAAAATT
This sequence comes from Helicobacter sp. MIT 05-5294, assembly GCF_000765675.1. Taxonomy (GTDB): domain Bacteria; phylum Campylobacterota; class Campylobacteria; order Campylobacterales; family Helicobacteraceae; genus Helicobacter_D. The sequence goes on along the minus strand of NZ_JRPA02000017.1, from coordinate 21,064 downwards.
CACTTTAATAGGCTTTATTCGCAATCGCAAGTTTATCAGTTAGAATCTCTCCTTTTAAGATTCCATTGTAAAGTTTCCTTAAGCTTGGCGTGGATTTGCATAGCGCAGGTGAAATTTGTTTCACAAATTGCACACCACAAAAACTTTACAAATTTTCTCGCAATGACGGCTTGGCAACCTGCGATTCCGCCACTCCATCATTGCAAACAATGAAATTTTCTATAAAAAGAATTTATAAATCACGCTTGTAATCGTTAGGATTCCTGTGATAAGCACGAATCCATCTAATAAAGGATTCTTATATTTCTTTAACCTTTCCACGCTCCAAATCGCAAGAATTGGCATCAAAAACAAAATCGCAGCGATAATGGGACCTCCCAAATCTTCAATAAAGCCTAAAATGCTTGGATTGAGATATGCAACAAGAATAATTGTAACATACATAAACAAAGTGCTAAAAACTTTAATAACGCGGAGATTTGGAGTTTCGTTGCCGCTTAGCTTGATTCCTTTTCTTAAGATTCCATTTAAGCCTTCAAATGCTCCAAAGTAATGCCCAAAAAACGAACTTACAATCGCTAAAAATGCTACAAGTGGCGCACCTAATGCGATAATTGGGGTGTTGAATTGGTTGGCAAAATAAGAAAGAATCGGAATGTTTGCCTCTCTTGCTTTGGCAAAATCCTCTGCATTAAGGCATAAAATGCAAGAAAACACGAAAAACATTACAAAGACAAGCAGTAAAAGTGCGGTGCGGAATAGAATCTGATTCGCCTTTTGTTGCGAGTTTTTGTAAGTTTTGCGCACACTAAGTGTGAAAGTAGAAATCGCCGGAGAGTGATTAAAGGCAAAGACAAGCACGGGCAAAGTCAGCCAAATCACTTGAATAAGCTCATTTAGGCTTGGTATTTTTTGCAAAGGTTCTAGCTTCCAATAAGGAATCAGATATAGCGAAAACGCAAAAAGCACGAAGCATAGCGGATAAACAAGAGCATTACAGGCTTTAGTAATTGTTTCTTCTTTGAGAATCATCACGCCCATCATCGCGCTAACAAGCACAAATGCAAGTCCTGCACGGACAAGCGGATAAAGTGCCAAAGTTTCAGAATCGTAAAGGCTTGTAAGGTGGAGTTGATGGATAAAAAAACTTGCAAAGGTATTCGTGATTCCCACCCCATAAGCAAGGCAGATTGGATAAATAGCGAAAAAATATAGAATCGTGATAAAAAAGCTAGTTTTGCGCCCCCAATATTCTTCTGCCGCGTGTGTTATATCGTGTTCTGTGTTTTTGGATTCATTGACGAAACGACTAAGTGCACGGTGTGAGAGCCAAACCATAGGAAAGATTAAAAGCGTCATTAAAACAACAGGATAGAATCCTCCCGTCCCTGCGCGAATAGGCAAAAACAAAATACCTGCACCCACTGCAGTGCCAAAAAGCGAAAGTGTCCAACGCGTATCAAAGTGATTCCATTGCATAGGATTCCTTTTGTGAATTTTGATAGAAGTTTATAATGCCGAGCAAAAGAATCTGCTTAAGAATTGAAAATTTGTATTTTATTTATTGTTTGAAATATTTAAATACACACAAATTTGTCCTATTTATTTGGAATATTATGGATTGCTTCGCTTTGCTTACTTGCAATGACAATAAATAGTGCAAAACTCGAAATCAAGCAATGACTCTAAGAGATTCTATTCCAAATACTCCCCAATCTCTTTTTTAGAGGTTTTCCATTCGCCGATACTTCTCCATTTAGCAAGATTACAAAAGCGACAAAAAGGAATTGGCTTGGCAAGGAATTGCAGAATCTCGTGATAATCCTTTGCCTTGTAAATATTTATAAAATCTATTGGAGTGATAGGAAGATTTTGATTGAAAGCAGCATTGAAATATTGGATATTGGGCGCAATGTTGCAAGGATAGATTTTGCCATTTTTGAAGTGTGTGCAATTTCCCACTTGGTGGCATTTTGTAAAAGAATCTAAAATATTCAAATTACCTTGAGGGCGCAAAATGGTTTTATAAGAAGTTTTTTCTACACTCGCGTTATTAAAAAATCTTAATGAAATCCCAAAGTCTTGGCATTTTTGCTCTATTGCTTCCCAATTTACTTTAATAGGATATTTAGTTGGGCGAATCTCTATTTTATTCTCTTTGCAAGATTCCCAAAAGTCTTTAGGTTGGGATTCTAAAAGGATTCCATTAGTGATTAGTGTTAGCTTACTATGTGGGAAAAATTTTCTTGTAATTTTAAAGAAGTCTTTGCAGTTTGGATTCAGCAGAGGTTCTCCGCCTGTGAATTTGAATTCGCCAATTAAGCCATAAGTTAGGTTTGATAATCTTTCCATATCTTGTTTAAACTGAAGAATATCAGGGAATCCTTTAGGGGCGAGTTGTGAGAAATGATTGCAACTAAAGCAATTAAGATTGCAATGCTCGGCTAGGTGGATTTCAATAGCGTTTAAATATGCTTGAGGAGTGAGTTTATGAATCTTAGATTCTAATGCGTGGAATCTGTTTTTAAAGTCTTTATTTTGAATCTCTAATTGCCTTATTTTTTCTTTAGAATCTTGATAAAGAGATTCTACTTCTTGGAGTTTTGTTTTTAACTTTTGGTGCTGTTTGGAGTTTTTAACAAGTGAGAGAATCCAACGCTTTTTATCTTTGAAAAAAGTCTTAAGGAGGGGTTTATTTTTTATTTGTGCAGATTCCGCATTCTTTAGTTTATCTTGCCCCCCCCCCATATTATTTATATGATTTGATTGCATGAAGGCTCCTTGGGAATAAAGTTGTAATTTTATGAACATAGACTTAAAGCAAGATTAATGGGTCGTTGCGTCTCTTGTTCTAATTATTTAAGGACACGATAGCTAAGATGCGCCATTGCAATGCCCATACTTGCAAATCCGCGCCTTAACTACGCTTTGCGTCCTACTATTGTATCATTGTGAGAAGCCATAAGACTTCGTGGCAATCTACGCTAGAGAATCTCGCCTTTGGGATTCCATTGCATATTTTCTTAAGTCTGATATTGTGGATTGCCACGAAAATTTTTCAAATTTTCTCGCAATAACAGCGGGGGATTCCTTGCAATGGCACAATGATAAATGGCAATTTGAAATACAATGCAGAATCCTACAATGCACAAAGGCATTGCAAGTCGCTTATCCTCGAAGTGCTTCTAGTTCTTTGGTGATTTTGGCAAGTTTTTGCTTTTGTTCTAGCAACGCATTTTGATTTGCTTCTAGCACATTTTTAGGGGCATTTGCCACGAATTTTTCGTTTTTTAGCATATTTTCTAGCTTGGCAATTTCTCTTTGTGATTTTTCTGCTTGTTTGTTTAGACGCTCCAAAATCGGGCTTAAATCTATTTCATTAGTTGGCAAATAGGATTCCAATTTTTCTGTAATATCCACGATACAATGCGGTATTTTTTCTCTAACGATTTCAAGGGATTCCACTTTTGCGAGTTTGCAAACATAGTTTATAAAAAGATTGTGCATAGATTCTGGAATCACGACATTAACATAAGCTTTAACGATTTTTTGATTCGCTAAATCAATCGTGGCTTTTGCGCGTCTAATGGATACAATAGAATCCAAAATCAGCGTAAAAATAGCAAAATTTTCTTCATTTTGGTAGCCAAAGTTTGGATAGGATTGCACCATAATTGAACCGCTTTGCTCCAAAGTCGTGCCATCTAACTTATGCCATAAATACTCGCTTAAAAATGGCATATAAGGGTGGAGAAGCTTCATAGCTTCCTTGAAAATCGCACCAAGTTCTACAATAGAATCCTTATCAGCCTTGCTTAATTCAATCCCCCAATCGCAAAACTCACCCCATAAAAAGCGATAAAGCGCACTCGCGCCATCATTAAAACGATAGGATTCTAAATGCCCTCGCACTTCTGTGATAGTTTGGCTTAAGAGTTGCGCTAGGTATTTGCCAAGCGCGGTTTTTGGCTCTCCTAATTCACTTAAATCTTGGAATCTTGACGCATTAAGCAAAAGGAAATTGCACGCGTTATAAAGTTTGTTTGTGAAGTTTTTGCTAATTTCTAGTTGATTAGTAACCAATTTCACATCACGCCCTTGAGCGCATAGAATCGCCAAAGTAAAGCGCAACACATCAGCACTATATTCTTCTATTTTTTCTAAAGGATCAATGATGTTGCCTTTAGATTTGCTCATTTTGTTGCCTTGCTCATCTCGGACAAGCGCGTGTAAGTAAATATCAGGGTAGGGGAGTTTTCCTAAGAAATGTTCCCCCATCATCAGCATTCTAGCCACCCAAAAAAACAAAATATCAAAGCCGGTAATCAATAAAGAGTTGGGATAAAACTCCTCCATATCGCTGCTTTGCCACACTTCGCCCTCTCCCCATTTGCCATTTAAGAATCCAAGTGTTGAGAAGGTCCAAAGCGCGGAGCTAAACCAAGTATCTAGCACATCGGGGTCTTGGGTGATTGCCTCACTGCCACATTTTTGACAAGCTTTTGGGGATTCCACGCTTGCAAATTGTCCGCCACAACTCTCACAATAATACACTGGAATCTGATGTCCCCACCAAAGTTGGCGCGAGATACACCAATCTCGCAATTCACGCATCCAAGCATTATAATTGTTTTTCCATTGCGGAGGGAAGAAATTGCTTTCATTAGCGTTGATTTTTTCAATCGCTTTTTCGGCAACTTCTTTTTTCAAAAACCATTGTTTAGAGATGTAAGGTTCTACGATATTGCCACAACGATAGCAATGTCCTGTTTTGTTTTTGTAATCTTCAATTTTTTCTATAAAGCCTAGAGATTCTAGCTTCTCTACAATTTTCTCTCGCGCTTGTAGTCTCTCTAATCCGCAAAATTCTCCTGCATTTTCATTTAGGATTCCGTATTTATCAAAAACCACAATCTGTTCTAGGTTGTGCCTTTTGCCTACCTCATAGTCGTTTGTATCGTGCGCTGGAGTTACTTTAACCGCACCTGTTCCAAACTCCTTATCCACATGAGAATCCGCGATGATTGGAATCTCGCGCCCCAAAAGTGGCAAAAGAACGCTTTTGCCAATCAAATGGGAGAAACGCGAATCTTCTGGATTTACCATAACCGCAGTGTCGCCAAAGTAAGTCTCCGGGCGCGTGGTAGCTACGACAATATAATCTTTAGAATCCTTAAAGAAATAGCGCAAATAATAGAGTTTGCCATTGTTTTCTTTATATTCTACTTCCACATCAGAGAGTGCGCCATCGTGAGTGCACCAATTCACCAAATATTCCCCTTGAATAATAAGTCCTTCATTGTAGAGTCTAACAAAGGCTTCTTTGACTGCGTTTTGCAATCCATTATCCATTGTGAAACGCGTTCTACTCCAAGCAGGAGAGCTTCCGAGTTTGCGCATTTGATTGAGAATCATTCCGCCGCTTTTTTCTTTCCATTCCCATACTTTTTGGACGAATTTTTCGCGTCCTAATTCTTCTTTTTTGATTCCTTGTGCTAAAAGTTGCTTTTCCACAACATTTTGTGTTGCGATTCCTGCGTGGTCAAGTCCGGGTTGCCAAAGCGTTTTGTAGCCGTCCATTCGCTTATAGCGCACGATAGTATCAATTAGAGTATGATTTAGCGCGTGTCCGATATGTAGGCTTCCTGTAACATTTGGCGGAGGTAACATAATGCAGAATCGCTTATTCTCTTTTTGGATTTTTTGATTGCCATTGACTTCAAAATAACCCGCTTCTTCCCAAAACCTATAATAACTCTCTTCAATTTCTTTTGGATTATAAGTATTGGGTGCTTTTTCCGCTTTTTCTTGCGGGGTTTGTCTTTGTGGATTTTGTGTTGAATTGTTTTGCATAAAAGCCTTTCTAAAGAGTAGCAAAAGACATAAAATCAAATTTGGAATGGTTTTTGCTAACTACTGATTTTGAATTTAGAATTTTACCAAAAAATTTAAATTTCTTTATTTTCTTGCTTGAAAAATGCGTGAAAATGGATTTTAGTATCAAAAATTATGGTAAAATGCTTAATCTTTTATTTTTAGGAGTCGTTATGAAAAGTGAAAAATTCCAAGTAAAATCCCCAATTTTAGGATTTGATAATGTGCATGAAGTAGAGTTTGCAGAAGTAGATGATGGCGCATTAGCCTTTTTGTCTTTGCAAGGACAAGATGTAGAATTGTTGCTTATCAACCCCTATAAAGTGCGCGAATATTCCTTTGAAGTGCCTGCTGCGATTCAAACTTTGTTAGATATTAAAGCAAACTCCAATGTGAAAGTATTTTGTGTGTTTGTGCGCGATAAAGAATCCGAAATCCTTATCAATTTCCTCGCACCTATTATTTTAAATGACGACAATAAAACCTTAGCGCAAGTCGTCTTGAACGCGAAAGACTATCCAAACTTTGGTGTGGCAGAATCTATTAAAAACCACATTAAAGCATAAGTGGATTGCCACTCTCAAACCTCAATGCCCAACAAAGGGAAGCTTCACAAGCTCCTTTTGGGCATAATCTCATCATTGCTTCTGCTGGGACAGGAAAAACCTCTACGATTGTAGGGAGAATCTCATATTTACTGCATAATGGAATCACTCCAAATGAAATTTTGTTGCTAACTTTCACAAACAAAGCGGCACAAGAAATGCTCACACGCCTCGCGATGAAGTTTGATAGTAAAATCGTGCAACAAATTGAAGCGGGGACTTTTCACGCGGTGGCATATCGGTATTTGAAAGCTAAAGAATCTGTCGTTTTAAAACAGCCCAAAGAGCTTAAAGTTTTGTTTAAAAGTCTCTATGATAAACGCATTTTTCTTAATGCTTCTAGCGTCCAACCTTATGGGGCAAACTACTTGTATGATTTATTTTCTCTTTATTTTAATGCGACCATTTGCGAAGATTTCCAAGTTTGGTTGGAGAAAAAAAATTCCGAACAGTTACAATATGCAGAGATTTACCTAGATGTTTGGGAAGAGTTTAAGGTACTCAAGCAAGAATACCATTATGTGGATTATAATGATTTATTGCTAAACTATAAGAGCGCGATTGAAAAACTAGAATCCCCTTATAAAGAAGTTTTGGTAGATGAATATCAAGATACGAATCCCTTGCAGGATTCTATCCTCCAAGCACTCAATCCCCCCTCTATCTTTTGTGTAGGGGATTACGACCAGAGCATTTATGCTTTTAATGGCGCAGATATTAGCATTATAGGGAGTTTCAAGGAAAGATACAAAGAGGGCAGAATCTTTAGTTTGACGAAAAATTATCGTTCCACAGAACCGATTTTGAATCTTGCAAATCGCGTGATTGAAAAGAATCCTCGCATTTATCCCAAAAAACTAGAAGTTATTAAGACGCAAAACTTTGGGACGCCTACTTTGCTGGTTTATGAGGAATTGTTTTTGCAATATTGTGGAATCGCAAACAAAATCAAGCTATCCAATCGTCCTTTTGGCGATGTGGCGGTGATTTTTCGCAACAACTCTAGTGCTGATGGCATTGAAGCGGCTTTGCGAGAGATTGGGATTCCGTCCAAACGCAAAGGAAGTGTGAGCTTTTTTGACGCCAAAGAAGTGGTGTATATGCTTAATCTCTGCTCTTTGATTTTTAATGCTAAAGATATGATGTCGTTTATCCATGTGTTAAGCTACGCAAAAGGAATCGGAAATGCTTTGGCAAAAGATATTTATGAGGCTTTGTTGTTGCTTGGGCATCATAATCCAATACAAGGTTTGCTGCACCCTGATAAATCCATCAAAGAACCCTTTAAGAAAAAAGCGCAAAATACGCAACTTGGTCTTTTTGATGATTGGGTAGAGTTTAGCAGTCCTGCGCGCTTTGTCGCAATGGATTTGGAGAAGAATCTCAAAGAAAACCCGATTCTAACGCACCCAAAGCTTACCAAAGAGGGAGTGGAGTTTCTCAACGCACTCTATGTGTTTTTTAGTTCTTTTAGTGCAAATGATAAGCCTTATTATTTAATTTCAAAGCTAAGCTCTTTGCCGATTTTTCAAATCGTCGCGCATAAACTCGCGCGGGAGCGGTCTATTACCAAAGAGGGAAATATCAGTGAGGAAAGGCGCATAGAATCGCTAGAGAGAATACAACGCAAAGTCTTGCTTTTAAAAGACTTGGCAAGTCATTATAATGATCTTGGAAGATTTTTAAATGCGATGGTATTGGGTTCTAGCGAAATGAGTGAGGGAGAGGGCGTGAATTTGCTTAGTATCCACGCGAGTAAGGGCTTGGAGTTTGCCGAAGTGTATATTGTGGATTTAATGGAGGGAAGATTTCCAAATAAAAAGTTAATGAATCAAGGCGGAAGTTTGGAAGAGGAGCGGAGGTTGTTTTATGTGGCAGTTACACGAGCGAAAGAGGTTTTGTATTTGAGCTATGCCAAAAAGGATGCGCTGAAAAATATTCCTTATGAGGGTTCTATTTTCCTCTATGAGGCGGGATTGCTGACAAAACGCGTGTTGTCATAAAACCTTTTGAATCCTTGCAAAGACTTCGCAATGATAAAGCAGGAATCCCCTTTTATTTAAATGATGGATTGCTACGAATTGAGTTGCAATTCTCGCAATGACGCCTACTTGGCTCTGATAATCTAAAACCATAAGCGCAAAACAGACAAAGGTAGCCTTTGTCTGTTTGGCGTTAATTTTATAATGTTTTCGCGTAGGCTCTCCCTTATGAAAAAGAAAGCAGAGAGGGTTGAAGTTTTTCTTTGTGAAAAAAGCGTTTTGATTTTAATTAAATTTTACGATGGAATCTTGCCTGTCGTTATTGCGAGCAAGCAAAGCGAACGCGGCAATCCACACCCTAAAATCTCGCCAAAAGATTCCATAGTTTGTTGGTTGTTAAGGTTATAGATTGCCGTATCCTGCTATCGCAGAATCTCGCAATGACATAATAGCACAGCAAGGACAATAGGAATCCTATAAGGATAGTGTTAATGGAAGTCTAAGATTCCCTATGCACATTCAATGCGGAGAAACTTTGGCTTGTTGGCATCATTTCTAGGGTGTTGATATTGATATGGGGCGGTAGTGTCGCAACCCAATAAACCGCTTGTGCGATGTCTTGCGGTGTGAGGGCATTTGCGCCTTTGTAGAGTGCGTCTGCTTTTTGCTTGTCGCCTTTGAATCGCACGAGTGAAAACTCGCTTCCCTCTGCAAGTCCGGGTTCAATATCGCTAACGCGCACATTTGTGCCACTTAAATCCGAGCGAAGTCCTAAAACAAATTGCCGCACAAAAGCCTTACTTGCGCCATAAACATTACCGCCAGGATAAGGGTAGCGTCCAGCAATAGAGCCTATCGTGATGATATGCCCACTTTTGCGTTCCACCATTTGGGGCAAAATCAAGTGCGTGAGGTAGGTTAAAGCCTTGATGTTGGTTTCAATCATTCTTTCCCAATCGTCAAAATCGCAATTCTGTGCGCTAGAGATTCCAAGCGCGAGTCCTGCATTATGGACAAGCACATCAATTTCTTTAAAATCCTTTGGCAGAGATTCTATTGCATTTTTTAAGGCGACTTTATCGCAAATATCACAGGGCACAATTGTGCAATGCGGAATCTCTGATTGCAGGGATTCCAAGTGTTCTTTGCGTCTTGCAATGGCGATGACTTTGTGTCCTTTACTCCCAAATTCTTTAGCAATCGCGCGTCCAAATCCAGAAGATGCGCCGGTAACTAAGAGATTCATTTTTGCTCCTTTGGTTGTTGGTAGCATTGTGTGATGCTTTTGTAATGTCCTAGAATCTCGGATTCTTTTTCTATTTCTTCGGTTGGAATCTGCTCCATAATCTCTTTTGCTTGTGTGCAGTTTTTGAGTTTGTAGTATCCCCACGCCAAAGAATCCAAATAATAAATGTTTTGGGGTTCTTTATCTAGTGCAAATTGCACATATTGCATTCCCTCATTAATCCGCGCAGAATCCTTAAAATCGTGTTCAATCATCAAATAACCCAAATAATTCCAATACAACGCGTCTTCTAAGGTTTGCGCGACTTGTTTTAAATCCTTTTCAATCTTTGTCAACTCTGCCTTAGGAAAGGATTGTAATTTCTCATAGCGCATCATTGCAGCAAAGGCTAGATAGTTTAAGTCCTGCGTGTTTTGATAGAGAAATTCCGCTTGTTTGAGGCTGTTTTGATAGTCTTTTTGCAAACGATAGACTTCCAGCAAAATCTCATCACGCGAATCAATTTTGGGATTCTTTAGTAAAAACGCTTTGGCTAAATCCAAGCGTTTTAGTCTGAAATAAAATTCCAATGCGAGTTTTGCATAATTTTGTTCGCCAAGTGATTCATAAAGCTTGGCATAGACACGCGCGGCGTCTAAGTATCGTTTAGATTCTGTGTAGATAATAGCAAGTTTTTCGCCAATGAGTTTGGAATCCTGATGAGTTTTGAGGTGGGTTTCATAAAGCGTAATGGTTTTTTGGGGTTGCTTTAAAAACAGCAAATAAATCGCACCTAATCTATCAAGTATCATTTCATCTTGACTTAGCGCATAGGCTTGACTTAGGATTTGGGCGGATTGGATAAAGTCTTCGCGCAGAAAATACACTGAAGCTAGAGTTTCGTAGTTTTGCGCACTTTTGTTTTGGGCAATCAGAATCTTTGCTTCTTTAAGTGCGGTGTCAAAGTCCTTTGTGCTTGTGAGGATTCCAACGAGTGCCGCACGGATTTCTTCGTCTTTTGGATATTTTGCTAGATATTCGTAGGCTTGTTTTTTAGCATTTTCAAAGTCTTGTTGTGCGACCAGAATCCCAATGATTTCTTTGAGATAACTTTTATCCGGGCGAATCGCATAGGCTTTTGCAAAGGATTCTTTTGCGGTTTGCAAGTCTTGATTATCCGCTGCCGCATAGCCCTGCATAATATAAATATCCTCTTGGTTTTCTGCAGGGTTTGAATCTGCAAAAGAAAAATTAAAGTCATTTCTAAAACAACCAACAAGCCCGATAAACAACAAAATTGCAAGGCTAAAGCTTATAAAAAATTTATTTTTTGACCACACCGATACATTCCTTTAATAAGTTTTCATAATCCTCTTTGTAACAATCCCAAAATGGGAATTTAACGCATTGCGCAGGACGCTTTGGGTAGATTTGGCATTTGTTCTCTTTGAAAAACACGCAAGAATATGCGCCATTGTCTTCTAGGATTTCGCGTAAAGAATAGCGATAGCCGACTTTTTTGACGAATTGGCGACAAAACGCATCAAAATCTACTCCCAAAAATTCCGCGATTCCTTGAATTTCTTTGGGCGTTACGAAAATATATCCCTCTTCGCCTGTGCAACATTTGCCCCCGCATTCCGCGCATTTGCTAGAATCAAAGTGAAATGAGAAATTAGAATCTTCTAGCATTTGATACTCCAAGTTTGTGCGCGTTTGTAAATTTCAAGCACCTCTTCTGTAAAATCCAAGCCAATATGCGTCAAAAGCGGAGGTAGAATCTTGCATTGACTTTTGGAATTTTTTTTGGAACGACACAATACCAAAGTTGCGCTTTTATCTACCTTTGGATATACAAAACGCAAACAAATCGGGCGGATTTTGTAAGTTTGTAACACATTAAAAATTTCAAAAATTGCTTTTGCGTCATAACAAAAAATAAATTCACCCTCAGACGTAAGCAGGGAATTGACTTTGCGCACAAAGGGTTCAAAAGGAAGATTATGTACATAACGCGCACCAAAAAGTTCTGCATTTTGAGATTTAATCACGCCATCGTGATAAAAGGGCGGATTGCTAATAATCATATCAAATGAAACTTGAGATTTGGAATCTTGTTGGCTTGTTTGTATGCAAGGAGTATTTGGGGTTTTGAAAATATCAGAATCGTAAAAGTCGTATTCTAAAAAATCCGCACAAATAAGATTGGCTTGGATTTGATTGACGCGCAAGTTTTGCGCACAAAGTTCTGCCATTTTGGGATTCTTTTCAATTAGACTTAGCGCACAAGCGCAATCCCGCTTACACAACATTCCTAAGATTCCACACCCTGCGCCTACTTCTAAGAGATGATAACGCTTTCTTAAAAAAGGAAGTGTAAAATCATACAAAAATAATGTGTCGCTATTGTAGCAGTAGCCCTTTTTGGGTTGATAGATAAGCATAGGTGGCTTTCAAGGAATCGCACTAATTTCTAGTGCGAATTTTGTTTGGGATTCTGCATTTTGGAGGCGCAAAACAATAGAATCGCTTTGAGTTTGGTAATGCAAAGTAGAATTTCCTCGCGTGATGTTTTGGATAAATCCATCAGTCTTTGTTTGTTTGTTTTGCCCAAAAAAGATTTCTTTCCCCAATAAAACAGCATTAAAATCCAAATCATTAAAATCATCATTGCCAAACAATCGTCGCATAAAGGAATCTTTGGAATAACAATTTTGATTCAGGCAAATTTTGTTTTTAAAGCATTCTAATTGGAGCAATAAAACTCCTGCATTAAAAATCTCTAAAGTTGTGTGATTGGGGTAGGTTTTCACAAATCCTAAATCATAGAATCTAAAATCTTTTGTGGAGAAAAAGATTGTTTTAGAAGTAGAGTTTTGTATGTTTTGGGGCGTTTTAGCACACCCAAAGCATACAAATAGAGCCAAACAAGGGAGGATTAGCGTTTTTAGAATTGTTCGCCTGTTAAGATACGATACCATCTTTTTCCATCAAGTTTAAGTTCCATACTCACTTGGCAAAGTCCGTCTTTATAAACGGTTTCTACGATTTCTGCATTACGAATCACCGCTAATACTTTTGTTTTCACGGTTGAGTTTTTAAGCACCATATCACGCACGGTGTCTTGTGCATTGACGCGGATTCCATACATTTTCTCACCGATTTGTCGGTAAGCATCTACAATTGCCGCGCGTTTTGCTAGGGCTAAAGCCTGTGCTGGAGAGAGTGTGGATTCTGGTGCGACACCCATACCGATTGCGCTGATTTCAATAATGCTTGAAGGTGTGATAATTGGTGCGTTTGGAATCACAATATCATCGCCACCCACTTCAATGCCTTGCAAACCTGCTGGAGAATTGGAATTGCGTCCATGTGAGCTTGCATAAGGGCTTTGGTTTGCACTTGCTACGACTTGGTTGCCCGCTTTTCCGATTGGGCTAAGGGTTTCACTGCTTGATGCAGAATCAATTTGCTGTGCCGCAAATAAACTACTTGCTAAAAGCGTTCCCGCTAAAACTAATGAAATTGATGTTTTTCTTGTCATTTCAATCCTTTTTGACATTTGAGATAAAAACTCTAAAGCAACTAGTGTTCCACTTTTGATAAAAGCACTTCTCTTAAATGATTTACCATAGCTTCCATTGCCTCTACATAGAGTGTTTGAGCCTTTTGCCAAAGATTCTGCATAGAATCGTGTGGTAAATGCAAACTCGCTAACGCAATCGCATAAAGAAAATGGCTTAAAGTCCCGCTAAATAGAATCCCGATAAAGGGATTCTTTTGCCCTTCTTTGGAAATAATTTCAAAGATTTGGTCTAATACAATAAAAAGTTCTTTTTTGGATTCTACCTTTACTTTGAAGCTATCGTAAATTTTATTTTGAAAAGCGGGAATTTCAAAAAAATATTTTTGCGTGTCTTTAGTGTAGAAATTCTCGTTTTTTGGGTTTTTAAAAAGAGATTTGAGATTCCTAATTTCTTGTGCTTTGTCAATGTTTTTGAGTTCAAAATCTTGGTAATGCACCCCTTGCGCTCCTGCGATTTTCGCTCCGTCATTAAGATTGAGGATATGAAAGGGTTTCAATGCCCTAAAGGCTTCTTCTAAAGCCGTGCGTGAGAGAGAATAAAGCGCGTCTGAATAAATATCATTGCTGAAATTTCCTGCAACAGGATACGCATCTGTTGGAATCTCTGCTTCTTCCTCACCATAATAGGAATTTTGTGCGTGTTTTTTTGCGCCTTTTTTGTATCCACAATCCAAACCACACAAAATCACATCACTACCCAAATAACTTGCGAGTGCAGCCCCTGCATTGCCAATTAGTGGGGCAGAGAAGCGCACTTTGAATTTTGGAGCGTTTAAATCTGCCGCACTAGAACCATCGCGTTCAAATAGATAAATTTCCTTGGCAAGATTCTTTGCTTTTTTGTCAAGCACGGTGGCACAAAGCAATGGAATCTCTCCTAATGGTGCTTCTCTTAGCACTTCATCTAAATAATCGTGTCGTTCAATTTCAATCTGAAAATCCGGCGTGATTCCTGCATTAAGAAGCGGTTTTAGGGCTGTCCCACAACTAAAAAGAATCATATTTTTTTGATTTTCCTTAATAAAAGGAAGTAAAAAATCAAGGCTTGGACCATTGGCAATCACGCAAATGGGCGCATTGATGCGTTTGGGTTCAATCAAGATTGGATTGAGAGGAAAGTTTAGTTTGTTGAGGATTCCGCGCATTTCATCTTCGTAAGTTCCCCAACCGCGCAAAGTTTGCGAATGGGTTTCAAATACGATTCCACGCGCACTTTGGTTCATCGGTGTTTGATACATCATTAATTCAAAACGAACGATAGAAGTGCTGATTTTGCGCGTTAAAAAGAAATGGTTGATATAATCCCGCTTCATCATACTTTCTAGAAAAATATAACCCGCTCTGTGTTCGGTTTTGCTAAAGAGTAGGGCGAAATCTACAAAGAAACACGCGATTCTAAAGAGGTCAAAAGATTCTTCAAAAATAAAAAAGTTTTGAAATTTTGAATAATTCTCTGCTAAAATCTGCAAGAAAATCCCGCCACCTAAACCAAAAAGATTCAAGCTTGGCAAAAAATCATTGGGCAAATGATAGGCACTCACGCCCCCATTGTCTGCGGCAAATTCTAGGATTCCATTGACTAAAATACTACTATAAGGAAACTCCTCACTCATCATCTCCGCGCGTGTGCCATAAATGCGATTCCACCTTTCGTTAATCGGGGGATTGTAAGCGCAATTTTGATGCACTTCTAGCATGGTGGATTTTCCCTTAATGATTGGGAAAAGAAAGCTATTTTGGGCGAAATTTAAAATATTCACTCCCTCTTTGCCGATATAGAGTTGGTATTCTTTGGCGGGTTGTTGCAGGGATTCAAAGAGATTGGGATAGTCGGTTTTGAAAAACGCAAGGTTTTGATGGAATCGTGAGCTGACAAAAGATTCTATTTCTTCGCAACTGCTGTTTTGCAAAATTTCTACAATGCCTTTGTAATTTTGGTTTTGATATTTCACGCGCGATTCCTAAAGTTTTAATGGGCGCATTTTAGCAAAAATTTCAAAAACCCGAGCCAAAAAAGCAGAAATTTTAACTTTCTAGTGTAGAATGCTTGTTTTAAAAATTTTCATTTTAAGGCGGCTTTATGCAAGACTATAAGATTTTTACAGGTTCTGCGCATACGAAGTTTTCGGAGTGTGTTGCAAAAGAATTGGGCGTAGAATTATCCAAAGCGGAATTGACGCGTTTTAGTGATGGAGAGATTGGAATCCGCATTTGTGAAAGTGTGCGTGGCAAAGATGTGTTTGTGATTCAATCCACTTGTGCGCCTGCAAATGATAATTTAATGGAATTGCTCATTATGACAGACGCGCTTAAGCGTAGTTCTGCAAAATCTATCAATGTGATTATGCCTTATTTTGGTTATGCTAGGCAAGACCGCAAAGCCGCTCCACGCGTCCCAATTAGTGCAAAACTTGTTGCGGATTTGTTGCAGAGGGCGGGTATTACACGCCTTGTAGCAATGGATTTACACGCAGGACAAATTCAGGGATTCTTTGATATTCCTGTGGATAATCTTTATGGTTCTATTGTGTTTAAAGAGCATATTATTGCCAAAAATTTTAAGAATCCTATCGTAGCAAGTCCGGATATTGGGGGAGTGGCAAGAGCTAGGTATTTTGCTAAGCTTTTGGGGCTGGATATTGTGATTGTTGATAAGCGACGCGAAAAGGCAAACGAAAGTGAAGTGATGAATATCATCGGAAGCGTAGAGGGCAAAGATGTGATTATGATTGATGATATGATTGATACTGCAGGGACGATGGTAAAGGCGGCGAGTGCGTTTAAACAAAAAGGTGCGACAAGTGTAACTGCATTAGGCACACACGCGGTTTTTAGTGGACCTGCTTATGAGAGAATCGCAACAAGCGAGATTGACGAAGTGATTGTAACGGATACGATTCCTTTAAAACAGATAAATGATAAAATCAAAATTTTAAGCGTCGCGCCTTTGTTTGCAGAAGTGATTAAAAGGATTAACAAAGATGAAAGCGTTAATTCACTTTTTTCTTAAAGGTTTGTTTGGGGTGTTGGCTTTAGGAATCCTAGCTAATGCGCAAGGACAAGATACACAATTCCCAAATGTCAACCTTTCTTTAGCGCAAACAAATCAAGCCGAAGCGACCATTCAAGAATCGCAATTAAAGGATTCTGCTTTGGAAGCAAAAGGCGCGGAATCCCAAAGGATTCAGGCAGTCTTAGAAACAACTTCGGGTAAAATCACTTTGGATTTGTTTCCTAAAGTCGCTCCTAAGGCGGTGGAAAATTTCGTAACACATATTAACGAGGGTTATTATAATGGCACGATTTTTCATCGTGTGATTCGTAGGTTTATGATTCAAGGCGGAGATCCTAGCGGCACAGGAAGCAGGGGAGAATCTATTTGGGGGAAAGATTTTGAAGATGAAATCGCTAAGGGATATGCTTTTGATAGAGCGGGGATTTTGGCAATGGCAAATTCGGGAGAAAATACCAATGGTAGCCAATTTTTCATCACCACCACACGCACACCACATCTCAATGGCAAGCATACGATTTTTGGAGAAATCAGTGAAGAGGCAAAAGAAGAAAGCTTTAAGACTTTGCGCAAAATAGAATACACGCCGACAAACTCGCAAGATAAGCCACTAAAAGAACAAACAATCCTTAAGGCTTATATTATCCAAAGTGCTAAATAGTGGCGGAATCTCGTGCGATTGCGTTAGCGCGTGGTGGCTCAAAGATTTGTGCTTGATTTGCGGTGTTAAAATGGTGTGTAGGGTTTTGCAGAAGATTAAAATTGGCGATTGCAAGGAATCTTAAAAGGTTTTGGCTTCCTTGATTTTCAAATGTAGAATCTCTTTGCATCATCAAAAGAATGCAAAATCCAAGCTAAAGCCTTAGAAAAAATTAAATTCTAATTTATTCTTTAAACTTTTTATTTTATAATGTGGTTTATTTTCTAAATTTTGGTGATTCTTTGCAAACCTTTCAACAAACCCAAACTTCATCGCAGCCTCTGCTACAAGCCTTATTGCTCAAAAGGCTCTATTTGTTGCAATCTTGTGGATTTGAATATTGCAATCCGCAGTTTTTAGCTCCTATGCAAAAGGGATTCCAAAGCCCAAATTCGCAAAATTTAAAAAGCTTAATAGAATCTTGTAAGCTATGTGCGCAAAAATCTTCCCTAGCAAGTGCGGGATTGTGCAATCAAAATTCGCAGCTCGTTTTCCTCTCACTTTTGCCGATATTGGATTCTCAAATGCGCTTTGCCTCTAAAGGTGCGCAAATGCTAAAAAATATCATTGAACGCGTGTTTGGGCTGAATGTGCAAAATGTGTCGATTCTCTCGCTTTTGAAATGTGAGATTCCACAAGCCGCACAAAAAAATTGTGTGGAATCGTGTATGGGTTACTTTTTGAAACAAATTGAATTTGCACAAAGCAAAGTGATTGTTTTATTGGGTGCGGAAGCGTATTTTTATCTCACGCAAGATGGAAGTTGCTATGAAAATGTGCAGGGAAAGATACTAGAATGGAATCATCTAAAGCTTTTTCCGACTTTCAACCTCAATCAACTTCTTAGAAAGCCCGAGCTAAAAATACAGGCGCATAAAGAGTTTTTGACGCTCAAAGAATCACTTTTTAAGGATTAAAGCAAGGATTAAAGAATGATAAAAAGAAATCTTAAAAAATACCTACAAAATCTGTGGATTGCATTGATGGTTAGTGTGTTGGTAATGCCGCCTTTTGCTAATGCGAGTGGTAAATATCTCTCGCCTTTGCCGATTCCAAATATTGAAGTTTTAAATATAGAATCGCAAAAATGTAATAGTAATTGCCTTAAAAGTTTGCTAGAAGAGGAGCAAATTTTTTCGTTTATTGCAAATATTGACGAAAAAAATCAAAACAAGGAGTTATTGGAGCAACTAAACAATCTTTTAGCTCAACTTGAAATTGCAGAGATTCCTTATTATGCGGGGTTGCAAAAGCCGTTTTTCAATGTTGCACTTTTGTTTCCGCGCAAGACAATCGGACGCTATTCTAGCACGACGACTAATACGATTTTAAGCTATCTTCTAGCGCAAAAGGGAAGTTTTAACTTTGAAGTTTTTGATTCTGGAGATGAATCACAAGAGAGTTTGCAAGGCACATTGGATAAGATTTACTCTAAAGGTCATCGCCAAATTATCGCGATTTTAACGCAAGAGGGCGTGAACAATCTTCAAGCAATTCATTCTGATGTGGCGATTTTTATCCCAAGTGTGCATAAATCCCAAATCCAAACCAATATTCACAAGGATTCTAATCTCATCTTTGGTGGAATCAGCTATGAAGCACAGATTCAAAAGCTATCCGAGATTCACCCTTATGTGAGCGCGACAAGCTTTTATGATTCTGGAAATATTGGGGCGCAAATGCAGCAATACACACAAGCCGCTAATGAAAACTTAAAATATTCCAAAAGCTTTAGCATCAAGCAAGGCGCGACACTTCAGAAAGAAATTAAGGCTTTAAAAGGCGTTTTGCAAGGGACAAGAATCTTTTTGAACACGCCCATTACAAATTCTAGCATTATCCTTTCGCAACTAACCTACAATAGCATTCGTCCTGATGGGGTTTTTTCCACGCAGATTAACTATAATCAAAGTTTGCTTTCCATTACGCAAGAGCGCGATAGAAAAAATATGTATATTGCCAATTCTATTTCTCCGCTTGATAGTCTTTTTGTAGAACAAGCGAGGCTTTTAGATGTGGATTTGGAATACGATTGGATTAACTATGCTACGGCTTATGGGATTGAATATTTTTACCGCAAAAGTGTGCCGAGTGCGAAGCGGTATTTCAAAGAGAGAATTAAAGAAAATCAAGTGCAATATAATATTGAAATCTTAACTCCTGCTAATAATCGCTTTGTGCCTCTTTAGGCATAAACGCGTGGAATCTCACAAGAGAATTCAATGTTTCAGAGGTTAAAACTTCCCGAAAATTTCCCTCCAAATCTTGCAGTAAAAATTGTCCAAAAAAGAAATTTTAGACATTTGAAAATGCGTGTGGATTGCGATTCTTGCTTGATTGTTAATGTCCCAAAATATGCGACAAAGAAAGAATGCGAACGATTTTTAAATACAAACTTACAATGGATTTTAGAACGCTTTAAGGAATCCTTAAAAGCAAAGATTCCGCTAGTTTGCGATAAGTTTTATCTTTTTGGGGAGTGGGTGGTATGGGATACGATTCTATCTCTGATAGACAAAAAGTTGGAATTGCGTTTGAGGAAAAGGCTAAAAATAACAGAAAAAGACGATTTAATCACATCTATACGAGAGTTTTGGCGAATTTTAATGCAAGAGGATAATCAAGAGGATTCGCAAAAAAGAGCGCAAAATGTTGATTTAAACTCCAAGCTTAAGGGGCAATCTGTTTTGATTTGTCTTTATCAGAGGGCTTTGGAATCTTATGTGGAATCGCGTATGGGAGAAATCTCCCAAGCAATGCAGCTTTTTCCTAGTCGTATAGAATATGGCAAAAGCTATCGTCAGTTGGGTTGTTGCAAGTCAAAAGACCAATCTATTCGCTTTAGTTTGCGTTTGGCATTGATGCCACATTTTTGTATAGATTCTGTGATTATTCATGAGTTGGCGCATTTGCGCTATCCACATCATCAGCGGGATTTTTGGAATCTCGTGCGGACATTTGATAGTAACCCAAAGGGGATTGATTTGTGGTTGCGCACAAATTCTTATCTTCAAGCGCAATTTTACAAAAGAATTTTTATTGCAAAGTTTTAATGGGATATTGTTTGGGGTTATGAGATGGATAAATTAAAGAGTAAAAATCCTTGCTTATGCTATAATCTAACTAAATCTTCTTGAAGGATTCCAATGACCCCACTCACCACAAATGATATTGTTGTATGTCCTCATAATGGGCAGGTTGTCTTAAAGTCTAATAATGGCAAAAGTTTATCCATTAAGGATTCTGCTAAAGCCATCACTAAAAACGATTTGTTGAATGCAGATATAGTTGGTTGCACGAGAACGATTGCGGGGACAAGTGTCCCATGCGTTAAAGTTGTAAGCGTTGAAAGCACTTCTAAATTATTGAGCGTCAATAACGATGAAGTTGTGCTTTGTGAAAAATTAAACTTAAGTTTAACCGATAAAGGCTTTCCTTTAGCCTTGCAAGGAAATCCCAACGCAAAAGAATGGATTGCAATAGAGGACAAAAGCTAACTAGTGCCAATAAAAGATTCCAATAATAAATTAGAATCCAATAAAAACGATGAAAAGTTTATCTCCCAATAAATGGACAGGGATTGACAAATATTTCATTATGCCGCTAGCATGAATTGATAATAAACTAGCAGACATAAAAAACTTTATTGATAAGGAAATAGTGCAGGGAAGTATATGGAATATGGGACAATAATAGCTCATTTGCCCCACATTTATTATTTTATCAATGTATTCTTGTCTACGATTCTCCCGACTACCAAGCCGAAGTGGAACGCATTGTAAAGAAGTATTGTAAGGATTGTGAATAACAATGTAGGAATAACAATGCAGATAGAATCACTAACTCAACCATTGTCCCATCAAAGTTTTCCCTATTCTTCATTAGATAATATTTAAAGCTTAATGATATTTTGCTATACTTCAAATCTTAGCTTACCTTAACAAATAACAACAATCTTTTAAAGGAACAACCATGAATCTCAATCCCTCCCTAACCCTAACCATTAATCCTAATTCTTCCCATTCTAATTCTTCTTCCAATCCTTCCCATTCTAACAATTCCCACCCCAATTCTTCTTA
>NZ_JRPA02000100.1 GCF_000765675.1 Helicobacter sp. MIT 05-5294 | reverse complement strand
CAATCACCAATACACAAGGACAAAAAACAATTAAACAAACCACTCAAAAGATTCTCACTCCTAATAGTTATCCAAACTATCCTGCAAGATTATTCTTTAAATCTAAACAAAAACTCTCTATTGGAATCTTAAAAGCTTATGCTAATCCTTATCAAGAAAAATCCTATGATTATTTTCTTGATAATGAAGAAGAAATCTTTATTGCAGACAAAGAAGAAATCATTTGTGTTTGTGCTTACTTTTATAAAGAAATAGAAAAAGATAAACTCCTTAGTCAAAAGAAAAGAGAAATCAATAAAAACACGAATGTTGCCATTACTTGGT
>NZ_JRPA02000099.1 GCF_000765675.1 Helicobacter sp. MIT 05-5294 | reverse complement strand
AAATAATAATGTGGATAGAATCCTCCAATACGACACAAGAAACACAAGCCAATCTAACAAATACTCAAGAATCCCAAAGCAACAATACCCTCACTAAAGATTCTCCACTCTTTATTTATATTCAAGATTATAAACTTAACTTTATCACTAAACTAAAAGATAAACAAACTACAATCAAGATTCCATTAGATACTACCATTACCAAAGATAAATACAATAATATTAACTTACAAGATACTAAACTTCTCTTTCTTTCTTTTATTCCCTTTAAAGATAATGATGAGGCTAATAATACCAAAGCACAAAAGATTCAAATAGAATCTAAGGAT
>NZ_JRPA02000016.1 GCF_000765675.1 Helicobacter sp. MIT 05-5294 | reverse complement strand
TTCCTTTAAGTTATTTATGATTATAATTACATCATAAATTAAAACAAAGGATAGAGAAATGGAACAAGCCTTTTGGGAAATTAACGGCAACAAATGGTCTAAGGATAAGTTTAGCGAGGAGGAAGCGAAAGCACTAAGCAACACTCTATGTGATTGCATTGATTGCGTTGATTGCGAGTATTGCATTGAGTGCGAGGAATGCAAAGAATGCATTGGTTGTAAGGATTGCGACGATTGCGATTATTGTGAATATTGCTATAAATGTGAAAAATGCAAGGATTGCAAACGCTGCAAAAGCTGCAAAAGCTGCAGAGGTTGCAAACGCTGCAGAGGTTGTAAGGGCTGCATTGATTGCGAAAATTGCAATGATTGCAAGAGCTGCAGAGGTTGTAAGGGCTGCATTTGTTGCGAAAACTGCGATTATTGTGAATATTGCGATAATTGCGAGTATTGCATTGAGTGCAAGGAATGCGATAATTGCGAGGATTGCGAGTATTGCGAGGATTGCGAATATTGCGAGGATTGCGAGGATTGCAGGAATAGAGAGTGTTTAATAAAATGTTATGACAACAAGCCAAAAAGAATACCTTGTAATTAATTTTAAGTTGGAGGAATAAACATAATGACCAAAGTAAAAAGCTTGTTTAGTGATTCAGGGATTGTTTTGCGCCAAGAGATTATGGTGCACTATGAAAAAAGGTTGAGAGAGAAGCCTCGCTTTTGGAATAGAGCAGAAAAAGAGATTAAGCTTGACTTCTCATATATTCCAGAACAAGACAATAGAATAGCGTTTTGGCTAATTAGAAAAGATTTAAAGCTTGTAATTCAATGCTTCGTGTTTTGTTACAACTATTCCACAGAATGGCAATTAATTACGAATAAAGAAGTAGAGCTTAGGGATTTTCAAGGTGGCATTGATGTAGTAAATGCAGAAAAACATTTTAGGAAAACTATTGATGAGTTTTTAGAGGCGGAATGCAAAAATGATAAAAAAGACGATTTGATAAGCTATGATATGACGCCTATAAAAGAGGTTCGTTACTTTAGGGACTTACCACAAGAGGAAGCAGAAAACGCAGTTTATATTGTAAGAGAGTTTGCAGATTTTAGAGCGGCAGGAAAATATATCTTTCATATAGAAAAAGGCGTGAAGCATTGGGTGTTTTATGGAGATATTTAAGGTCTAAGGGCTTCAGAGGGTTTTATGCTTTTGCTCCTCTGTGATTTCCTTTTTCGAATCTTTGAAACTCAAGAGACCTTTAAGCTTTGCTATACGAATTCATCCAAATACTAAAACCGAACTCATAAAGTCAAAAGCAATATAGGGCGAATAAATGTGTAGAAACGATTACATAAGAACAATAAAACTTACAATTAGCAGGAATCTTAAAGAGGGATTTTCTTATCGTGCAAACGATTTTGAAGTAGGTATATCAAAGATAGACAAGGAAGCAAACAAAAGTGCTTATGTGGCTATTTTTGATATGAACGACTTAATTAAGTCAATTAACACAAGCAATATCTTTATGTGTGAGGATACAAACAAAAAGCATAAAATGAGAGAATTTTTAAAGGTTTAAATATCAAGGGGTTTTTATGGATTTTGCCCCCTTGAAATTTAAGTTGCCACTTACTCCAAAGCTTTTTAACTTTAGATGTCCAGCCAAAAAAAAGACAAAATCCAACAAATCTTAAAGGATATAAAATGAAAATCGGAAATATAGAATATGACTTTACACGCGTAAGTGTGCAAGACGCGTTAGAAATCAAAAATGCTATGTTTATCTTAGCAAAAGAGAATGCGACAACTTCACAAATCAAAGAAGCAAATAGCATTATTGATACTATCGCACTAAAGCATTTAAAGGTAAAGCAAGGGACGCAATGGATTGATAGTGTTGATGAGAACACGATTGGGCAAATCTTTGACAATGAATTTGCAGTAATTGAAATTAGCGCGCAATTTATGAATAGAATTAAGGGTTTTTTGGAAAAATTGCAGAGCTTCCAACACTAAAAGGAAGCAAAGCAACCCCGTTAAAAAGTCCTTATGATAGCATAGTTGCGGGGCTAGTGGAATTAAAAATATACACTTGGCGTGAAGTTATGGAAATGGATATAGAGAACGCCATTCACACATTCTGCATACACTACTACAAAAACTTGCGTGAGATTTTAGAATACAAAGACGCAGAAGCAAAAGCTAAAAATAATAAGAAATTTTAGATTCCTTTAAGTTATTTATGATTATAATTACATCATAAATTAAAACAAAGGATAGAGAAATGGAACAAGCCTTTTGGGAAATTAACGGCAACAAATGGTCTAAGGATAAGTTTAGCGAGGAGGAAGCGAAAGCACTAAGCAACACTCTATGTGATTGCATTGATTGCGTTGATTGCGTTGAATGCAAGCGTTGCGAGGATTGCAAGGATTGCATAAGTTATGAAAATTTCGAGAACTTGAAAGAGGTTGGAGATGAATGAAGTTGCAAAGCTAAATGAGTCTAGAGCTTCAAATCAAAAAATGATAGCCACCATACTAGAGAGCGATTCATCGCATAAAAAACTAAATGATTTTTTTGCGGGAGATTCTGCAAAGGTTCAAAGGTTTAAATCAAGCTTGATTAACATTGCAGGAAACAGCATATTATCTAGTTGTAGCCCCGCAAGTATCATTAGAAGTGCGTTTTCTTTGGCAGAAATTGGACTAGATATAAACCAAACCCTAAAGCAATCTTATGTTTTAAAGTATGGAATAGAAGCAGAACCTGTTATTAGTTATAAAGGTTGGCAATCTATTTTAGAGAAAGTCGGCAAGAAGTCTAGGGCGTTTTGCGTGTTTAAGTGTGATACTTTTAATATTGACTTCTCAACTTTTGAGGGCAATTTAACATTTGTTCCAAATTATGCACAAAGAGATGAAACAAACAGGAAGTGGTTCAATGATAATCTTTTAGGCGTTGTGGTGTTGATTAAGGATAAAGACGCGTCAGAGATTGTAAATTTTGTTAGTGCGAAAAAGATTGACAAAATCAAAGGTTGCAGCCCTAGCGTTAAAAAAGGCAGGAATAGCCCTTATGACGAATGGTTTGAGGAAATGTATCTTGCAAAAGCTATCAAATATGTTTTAAGCAAACAAGCTTTAACAGAAAAAGAGGAAACTATCGCTAGGGCAATAGATATTGAAAATGAAGTTGAAGCAAAAATCCAAAAAGAGGCTTCTAATTATGAAATAAAAGACTTAGAGGAATTAATGCAGGACAAAGAGGTTATGGCTATGACCTTAGACGCAGAGGAGGGAATACCGCAAATTTAAAGGAATAAAATGCATAGAGTGATGATTAGTTTTGCCTTATCAATGGCTTTAGTTGGAGTTTATTTTGTAGGTTGTGCGAGTAAGCCAACTTACAAAGTTGAGGTTAAAGAGGTTTTAATACCGATTAAATGTAATTTAGAGTTACCTCAAAAACCAAAAGAGGACGGGAGCTTTAAGTCGCATAAAGAACTTGCTATATATTATAGGCAAGTAGAACAAATTGCAAAAGATTGCACAAAGGAGTAAATTATGTTAAAGATTTTAGGTTTTGCTTGGAAAGCTTTTAAAAGTGGCGTGATATGGTATCTTATTTTTTGCATTATTGTGTTTGTAAATTTAGCACTTTTAAACCCAATACATAGCGATGATTCCGCAAATAATATACAGCAAGCAGGGAACGCGGATAAACCGGCTTCAAGGCTAAAAAGAGAGGGATTTGAAAGTGCGCAGAAGTATAACCCTAATAGAAAATTAGAGGAGCTTAAGCAAATGGAAAAAGAGCATTTAGAGCTAATGCGAGAAACAAATAAAATCTTAAAGGATATGTAATGAAAAGGTTTTTCTTATTATTGCTTGTATGTATTCAAAGCTTTGCAATGGCTGAGGTTTCTATTCAAGATGTAGAGGAAGAAATTATTGAGAGTGGCTTCCTTTGCCTTGGTATGGGTAGGCAAATTTCAAATGCTAGCAGGTATGAGAAAGGAGAGATGACAAAAGCGAAAATCATAAAGGCTCTAGAGGGAGAGTATTTGGAATATTTCCAATTACTCCAAATAGACAAAGAGGAAAATTATTTTTGCTATAGCATTCTTGAATCTGTGGGAGATAGAGCAGAAAAAATTTATAATGGAGAAAGATAATGGAAATTAAAAATATCGGGCTTTATATTTCTCTAGGGTGTTGTGCATTATTGTTTTTGCTTGCCTCTATGTTGTGGTATATGTATGAAGCAAAAATAGAGCAAATCGCACAGCTTGAAGCAAGAATACAAGTCTTAAATGAAAGCAATAGCAATTTAAGCGAGGCACTAGAAAAACAAAATAAGGCATTAAAAGAACTTTCTATTAAAGCGAATGTTGTGGACACTAGCAAAATCTTAGAAATTGAAGTGCGCGATGAGAGTTGCGAGGCAGAACTACACGCATACAAAGAACTATTCAAGGAGTTAGGCAATGAGAAGTAGATTTTTTGATATAAATGAACTTCAAGCGTTTGACAAAAGGGACAAAATGGCAATCTCATCTTATCTCTATCGCTTAAACAACCTTATAGAAAAAAGGTTATCAAATAAGCCATTGAGCAAGAGAGAGAAAAAAAGGTTTTTAATTTTCTATAGTGCTTTAGACTTTGCTAAAAAGAACAACGCTTTTGATTGGGACACTTGCCATATGTCAGCAAAGCGAATTATTGCAAAGGTTGAAGCAATGGACGAGGACAAGGTTAAGAAGTTGTGCGAAAAATCAATAGCAAGGCATAAAGAATTGTATTTTATGGATAAGAATGGAAACAAAAAAGAACGATATAGAGAAAAAGAAAATCAAAAAGATTCATGAAAAGGAAACTGCGCTTTTAAATAACGCAGTTGTTGCCTATTCAGAATCTCACGGCGTGGGTTATAAAAAAATCAGAAATGAATTTGGAGAATATGCGATTAGCCAATCAAAAGCGCAATCAATATTGGCAAGTAAAAAGGATAACAATTTGTCTAAAGATTTTAGAAACAAAGCAGCGGAAGTCTCAAAAAGAATCAAAAATGATTTGTCGGTAATAGACGAACTTTTAGAGTCTGCACCCGATGAGAATACTAGAATGCAACTAGAGATGATTCATCTAAGCTTAACGGGGCGGATAGAATTAAAGAAGAAGATTATAAGCGAAAAGATAAATGACGCGGTAAATAATCTTGTAAAAGAAACTTCAAGGCGCATTGAATGCAAACCGGAAACAAGAGAGATGAGAGAGCTTTCCACTATCCTAAAAGAATGTGCAGTGATTGTAGGGTTAATTTCAAAAACTCCATTAATCGCGCAACAATTTAACAACAACACAATTAGCAAAGATGAAAAAGAAAGCAAAATAAAAGCGATAGAAGTTGAGGTAATAGAGAATAAAAACAAATGAAACTAAAAGCAAAGATTGCGGAAATATTTAAAATCCTCTTTAGCAAAGACTTAATGCGAGGGTATCGCGAGTTTATTTTTTATGGCGGCAGAGCTTCAGGGAAAACCTATCATATAAGAATGGCATTAACTCTTATGTGTTTGCAAGACAAAAGGCATTTTATTATTTTTAGGGAAGTAGAGCAACAAATAAAATATGCTAGAGATGACTTTAAAGCTTTTTTGGAATCTTTAGAAATCCCTTACACATTGCAACCTTTAAAAGAGCTTGTGCAATATAACGATTATTTAGCTTCTGTAACAAATTACCAAATAAGCTTTTTTAATGGAAGCACAATCACATTAAGTTTTATTAACGATAAGGTTTCAAAGAAGAGAAAATCTTTAAGATATGATTTAAGTGGTGCTTGGATAGATGAGGCAAATTTTGTTACTGCAAACATTAGGAATGATTTGTTGCCTAGTATCAGGGGTGAGAATAGCTTTATAATCTACTCTTTCAACCCAGAAAAAAAAGATGATTTTATCTATCAAATTGCAACGCAACCAAACCTAGCAACAATTTATAGCAAAAAAGTAAATTATTATGATAATCCCTTCTTTCCTAAAACAATGGAGCTAGATAGACAAAACGATTATGAGATTCTACCTAGAGAAGTCTATTTGCATAAGTGGGAGGGAGAACCTTTAGAATTTAATGATAGCGAGATTATAGATATAAACAAAATAGGCTATTTTGATGATAACAGCAAAGAATTTTATGATAATATTATTCTAACAATAGATACCGCATATTCCACAAAAGAGAGTGCGGATTATTCAGTAATAGGGATTTATGCAAAAAAGGGTGAGGAAATAAGGATTTTACGAATGTTTCGCGGACATTGGGAGTTTAACTCATTAATGGAAATGACTAGAAGCGCGTATGAATATGCTTTAACAAAAGGCAGTGTTTATGCTGTGATAATAGAAAAAAAGGCAAGCGGGCTGTCTTTATTGCAAGAAATGCGCAGAACAACAAATTTGCCTATCTCTGAAATTACCCCAAAAACCGATAAATTCACGCGCGTTTGTAATGTTTTAAGTGAGTTTGGGCGCTTAAGAATGCCTCTATCAAAAGAGCCTATCAATGATTGGGTGGAGGAGGCTTTAAAGGAATGTAAATTGTTCAGAAGCGATTTAAAGCATGAGCATGATGATATGGTGGATTCTATTGTATATGCGCTAGAATATTACAAAAGCGGTAATACAGATTGGCAATATCTAACAAGTTTAATTTAAGAAATGGTACAATTATAGAAAACCATTAAGGATTAAAAAATGGGATTTTATCCTAGCAAACCAAAAGCCAAAGCACAACAAAACAAAACTATCGTTTATGCTTCGCAAATACAAGACAATAGAGCAGATTTAGAACCACTCACAAGATTTTGTGATGAGAAAGAATATCAAAAGTTTATAGATTCTTTTTTTAATACACAAGCAGGGATAAACTCCGCAAATTCAGTAATGCAATATAGCAATTTTTTATTGCAAAGATTAAGCTATGTGGAATGCAGCAGCTTATCTACAGAGCCTATTATTAATAACGCGATTGGCAAATTTAGCAACGAACTTTTCAGAAAAGGCTTTGAAATTGTTTGCAGTAATCAAACACAAAAAGATTACCTTGATAATAGAGTCAAAGAAATAGAGCTAGAGAAAATATTGAGAAACGCGATTGAAGCCTCTCTTATTTATGGTGGTTGTATTTTGTATGAGGATAGAGGATTTCAAGATAAGCTAGATACGCCTTTATATGTTACGAAAGAAATAGCGCAAAGAAACAAATTAAAGCAAATCGTCTGTGTGTCTCCCTTTAATGTTGGAGCTTCTGAAGTGGAAATGTATAATCCCTTGTCTGATAGATATATGAAGCCAAATAAGTATTACATAAATGGTAATGGGAATGTGCATTATACGAGGCTAGAAAATCTTGTAATTTTTAATGTCCCTGATTTGATTTTGCCTATTTTCAACTTCTTTGGTTTGTCTTTATGCCAATTGATGAAAGAAGCTGTTCGGAACACAAACACTTCTTACAATGCCTTAGCGGATATTCTCTTGCGCTTTAAAACCGATATTATCACAAGCGACTTGCTTAAAATCAACCCCACAGAAGCGATTGCAAGAGCGCAGTTTATCAACAAATCAAAAAACAATCTAGGAACGCTACTGCTTACAAAAGATGAGGAAATGCAACAATTTGTTACGAGCCTTGCAGGTTTAGATAAGGTTGTAGCGCAGCTTCAAGAGAGCGTGGCTATTGCTGCTAGAATGCCCGCAGTGAAACTATTAGGGCTTACACCTAGCGGATTTAATGCGACAGGAGATTACGACCTTAACAACTTCTACGATGAATTAGAATCAATGCAAAAAACAATCCTTAAGCCTTACATAGAAAAAATACTCAGAGAGCTATCCTTAGAGATTGGAATCAATGAAATGGTGGAAGTAGAATTTAATTCCCTAAAAGATGTTGATGAGAGAACCGAAGCAGAGAGCATTAATCTTGTTTTAGATTCATGTATTAAAGGAATTGAAGCAGGAATTATTACTCAAGAACAAGCATTACAAATAGTTAAAAATGCGGGTTATTGGAATGAGATTGAAGTTATCGCTAGTGATTCTGAAAACGATTTAGACTTAGGCTTTGACAATGAGGGAATTTAAAACTCTAAAACCCAGCAAGACTTTCAAGGCGGCAGAACTTGACTATCTTAAGAGATTAAAGTATTTCTCAAACAAAGTTAATGCTTCTATGTCTTATTGGCTCTATCTTGCTTCAAAGCAAAAATGGACAGCAAAACAAATAAGCAAAAAGATAAACACGCTTCAAGCTTATTGGAATAAAAAAGCTAACGATTTGTCTAAGACCTTACCTAAAAGATATACTAAGAGCTTAGAGAAGTTTTTAAATGTTAGGCTAAAGAAGCAAAACAAGGAATGGAATTTAAAAGAGTCAAGTAGAGTTGTGCAAAATGAAATGAATGCAATATTAGAGAGAAACGCAGCACTTATTAAAACAATTCCTAGTGATATTATAGAGAGATATAGAAGCGATATTCTAAACAATGTCGCAAACCTAGACCAAGAGGCAATTATTAACCACTTTAAAACATTCTCGCAAATTTCAGAGAGAAGAATGAGAGTTATTGCGCGAGACCAAACACAAAAAGCAATCAATGACTTGCAAAACGCAAAAGCGCAACAATTGGGCTTTGAGTATTATATTTGGCGCACAAGTGGGGATTCCAGAGTTAGCGAGGAACACAAAAGGCTAAATGGACGAATTTACTCTTTCAAAAACCCTACCGCAGTGATAGATTCTTATGGCAATGTGGGGCATACTGCACAGCGCGTAAATTGCCTACCAAGAGGGCAGGGTATAGATTTCGCAAATATGCCTCTTAGAATCTTTAGAAGCAAAAGAGGATTTAATGAAGCGACCATTATTAGGATTTCTTTGGACAATGGCGGGTTTCTTACAACAAGCGACCACAAAGTGCTTACTAGTAGTGGGTGGGTTGCTGCAGATACTCTTAATAAAGGCGATTACATCATTCAAACACTCAATAATAGCGACTTCACTAGCGATATTGATTTCTACAAGGACTCCATTATTATTAGCAATCTCTTTGACTTTTTCCGCGAACTTATTTTTATTTCTAGTGAATTTAGTGATAGATTGACTTTTTTTAGGGTTGGAGCAGCAGGAAACTTCTATAAAGATATTGGGAGTAATGAAAAAATCTATATTATAGATATTGAATGCTTTTTGAGAGATTGCAATAATATTATTTTTAATAAATTCCTTATGCAGGATAATTTCTCCGATTCCGCAATGAGAATAAATCTCGATGTTTTTATTAGCTGTTTTTTCTCTACTGATAGCAGCTTTAATTTTCTTTTCAATGCTGCGGGTGCTACCCCTAACTTTATCGTGGGCGTTCTTAGTTATTTGTTGTCTATAATTAATGGTGGTATTCTTAAAGCGAATGATATTCGCTTGACTTCCGTTTCTGATTTCATAATTCATATCTTTGAGCCGCTTTACGATAACCGCCCTAGAAACACCGAGCAAATTAGAAATCTTAAGAACGCTATAGCCCAAAATATAATAATCCTTAATTTTTTCTGTGCTTATATGTTTATAGTTGCTTGGCAAACTCTTAATAGGAATATAGTTGATAACTCCTCTATCCCAATTAAAGACAGAAAAACCGAAAAAGTGAGGATAGAAAACATAGAGAGGCTTAAAATGGATACTCATATTTACTCCTTAGAATGCGATAATGGATACTATACCATAAAAGGGACGATAAATAAAAATTGCAGATGTTATGCAGAACCTATTCTCTTAGAGCCAACACAAGAGGTGGTATT
Source organism: Helicobacter sp. MIT 05-5294 (assembly GCF_000765675.1). GTDB lineage: Bacteria > Campylobacterota > Campylobacteria > Campylobacterales > Helicobacteraceae > Helicobacter_D. Next base: position 27,563 of record NZ_JRPA02000016.1, on the reverse strand, counting down.
AAAACACGACTCCAAAGCAGGAGATTATTATGAAATTAGGAAAAAACAATGACAACACTAGCACTTGATAGCAAGAACAATCTTATAGCTTTTGGCAATTTTGTAACAAGGGAGGGAATTAATGCCGTTGTGCAAGATGTTAAAACGCTTCTCTTAATGTGGGAAAAAGAATATCCCTTTAATCTAACAAAAGGATTAAACTATTACGATATTGTGAATCAAAACTCAAACTCGCTTGTAAAAAGAGAAATCGCAAGGCGCATTTTGGAGGACAAAAGGATTATCAACATCCAAAGCCTAGAATGCAGTTTTGAGAGAGGCGTATTGAACATTAAAGCAACACTAGAAACCACAGAGGGAGTAGTCGTTATATGAATATAGTTAATGAAATGGGTAATCCCACCTATAAACCAGAGACAAAGCAAGATTTAAAAGAATTAGTAAATTCTGATTCCAATCTTTGGGAGTTAGACAGAGAAAATAGGCGCATTAGATTCAAATACAACAATGAGATATTAGAAAATGTGCAAGATGTTTTCAAGCAAAACTTCCCTAATATTAATATGGACGAATCCACTCCACAAGGACAAATTGCAACCTTTATTACGCAAACCATTAACGCAGGAATAGGCTACCTAGAAAACATTGTAAATAGCTTCTTTTTTGGTGGGCAGGGTGAATTTTTGGATAGGTGGGCTTTTAGCCTCTATCGCTTAGAGCGGAAAAAGTCTTGTAATTCTCAAGTGTGGGTAGAAATACAAGGCGTCAAAGGAACAAAGATTCCAGCGAATTTTATTGTAGGGACATTAAGTGGAGAATTGTATAGCACCCCCAATGAATATACTATAGGCGATAATGGAAGCGTTTTGGGTTATTTTGTTGCGATTGAAAATAATGATTATGTCGCAGGTGCAAGAGAAATTACAGAGGTTAAAACACGCGTTATAGGCGTAGAGAGGGTAACAAACCCAGAACCCGCCCTCCCTGCAATATCAGAGGAAACAGACGCAGAGTTTTACAATCGCGCAGTCTATTTTGGAAGCACTGCGAAGAATGCAAGTTTTAGGGCTATCCTTGCAAACATTGCGCAAACACAAGGTGTTAAAAAAATCGCAGGGCTAGAAAACTTCACAGATAAAGAGATTAAAAAAGACGGAATGACTTTAGCCCCACATTCTATTTGTGTAAGTGTTTTGGGAGGTAATGATGTAGATATTGCAGAAGCAATAAGAAAAAGCAGAAGCTTAGGTAGTGGGATGAATGGGAATATTACCATTAACCTAGCAAATGCCTATTCCGTAACGCCCTATCAATTCTTAAGACCAACACCCATACCGCTATATGTCAAAGTTTATATTAATAAGAACTATAACTTTTTGCCCATTAACTTTGACCAAACTATCTATACAAATCTTGAATCCTTTGTTGAGCAATGCAAAATCGGAGCTTACATTACTCCAGTTGAAGCTGCGGAATGGATACAAGCAAAAACAAGCGGCTATGTTGTGGATAAATGCGAAATTGGAGTTACAAGCCTAAATGATTGCGAGGCAGAACCTTTAAAGCTAAGATTGGACCAATACTTTACCTTTGATATTGCAAATTGTATGATTATAGAAAATACCGAGCCTGTGCAAACATTCCCAGATATTGAAAAACAAACCATTGTTGTGGAAACAGGCGCAACCTTTAATACTTATATTCCTGTTGTTATGGAAAACTTCAGAGTTACTACTGAATTACCGCAAGGATTTGCACTATCACAAGTTGATATACAATTCGCAAAAGACAATCAAAACAAAGAGCTTGTCTCACAAAACAAAACCTACAATTACAGAGGCAGTGTTTTAGATGTGTATAGAATCAAGGTGTAACAATGGACGAAAATAACAATCCTTTAGATAATGTAGAAATAAGCGATAATATTTTAGAACTTGTCAATATGGCAGGGATTAAAGTAACCGACAAGAATAAATGGGTATTTACAATTCCCGAACTTGAAACAGCGGTTAAAGACTTTTATAAAGCAAAGGGAGATTTACAAGCGCAATATCGTAATACAAATATAGAGGATTTCTTAGGAGGGCTTTTTGATTGTTTTGCGCTATGGATTAGTGGCGCATATCGTTCTTTGTATTATGATTGCTTAAATCTCCCTACTGCAAAAGGCGGCATATTAGAATGCTGGGGATTTTTGTTAGGGCGCGTGAATGGTTGGTTTTCTTATGAAAATGTGCCTGAATCAGAGCTTGGCTACAACTTCTTTAACTTTGATATGAAAAACTATGACGAGTTGGTATTCTTTAATTCTTTAACTCCAAATTGGGTTTTCTTGGGCGATGATAATTTTAGGTGGATGTTAATGTATATCTTGCAAGGGTATTATGTTTATCCTAGTATTGCAAACCTTGATGATTATAATAACTTTTTCTTTGAAGCTTGGGGTGGTAGTTGTATTGGAGACACAACAGATATGAGCTTCTTAACGCTTTGGACTTTTGAGGAATTACCCGCGTGGGTTTATTATCTTGTGCAAAAGAATGACTTCTTATTGCGCCCTGCTACAGTTGGCATAGAAATTAGGCAAGATTGGAATCGTAACTTTGGATTTGAAACAAGATGTAGAGAATACAACCTAAGACGCAGAACTAACTTCTATCAAGGAAACTTCCAAGACCCACAACAAATTGAATTGCCATTCTTTGACCCTGTAGAATGTGAATTTGCAAATACTAACACCTATACTGATTTCAAAACTGAACCTAGAAATAATGTTGTGTATTTACAGAAATTAGGATATAAGATAAGGCAAAGACGCCTAATACCAGGAGAATAAAATGAATGAGATTTTAGAGCAGTTTAAAATCGTCTTTAACCTAGACAATAAGCCATTAGAACAAGGGTTAAAACAAAGCGAATCTATGCTTAAGACTTTTGGCAAGACTTTTGCAGGTTTAGCAGCAACTTATCTAAGCTTCCAAACTATTAAGGGCGTTATTGATGGTTTCGCAGCTTTTAACCAAAACCTATCTGATAGTGCAAGATTATCAGGCGTAAGCACTGAATCCTTGCAAACATTAGGTGGCGCATTAAAGCGTTATGGCGGGAGTGTAGAATCTGCTTCTGCTTCTTTAAAAGGCTTGCAGAAGCATATGAATGAAGCAAAAAAGGGTGGTGGTGCTTTAGTTGAAGTTGCAAGGAAATATGGAATAAGCATTAATGCGTATTCTAGCAGCGATAAAGCCTTAAAATCTTTAGCGCAACAAATGGATAAGCTAAGCGATAGCCAAAAAATCGCAGTTGCAAATAGTTTAGGATTTGATGACGCACTCACTAAGGCATTATTAGACGGGAGCAAAAACCTAGATAAGCTCATCAACAAGCAAAAAGAACTAGGCGTTTCAAGCGCAGAGGATATTAAAAAGGCAAAGCAATTCAATGAAGCGTGGAATGATTTGCAAGATACATTTAGCGCATTAACTAGGGATATAGGCAGCCTTTTAATTCCCGTTATGACAAAGATAGTTAGCGCAGCAGAAAAATTTGTAGGGCTGATAAAAGACCATAAGCCTTTAGTGGTTGGAATCTTCGCGGCGATTGCTGTTGCTATGTCACCCGTTATTTTAGGTTTTGTTAAAATTGCGGCTGCAAGTGTAGCTGCCTTTGCTCCTATTTATGCTGTGATTGGTGTTATTGTAGGAATCGCGCTTATCTTAGAGGATATTTACTACTACTTCAAGGGCTATGATAGCGTTACGGGAGATTTAGTTAAGAAATTCCCAACACTAGGAAAGATTTTAGAATACATACGACCTATTGTAGTTGGAATCTTTGAAAGTTTTGAAAACATTTTAAAATTCATAGAAGCTCCTAGCTGGGAGTCTTTTAAGGCAATCTTTACTCCATTACTTGACGGGGCTAAAGAGTTTTTAGAGCTCATAGGCAAAGGCATAATGGGGGCTGTTGAGTCTCTTTTGCAAAAGTTTCCACTACTTGCAAAGGTTTTAGAGCCATTAAAAGAAATAGTTTTGTTTGTTTGGGATAAAATTAAAGCGATAATTGGGCTTATGGATAATGTCGCAAGTGTTGCCAAAAATGCCTTAGGTGGTGTTTTTGACAGCATAGGAAATTTATTCTCTAGCAAAGACCATAGCAAGGAGGCAGCAGAAATGCCACAAGCACAAATGCCAAATTCTAATGTGTATCACAACACTAACACACAACAAAGCAACAATGTAAATGTGCAAAACACCTTTAATAACACAATTCAAAGCAATGACCCTGTGGGATTTGCAAACGCCACTCAAAGAGAAATGACAAAAAGCGTTAATGATATTCAACAACAAATAGGGAGAGATTACTAATGCCAATTACAACTTTAAACATTACAAAACCATTTGCAGAGAATGGAGACAGAGCGCAAATCCCCGCGTTTTCACAAAATGAATCCGTAAGCTATGATGAGGGTTGGACTGAAGCCTATTCACGCCTTGCAAGTGATAGATTCTTTAACCGCGAGGATATTAACGGAATTCTTTATTCTATTACAATCGCTTGTATCATCAATGATGGGAATATGCAATTTGTTAGAGAGGAAGCGAGTGATGATAGAGCAGCTATCAGAGCAGAGGTGCAAAAAGGGCTTACAGATTTAGGAACAGAGCTTAATACTTATGTTCAACAAATAAACCTCAACAAAGACGGGATTAAAGCAAATCAAGACTTAATAGACGCAATGCAACAACAAATTGATGAGCTTGTAGAAAAAGTAGGGAATGGAGATTTAGATAACAATCTTTTAGACCCTATAAGGCAATCAATCATTTTGATTCAAGAGCGATTAGACGAGTTAAGCCTAGATTTTGGAGACTCTTTAGACCAATTGGCACTTAAAGCAAATAAGGCAGATGTTTATACAAAAGATGAATCAGACGATTTGTTTGCATTAAAAGCGGATATTACCTCTATCTTTAAATACATTGGAGCTGTGAATGATTATAACGCGCTTCTTACAATTGACCCCACAGCTCTAAAAGACGGCTATATTTACTTGTGTGAAAATAATCTTGACGAAACGCACCCTATGGGATTCTATGTTTATACAGACGAAGCGTTTTCAAGACTTAGCGAGGGCGCACTCTCTATCAACGACAAAAACTACGCAAAGCTTGACAGAGCAAATTTGTTCGCGACAACAAGCAAGATTGAAACGCCAAATGCGCAAGACGATAACGATATTATGACGCTGGGGGAAGTGAATAAGCAAATTCAAGATTATGACCAAAACCTGCAAATACAACTAGGCGTAACCACAGACGAAACAAAACAATTAAGAGCAGACTTAACCGCAGAAATCAATACGCGCACAACTGAAGCAACAAGACTGGCAAACGATATTAAGCAAAACGCAATAGATATTGCATTAGTAAAAAAAGATACAGAGGATTTAGATGTTAGGGTTGAAGCTTTAGAAAACAATCAAGGCGGAGGAGGTGGTGGAGGCACTATTGACCCTGACGATTTAACAAATCTTGCGCAACTCAACAAAGAAAACACATTTACGCAAGAAAACACCTTTAATCTAGGCATTCAAATTCCAACAGGACCAAGAGATGACAACTCCGCGACAAACAAAGAATATGTGGATACAAAAGATAAAGAGAACTTAGAGATTGTAAATGAGATTCTAAAAGATTATGTGAAGCTTAGCGGTGTGCAAGAGGTGGATTATTACAATCAGCTACCGCAAGGACAAAATCCGGGTGCGGTATATAAAGTAGTCATTGGAGATATTCAGCACAAAGCGGGTTATTATATGTGGAATGGCGATGAATGGTTTTTTGTTGGCTCTGCTGTGCAAGAAATTGAAACTGCAGGATTTGCAATGCTCACAAAAGAAAACACATTTGAGCAAACGAACACCTTTGAAGCAGATGTGATTCTACAAGGCGGCAATCCAAAAACAGATAACAGCGCAGTAAATAAAAAATATCTTGATTCAAGATTAGCTAATGCCACACAAGATTTTGATTTAAAACTTGCAGACTATGCTAAAACAAACGATACAAATACCTTTAGCGGAACCAATACCTTTACTGCAACACCAAAAATCACAAGTGCGATTACTTCAAATGCAGATGTTACAAATAAAAAATATGTTGATGACGCTATCGCACTAGCAACTGCAAATATTAATGTTGATACTACAAATCTGGCGAAACTAAACGCCGCAAATACTTTTACAGGCGCAAACACCTTTAATGATGTTGTTAGTGTGCAAGAGCCTACAAGCGATACTAACCCTGCGACAAAGAAATATGTTGATGACGCTATCGCAGGTGTGCAAGGCGGAGGAGGTGGTGGAACGCTAAACCCTGATGATTTAAAGGATTATGCGAATCTTACAACCGATAATAGCTTTACCAAAGATACCATTTTTGAGGGAGCAATTACAAAGATTGCAAAAGACGGAACGACTATCTTTGATGTAGATGATACAAATGCTAAATTTAATACAAATCCTACAATTGAAACACCTAAGGCTAATGACGATTTAGCAGACAACGATATGGTATCAAAAGCTAATGTTGTAGAAATGGTTTCAACTATAAGGGTTATTTCTGATAGTGTTCCAAACACAGACGATTTGCCTATCGGTAGCCTTTGGATTAAAACCACCTATACACAAGACGCAGATGAACCTAGTATTTTTATTGATACACCCGCAGTTTATATTAAAGTCTTAAATGGTTGGTGGGATTTGCACAAGGAGGCATTATTATGAAACTTGTCTCTTACTCTATGCGACTCCCATCACAGCCGGGCAAAGGCTCTATCCCTGCAATGGTTGCTATTGGAGGCAATGCAGAATTAAAAGAAGGTTCTTTGCCTAGTTGGAACGAAATGCCCAACGATTATTATCTCTTTTTTAACAGCTTTGCGTTTTTAAATTATTCTTATGCGAATATTGGGGTTAAGAAGGGTTGGCTGATTAAAAACTACAAAAAAGCTGATACATATTTTAACTTGCTTCCTGCAGATACAAATGTTTATAATGGCGGAACTCCCATTATTAATTATGCAGGTGTTGATGTGTATGGCAGGGCAAAATGTGTGCCAAATATAGGATTACCAGGTTTCACCACTGCGGCAGGATTATACACTAATGCAAATGGGCTTAAAACAGAAACAGACAAACATAATGCGCCAACTCCAACAGATTTTGCGAGTTTTATAGAATATGTAAAGATAAAGTTTCAAACAAATGAAGCGGAGGATAGCTATTATAAATGGCTTACAACTACCTACTTTAATGCTTATGGCGCACTATTGCTTGAAAAACCAACCAAACAAGCTATGATAGATTTCTATAATAACACTTGTATTCTGATAAATTATCACCCCGTTTCTACTTATTGGAGCGGGTTTTTGTCTTATGGCGCATTATTAGCAGGAACAGGAAATGCAGGAGCACAAACAATAAACAATAACTACATATTCCTTTTGCCCAATAACGCTACAAATTTAAATGTCTATATGACTGCCAATTTTTACCCTCATGCAAATCTTGGTTATGCCAATCCTCCTAGTGGAACATATACTTTTGATACTGCTTACGGAATAGTAGAAATACCTTATGCTGCGGGTAATGCAGGAGAAATTGTTGGAGAAAAGATTACACTTTTTAAAACCATATACGCAAACCCTAGTGAATATGTTAGGCGCAATTTTGGCAGCGCGCAAAATGTTATTACTCCATTAGACTTTAAGGGAGATATTGAGGTTAAAGATTCCACAAATCCCAATGCCCCTGTCAATCTAAGAACGCTAAACAAACTTATAAGCAAAGAAAACATTTTAAGGAGCTTAGTTTATGAAAAATAAAGTTTCAGAATACATAAGATTAAACTACAATGAGAAGCAAGAGGTTTCAACCCCCTTAGATTTCAAGAGTGATATTACTTGCAAAGCTGCTACGCAAGATTTTAACCCCGTCGTATTTTCACAGCTTGATAACCTATCAAGCACAATCAAGCAAGAGATTTTAGATGCGCTTCCAACAGGTGCTAAACCACTAGAAAGGCTAGAGTTCAACATTAATGGCTACAACACTAGGAATGCAACAAGTGGCGCGGTGGTTGGAACAATTGGGAGTTATGCAGGTGTTGGTGGCATTGCCTTTATGGATAAAAGGGGTTATCCTTTGGAATGCGTAGGCTTTACTTATGGGGAAAATTATAGCAGCATTAGCATTCATAACAACTTTGCAGCTAATATTTTAGGCGTAAAAGAACTATACTTTGCACCACAAGAAAGCGAGGGTTATTCCAATTGGACACACAGAAATTTAAGACTTCTTCATACACCCTTAACACAAGAGGACCAAGATTACTTAGAGGGTTTGGGTAGGGAGATTATTTGCATAAAAGTAGAATATGATAAAAATTATCTTATGACTAGCTCCCAAAACTTTTACGAATGGGAAACGCCTGTCTGCGCATTTAAAACACACGCAGCGGTGAATGCTTTAACAGCAGGAACGCAAGTTAATCTAGGTTTATTAACTCAAGCTTCCGCACTAGGAACATTCTTTTTGAGGTTTTGGATAGATGATGAGGAATCTCTTAATAATTTTATCAATAATATCATAGGTGTTACCTTCGGCACTTGCTTTTCTGGTGCAATTAATTATGGCAATCTAGGCTATAACTTTAAGATGTTTAAAAACAACTATTGCGAAATTAATGTGGATGTTGAAAACCCAAGTGGGAGATTTTACAACTTTGTAAATATCTCAGAAAACGAGGCAAACAATAGCGCAGAATGGGATACAGCGTTCTTAGCAACCTATCCACAAACTGCAAATATTGGAATCCTCAATCTTGGTTTTAAAAAAAGAGTGATATATAATAATACAACTAAAACATACGAGGTTATAGAATAATGGCAATAGGCATTTTAATTTCTGCTGTTAGTCAAGTTGCAAATCTTGTAACGGGAGAGCTGTTTCTCTTTGCGGGAGACTCTAAGAACCCTTTACAAGTTAGCGTTTGTGAAATACACGCAATGAACGCTTGGGATTTACCGCAATATCCAATTGATAGCGGGAGCTACATTAGCGATACCTACTACATAAAACCACAAATAATAAATGTTCGTGTTTTTGTAGAGGGGAATAAGATTCAATATCTCATTAATCAACTGCGCAATACACAAGAATCAGAAACATTTTTTTCGCTTTATAGCACCTTTGATAGGGCTTATGACAATCTTAAGCTTTTAGAATATAGGGAGGATACCACAAGCCAAAATGTCAGTGGTGCGTTCTTTAATCTCACATTTCAAGAAGTTATTACTATTGACGCTTTAGTCGCAGGATATAGCCCTAAAAAACAAAGCAGCCCTAGCTTTGCAGGGGAAAATAATGAGGGCGTCAAGAAGCCACAAAAAGTAAGCGCGTTGAAAACTGCAACAAAATATAAAGGATAAATATGGAAAAAGATATTGGAATTATCGCAATCTTTTATGGAATCATCATAAGCACACTACAAACCATATCTGCTTATTTGGGGGTAGATTATGGCGTCGTTAAGGTTTTCTTTTGGGTTTATGTTTTCGCGATTTGCTTCGGAACATTAAAGACTATAGTTTTAAGGCAAAGTTTTCAAGAATTTTTAATTAGGAATTGGTTGCTTAAAACAATGCTTCTAATCATACCTACGCTTGTAGCACTAGAGGCTTCTATTATCCCTTTTTTAGGTGAGTTTGTAGATTGGTTTTTCTATTACTTTATCCTTGCAGAAACAAGCTATATTCTTAGCTGTATCCTCTCTATCCATAAGCGCAAAGATGTTACAACTTCTTTTTCTGTTGGTGGCTTAGAGATTATCCTTGATAAACTCGCAGAAGCAATAGAAAATCTTATTAGAAAAATAGACGGAAACAGCAATGATACTAAAGATAGATGATTTAGAAATTTTTGATGATGTTAGCACTATCAATCTAAGCCCTACACCAAATCAAACATTTAAGTTTGAATACGACTATAAGACTTTTGAAATAACGATAAGGTATTTTAATGATGTTGTAAGCGTTATTGATTGTGTGATAGACAATGAAGTAGAGTTTGAACATGGTTCTATTACTTGTGCATATTTGAATTTAATGTATCTCACTAGAAAATACCCCGATATTGCAATGTGGTTTGCGTTTAATCCCAGTATCAAAAATAGCTTCACCAAGTGGGATTCCGATATTGTGCAATTATGCGTAGGCAAGATAAACCTAGAGAAACTAAGCGCAAAAGAGAAAGCAAATGATTTATAAAAGAATTTGGCTATTAGGTATCACTTTAGGCAACATTATAAAATATTACAAAGAGACCTACTATAATGAAAACTCTTTGAAAATAGAGTTTAATATTAAGTCTGCCGTCAAGGGTGCAAATCCCAAAGGCAATATTACTATCTATGGTCTAACAAAAGAGGACTTGCAATACTATGCGCAACTAAACCAAACAAGAGGATTTGGGCAAAACATTGTAACCTTAGAATGTGGCTATATGGGGCAATCTATGAGCTTACTATTTCAAGGCAATATCCAAAATGCTAAAGTTGATTTCCTCTCTCCTGATAAATCTTTGAATCTAGAGCTAGGCGCACAAGTGCAAAACAACTTTATAAACCAACGCATTAGCAGTAGCTACAATGGCAAAAAAGATTTAAAGGTTATTGCGCAAGACTTGGCTAGCAAAAATGGAGTGGGGCTTAAAATAGAGGACGGGGTTAATGAGTCTTTGCAAGATTTTTCTTTTATAGGCAGCCCTTTTCAATATCTTGAAACGCTAAGAGAGTCGTTCCCGCATTTAGATTTCTTTTTCTTGCCTAATGAATCAAAGCTAGTAATACAACAAAAAGATAAAACAACCGATACCCACACGCTAAGCAAAGATACGGGGCTTATAGGCGCACCTGAAGCGGTGCAAGGAGGCTTGGTTGTGCAAAGCTTAATGAATGTAAAGCTCCAAATAGGACAACAAATAAACCTAAAGTATGAGAAGCTAACATACTTCAACGGACGCTATAAAATCATAGAGCTTGAACATAAAGGCAGCAACAAAAGCAATGAATGGATTTCCACTTTAACCCTTAGAAATATTTAGATTCCTTTAAGTTATTTATGATTATAATTACATCATAAATTAAAACAAAAGGATTCAAGATGAGTTTCAAAAAAATCTACAACCTAGATAAAATCTTATCGCTACAAGAGGAGTTAAGAGCTACTTCAAGCAAAAATAAAACAAGACGCGCAAAATTAGCATTTCGTCTTATCAAGATGTTTAAGCTTGATAATTTTTCTGCAAAAAGAATAAAACTTGAAGTAGAGCTTGAGAGCTACAAAGATAACGGCTTCGTTATAGATGAACGCGAATATTTCAACCTTTGCGAAGTCGCAGATTTTCTTTCTGAAGTAAGCATTATAGAGAATGAAGCACAAACAGGAATATTATTAATAGCTTCTTTTGAAGCAGCAGATAAAGAATACCAAGATGAATTTGATATTGCTTGTGTTTATGAGTTGGATATTCCAAGAGGATTTTATGGTGAATATTTGGATTTATTCTTGAAAACTCCCATAATTAAAAATTAAGGCTGTGCAATGGTGAAGCTAACAAACAAAGAGTATGATGCACTTGACGGCTTAAGAAGCACAGATGTAAGGAGGATTTTGGAAAATCCTTATGGCTATAAGATAAACAAAAAACTAAGCAATAGAGCGAGTTTAGATATTGGCTCTTATGCACACGCTATACTATTAGAGCCTAACACCATAGATAAAGATTTTACAATCTATGAAAAAGGCAAAGGAAGCACAGAAGCAGTTAAAGCGATTAGAGAGTTGGGATTAACGCCCATATCTAAAGATGACGCTATAAATATAGAAAATGCAATCTCTGCGCTTAAGAAAACAGAGGCTTACAGCTTGTTTAATAATTGCAAATTTGAAATGAGTTTCATAAAAGAATATCAAGATGTTATGCTTAAATGCAAAACCGACGCAGTTAATGAAAATCTAATTATAGACTTTAAAACAACTTCAACACAAGGTGGAGCAAGTCCAAGCTCTTTTATAAAAAGTTGTGCAAATTATGGCTATCACATACAAGCTGCGCATTATATTGCAGTTACAGAAATTCAAAGATTCGTCTTTGTTGTATTGGAGCTTGTAGAACCTTATATGGTTGGTGTTTATACTTTAGATAGTGTAAGCCTAGATTTCGGGTTAGATAAGGTAAAAGAAGCGATTGAGATTTATAAAAATCTTTATAAGTTTAAAAATAATCTCTATATTGATACACAAGATTATTCTAAAATCAAAACTTTAACTTTGCCAAATTGGGTGTATTATCAATAAAGGGGGCAATATGGGAAAAGAGCTAATAATTGAGTTTGAAACTCAAAGCATTCCGAGCGTTAATTCAACCTATGTAAGGACTTTAGATAGAGTTGTAAAGACCAAAGAAACAGAATATTATCAAAGAGCATTAGGATTTATTGCTTTGTCTGCAGTTGCCAAACAAAAAATATCTTTTATGTCTGGTAAAATCCAAGTAAGCATAGACTTCTTCGTTAATAATGTCAATAGGGATTTAGACAATATGATTAAATCCACTCTTGACGGGCTACAAGGAATTGCATTTAAAAACGATAGCCAAATCTTTAAGATTGTTTGCTTAAAAAATAAAAGCAAGGCGAAAAACACAGAAAAAGTAATAATCAAAATAAACGGCTTGGATTAAAAATATTTTAAGCTGTTTATGATTATGATTACATCATAAATTAAAACAAAGGATAGAGAAATGGAAAACAGAGAAAATAAAATTTTGAACGCCCTTTCATTGGTTTTAGAGAGCGATGAGTTTGATGTAAATGATGATTCTTGCAGGTATGTTATTGAGAGATTTAGGGAAGCTAAAGAAAACATCTCGAAATACACAAAAGATGAATTTGTTGCAAGACTTAATATTATTATTGCAGGTGTTATTTCGCTTAGCGAAACATTAAAATTTGAGCCTAACTTATGGCTAATCAAAGAGCTTTCTATGTTGTGCGCTTTTATATTGGAGGAATTGTAAGATGACTTTTAAATCTTATCCAAAAGAATACATAATCTCAATGCTTCAATATAGAGAAGACAGGACCAAGTCTTGCATTAGAAACATTAAAGCATTGGAAGTTGTTTTAAGAGATGTAAGCTCTAGAAAAGAAATTAAAAACAAAGCACTTGTTGATATTGTCAAAGAAAGACGATTGCTTAGGTTTTTGGAGAGCAACAATGTATGATTTATTCGGAAACGCAACAACAAAGCTAAAGCCAAAGTGTTTTATATTTGAGAATGTAATTAGATATTTCATTATAGGGACTAAATAAAATTTAAAAATGATATAATACTCCTTACAAAGGGGTGCATTATGCTTACAATTAAAATAAATGATTCTACAAATTCAAAAAGAGAAAAAGACGAAAACGGCTTTTTGATTATTAGGAACAATCCTATTGCCAAAGCGGGCGTTTTTGACTATCTCTTGAAAGAAGTTAATCCAAATTGTAAAGATTCTGAAGCTAACAAGATTGTTAAAGTTTATCGTGATTGGGATATGCTTAAGGAAATAAAAGATTCCTTTGCAAATAAACCTATCAAAGATGAACACTATTGGGTTGGCGAAGAATCAAACACAGCAGACGGCGCGATAGGCAGTGTGATTAGCACAGACGATGAGAATTTATATTTAATTGCAGACCTCTTTATTTACAACCCTATCCTTATCCAAAAAATAGAAAATAACGAAGTGGTGGAATTAAGCCCTGCTTACATTGCGGAAGCAATAGCGGAAAAAGGGAGTTTTAAAGGCGTTGATTATGAATATAAGCAAAACATTAAAACTTTTAATCATCTAGCAGTTGTTAAAGAGGGTAGGAGCGGGAAAGATTTAAAAATTCAAGACAAAGGGATAAAAATGAAGTTTAAAGACAAATTGTTTAATGCACTTTCTAAGGTTTTTGATGAAAATCCAGAAATTCAAGATTCCGACGATGAGTGCAAAACACAAGACGAGGACAAAAGAGAAGTAATTCGTGAGATTATGGCAATTGCTGCTAAATCTGATTCTGAGTTTAGCGGTGGAGAAAATGAAAAAATTGAAACCATTGCAAAACTTGCAGAAAAACTAGCTTACAATCCTAGCGAAGCTAAAGAGAACGACGAGGAAGTAAGCGATGATGACGAGGAAGTAAGCGATGATGACGAGGAAGTAAGCAATAAAACAGAAGCTGCTAGTGAAAGCACAGAGGCAAATGTGAATGTTGAGGAACTCAAAAAAGAGATTTTAGAGGAAGTCGCAGAAGCAGTTTCTGAAGCAGTTGTTAAAGCGCAAGATAGCGCGATTAAAGCGCATAGAGCCAAAGAGGCTGCGTATCAAAAAGTGCAAGACAGCATTAACGCTCCATTTGATTATTCAAAAATGAGTGTTTCAGAAATTTACAATGTTGGCTATGAGAGCTTAACAGGCTCTAAAGTTAGCAAAGGCTTAGACGCAGAAACTGCATTTAGCATTGTGGTTTCAAGAGCTCAAGCAAAAGTGCAAGATTCAAAAAATTCAACAACAACATTGAATCTTTCAAAATTTAAATAAGGAGCAAATATGTTTCAAGATGAAGTAAGAGCAACACAAGCACTAGGTGTAGCGGGAGAACCTAGCAAGGCAATTCATAGCTATTATAATACTTTTGCAGGGTTGGCTTCTGATGATAATGTTAAATTCGGCGGATTTGTTTTTTCTAGCACAGACGCAAACGCAAAAGAATTTGAAGCAGTAGGCGCAAATGGTGGAAACATCTTAGGTATTTGTATCAAAGATAGGGCTTTTTATGGTAACGGCGTTTCTGCTGCTGTGCCTAAAGGAATGCCTATTACTATTTGTAATGCGGGAAATGTTTATATTGAGACTGAAAAAGTTGCAAAAAGAGGGCAAAGCGTTGAAGTAGATACAACAACGGGTGAAGTTACTTTTGCAGACGCAGCAGGTGCAAACGCTAGTGGTTGGTATGTTGTAGTTGGAAATGCAACAGCAGCAAAAGGCGTTATTGAAATTAGCACCGCAAAACTTTAAAAGGAATACAAAATGAATAAAATCACAAATTCAGAACTAAAATCATTGCAAGAAAAGGGCTTGTTTAAGTTTAGAGACGCGCTCCCTACTCTTACACCTAATAATGCAACAATCCCAGCAGGGGCATTAGCATTTATTACTAGAGAAGCAGTTGAAGCTATCACAAAAGAAAGAAGCGGAGATAGAGCTTTAGGAGGCAGCAAAAAATTCCTTAATTGGGAACAAGAAGCGGCTTTCATTCCTTTTGTTGAGAGAACAGGGCAAGTAACACCTTATTCTGATAAAGGGAATCCATTGCTAAGCGGATTGAATGCACAATTTAATCAATTCAATCATTACCGATTCACTGCAAAATATTTTGTAGGGAAAACTGAATCTGAGCAATACAATGCCGCAAATATTGATTATGTGGGAGTTGTGCAATCTGCGGCGACTGAAGCAATCGCGATTGAATTAAATCGTGTTGCATTTGAAGGTTACATTGATAATTCGTCAAACACTTATGTTTGCTATGGACTATTAAATAACCCGTCTTTAGAAAACTATAAGGCTGCGCCTAAAACTTTTGCAGCTGCAACTTGGGAGGAAGTTTTGCAAATCTTTGCAGAAGCGATTGCAAAACTTACAAGCAGAACGGGGAACAATATCAATGGAGACTCTAAAATTAGATGTGTTATTTCTGCCTCTGCTTATGCAGTCTTGAAATCCAAATTTACACAACTAGGAATTTCTTTATCTAAAGCGTTAGAGGAAGCTTATCCAGGTCTATACTTTGTTTCTAGTGCAGAGCTAGACAATGCAAATGCAAACGCAAATGTTATGTATTTAATTGGAGAAAGCAATGCGGGGGGGATTCCAGAATCTACGCTTTTGGGTTATTCTGAAATCGCTTATATGGGCAATGTTGTGCAAACAGATTACGGCTACTCCCAAGCGGTTAGTGCAGGAACTATTGGAGCAGTAGTGCTCAAAAACTCTTTTATCGTTAGATACACAGGAGTTTAAAATGCCTTTAGTTATTTTAAAAACAAATGGTGGGATTGACTTCACAACTCCAAAGGGCAATATTTCTTTAAGGGGCTATTGTCTCTTAAATGAAGTAAGCGACAATGAATTAGCAGAGCTTAAAAAAAAGGATTTGTTTAATTCTATGGTAAAAGACAGGTATATTGAAATCACCAATTCCAAAGCAAAAAAAGAGGATAGCGACAATATCGCAAAAGATGTCGTCAAAGAGCAGTTAGAAAAACAAAACTCTAAGACAAAAGACATTAAAAGAGAGGGCTAAAATGCTTAATAATCCTATTCAAGACCCCTTGTTTTCTTTGCAGCCAAAAAGCATTAATGCAAAAGTTGGGATTCCGGCTTATTTTGATGTATGGCTTGTAAAGGATTGCGAGATTTCTATTAAACATAATTGCGGTTGTGTTAATATCATTGAAAATTTCAATGCAGGAAATAGGATTAATTTTGCCATAAACGCTAGTAAGGGTGGAACTTATAAATTCCAAATCATTGGAAATCTTAAGCAACAAGAACCCGAACCTGAAGCACCGCTAGAAACTTTTAATGTAACCATTGCAACACTAGACGCGCTAGACTCTTTGCCTAATATGATAAAGGCAGGTGGGTATAGCACCTTTGTTTTTGATATTGCAAACGATTTAGGAATTGAAAGAGTTTTGTTGAATGCACTTGACGATTCAGAAATTAAAAGCTTTACAAAAACAGAGAATGCGGATAATTCCATTTGGGAACTTAACGACCTTGAAACCCTGTTCTTAAACAATGAGGATTTAGCGGGTTGTAAGATTGATTTTTACACCATAGATTCAGAAATCAAAAGCATTGTTTTGAGCAAGGATAAAGAGGACGCAAACGCAGGTATTATGCTTACGGAACTTATCGTTAATGGCACAGAAAAAAACCCTAACGATACAGACGATAAGGACAATACGCAAGAGCCACCAAATGTAAATGATTCTGCGGTAAGCATTCCTATGACGCCTTTAATCCCTGCAACAAGGGTTAAGCAAGTAGAAACGCTTGTTGTCGTTGTAGAAATGGAAATTCCCAAAGAGCTTGAGGCTCTATGTAAAATGTTTCCAGAACTTGCACCTACAATGCAAACACAAGATGAGATTAATAATTGGGAGGCTGTGCTTAAAAAGGTTAAGTGCATTTATCAAGAGTTTGCACAGCCAAAAAGCGATTGTGAAGCTTATCCATTATTGGTTTTAACTGCGCATTATGGCGTAATTAATGGTTTGGGGAATAGCGTAGGGATTACACGCTCCGATGGAGTTGTAGCGAGTAGCAGTGTAGGCGATGTGAGCGTAAGTTTTCAAACGCAACCTTATGGAAGCAATGAATTTACTTACTTCTTGGGACTTACCAAATATGGCTTAGAGTTTTTAGCGTGGCTTAATCGCAGAAGTGGGCTTTACTATGCGAATTAAGGCAATTATTCCAAAGTTTGATATTCCAAATTTAAAGGCTAAATTGCTAACAAAAAACAAGCAAGGCAGCCTAGAAATTGGAATTTTAGGAGGTAAATATCCGAATGGATTGAATATTGCGCAAAATGCAAAGTTTCAAGAGTTTGGCACTTACAATATTCCACCGCGTCCATTCTTTAGGAATGCAATAAAAGAGAACAGCAAAAAGTGGGTGGAAACCTATAAAAGACTAATAAAAGCAAAAGATTTGAATGCTGTTGGAAAGGTGGGGACTATAGCGAGTAATGATGTTAAAGCGAGTATTACAAAGCTAAGCACACCACCAAATGCAAAAAGCACAATCAAGCAAAAAGGTTCTGAAAATCCTTTGATTGATACGGGTCTTTTGCGCAGAGCAATAGATTTTAAGGTTAATCAATGAATGTTTTACTTACTGCATTATCTAGTGTCCAAACGCTTATTCCGAATCAGGAAGTAGAGTTGCTAAAAGAGGAAAACTTTAAAAATGAAAGCGGTTTTGCAATTAGAAACATTGTAAGATTGAAATTGGTTGCACAAATACAACCCGCGAAAGAGCAGGAACTAAAAGAACTTGCAGAGGGTGTTTTGGGAGTAGATTCTACTTACAAATTTTATCTTTTGGGAGATTTGGTAGAGGTTCTTAACTTTATCTCTAACGAGCAATGTTTTATATCGTGGAAAAACAACATTTACAAAGTTTATCAAAAAATGGATTATAGCGGTAATGGTTGGATTAAAATCCTTGCTGTTCTTTATTGCACCTATAATGATTTTGAAAAAGGTTTAAATGATGTTTAGCAGTGAAAATCTCTATCAACTCTTAAAGCCTAAAGACAATCAAGACTTAATCACAAATTATGAAGTTGTAATTGGTGGTGGCGGAATTAGTGCTAATTTCAATAAAGGTGTTATTATCTTGAACTTTTTACAATCCAAACCCGTAAGCTCCAACATTAGAAGCTTTAAAGATTTGGATAAGAAAGAGTTTTTGCAAGGTTTAGAACACTACTCTAGAGTAAGCGAATATAGCTTTGTGCAATCTGATTATCAAATAGATGTCTATAAAAAGAATGCACAAAATATTCTCTTTATTGAGTGCGAGAAAGAAGCATTAAAAATTAGGCAATGGCTTAATAGCTATGAAGTGCTGGAATATCTTAGAGACTTGGAAAGTGAGATTTTACCCGCTTATTCTGTAATAAGATTTAGCAATGAGATGATAGAAAACAAGCTCGTTCAAAGAGCGAGTTTTGATTTTTCAATCATCACAAAGGTTGAAATCTCCGAAGCTGTCGGTGTAGTAGATAAAGCTACTATTGGAAACTTTAATATTATAAAAGGAATAGAAAATGGCTAGAATGTCTTTACCATTAGATTTAATAGTTGATATTACTTCTACTTCAGTAAAAGATACTTTTGCGATTGGTAAGCTTAACACTCTTGCGATTGCAAAATATGATAAAAACAATCCCCAACCAAAATTTCAAGAAGCACATACGCTTAGCGATGTTATTTCTGTTTATGGCTTAGATTCTGAAGTCTATGGCTTTGCTTCTGTTTATTTTGGCGTGATTTCAAAAAGTGCAACAAGAGCAGATACTCTTTATATCTACAATTGGAGCAAAGATGATGTTGCGCCCTTTTTAAATGGAGCTAAAATAGCATTACTTGAGGATATTCAAAATTTAAGTGGTGGATTTGAATTAAGCATTAATGGTGTTACTGCTAGAGTTGAAGTTGAGTTTAATTCGATTACTTCTTTCTCTGAAGCGGCAGAAGTTTTGCAAGCC
Source organism: Helicobacter sp. MIT 05-5294 (assembly GCF_000765675.1). Classification (GTDB taxonomy): domain Bacteria; phylum Campylobacterota; class Campylobacteria; order Campylobacterales; family Helicobacteraceae; genus Helicobacter_D. The sequence goes on along the minus strand of NZ_JRPA02000016.1, from coordinate 8,120 downwards.
GCAGTTAGAGAAGCAGGAATAGGACTATCAGCAGAACAAGAAAAACTCTTTAGCGAAACCTCCGTAATTTACAATCCCGTAACGCAAGGTTTTACAATTGTTGCAGGAACGCAAGGTGATGGAACTAGCATTAGCTTTGCGCAACCTCTATCAAAGCAAATCAATGAAGTTACAGAATCTATCAATGATATTAATAGCTTTGATAATCCTTTGATTTTGAAATATGATGAGTCTTATACATTTAATTTTGTAGGATTACCTAACGATGTAACATTCAAAATCACATATAATGACGCGAACGCGATTGAGCAATACATTCCTTTAACGCTTATTGGAAATAAGCTTACAATCACAAATGATGAGATTACAACATTATTAAAGCAAGGCGCAACAGATGTTGAGCTTGTAATTAATGACCCAGATAGCGACAATGCAGGGGCAGCCCCAAGAGAAGTTAAAGTTAGTATTACGCTAGACGAGAGCCAAGTTGCAAATATTTATAATATGCTTGGATTAACCCAAGAGGAAGGAGCAACTTCAGAGCAAGGCTACAATGGACTAGAAAACATTAGCGATGTTTTAGCAGATATTGAGGGCAACAATGGTAACTATTATGTGCTAACAACAACCTTTGCGTTTGACAATGTTAAAGAGCAACTCCACGAGTTCGGTAAGTTTTTACACACAAGTAACGATAGGTTCTTAGGTGTTTATTCGTGGAATAACGCAGCAATCGTTTCAACAAAAGGATTCTTAAAAGAATTTCACGGGTATAATGGATTAGTGATTGATTATCAGACAATGCCATATCAACAAGGTTTAGTGTGTGGTTATATTTCTGCGATGGAGTTAAACAATCCTAGCGGCAACTATAACATTGCATTTAACGACGCAACGCTCTTTAGCGGCAACGCTTTGACGGAAACGCAACAATACCAAATCCTAACAGAAAACAAAGCAAATGCGCCTTGTAAGTTTGGAATCTTGGGACAAGATGACACCATTTATATGGACGGCACTTGTATGGGTTCTAAGACAAACAGCATTAATATCTATTGTGCAAACTCATTTATTAAAATGAATCAACAAATCGCGCTGTTTAATATGTTTAAATCACAAAAGATGATTGCAGTTAGAGGGCGTCAAACGCAAGGTGTTGTTAGAGCTTATCTTGATGATGTATTTTCTAAAGCGGTTAAGGCAAATATTATTTGTCGTGGTGCTACACTAACTACCACAGAGATACAGATGATAAAAGGCACATTTGTGGATTATGTGGATGATTTGGACGAACTCATTAGAGATATTGAAAATAATGGGTATTTCTATGCAGTTACGAATTTTGACTTGGTGAATAAAACAATGAACATTATTGAAGCTTATGTCGCAAATACACCGGCTAAGAAAATCATTGTTAATATTTATATTTTAGGTGCTTAAGGAGGCAAAAAATGGCTATTTTATCAACTAACAATGCAACCATTACCATTGCAATTGAGGGTTACGCTCCTCTTGAAGTTGAAAACTTTGACCCAGATAGTGATATGTGGGCAGTAGCAGAGCTTCAAACTGCAGATGGAGAAGTTACACCAGACGGCGTATTTAACCATTGGGGGATTAATGCTCCCGTAGAAGCAACTCTAACCCTAAGCGGTGGTTCTGATTCTGCAAAAATTTTGCAAGGCATTATCAACAACCAACAAAGAAGCGGGAATAGATTAGGTTATGTGCCTAGCGTTTCTGTGATTGTTGAACACGGGGCGACAGGCAAGGTAGAAACTTATACAGATGGGGTTATGATGAGTGGCAGACCGGGCTACTCTTTAGGCAGCCAAAAATTCCAACCTATGCCCTTTACTTTTAAATTTGCGCGTAAGGCTTAATGCCTTATGCCTCTTAATTTTATTAAGACTTCACAAGAGGTTTTAAACAAGTTAAGGATATTGAATGCCAATCTATAAAACAAACATTGACATAGAGGAACAGAACGATTTAGGCTTAGCGATTCAAAAACTCATAGAATCAAATATTAGAAATTCTTATACTTCATATCTTGCAAAGATTGTTAGCATTGCAGGAAACAAGCTTCACATACAGCCAATAATTAAGAGCAACAAAGAGGACAAAGAGGTTGTTATAAACAATGCCTTAATTGCATTTCCATTTAGTGGAAATTGGAGAATACAATACAAGCTTAAAGTAAATGATATTGGCTTGGTTATCGTCGCAGATAAAGATATTACAAACTATAAGAACAGCGGCAAAGATTCCATAGTAGCAACAAAGAGATTTAAAAACATCAACGACGCTATTTTTTTTCCAGTTTCAATGTTTCAAACTTTGGATAACGATTCAATAAATTTTACGCTTGTCAATCAAAAAGGCAATTGCGCTTTGACTTTTGGCAATGATGAGATAGGGACTCTTAAGGCAAAGCTTCTAACCATTCAAAGCGAGAACACAACGCTAAAAGCAGAGCTAAAAAAACTTGCTTCTTTGCTAGAATCTTTGGCGAGCGGAAAAACACAAGGAGATACACATAGCGGAACAAGGCTCACAACCTCTCCCGACACAATAGGAAAATTTAATAGTTGGGCTTCAGGATTAGACAATCTTTTTAAGAGCTAAATTAATCAAAACTTGCTTTTCTGTTTTAATTTAAAATCTTAAAGAAATGTTTAGCCTTTAAAATTAAATGCCTATTTTAGGCGCTTTCTAGCTTTCAAAAATGGAAATTTTTTCTTTTTTTCGCGTTTTTGAGTTCTCTAAAATTTTGGAAATTTCGCAAATATTTCCAATTTCTGCTTCTAATTCCAAATCAAACAATTGAACATTCAATGCCTAATTTATCTTTGCATAGCATATTCAATTCTTACGATTCAACTTTGTAATCTTTCAATTCTAAACAAGGCTCTTTTCTTTTAAAAAACTTCTCTCTTTTTTGTCTGCCAATTCTAAATGTAAAGGCGTCCAAAATCAAAAGAGCAACTAATGCAAAAATCTTTAAAAAACATAGTCATTGCAAAAATTTCCTATATTAGACTTAATATAGGAAATAAATGCAAGATATAATCTCATTCGTTGGTAGTCGCTAGGTATATTTGACTCTTGGGTGGAAAAAAATGCAACAGCAAAAACCGCAAGTGCAGTTTTCTTTGGCAAGTCGGTTTTTCAACTTTTGCGCAAGGTTTGCATTGAGAAGCAAGGCACAAGACTTAAGCGTTTTGGAAATTTTTAGGAAATTTGATTTGGGACTTTAGAAAGAATTTCCATTTTCAAACAAAGCAAAGCTCGTATTTTAGGCGTTTGTTTTTTTAGAATTAAATGAAACTTAAGCAAGAATTGTTTAAGTTAATGTTTTGAATCCTAGATTGATTCTTGATTTCCTTTGTGATTTTAATTTTGATTTAATGAATTATAAGAAAAAGTTATAACATTAGGGCTTTGATATTGTTTTTAGGTTCTAGAACTTAGTTAAATGCGTTTGTGTAGAAAATGATAAGATTTAAGGCTATCAAAATTATTAGCCTTAGTGTTTCATTGTTTTTTGTGCTGTTTTTGATTTTTGATAGGTTTCTGCGCGTTTATAAGGCATATATAGATTATAGCTTAGATTTGCAATGTGATTTTGGCAATGATTTAGATTAATTTTGAATTGGCTAATATTTAAAGAAAAATTTAAGTTTTTTTTTGTATAATTTCGTCGCTGCACAAGACCCCTTTTGTTTTAAAATTTGATAACTTTTTGGGATGTCTTGTGTTATCATTTATAGAAAGGGGTTTTAACCAATGAAAGAACTTCTAAGAACTTCACAGGATTATTTAGAACTAGCAAACTTATTAGAAACAGATAGACGCTACAAACAAGCTTTAGATTATAAAGCCCCTACAAACTATAATGTTTTTTATAGCCGTATAGATAAAGCAAGAAAAGCGCAAAAAGATTTTAATTTATATAAAGATGATGCCTTAAAAAATAAACACAAAGAATCTTTAGAGGTTTTATGTTCATTAGCCACTGAAAATAAAATGATTAAAGCAGATTTTAAATCTTTAGAGAACTTAAGAAGTTTTGTTGATAAAGAATCTAATCTAGTAGTCTATAATTGCTGCATTGGTATTGGTGCGGCTGCGCAAATGTTTTTTTCACAAGTTATTTATAGTGCTTTAAAAACAAATCTTAATGGTTTTGTTTTTATTGATAAAAGCGAAGCTCTTGCGAATGCAATTGGAATTTCAAAACGCCAATTGTCAAGCTATATCAATGCTGCGCAAGAATTAGGAATTATTATTCCTGCTAAATATTTTAATTTGGCGGACGATAAAGGCAAGAGATTCGTAAAAAAAATGTTTTTTCTAGATGTAGAAAGATTGCTTGATACGCTTAAATATCTGCAAATGAATAGAATCAAATTTACAAAATTCTATAAAGAGGAAATCAAAAAAATATTAGAAGCTTCTCCATTTGAGGTAGATAAGGAAAGGTTAGAAGCAATAATTGCAAAAGAGGAAGCAAGAAAAGAGAAAAAAAGCAAACTAGAAACGCTAGAAAAGACCAATTTAAGTCAAGCACAAAGAATCAAAGAACTTGAAGCAGAGCTTGAGAGACTCAAGGCAAATGCAAATAAAGAAGTTGAAGCAAAGACAGAGCAAAAGGAAGCACCAGAGTTTAAGGAGGCGAACAATAGTGATTGCGTTTCTAAATCTTTATTTTATTATGAATGCGACGATGTTTTCACGCCAAGCGACCACGATAAAAAAGAGAACAGAAATAACAATATTGAACCACCGCAAATATAATTAATGATTCTTTAAGCTATTTATGATTATAATTACATCATAAAAAGGCTAAGAGATATTCTAAGCCTAATCCTTTTTTTATTTCCTTTAGTTTAGGGATTAGGCGTTAGGCTTGGAATGTTTCTTAGTAAAGAGCAGAACTTAAATTAAAGGGAAAACATGGTTACAATGAGTTTTACAGAAAAAGATTTAGGCACACTTTTGAGAATGAATAAAGAGGGCTTGATTAGCTTTAGCGATGAGGGCAGTTTGGAATACACGCAACAAACAAAAGTTTCCGATTCAGAATTGCAAAAGGAAAATGACAAACTTAGGGATACATTGGATAAACTTGTAAAAGAGTATGAATCGTTGGCTGCTAAGTTTAAAGAAATGGCAGAAGCAAAAGACAATCAAGATAATAATGCAGAGATTGAATTTTTAAAAGCAGAGAATGAGAGCTTGAAAAAAGAGCTAGAAAATAAAGAAAGCACAAGCGATTCTGTAAGCAATGAAAAATATCAAGAGCTTCAAGCAGCCTATACTTTATTAGAAAATACAGCGACAAGATTGGCAAATGAAAACGAGGAGCTAACAAAGAGGCTAGAATCACAACCGCAAAATACAGAAAATGTAGATAGTGAAAAAATCGCAGAACTTGAAGCAAAGCTTGAAACAGCGCGTAAAGTATTTAAACAACAAAAGGCGGAGATAGAAACCCTAAAATCAACACAAGGCAATGTGAATGTAGAGGAGATGAGAGAAAAAATTAAAGCAGAAGCGAATGAGAAATTAAAAAATCAATGGTTAAAGCTTGTAGCAGAAAAAGACAAAGAACTTGAAAATAAAGTTAAAGAGCTATCAGGGCTTAGAGAAATGGAAATCAAACAAAAAGACGACAAGATAAAAGAGCTTGAGAGCAAAATAAGCACACAAGCGCAGTCAAACCTAAAAGATGTTCCATACGGTGCTGTTGAGCTAATGAAAAAATGCCTACCAATGATAGAGAACGATTTAAACCCGCAACAGCGTGAAATTGTAAAAAGCAAAATGCTAACAATGGCAAGAGATTTGACAGAAGTTTATGAAAACGATTATAAAGAAAAAAAAAGAAAACACAGCGACAAACGACAAGCCAAGCCAAGCAGAGCCTATTAATATAGAATACGATATGGACGGCAACGCTCCAGTGTGGCAACAAGATGACTCGCCATTTTAAAAGGATATAGGATGAATAAAATTTTAAATATAGGCAAGATTAGTTTTTTAAAAGAGTATGAAAAAGTATATAGATTTTCTCTATCAATTTATGACTCATTGAAAAAAGAGGGATTCTATATTCCCTGCGTTGTTTTCAAAAGTGAATACACGCCACAACTAAAAGACAAAGATAAGGTTTTCGTGATTGGTAAGCTAACAGAAAATAGATTTACAAAAGATGACGGAGAGGAAGTTGTTAGGCTTGAAATTGTTGCAGAAAAGGTAGAGAGAATTAATAACTCCTCTACCGCTAGTAGCAAAAAAGAAGCACAAAGCGATAAGGATTATAAGAAAAACCATAACTATCCTAAAACTGATGTTTCGGAGGATGAGATTCCATTCTAGTAACCTTTGCCCTTGCCAAAGCTTGAACCAGTTTGGTTATGGTTTATAGTGTAAAATAAAAATGCTAATAAGAATCCGCTTATTAGTAAGGTGGCTTTGGCGATGATTATGGATATTCCCAAGTAGCAAAAACTCCTCTAGTGTCTAAATGCACAAAACCTGCATAAGGATTTGCTTTGTTTCTTTTAATCGCAATGCCAAAGCCTTTATCTTTAAACATTCTCATTACTTGCTGAAAAACTTCCTCTGTTTTAACGCCCTTTACTACAAAATCTGCCGCACCGCCCGTTTTGATTCCAAATGTTGAATGTTGAGATTTTGCCGCGCCGCCAACTTTTTTATTATGCTCCTCGCAACGATAGCCACTATTGATTACGACGGGGCTTTGATAAAGCTCTCTTATTTCAATTAAAGCATTTAAAAGTTTATCTCCCGGAACATTAGCGGGTTTTTGGCATTTGCCACATTTGCAAACAAACTCTGATTCTTTAAAATATGGGTTTGGAAACATTTTTAATCCTTTTTTTGTAAAATTGTAAGCAATTTTAGCGAAAAATGCTATAATTCAATTTATGAAAGATTTGTTTTATTATGATATTTGCCCAAATTGTAAAAGCCTTAATGCAATAAAGCTCTCTAATTTTGTTGAAAATCAAAATCAACTTAAAGAAAGCAGCGTTACTACAATTGATAGAAAATGCCCTAATTGTGGCACAACTTTAAAATACACATTCAAATATACTTGTTTTGCCAAAGAGATTAAAAATACTAAACCAGAGGAATTTTATTCTGGCTATTCAGAAAGAAAAACAAACTAGAGAAAGGAAGTGCTAAATGGCTGATGATGTGCAAGAACCACAATTACAGATTATAAACAAAGATGATATTCCCGAATCTTTGATTTTTTCTGTTTTATCTGATGTAACAATTCGTTTTAAAAACTTTGATTTAAATGTCGATAAATTCAGATTTACCTATTTAGATAATGAGACACAACAAAATGTTGTTGAGGTTATGGCTTTGGTAGAGAAAACAATCACAGAGCCAAACCCTGATTTTAATGCTGCGCTTCCTGAATCTGATGGCAACCCAAAAAATATTTCTTATCAAGTTGGAGAATATGTTTTCACACAAGATTGGCTAAATGACTTCTACCAAAAAGCATTTAATGGCACAAGTGCGAATTTAACAATTCAAAGATTTCACCTTAATGCACAATTCCTGCAAGTTGTGGATAATGATATTTTTGTCGCGTTTAAAGATAGCCCTATCGTTACGCCAATTCAAGGCTTAATTCCACTTCCTTATTCTGCACCTTTTGCAGATATTGGGATAAGGGGTGCAGTTCCACAAGAAACACCAGAAGGCAGCGATGAATTGAGCTGGAAAAGTGGCTATACTGAACCCTATCAACGCCCTACAAATAGAGATGGCAAGTGGATTAAAATGGGGCAATATAATCAAATCCTTTACGATATTACAAAATCCGCATTGACTTTGCAAGACAACTTAAGCATTTTAGCAGGTTATATTAATGACGAGGTAGATATTAAGATTGACGGAGTAAAAGACAAGATAGATAACGAATTATCTAAACCACCAGCAAATGCAGTTTTGCTAACGGGCAATCAGAGCGTAGCGGGACTGAAAAATTTCACGGGAATCAATGCCAATAATTTCAAAAATACCCCTGCAGCGGTTGCAAATCTAGAATGGTGTAATGGAATGCCTATTAA
>NZ_JRPA02000098.1 GCF_000765675.1 Helicobacter sp. MIT 05-5294 | reverse complement strand
CAAAGCACAAAAGATTCAAATAGAATCTAAGGATTTAGAGAAACAATCTATCACTAAACAATTTAAGATTCCAATTATTGAAGATTTTAAAGAGAATGAGATTATCAAAGAATGGAAAAGAGAATCTTTGAGTAATAAGATTGTAGAAGTATATTTTAGTTATGGGGAAGAACAAATTAGATTGCAAGAGTATTCAAGACTTTCTGAAGATGTTAATTTGCATATTGTTACTAGGGATTGTAAGGATAATGAGGAGATAGAAATAACCTTAGAATCTTCAAATTATCAAAGATTTACAACTTGTGCTAAAATACATAATAATAAAGCAGTAATAAAGAATGTGTTTAAAG
>NZ_JRPA02000097.1 GCF_000765675.1 Helicobacter sp. MIT 05-5294 | reverse complement strand
AGGTTTAATGCTGAATGCGCAAAATATTCACCCAAACATTGTTCCAAACAAGCAGGTTATGATGTTACACTTTGAATATTTTTCGGACGGAGACAGGTTAGATATTAGGGGCAAAGATATTTTAACTATAAATGGTACTATTTATCCTTTATCCTCTATCCTTAAATCTTATCTGCAAAAATATCTTTCATTAATTCTTTTTAAGCCTAAGCTTTATTGTATCAAGAGATATTCAAGAGACTTTTAAAATTGTATTTATCGTTTAATATAGTTTTGTGTAAAAGGTAATAGATATTGTAAGCCACTACAATGGATATAACCTTCATAGAGTTTAAGTTGTGAGGGAGATTCTAA
>NZ_JRPA02000015.1 GCF_000765675.1 Helicobacter sp. MIT 05-5294 | reverse complement strand
ATTGTTTATTGTGATTGTGGGATTCTGCATTGTTTATTGTCATTGCGAGAGATTCGTTAGAATCTCGTGGCGTGTGTTGCGTTAGCAACTCACCCCCCCACACTTGCAAATCTATAATGATAAAACTTAAGAGGATTCTACCACTGCGTCATTGCGAGATTCCGCATAATGACAAAAGGCAAAAACCAATATGTAAGATAAACGGGCAATAAGGAAAGATTTCCCTAAAACTTGTTTTAGAGAAAATCAAGGTTGCCTTTTCTTGTCTGTGAGTTTTGCATTAGGCTTTGGTTTGGATTGTAATGTAATGCGGATTTTTGGGATTCCATTGTTGTATTCTTTAGTTGCTTAGATTATGGATTTGCAAGTATGGGCAAATTGCTCATACAATGTGCGCTACATTGCCTCACGCCACACAATGAGGCAAGGTGGTGGCGCACACTACAAAGCACTAGAATCTTCGTGGGGCTTTAATCCCTAAAATCCTTAGATTCCGATAGAATCTCTCCACGCCAAAATTTGCTTTTTTGTCAATCCGATAGGATAAGACTTTGAGATAATTCAAAATCTCATTCTTAGCGATTCCGCTTGTTTTTGACGCTTTGGCGAGACAGAAATACGGAATCTTCACGCGTTTTTTATAAAAAGCTTGGACTAATCTCTCATAAAAGGCGCAATTTTTTTTCACGCATAATCTCCCAAAGACAAAGGGCAAATGCTCCCGTTTTACCCAAAATTTACCCAAATCCACATAATCTTGCCTTTTTTGGGATTCTTGCTTTAGCACTTCTACCAATGCCCTATCTCCAATCAATACGCGCCCTTGAAGCTTCAAAACTTTTAAAAGCGCGTTGGAAGTAGCAGATTGGTAATCTTCGCCCTTTTCCTTTGGTAAACAAATCACACTTAAAACCTCTTTACGCGCTACGATTCCTACTTGCGTCGCCTTAAAACGCTCTTTTCTAGCCCGAAGCGCAGTGATAGAAGACACAAATCCCGCGTCAATGCGTCCAAATAAAAATTCGCGATTCAGCTTTGCGGGGTAGGATTTTTTCTTGTTATAAAAGATTCCAAAATGCGAGGGTTTTGGATAAGAGCGAACAAAAACTTCAAAAGGTAAAAGATTGAGATAGTCAATTTTGCCGAAACGCATAGAATCCCCTTAAAATTTTCCTTATTTTACCATTTATTGATAATTTTATATCATTTTTTTAAATTTAATCACTTCATAAAGTAATGTTTTACTAAAAATACTATAAAATAATAAATTAATTCCAAAAAACATCAGGATAGGAAGTTTTCAATGAATGAATTACTTTTAGAGACCATCAAAGATTTACCACCCCTCCCTAAAACCGTAATTGAATTGCGTGATTATATTGATTCTAGCGGGGCGGATTTAGAGATTAGCAAAGTCGTTGCGATTATTTCCAAAGACCCTTTGTTGATTGCCGAACTTTTGCGCCTTGCAAACTCGCCGTTTTATGGCTTTTCTCATCAAGTTACCACAATCCAACAAGTCGTTTCCTTGCTTGGTATTAGCAATATCAAAAATGTTGTTCTTGCAAACTCTATTCGTTCTAACTTCTCCATTGATGTTTCACCTTATGGATTGGATACAGGCGTGTTTTTGGCGAATTGCTCTAATGAAGTGGATTTCATTTCAACTTGGTTACAAGAAGAAGACAAAGCCCTTTCAAACGAGCTTGTGCCGTGCGCTATGTTGTTGCGATTGGGTATGATTTTACTCGCTGATATGCTTCTTAAATCCGGCAAAGACAAAGAATTTCTAAGCGAAAATCAAGCGTATAATTTCCAAAATGTTTTTGAATTAGAAAACCAATATTGCGGCGTAGATCATGTAGCGTTTTTGGGATTCTTGTTTGATTATTGGCAGTTTGACGAAAGACTTGTCCAAAGTATCACCCACATAGAAAACCCCCACGCAGCTTCTAGCGAAATCAAAAAAAGTGCCTATGCGTTGGCAGTTACGAATTGTCTTTTTGAGCCTTACCACCCTTTAAGTGCTTTTAATTCTAAAAAATCCATTGCCCTAATCAACGAAGCAACCAATCAAGGAGTTGATTTCAATATGGGTAACTTCTTGGCAAAGCTCCCAAAAGCCGCGCAAGATAATATGATGAAAGACATAGACGATTAGATTCCATCGCCCATTGCAAGATTTTGCATTCAAGAATCTTAAATCCACCCCGTGCGCCTTGCAAGAGTGGATTTAGGATTCTACAATCTCTCTTTAGGTTTCACAAATCTTTAGCTAACAAGCAAAAAGCTCCTAAATCCCTTAATATCTCGCGTCTGCTAGAACAAAAGCGTTTAAAACTTTCGCGCCTTTGGATTCCAAAAACCCTTTTGCTTCCTCTAGCGTCAAGCCTGTGGTGATAATATCATCGACTAGCACAATCTCTTTGCCACATATTTCTCGCTTAAGATAAAATTCGCGCGGGTTTTGTTGGCGGAATTTAAGATTTTTTCCCGCATACGAGACTAGATTTTTCGCATACAGCGTCTGATACAGAGGTTGTAGCCCGGCTTTCTTAAAGTGATACAACAAAATCGCATTATGCGCGTAACCCGACGCACTCACCTTATCATCAATCCCAACCGCATAGGCATTAAGCGGAATCTCTAAAGCATTCTTAAGGTATTGACTTGCCTTTTTGGCTAGGATTCCATAGACTTTGCTGCCTATCACTTGATATTTCGTGTGGAGCAGATATTCAATCTCACTAAAAGTAAAAAAACTATAAACCTTAAAATCTCCCATTTCTCTACATCTTGGGACGATTTTAATGCTCTCCAAACACGCCTTGCAAAAAGTCGCAAAGGTCCAATCTCCACAAATCAAACAGCGCATTATGCGTTGATAAAATCCACGATTCTAGCTGTAATTGTCGCTTGTGGCAAATCCGCAGGAATCCTAAGCGATTCTATGCCCAACCCCTCAATAACCACCCCTAGTCGCTCTTGAAGCTCAAGCAAATATGCGATTCCGCGACTTTCTATTTTATCCTCACTTTTTGCGCCCAATCGCGCTTCAAGGACTTCTTGATTTAATTCTAGCAACACAACTTTATTGGGCAAGATTCCACGCGTCGCAAACAGATTCAAACTCTTTAAAATCCCAAAATCAAAGTCTTTTGCGTATGCGATACCCGAAATCAAACTGCGGTCGCTAATGATGAGACGATTCAAATTAGGTTGCAAAACCTGCGCACTATGCTCGGCTCTGTCCGCCAAAAATAACAAAACTTCCGTTTGTGCGCTCAAATGAAAATTGTTTTGTTCTAACAAAATCCTGCGAATCTCTTTGCCAACCTCTGTCGCACCGGGTTCAAAGGTAAAAACTGCCTGTTTATAGATTTCCTTTAATGCCCGAATCTGTGTGCTTTTCCCGCTTGTATCAATCCCCTCTATGACACAATACATTTAAGAATCCTTAGAATCGCAATCGTTGGATTCTGTATTTTTTGACGCCCTTAAGCTGTCAATTCGCGCCTTAACAGAATTTGGCACTAAATGCGCAATCTCCCCTCCATGCAAAAGAATCGAACGCACCACCGTGGAGCTAATAAAAGCATTTTGGAGTGAGGGCATTAAATAAATCGTCTCCAACTCACGATTCAAAGACGCATTAGCATAGCCCATTTGCAATTCGTATTCAAAATCACTTACAGCCCTAAGCCCACGCACAAGGACTTTGACTTGATGCTCCTTAGCGAAATCTGCGATTAAATTATCAAATGCATACACGCGCACACGAGAAGCAATCTCTTGAGATTCCAAAATCGCGAGATTCACCATATCAACGCGCTCTGCAAGAGAAAAAAGCGGATTTTTGCTACTAGACTTCGCCACGGCGATAATCAACGCATCAAACAACTTACACGCGCGCCAAATCACATCTAAATGCCCCTTGGTAATTGGGTCAAAAGTGCCGGGATATACTGCAATTTTAGACATTAGCCAAAACTCCAAGTGAGCGAACCACCGGCATTTAGCGGGACAATTCCATGAATCTCGTGCGGAATCGCCATAGGTTTTTTGACCAATATCACTTGTTTATCACTTGCATGGATTCCATAGATTCTTTGCGCATTGAGGCTTACAAAGCGTTCTAAATTGTCCATTTTATCGTGCGCTTCAAATATCATCGCAAGAGTTGGCAAAAGAATCGGTGCGCTAAAAATCCCTGCCGCGCCTTTTGCATTCTCTTTACTTCCTTGTAAATGCGGAGCAGAATCGCTACCAAAGGAGAATTTTGAATGCGCATTTAAGGCGACTTCTCTAAGCGCGTCCCTATCTTTGGGGGTTTTTAAAATAGGCTTACAAAACGCGTGAGGATTTAGCGCACCGCCAATCACATCGTCCAAACTCATACTAATATGGTGCAAAGTCAAAGTTGCATAAAGATTTGGGTATTTTTCCACCACGGCAATGGAGCGTCTATCACTTAAATGTTCAAAGATAATTTTAAGACGCGGAAAAGTCTCTGCGAGCTCTATGAAAACCTGATGAAATTCCGCTTCACGCTCTAGCACAAATCCATTGCTTTCTCCATGAATGCTTAAAATCAAATCCAATTCCTGCGCAATCTCCAAAATCTCCAAGATTTTTGGATTCAAAATCTCGCTTACTCCATTTTCACTGCCTGTTGTCGCGCCTTTAGGATAAAGTTTGAGAAAACAAATCCCATTATCCTTTGCCTTAAGTAGCTCATTTCTATCCAAACTCTCTGTCAAATACAGCGACATCATCGGGTTGAATTTTTCCTCACCCATTGCCTCTAAGATTCGTTGTTTGTAAGCAAGTGCAGAATCCACATTAAGAATTGGGGGATTAAGGTTTGGCATTACAAGTGCGCCACTGAAGCTTTTAGCAGTGTATTTTGCAACACTCTTTAACACTTCTCCATCACGCAAATGCAGGTGCATATCCAAAGGGGATTTGAGCGTAATTTGTTCCATTATTTCTCCTTAAGTATGGATTCTAGCAATCCCAAAAGTGCGTTTTGATAGTTTTCAAGGGATTCTAAACTTTTGGCTTCAAAGCGCGTTACAAGCACGGGCGTTGTGTTGCTTGCTCGCACAAGCCCCCAGCCTTGTTCAAAAATCACGCGCACCCCATCAATAGAAATGATTTTAAGAATCTTTGGAAAATCTTTGGGGAGACTTGCGGGATTCTCCAAAAGATTTTTGAGTTTTTCAACCAAAACAAACTTTTTCTCCTCGCAAGTTTCTATTTTTATTTCATCAGTAGAATAGAGTTTCGGCAAAGATTCTAGCACTTTATCAAACTCTAAACCGCTTTGTTTGAGCAATTCTAATACGCGCAACGCAGCATAAGTCGCGTCATCAAACCCAAAATACCTATCATTGAAAAAAATATGCCCACTGACTTCAAACGCCATATGTGCGCCACTTTCTTTAAGCTTGACTTTAAGATTGCTATGTCCTGTTTTATACATAATGCTCTGCCCGATTTTATCAATGCTTTCATACATATTTAAGGAGCATTTCACCTCACCAATAACAATAGGATTTGGAATCGTATGAGCAAAAACGATGGCAAGTTCATCGCCTTTATAAACTTTTTCGCCTTTTTGCGTGTGTTTGATTAACGCCAATCTATCGCCATCTCCATCAAATGCGAATCCAACACCTCCCATTTTGGCAACTTCGTTTTTTAATTCTTGTAGATTCTTTTCCTCGCTAGGGTCTGGGTGGTGGTTTGGGAAATTCCCATCGGGTTCAAAAAACAAGCCTTTAAATGGAATCCCCAAACGCTCCAAAATACGCCCGATTCCAACCCCTGCGATTCCATTGCCACAATCTATTGCAAGAGGCAATTCTAGCCCTTTAAGATGCGCAAACTCTTTTGCCAAATAATCCACATACAAATCCAAAACATTTAACTTTTGTGGCTCAATATGAGGTGGAATCTTCTGCGCAACTTCTTCAAAATCTAGCGCGTAAAACTCCCGCTCTAGCGCGTAAATTTCCTCGCCAAAAAACGGCTCTTTACAAAGCGTAATCTTAAATCCATTGTATTTTGGCGGGTTGTGTGAGCCTGTAATCATCACGCTTCCATCAAGTTTAAGCACTTGTGATTCTATCTTAAACTCACTATAAAGCGCGAAATACCCCACAGGAGTTGGAATCCTACCCAAATGATACGCCACTGCGCCACTTGCAAACACGCCTTGACAAAACCAATCAAAAATTATCTCCGAATGCACACGCGCATCGTATCCAATGCCCAAATTTTTGCCGCCTCTTTTTTGCAATTCCAATCCCAAAAGATAGCCAATGCGCGTAACATTTTCTCGCGTTAAATCCTCATTATAAATCCCACGAATATCGTATTCTCTAAAAATTGCCAATTTTTGCACTTGTTTCCTTATTTTAAATTTTCCAAAACTTCCACTCCATTGATATAAAGTGCCTCTGCTTTTTTACAATACAAAATCAAATTCTGCGCCAAAAATCTTTCATCTTTGGAATCTTTAGGCATTTTAAACACCGCGAAATCCGCTAAATTCCCAACACTCAAAGAGCCAAGATTCCATTGTGTATTCAAAAACGCATTGCGCGTTACGCCAAGTAACAATTCTCTAGCCAAAGATTCCAAAGATTCACCGCAATACGCGAACAAAGCAATGCGCATTTCATCTAACAAAGAAAGGGAATCATTGGAGCTTTTGCCATCTGTGCCTAAACACAATGGAATCCCGTATTCTTTTAATGCTTGAAGATTTAGGAGTTTGGAGTTTAGCAAACGATTAGATTTAGGGCAGCTGATGATTTTCCCTTGCAGTGCGGAAATTTCCTTAAGTATATCAGAATCCGCTTCCAAACAATGCACAAAATAAGCGTTTTTCGTATCTTTAAAAAATTCCAAAAAGCTTTGCGCACTATAAAAAGAGTGCAAATCACTTCCAAAAAACTTCCGATAAAAATCCTTGAAATATCCACTACTTGATTCTAGCCAAACTTTTTCTGCGAAAGATTCCAAAAAATGCACACTTAAAGGCAACTTTTCTGCTTTAGCAACTTCAAGCGTTTTTTCAAGCAATTTAGAATGCACCGAATAGGGAGAATGAATCGCAACAGCCGGAAAAAATCTCTCGCTTTGCTTGGATTTGGAATCCTGCAATCGCGCAAGGAAGTTTTGAAAAAGAAAATCCGAAGCTTCTTCGTTAGAGCCAATCACTTCATTGAAATACAATACACGCAAAGGAGATTTTGATAGAATCTCCAAATCATACCCATAGCTTGAAATCGCACCGACAAACCCCACGCCACTTTGCAAACATTCTCTAACGCCTTGTTCCATCGCGCTTTGTAAGTCCGCATTCATCAACTCTTCGCGATTTGCAATCACGCTATCAAGCCATTTGCCAAATTCCCCAAAATGCAACATTCCCTCGTTTTGGCTAAACTCCAAATGCAAATGCAGATTCGCCAACGCAGGAGTAATTGCGCAGGATTTGTAATAATGGCTTGTCGCATTGGGATATTGTTCGCACAACTTAGCATAGGAATGAATCGCTACAATCTCACCATTTTCAAAGCAGATTCCGCCTTGTTGTAAGACGCGAAAATCCGCATCACAAAGCACGACAAAATCTGCACCAAGAATTTGCATTATGAATTACTACTTTGGTTAAGATTAACATCAAGTTTGTTATAAGGAATCTCAATCCCCTCCGCGTCAAAACGCATTTTGACTTTTTGTTGCATAACAAGGTTGGCGGTGAAATAATTTTCACTTTTAACCCAAAAACGCACAATCAAATCCACACTACTCGCATTAAGCGCATGCACACCGATTACGGGCTTTGGCTCGTCCAAAATCAAAGGTTCTTCTTGGACGATTTCCTCTAATACTTGCTTAGCTTTTTGCAAATCACTTGTATAGCCAATCCCAAAAATCAAATCCATTCTGCGCCTTTCGTTGGCGTTGATATTAATAATTGGCGCACTCACGATACTAGAATTAGGCAAAACCACGACTTGATTATCTAAAGTTGTGAGTTTGGTTTGAAACAAATTAATAGAATCCACTTTGCCCGTGATAGAGCCAACAGAGATTGTATCGCCCTTGTTGAAATGGCGTAAAACAACAAGCAAGATTCCACTTGCAAGGTTAGATAAAGAATCTTTCAAAGAAAGTGCAATCGCCAAACCCGCAGTTCCCAAAACCGCGATAATAGAGGTTGTTTTGACACCCAAATTAGAAAGTGCGGTAATAATCGTCAAAATCAAAACCGCCACAAACACGACATTTTTTAAAAACTCGCCTAAAGTCTCATCTTTGGTTGCTTTAATCACAATCTTAGAAACATATTTAGAGAGGATTCGCGAAAGATAATATCCAATAACCAAAATAAATGCCGCACTAATGAAGTTGGGCAAAAAACTAAAAAACCAATTTTCAAATCTATCCCAAATGAGCAAAAATCTCTCTTCCATATAATAAACTCCTAAATTTTATCTAGTTTTTCACGAATGGTTTGCGCGGAATCCCAAACATCGCTTACCCTCAACAAACATTTCTTTCACCGCACCATAAAATATCCAATCATTATAAGGCGAATCGGGATTGTCCATTATGCAAGTTTCTTTAGGATCTATCAAAATCAAATCCGCGTCATAATCCTCTTGAATCAATCCTTTATGCTGGAATCCTAAGACATTCGCTGGATTCAAACTCAAAATCCTGCTTAAATCTCTTAAAGTCATTCGCTCATTCTTGACAAACAAGGTATAGCACATAGGGACAAAGCATTCAATCATATCAATCCCAAAAGCCGCCTCTTCAAATGCAAGGTCTTTTTGCTCTTGGGATTTCGCAGATTGCAAAGAAGTAATGAGTTCAATTTCTCCCTTTTTGACGCGCCTAAGCAATTTAGCGCGAGTGGATTCGGATTTCAAAGGGGGCTTGATTTTGGCTGCGGTATTGTAGTGATTACACAAATCTTCTGTTAGCATTAAATGATGAATGGAGGTTTGTAAGAAAAGATTTGGAATCTTTTGCTGTGAGGGTTTTAAGCTTAGATTGGCGTTTTTTGCTTCACAAACGATTTCTACGCTTCGCTCACTTGCAAGTGCTAAAAAAATAGCTTTCACGCCCATAAATCTTGCAACTTCGCTAATTTGCGCGACTTCTTTCGTCTCACTTAAAGTCGGGATAGAGGGCAATCCAAGCCGAGAGGAAAGCTCACCATCGTTCATTACGCCATTTGCACTTAGGGATTCGTCTTCACAAGAAAAAAACATAGGCTCATCAAACATTAATGCAAACTCACAAGCGCGTCGCAATAAATTCCCATCAATGTTTGACTTCGCAAAGATTCCCTTCGCGCCTTTTTTATGCAGAATCGCAAGTTCATTTAAAGACTTTGGATTCTCTGCGTTAATAGCGTCTGAAATGCCCAAAATTTGCGCCTTAAAATCATCTTTAAGCGCGTTTAGTAATTCCAATCCTAATTCGCTACTTGTTGTTGGCTTGCAATCTGGAATCAAAACCGCCTGTGAGATTCCGCCTCGTGCTGCTTTATGTGAAAGTTTTAGGAGATTTTCTTTGCTTAGAGTAGAGTTTTCTACGCGTGTGTTTAAATCAATCGCGCCCGGAAGCAAAACAAGATTCTCTGCCTCTAAGACTTCTTCGCCGCTTTTTGGCATAATGCTCCGCTCTACCGCGATAATCTTACCCTCTTCAATTCGGACATCACCTCTTTGTTCCCCATTAGCATCACAAACCATCGCTCCTTTGATTATCATCACGCGCCCTTTTGAAAATAAATTTGGAAATTATGGCAAATTTAAGCTAAAAAATTAATTTTAATCCTCCAAATAATATTCTATCGTAGAAACCACGCGGATATTTTTGATATGTGGGGTGTTTTGGTCGCGATTTGTAATACTAAACTGCCCTTGCGTGGCGCGTTTGATTTTACCAAGTTTGCTATTGGAATCTTTTGCAAACTTCAGTGCGGATTCTCTAGCTTTTAGCGTGGATTCTTCAATCATTTGTGGCTTGATTGCATTGAGTTGTGTGTAGCCATACTCCACCTCATAGGCGTTGATTTTAATCACAATCCCCTCCAATCCAAGCTCTGTAATGCGCCCAAATATCTCGCGTCCAAGCGCAACTTGCTTGGTATATAAAATCACCTCGCCACTACCGGAATAACGATAAGTGATTGCGCCATCACTGCCATATTCATTACTTAGTTTATCTGTGATATTGGGTGAGCCAATCGTAATTTCATCAGAATGGAATCCTAGCTTTTGCAAAAACTCCACAATTTTTTTAGAGTTGCGCTCTGCCTCCGTGTAAAGTGCATGCAAATCATTGTTTGCAAGGCGGAACTTAAGAGGCAAAATCATCACATCTGCCGCAACTTCTTTCTCGCTTAAGCCTTTGACAACGACACTGCGCTCACCTGCGCGAAACTCTTTGATTGCCTCTTTTGCACCCATACCAAGAATCGCACTACTTACAATCAAACACACACCAAGCACGATTGCGCTGATTTTATCCATTTTTTCTCCTTTGGGATTCTCTTGAAAAATCTTTAAAATATGTTTGGGCAAGTGCGCAAATACGCGCAAAAATCGCATCAAAATCCACCCCATAAGCGCGACTATCGCCAATGGTTGTAAAAAAATTCGTATCACCAATGAATCGCGGAATCAAATGCAAATGCAAATGTTCCGGAATCCCCGCACCTCCGGCGCGTTCAATATTCATTCCTAGATTGATTCCTTGTGCGCCAAACTCTTTTAAAAGTGCCACGCCTTGATATGCAATCTTTTGTAAATGTAACCAAACCTCCATATCCAAAAGCTCCGGAGAATGCGTGTGCAAATGCGGAATCACCAAAAAATGCCCGGGCGTATAAGGAAACTTATTCATCACGCAAAACACCTTTTCATCGCGATAAAATACACGATTTGCAAAGTCTGATTGTGTAAAATCTCCATGATTAAAAGGAATCGCAAACTCTTTTACTTCTTTGATTCTTGCTTCTTTAGGTAGCCAATTCTCTTGCGTTTTGATAGTATTTTCGCATAAATTAATTCCTTGTGAAATCGCACAAAAAACGCATTCTTGGCTTTTTCCACTGAAATAACCACTGCGCCATGGAGCATAAAGATAATTCATTTTGATTTCCTCGTTGTTTTCTGTGTTTTTGGATTCTGCTAAATTGTTTTAGTTTCTAATTTTAAAAAAATCCAAACGCGCCTTAAATATAGCTTGGCGCGTCGTTAGCAAAAAGAATCAGATTCCCGCTATCGGTGGTAGTTTTCAAAATATGTTCAATATGTGCTTTATCTTTGAGGATTATTTTTTGGGGTTTATGAATGGATTTGCGCAAAAGCTTAGAGTTTAATTCACCGGTGATAATCGCAAGGTCAAAGACTTTATCAATCGCTTCACCAAGCGTAATATTAGCTTCTTTTGAGCTTTCTACAAGACCCGGTGTTACGATAATCTTCTTGCCATTATGTAAAGAAGAAAGGCGAATGGCTTCAAGCATTCCATCAAGATTCCCATTATAACTATCATCTAAAATGATTTTTTCATTGACGACAATTTTGCTTAAGCGGTGGTTGATGGGTTCTAGCTTCTGCACACGCTTGATTAAATGCTCATCACTCACGCCCAAATCTTTCGCCACCGCAATCGCAGCACTAATATTAATCACATTAAATGCGCCCAAAATGCGCGTCGTAAAGTCTAGCTTTTTGCCACCAATTTTAAGGGTAAATCGCGTCCCTTCAAGCGTTGCTACGATTTCACTCACATCTTTAGGGAAATTCACGATTCTAACAGGACAATTCGTCGGCTGGATATTTCCCTCGTAAATATAGGCTTGACGCAAATCTTTGCTCTCTAAAATCTCGTATTTTGCGCTATAAATGTTTTCTATGCTCTTGAAGTATTCAATATGCGCCTCGCCAATTTTCCCCACAACTGCAATTTGCGGAGAAAGCAAATCCACAATCTCTTTAATATCTCCCGCGCCTCTAGCACCTGCTTCTACGATATAAATATCCGTTAGAGGCGAAAGGTTTTGATTAATATCGGCAATGATTCCCGTAAGTGTATTTACGCTTCTTGGCGTAGCATAGACTTTGAAACTTTCTTGTAGCATTTGAAACAAGAAATTTTTAAGGCTTGTTTTACCATAGCTACCGGTTACAGCGATGATTGTGAGGTTTGGCATACTCTCTAGTTTATCGGTTGCAAGTTTCTTGTAACGATTGAGTAGGATTTTTTCCAACAAAGAAGAAAGTGCAATAGAAATAAAAAGCGGGAATAAATACACCATTTGAATCAAAAAGGAATATTCTGCGACTTTTAAAAGCAACAATTCATTAAACAAAATAAAGGCGATATACAAGCCAAAAAAGCGCAATACTCTACTTGTCAGCACCAAGCGTTTGCTTAGATGAAAAACCCATATACCCAACAAAATAAGGTAAAGATACAAGCCAACATAAAAATAGAGATTATTTGGAATCAAGACAAAATAAACAACCGGCAAAACAAAATAAAACAAATGCCACTTTTGCTTGTGATGCCTAAATAGCACACGCATAACTTTGTAATGATACCATTGGAGATTTATCATCGCATAGTAGCCCAACGCGATAAGAAAAATCCAACGGGTCGCCATAATGAAAATATCAATGCTTTGCAAATGGAATCCTTAAGAAAAATTACGCAATTCTAGCGAATTTTAGATAAATTTTATTTATTTTTGGCGTTGAAATACAATTTTTCAATCTCTTTTGCACCCTTTAAAAAGAAAAAATGATCTTCTTTTAACACAAAAAGCTTGGAATCTTGTATCAAAGAATGAATCCTCTCACCAGATTTTAAAGGCGTAGCAAGGTCGTTTTCTCCCCAAAAAATATAACAAGGATTCTTAAAAGACGCAAAAATGCTTGTAAAATCCTCATCTACGACATTTTTAAAGGTTTGATACATAATTTCGTCCATATTTTCTACATCTTTAGAACGCAAAAAACGCTTTAAGATTCCATTGAGCTTGGGCGCGAGACGATTAAGGGATTTGGCAATCACGATTTTTAGACGAATCTTAAGAGTTTTTGGCACTCTAATCCCCGCGCTACTTAGCAAAATCAGCTCTTTGGGTTGTAACAAAGTCGCAACTTTGCCTCCAAAACTATGCCCTAAAATCGTGCATTGGCAAGGCTCTATTGTAAGCTGCTTTAAAAAAATTTTGAGGATTTCTGCATAATCAAAAGTATTCAGCGCAAAAGGAGGCGTAGGGGAGTTTCCAAATCCGGGCATATCAATGTAGCAATGCCTAAATTCCTGAAATAAAGAACCAAAAGCTTGTTTCATCAAGGCTTTACTAGCTCCCCAACCATGCAAGATGACAAGAATCGGCGCGGTTTTGTTTTGGGATTCTACAATTTCATAAGAAATTGTGAAAACTTGCCCTTGATATTCTATTCTTTTTTGCGCCACTATTTGCCTTTTGCGAATTGAATTTTATGCAAAAACTCATAAGCAACTTTGATTTCATTGGGCTTTGGAAGTGCTTTAGAAATTTCTTGTAAGGCGGTTTGAAAATCCTTAAATAAATAATTTGCAAGACTTCCGGGAATCGGATTGATTTCATTTAAATAACACTGATTGTCTTTGACAAAAAAATCGCAACGAATCAACGCGCCTTCAAAGAGATTCTGATAGAGTTTGCTAAAGTTTGCTTCTAAAGTCTGCTTTAAATCCTGCGGAATATCCGCTTCTTTGGCGTTTCCTGTGCGCGAGAAATCCAAATATTTCTTTTCAAAATCCAAATATTTCTTTTTTTCTGGTTCTTCTATAAAAGAAAACTGCATTCCCTCTTTAGACTTAAAACCTGCCAAATTATATTCTTTAATCCCCTCTACAAAGGGTTCAATCAAGACTTTTTCATCAAATTCAAAGGCAGATTCTAGCGCGTATTCTAACTTCTCTTTGGATTCTACGATGTTAATCCCAATGGAGCTTCCAAGCCTTGCAGGTTTGATAATCAAAGGAAACTTTAAATCCTCTAGCAAGGGCATATCACGATAAAGCACACGATATTCAAGACGCGCCACTCCCCTACTCTCTGCTAAAAGCTTTGTAAGTTCTTTATCAAAACTTAAAACACACGCAGGGTTGCGCGGACCAATATAAGGAATCCCATAAAAATCCAATAAACTCGCGACACTTCCATCTTCCCCGTCTCCGCCGTGAATGAGGTTTATCAAAATAGGCAGATTAAGCGGCTTCTCTCCAAATAATGTGCGGACAAAGAATCCGTCTTTTTTGGGGTAAATTTTTTGGGCTTTGGTATATTCTTGAGAACTAAAAAATTTGGATTGCATCTTTTGGGCAGGAATAAGATAAAAATTATGCAAAGCGTCCAAAAAAACAAAATGTTGAATCTGTGGAAGCAACTTTTTAATCGCAATCGCACTCACAATGCTAATTTCGTGTTCATAGGATTTTCCACCAAATAAAATACAAAAATTCACAATCTTTCCTCCAAACAAAATAATCCTAAAATCATACCAAAAGTTTAAATAAAGTCGCTAGGATTCCGACTATAAAATCAATAAAATAAAATGATTGATTTTGATTTAATGATAAAATATTTTTCATCAAGCCTAAAAAACAAAATCACAAATCTTATGCACTCTGCCTTTGAGATATAACCTTTGATTTTCTATCCTTAGATACAAATCCTCGCTACTTGCGGGGTTAAAAAGACAAGGATTTGGAATCTTGTTTTGAGAAAACAGATAATAAAACATTGCTGCCATTCCTGTGCCACACGCCAAAGTCTCGTCTTCTACTCCGCGTTCAAAAGTCCGCGCCAACACTCTATCTCCTTGAAGTGTGGCGATATTCACATTAGCATTGTATTTGTGTCGCAATGTGCGTAAATCCTCTTTGTTTAATTCGTCTTTTTTCTCACAAACCAAATGTGGCACACCCGTATCAATCAAAGCCCAAGTGTTGCCAAACTCCAAGATTCCTTCTTTTAAAACCTCAACGCCACTTAAAGCACTTTCTACTTCTCCTTGATTCACTACTGCGTCAATCACACCCGCGAGTGTGAGAAATCTTTGTCTATCCCCTGCGATTCCTAAATCTTTCGCATACATCGCCGCAGCCCGACTTCCATTGCCACACATTGTGGCGATACTACCATCGCAGTTATAAAACTCCCATTCAAAATCATATTCCAAATGTGGCTTCAAGATTATCAAGCCATCTGCACCCACTCCTTGATGGCGATTGCAGACTTTTCGCGCTAATTCATCAAAAGCATAAGTTTGCTTCCCAAAAGTATGTGTGATGATAAAGTCATTGCCACTTGCTGAATATTTACTGAAAAACATAAAATTCTCCTTATTTTTCTTTCATAAAAAATTAAATTTTGCGATTCTCTCTAAAAACTCTGCTATTATTATAACTAGATTTTCTCTAAAAGGATATTTATGGAATTTTTCCTCGCTTTTGTGGGTTTCGCCTCACTAATTTTAATTGTTTATCTTCTTTTGACGGACAAAACCACTCCATCGGTTGCTTTTATTATCGTCTCTGGTATAAGTGCAATTTTGCTTGTTTTGTTGGATACGAATTTTCATTTAGGAATCGGAAGTCTCCTTAAAGAAAAGTTTGATATTGCGTATTTTGCGAAAATGGAGAATCCTGTGTTTGATTTTAATGCGCTCAAATACTTTATCCGACAAGGAATCAACAGCGTAAGCTCCACAGCGGTTTTGTTTATTTTTGCGATTCTATTCTTTGGGCTCTTAAACGAAGCGGGTGTTTTTAACACAATGATTAATTACCTGTTAAGATTCAGTAAAAACAATGTATATAGCATTTGTATCTTAACCGTGGTTATTTCTGTTGTCGTGCATTTAGATGGTTCTGGGGCTTCTAGCTTTTTGATAGTGATTCCGGCAATGTTGCCAATCTATGAAAAGTTAGGAATCCGTAAAACAACACTAATGACAATTATGGCAGTTTCGCTTGGAGTCATGAATCTCCTTCCGTGGGGAGGTCCAACACTGCGTGCAGCAACCATTATTAACACAGAAGCAAACGAGATTTGGCATCAATTAATCCCGATTCAAATCACAGGGCTTTTATGCGCGTTGGGCATTGCGATTTTCTTGGCAAGACAAGAAATTCAAAGAGGCGCAGGGAGAATTGCAGCTGATGAGGATTTCCACCAATTAGCACTTGGCGAACATCATCAAAGTAGCCAATTTTTCTTAAATATTCTCTTGCTTTTGGCGATTCTAGCACTTTTGGTTGCAAACATTCTTCCAAGTTATTTTTTGTTTATGCTTGGATTCTGCTTTGCTTTATTTATCAATTATCCCAAGCTAGAAGTTGCACAAAAACTCATTGACAAATATTCTAAAAGCGCGATTTTAATGGCAACAACGCTTTTTGGGGCTGGAATCCTTATTGGCGTTTTTGACAAAACAGGCATTATGAAAGTGATGGCAAATGTGATTTTGGAAATTTTACCTGATTGGGCATTAATCTTGATTCCGCTTATTGTGGGCATTAGCGCAGTTCCTATGGCGTTAATTTTCTGCACAGATTCTTACTTTTTTGGCATTATGCCTATTGTCATTGGAATCACCTCTGCCTTGGGAATTGACCCTATGAGCATTGCGATTATTATGGTTGTCGCTAGAAATTGTGCGACTTTTATTTCTCCTGTCGTCCCAGCAACACTTCTAGGTTGTGGAATCAGTGGCGTGAGCATCAAAGAACATATCAGCAAAAGCTTCTTTTATGTTTGGGGTGTTTCTATTGTTTGTCTAAGCGTGGGCGCGGTTTTGGGGATTATAAAATTCTTTTGATTGCGCGGATTCCATTACTTAGGTGGGAAAGGAGAATCCCACCTTTTAGGCTATTTTATTTTGGATTATCCAAGCAATGCGTCTAAGCGACTTTGCAAATATTGCGCGTTAAAAGAAGCGGCATAAAGAGAGGCGTTTTCTTTAAGTTTTGCCGCATTAAGTTCATTATAGTTTTCCGCCAAATCATCTTTCATTAATCCACCCTCTGCGGCTTTTAGATTCACCACCGTATTCATACTTGCATTCACTCCTGATTGGATTCCATTCATTGCAGAACCAATATCCGCGCGTTTTGAATTGACATTGTTAATAAAGTCCAAAATGCTTTGTTGGTTATTGACACTAAGCCCAGAAACATTAGGAGCTTGCATATTAATACTTTCTGTTCCATTGCCTGTTACAAAGCTCATTTGCCCACTAAAAACATTCTTACCATTAAAAACCGCTTGACTTGTCGCATCACTCATGGAGCGCGTAAGCGCATTTGCTTCGCTTTCAATCATTGCTCTTTGTTCGCTATTTAACGCAGGATTTCCCAAAGCAACAGAAAGTTCGTTCATACGAATTGCAGAATCTGTAATATTAGAAAGGGTCGCATCGGCAATTTGCATCACACCTAGCGCGTCATTTGCATTGCGGATTCCTTGAGACATTGAGTTTGCTTGAGATAAAAGCGCGTTTGCTAATGCCAAACTCGCACCATCAGTCGCCTCTAAAGGTCGTGGGGAAGAAATATTTTTCAACGCCTCTTTTTCGTTATTTTTCGCTCTATTTAGATTAATCAAGCTTTCGCTTGTGGTTTGTGTGTTTCCAATTTTCATTGTTATCTCCTTAATAATGAATTTGCTTCCTTGCAATTTTTATAAACTACAAGCATTTATCGTTCCACTTTTATCTTTTTTCCGCTTCATTTGCCATTTTTTGCTCTAAATATTTCGTGTGAATCACTCCTCTTTTGAAATCATCGTTTTTCATCATCTCTTGATGAAACGCAATCGTTGTTTTGATTCCCTCCACGCAAAACTCGTCCAACGCACGCGACATTCTTGCAATTGCTTCTTTGCGATTCTTGCCCCAAACAATCAGTTTGCCAATCATAGAATCGTAAAACATCGGCACAACATAACCTGCATACGCGTGACTATCAAGGCGCACATTGCCACCGCCCGGAGCAATCCATTTCGTGATTTTACCTGCTGATGGATAGAATTTCACAGGATCTTCCGCTGTGATTCTGCATTCCATCGCACAACCTTTGAAATAGATTTCTTCTTGCTTGGGCAGGGTTTTCCCCTCTGCGATTTGAATCATTAATTCAATAATATCCAATCCGCTAACAAGCTCACTTACAGGGTGTTCTACTTGCAAACGCGTATTCATTTCCATAAAATAAAAGTTTTGGTTGGAATCTAGCAAAAACTCATAAGTCCCTGCACCAACATATTTTATAGCTTTTGTCGCTGTAATAGCGGTTTCTAGCAATTTTTGACGCGTTTTAGGCTCTAGTGTGGGTGCTGGGGATTCTTCAATTAGCTTTTGGTGGCGTCTTTGCAAAGAGCAATCCCGCTCCCCAACATGCAAAACATTTCCATGTTTATCAGCGAGAATCTGCACTTCAATATGTTTGGGCTTATCAATGAATTTTTCCATATAAATTGTGCCATCTCCAAACGCACTAATTGCTTCGCTTTCTGCGGCAAGATAGGCATTAAACATATTCTCTTCTCTCTCCACGATTCGCATACCGCGTCCGCCGCCACCCGCTGCGGCTTTAAGTATCACAGGATAGCCGATTTCTTTTGCAAGTTTTAGGGCTTCTTCTTTGGAAACTACTGCACCATCGCTTCCGGGAATCACAGGCACACCGGCATTTTTCATCACTTCTTTTGCCTTGCTTTTATCGCTCATAAGAGCCATTACATCGGGGTTTGGTCCTATAAATTCAATCTTGTGATGTTTGCAAATTTCAACGAAGTTTTGATTCTCGCTTAAGAATCCATATCCGGGAAAAATCGCGTCCGCGTTAAAAAGCTCCGCTGCGGAAATAATCGCAGGGATATTGAGATAGCTTTCGCTAGATTTATCCCCGCCAATGCACACTTTCGCGTCCGCTAAGTCCAAGTAATGCGCATCTTTATCCGCTGTAGAATACACTGCAATTGCTTTTTTGCCCATTTCTTTGATGGTGCGGATTGCTCTTAGGGCAATCTCGCCACGATTTGCAATTAAAATGGTATTAATCTCTTTTGGAGATTCTTTTAGTGTTTCTTGCATTAGATTTTCTCCACCACAAATAAAGGCGAATTGTATTCCACAGGTTGCGCGTCATTGGGGATAATCTCTTTAATCACACAATCAAACTCCGCTTCAATTTCATTCATAATTTTCATGGCTTCAATGATTCCTAAAGTTTGTCCTTTTTTGACTTTATCCCCAACATTCACATAAGCAGGAGTATCAGGGGAAGGACAACGATAAAAAGTCCCAACCATTGGGGAGTTAATTGTCTCACCTGAAAGTTGCGGCGCAGCAGGTGCAGAAGCGACAGGAGCGATTTGAGGAAGGCTTTGCGGTGTGAGAGTAGGAACGCTAAGTGGCGCGTTTTGCGATTCCACCACGACTGAAGTAGCGCAACTTTGTCCTTTTTCAAGTTTGATTTTTGAATTTTCTTGTGAAATGCTAAGACGATTCAAATTACTTGCGTCAAAGATTTCTATGAGTTCTTTTATCTCTTTAAAATTCATTTTAAGCCTTTGTTAGAAATAGAATCTTAAGCATTTCTTTGGCATTTCCAAAGAATTTTGCTTGTTTAATCTGTTATAATATCATAATTTAATTAAAAAACTAAATAAGGAATCAAATGGGATTAAAAGAAGATAAATGGATTCGCGAAATGGCTCAAAAACACGCGATGATTGAGCCTTTTTGTGAAAATCAAGTGGGCAAAGGCGTCGTGAGCTTTGGGTTATCAAGCTATGGTTATGATATTCGGGTGAGCAATGAGTTTAAGATTTTTACCAACATTAATGCGATGGTGGTGGACCCAAAAAACTTTGATTCTGCTAATGTGGTGGATTTTGTCGGTGATGTGTGTATTGTGCCACCTAACTCTTTTGCATTGGCGCGAACGATTGAATACTTTAAAATCCCGCGCAACATTTTGGCGATTTGTCTTGGCAAAAGCACTTATGCGCGTTGTGGAATCATCGTCAATGTAACGCCTTTTGAGCCGGAGTTTGAGGGACATATCACGATTGAAATCAGCAACACTACGCCACTTCCTGCTAAAATTTATGCTAATGAGGGAATCGCGCAAGTGTTGTTTTTGGAGGGGGATTCTCCTTGCGAAGTGAGCTATAAGGACAAAAAGGGCAAATACCAAAGCCAAAAAGGCATTACCTTGCCTAGAATCTTAAAATAAGCAGCACTTTGCTTCAAGCACAAAATGCAATGTAAAATCTCGCCATTGTAAAATCCCATTCCATCATTACGGGGCGCACGAAGTGCAACGAAGCAATCCAAATGTAAGAATCCCATTTTAAGGATTCCATTGCAGAATCCGCTTTATGCAACATTATAGATTGCCACGATTTAGCTCGATGCAGAATCTCGCAATGACGCAGTAGAAATACGAATGATTTATAAAATTATGGATTTACAAGTGTGGGCAAACTGCTGACGCAGTGTGCGCTCCATCTTCATTCGCAATGACACCTTAGCAATCCATAATTTCACTACTTCCGTCATCACAAAGCGCAACCCCCTATCGCTTCTTAAACCACACAAATAACTTCTGAATCTTTCTTGAAAACCAAGAATAGCACTGCACCCTAAAAGCATAAAATCTATCCTCTTGCAATCTTTTGCGCTTTGTTTCAAGTGCCACCACTAACGCATTGGGTGTGCAAAACTCCAAAGTATCGGGGTGAAGATAGCGCGGATAAAGGAGGTAAGCACCACAAAACAATTCCTCTAGGCTTAGTTTGCGGGTTCGCCTCGTGCAAACTTGCTTGTCAATCGTCAATCCCCAACCCGCATAAAAGGGCATTCCATAAGTAACTACTTTTTTGCCATACAGCAAAGCTTCAAACCCGCTAAGCGAAGTGAGAGTATGCACCTCATCTACAGCTTCTATGGCAGAGGCGAGACTCACGCTTTCTAAGATTTCTTCGCAATATTCTAATGCAACTTGTTGCGGAATCTTCCCCGCACGATTCCCACTTAGCACATCAGGGTGCGGTTTGTAGAGAATATAGCTTTGGGGGTTTTCTTTTTTGACTTGTTGCAGCAATGAAAGATTCGTTTGCATAGGCGCACCATAGAGGATAGAAGCGTCGTCCTCAACTTGCCCAATTACAAGAATCGTCCGCTTATTTTGTGGCAATTCAAGCTTCTTGTGCGCATTGATATTGTATTTGCTAATCTTACTTTTTAGGATTTGTTCCTTGAGATTCCGCGCTTCTTGCAATAATTCTTGCGAAAATTGCGCGTGTTGCAAAATATGCTCCAATCGGCTAGGACGCGTGGGGTCAAAGTAGATTCCTAAATCATCAAATACAAGCGAAAAAGGACGCGTAAGGTCTGAACCAAGCGAAAGTGAGCGGATAAAGCCATCTTCTACGCGCGTAATTTTCAATCCATTTTCTTTGGCATAAGATTCCACTTCTAAAAAGTTTTTTCTCCCCCAAATAAAAATTTCGCTTCTCTTATCCAAGCCTTTTTCTAGCGCAAGTTCCAATGGGCTTTTGCCAACAGGATTAATAAAAATAAGATTCTGTGGAGTAAAATTCGCCATAAAAGGCTTGATAAAATGATGTTTCCAATAAGAAAATCCAAACAAATAGGCTTTATGCGGGGTTTTGACATAAAAAGGCTTAAAGTGCGCAATCGTGCGCAAAGTATCCAAAATATCACTTTCTCTTTGATAAAGCGGATTGAAATATCGTGTATAGAGTATGAAACTCGCCGCAAACACTTCTTCCAAACTTAATCTGCGGGTTCGCCTTGCACAGATTTGCTTATCACGCGTCAATCCCCAACCCGCATAAAAGGGCATTCCAAAGCACACACACTCGCAGCCTACAAGCAAGGCTTCAAAGCCCATTTGGGAAGTTTTTGTATAGACTTTGGAAAAATGCTTTAAAAGCGAAATGGGATTAAAATCCTCCAAAATCACTTCGCAAAAGGGCGGAATCTCACTTGGGAGAATATCGGATTGTCGCTTACCATTCAAAACATCAGGATGAATTTTGAGATAGAGTTTTGCACTCGGATTCTCTTTATGGGCGGATTCTATCATCTCTTTGGTGCTAAACTTCTCGCCATAACCATAAATCAAACTAGAATCCCCGCTTGTTTGGGCGATAATCAAAACCCGCTTTGCTCTACTAGATGCGTCATTCTCCTCGTCAAAATAGCCTTGAGGGACATCTTGGGCGCAGTTGTATTTGGAAATATTGTATTTTAAAATCAACCCTATTGCCTCTTTTGCCGCGGCTAATAGCGCGGGATTGGAGCTAAAATCATAAGTTTGCAAGAGATTCTCTAACGCACTTGGACTTGTGGCGTCATAATAGATTCCAACCTCATCTTGTACGAGTGAGAAGCTTCGTGCACCTTCAACGCCCAACCCAAAGGAGCGCACAAAGCCATCTTCAAGCAGACAATATTTACAATGATATTTTTGCGCTAAAAAAATCGCATTGCGCCCGGATTTCTTGCGCCCCCAACCATAAAAAACAAAATCTTTTGGGATTCTTGATTTGTTTGGGATTAATGGCAAATCGCCCTTGATTAGCTCTTTTGGGCAGGATTTTTGGAATCCCAACCTTTCATAAACCGCCCAAAGATACACAAAATGTGAAATTTGCGGGAATCTTAATCGCACAATTTGCTTCCACAATGGCATATCTTTGACAAATTCTTGAGGGCGCGTGAGAAGTTTGCGAATCTTGTTGCCCAAAGGTTTTTTGGGAGGCTTCACGCCCTTGCCAAGCCGAAAAAATCCGGGATAATCCACAACTGCATAACCATGCGATTCCATGAGCACAGTTAAAAATTCGCTAAAATCTTGCAAAGGTTGCAGGGATTGCGTGGATTGCAAAGGCTGCATGGAGTGCGGAGACTGCCAAACCTTGCCGCAATTATGTGCGTCAAATTCTTGCATTTTTATCTTTAATAGCGATTCGTTGGGTTTGCGCCTGAAATAAAATGCGTTGGTCAAAGGGCGCGAATGCCATTGGTGCAACAAAACCAAATCTTCAAAAAACAAAGAAATGGAATAATACGCAAAATACTTCCTAAAGCCTTGCGCGTCGCCTAAAAATTGGTGTCGCGCATCAATATAATAATCTTCTTGTCTTTCGCTGTGAGGGTTCCACGCTGCAAGGCGATGCAAAAACTCAAAATCCTCTCCCCCATGCCCTAGAAAATCCTCTCTAAAACCGCCTAAAGATTCAAAATATCGCCTCTCTAGCACAATTGCCGAGCTGTTTGCTGAAATACTCTCTACCCAATGATTTTCGCCCTTTAAAAAGCTGATTTTAAGAGACTCTAAATCCTTTGTTTTTGCGTAAAATTCCGTTCCCTTTTGCGTGAGATACAAAAAAGGAAGCGAAAGGAATCGCGCCTTGCCACTTTCTAGTTGGGATTCTATCTTTTGTAAAAGTAGCGATTCAAACTTGCTAGAATAATCCATATCCACATCGTAAAAAAATAAATATTTTTGCGTCGCAATCCGCGCGGCTTCGTTTCTCGCGTATGCAGGGGAGAAAATCTGTCCGCTTAAAGGCAAATGCAGGATTTTGATATTGCTACTTGCACTTTGGAGTAGCGATTCCCTGCTGCAATCAGCGAAAATCGCTTCAAATTCCTCTTTGTTTTTAAATTTTTCTATCAGCTCCACTGCTCTTTTGTAAATAAAAGAATGCTGATTTTTATAAAATACGGGGACAATAAGACTTAGCAACCTTTTACCTTTCAATGTTTTTGGAAGAGAGATTATAAACTTTAAATCATAACAAACCAATAAAATCGCTTTTTCGCAAGAAGTGTTGGATTGCTGTTGCTTGGGCGTGAATGGAATCGCAGAATCTCGCTTTTGAAGTTTGGGCGTGGGTTTGCAGTTAGTAGAATCGCGAAATGGAATCGCAAATGCGGAATCTTTTTGTTAGCAATGCGGTTGAAAATTTTTATTATAGAATCTTAGAAAAGCTTTAAAGTCTTTAAAAATTGTCTTTTTAAATGCTTGTTTTTTTATATATAGCAGGGGGTGGAATTTGTATAAATACTCGTAAAATAGGCACTTTGTAGATTTTTTGATTTTTTTAATAAATTATACAAAGGCGTATAAATATTTATACATTTGTATAATTTTATATTTTTTATTGGTAAAAGCATTAAATGTAGTTTGTGGAAGTTTAAAGTATAATTATGCAGGGTAATTGCCACAGGCTCTCTACCCTGTGGCAAAATCTATGCCCCAAAAGGAGCTAAGATGATGCTACTAAAATTCATCTTGGTTGTGATTATACTACTTTGTATAATTGCTGTCAAGGCTTATTAGCGTAAGCTTGAACCCAGCTTTTGCTGGGTCCAAGATGAGTTTAACCTGTGGTATCTCTACAATTCTAAACAATCTCCTAAACTTTTATAATCGCAAATACAAATCTTTTTTCTTCTCTCCCTTTTCTCTGAAGCGTATAATTATTGTATAATTAATAAATATCGTAAAATAGGCACTTTCAAGATTTTTTGTATGAGTTATACACCATTTATACAAAGCGTATAATTTGTATAAGTGACTTCAGTGGATTTAAGGTTAAATGTGCAATTTTTTTCATTTATTTTCTCCTTTATTTTGAGATTTAATTTTCCCCCTAAACTCTTTTCTTAACTCACGCACTTCTTGGAAGAATCGCAAATAAGCAAATATTCGCCCCCCCCCCCGCACATTATTAGCTTTTATGAGTGCTTCGCCTAATTTGTAAGTAAAGCATTGTTTTTCTTTAATTGCTTCTTTGTAGTCTGGATAAGATTCTAGTTTTGGGAGTTTTAAGCTAGGATTCTTTGCTACTCTTTCTTGGTATTTTCTTTGTTCTTCTCTATGGGATTCTTTGATATAGCTAAGCACATAAGGCATTCGCACCCACCCCAAAAAGCTCCTTGCATTGAGTATCATTGCAGAACCTAGTTTATAGGCTAAGTGGGAGTGGATTCTAGTTTTGGCATTGTCTAGCTCATTGATACGCTTTTGTTTTGTATCGTTTTCTTTGGTTAGCAATGCTAATTTGGCATCAAAATGGCGCGAGGGCTGTTGTTTAATGATTTGTGGCATAGCCATTTTTAGAATTTTCATTAGTATATCATTATCCATATTCTTACTTACATAATTATTGAGATATTTCATAGCCGCAACAAAGTCTTGTTCAGTAGCAGAAAAATAAGCCGCTAAAAGGGATATATTAGGATAATGAATTGAAGCAAATTTAAAAATATAGCCCACAAAAAATCTATACTCTAATACATTTTGTAGCCTTATAATGCGTTTTAATAAACCCTCTAGTTTTTCATTGCGTATAAATATCTCATTTTGTAAAACTAAATCAGCATCTTTATAATTAGCTGAAAAAATCAAAGCATTAAATTGGTGAATATAGGTTGCAATATTGCTTTTATCATACTCTATGGCACGATTTGCAAAACCTATCCACTCTTTACCATTCTTTCTTAGCAATGTCGCAATGGAACATAAAGCAAACAGAGAATATGCTCTTTGATTTGGATGTAAATTGAAATATTGGTTAATCTTATCAAAATTTTTTTGTATGATTTCGTATTTCTGCTGATGATTATAGTAAGTATACCACATTTTTGGATACCTGCCTAACCCAATATGTGCCGCAGTTCTACCAAAAGAACTACCAGCGGAATAAATTTCTTGAGCATTAGACATAAGGATTATATCAAAAATCAATTTTAAAACACCGGACAATTCTTGACTTGCAAATTCACTAGATAAGTGTATTTTCTCTCCATAATATTTTTTAAACTCTTGGATTTCACTAATATCATCTCCAAACAATAAAATATTTTTGCCACTCTTTAAAGCTTCCTCTATAATCTCCATAGCTATTTCAGCTGGCATTGCCTTTTTCCAATAAGCATGTAGCTGAATTTTAGCATCAAAAATACTATCTCCAGCGCGAATATGAATCGCGACAAATTCGGATAATTTTTTTGCTTGAAAATTTGCTTCATCAATCACTTTTTGGATTGTTTTAGAAAATTTGATTTTTTTAAAAAGTCTAGGATATTCTTTAAGATAAGAATCATCATCTCCTATGATTGACTTCATAACAGCAATAGAATACTGCACATAATAGCCCCATTTTTCTTCAAATGGTCGTTTCGATAACTCCTCAATCGTATAATCACCACTAAGCCCTAAGCCAGTCAGTGCATTTCCTGCTATCTTATCAAGATAGCTATAGGATTCTATAAAAGATTTATCAAAAATAAAATCTTCAGTTCCTACGCTAATCCCCTCTAATTTATTGCCTCCAACATCTTTTAAGCTCATTTGGTCATAATCACTTGTTTCCCAAACAAATCCAAACTTAAACCCTGTTTTTTCTGCCAAATAAAGCGCGTTCAGTATTGGAAGCATTCTAGCACCAAAGCCATCACTTCTTGCCGCTACCAACAAACAAGGGAATTTTCTATTTAGCACTTCTACTTCAAGGTCGCCTATGAATTCCATAAAATCTTCGCCTACAAAGATTCTAATATATCGCACCACATACTCTTCACATAAATTAGCTTCCAATCTCCCTTGTTTATCTATTTCTAGTCTATTTTTATCTATCTTTTTATAATGCGAATTATCCGATGAAATCTCTATGGTAAGCGTATTTAGAATTATTTTTTGTGTCTTACTTGTGATTCTTATGCACTCAACCAATCCATTATCTTTGTTTAGTATGTGTCCATTGGATTCTATGCTTGTCAAATCAAAAAATATGCTATTCCTATCAAGCATTGGTTTGATATTTTTTGCAATATCCATTAAATCTTTTTCTTGCCAAATCATTTCCTCTTCTCCTTAAACTCCCTTTTTAACTCACGCACTTCTTTGAAGAATTGCAAATAAGCAAATATTCGCCCCCCCCCCCGCACATTATTAGCTTTTATGAGTGCTTCACCTAATTTGTAAGTAAAGCATTGTTTTTCTTTAATCGCTTCTTTGTAGTCTGGGTAAGATTCTAGTTTGGGGAGTTTTAAGCTAGGATTCTTTGCTACTTTTTCTTGATATTTTCTTTGTTCTTCTCTATGGGATTCTTTGATATAGCTAAGCACATAAGGCATTCTAATATATCCCCATAGACTTTTAGAGTTTAGTATCATTGCAGAACCTAGTTTATAGGCTAAGTGGGAGTGGATTCTAGTTTTAGAATCTATGAAAGATTCCATTTGTTTGATTTTGTTTTGGAATGCTATATTTTGGGTTTGAAGCTGTTCAAGTATGAGAGATTTTGAATCTAGCGGGATATTATTGACTTTTTGAAGCTCGCAATACTTCTCCATATATGGGGTTTGTAGCACCAATAGGGTTGATTTTGGAATGTTTAATGTATCTTTAGACTTTATGAATTGCACAATAAAATCTACAAGACATTTTTTATCCCCTTGTGCTAAAAAAGGCATCAAAAGAAGCTTTGCAAAACGCGTCCAAGTAATTTCTGGTCCTTTTGCTATCGCCATATCAATATGTTTTAATAATGCTAAAGGTTCTGCTCCACAAGAAAGCCCAAAAAGAAATGCAGCTGATGCACTATATACCTTTTGCAAGTAATGAACTCCCTCTATATCACAAAGGATTCTTGAATTGATAATTTCATAACACCTTTTAACGCCAAAATAAGGATAATACATTTTAGGATACCTACCAAGCCCTATCCATCCAGCCACTTTAGCAAAAGAAGAACCACCTGAATATATTTCGGTGGCTTTGGACATAAACACAATATCAAATAAGATTCTTTCCATTTCGAGATATTCACAAGGCGCAATGTCTCTTAATGTAAATATATGTCCTTTTTTTGCATAGTGTTGCCTCAATAATTCAACTTCTAAAACATCATCTCCTGTGATACAAATTGCTTTTTTGGCTTTAATAGATATTTCTATTAATTCTTGTGCTATTTCTATCGGCATAGCTTTCCCACACCCAGCTGGCACTGCATTCTGCAATCCATCAAAAACTATATCACCCGAACGAATATGCACTACCACAAATTCACCTAGTTCTTGAGCTTTCTTGTTGGCTTCTTGTATGGCAGATTGCAGTCTAGGACTCCATTCTATACAATCAAACATTCGAGGATATTCTTTAAATGCGTTTTTGTCTATGTCTGAAAGTATTAATCTAGGATCATGGTTAATAAAAAATCCAAACTCTTCTGCGAAATCTTCATTCACTAATTCAGATTTCCCAATCATTTTCCCACCATTTTTTTCTAAACATTTCGTATAGGAATATTGTTCTATAAATCTTTGGCTAAAGACTTCTTCCTCTTGCCAAATCTCCATATCCTCTGTTTGAACGCCTTGCTTACTTGCCTGAGATTTCGCTGTATCCACTCGCGTAACCCACACAAAGCCAAAGCGATATTGCGGGAACTTAGAACTAAGATACAAAGCATTTAAAAATGGCATTAATCTAGCTCCACAACCATCAAATCTACCTGCGATAATTAACCCTGCAATCTTTAGCGTATAAAATACAACTTTTGTGATTCCAATTCTATCATTAGAACAAATTTTTACCGCTTCTACATCTTTGATTGGCTTAAAAAACTTACTTCCATTTGCTAGAATAGGATTTGCGATTTTATGCCATTGATTTTGACTCAAATATTCACACCAAACTCCACATTCTTCTTGCAACTCCAAACTAATACCATAAAGTCTTCTAGGGACATCAAAATAAAAAGCTTCATTCGTATTTAACGCGGTCGCTTCTATTAATTCTTTATCACAATCCTTAAAAATATCTTTCATACTCACTCCTGTATCCCCACAATCTTCTCCAATCCATACTCATATAATTTCTCATTATAATGAAATGCCCCCCCCCCCCAAACATGTCTGGGGTCGCTCCACAGCAATTCCTGTGGATAAGTGATGAGGTGATTTGCTGCGATATATTCTGATGCTTTTTGATACATTTTGTTTAAAAATTCATTGGCATTTTGCAGCACTTCATCGGAGATTGTTTTGAGATTATTCACCCAAAAAACCTTATTGATATAGAGTTTTTCTAGCTTGTTGGATTCTTTTAGGATTGTGATGAGTTTCGCAAATCCCTTGCACCATAGTTCAAACTTCTTTTTGCCATATTGATTTAGCAGTTTTGGGGTTGGAATCCCTAAGTTTTGGATTGCCTGTTTATATTCTGAAGAATAAGTGCAGAAGCTTCCATCGGCATTGCACACAAGGTGGAATCGCTCGTCAATGAAATCCAATAACAACACATCAAAACTTTTAATCTTCACTTCAGTCCAAAAGGATTTTTTCATATCATTTTCTACCATTCTTCTTTGGAATTTAGAATCAATCGCACCCAAAATCTCTTGATTGACGCAAGGTTTGCTAATAAGACTTGCTAGGGAGCTTCTCGCGTAGTAATTCACAAGTTCTAAAGACTTGTTTTTATCATAGTTCAAAATATCACGACTGACGCAACTTCCTAGAATCAAGATTCGTTTAGCCATTGATAAGTTCCAATTCTTTTTGGATTGTGTTTTGGAAGTTGCTTTGCTTTCTCACACGCTCACTTGCATTTTTGGACAACTCTAAGAATCTTTGCGGGTTTTTATAGAGAGATTCTATCGCGTCTGCTAAGCCTTGTGCGTCTTCTGGCTCTATCAATATCCCACAATGCTCATCGACAAACTCCGGAATCGCTGCAATACTCGTGGTGATAGGCACAAGTCCGCTAGACATCGCCTCATCGCGCGAGACACCCTGCGAATCGTGTCGCGTAGGACATAGGAATATGCCGTATTCGCGGTGGTATTGTGCAATTTCTCTTTGGATTAGGAATCTCTTCTCCAAGCGGACATTGGGGAATTTCTTAAGCGGTTCTGTAATTGCATCAAACAAGTCCCCATCGCCTATAAAGTGGAATTTCAAGTCATCAAAAAAGCCTCTTTGAGATAAAATTTCCACTGCCTTAACTGCCGTATCATTCGCGTACTTACGCGAATGATACGGCCGGAGGCTCAAAATTTTTTTCTCAAACCCTAAACTTTTTTCGTGATAAGGAAAAATCCCCGAATCAATGAAATTATGAATGATAGAATATTTGGAAGGGTCTAAAGTAATCCCCAAATCACCCAAAGATTCGTTCTTTAAATGTTCTGAAACAAACACCAAATGCAAATTAGGGTGTGATTCTTTTACAAGAATCTTATTCCAAAACTTCACACGCGCATCGCTTAGCTTCTTCTGCCGCTCTATCTCACTCTCACTTAGTCGCTCAAACTCATAAGAGCGTCTCTGCCATACTGAAATCTCCGCGCTATGCACCCATACCGTAACTTTGATTTTGTCGATAAATTTTTCTAGCACTTTCCACATATTTTGGTCTAGCAAATGCACTAAAACTTGGTCATACTGCCCACTTTGCAAGGTTTGCTCTAGCACGAGATTATCCCCACACGCAACATCAATACCTTCAAACTCTCGGTAGAGAATATCGGGCTTGTTGTTGATTCTAAAGACATCTACGAGCGTTCCGCTTCGCTTGTAGGCTCTAAGGCGTGAGTGCAAGAAGCCGTATTTGTAAAGATCTTGGTAGCTTGGGTATTGCTTGGTTAAGACAAGCTTTTTGGATTTACCCGCGAAACAATAAGGGAAGCTCTGCGTCATTCCAAACACGATTTGCGCGATGCGTGCTTCTCCTTTCCCCACAACTTTGAATCCCAATCGCAAAAACGCGCAATCCTCTGGTATCAAAAGCGCGATGACATTAATGGAATTTACACTATTAATGCCATGAATACTATGGGAAATTTTCTCTCCCTTTTTGTCTTGAAACTCAAAAACAGCGCGGATTTCTTCTAATGTATTTTCGCTCATAGAGACAAACACTTGATTATTATCCACGAGATTTAGCTCTTCTCTGCTGAATGTTTTTTGGGTATAAAAATAAGAATGCTGCCCATGTGCTAGGGTCGCGCTAACGCACATCTGCTCATTATCACTACTAAGGGAAACCCTAGAAGAAGCCGGTGCGTCAAAGAGAGAATAAAACTCTTCGCCACTGAATTGTTTAAGTGCGTCATTTTGTAGGATTCTCTGCTCTTGTGCGTGGAAACTCGCACTTAGATTTTCTAGCTTTTCAAGCGTGATTCCTTGGTCTGTAAGGCGTAAATCCTCTACATATTTTTCTAAATCTTGCTTATTTGCATTCACTCCGCCTTTGCAGTAGTTAAAGCAATCAAGGCTTAGCATATTTTCTACTTCTAAAGACTCTCCACCCAAAAGGGATTCCAACTTAGCGTTTTCTAACGCTCCTAATCGCACAACCGCGCAATTTAAAGCTAAAGATTCTACTTCTTGGTATTCTTTCCCTGCGTTTATAGGCAAGATTGTGCTAGATTCTGCCTTATAGTAAGTCGCTTTGCCAAAGGCATTTGCACTGCTATAATTAGTCGCCAACATCAAATCTAGTAGATAATTCTCCCCATAATAATCCTGCGCGTTGAGCTTACCAATGAAAGTTTCTTCTGCGTTTGCATTTTGCGATTCTAAATAGCTTAAAAATTCCTGTGTGTTGGCGAAATAACGCACATCTTCACTCTCTTGATTTTTTTGCGCTTCTTTTTGGATTAATTCTTGTATCTCTTGAGGCGCAATCAAACACAAACGCTTCTGCGTATAAGTCTGCTTGGTGTAGGATTCTAATATCGCTTGGGATTCCTCGCTTGTGTTGGCAACTCCAACCAAAAGCACTTGCGGACGCTTAGGCGCGAAAGACTTGTGAAAAATCTTGTCTATGAGGTAGCAAAGCCTATGCGTGTAAGTGTGTTCTTGCATTACTTTGCGCAACCCTAGCAATCTAAGCTTTTTATAAAGAATCTCATCTTCACAATAGGGCTTTAGCATTTTCATCAGCTCGGATTGCTCATCAGAAGCAACCACCAAATCGCCAAAAAATGTCCTAAGCCCCCTAGAGAAGTTTGAAACAACAAGTGTATTGGAAGCAAGGAGTTCAAACACGCGCCTTGCAAACATACTTTGGGATTGCTTGATAGTATTCATATTAATCCCAAATCGGTAGCCTTTGTAGGCTTGGTCTATCTCGTGCGGATAGAGTTTGCCAATAATCATTTCTTTATAGGTTTCTGGGAAAGCATAAAGCGGATTTGGATTTTCATAGTTTCTATCGTAGATTTCTACAACTTTAAATTGTTTAACAGCTTCAATAAGCGAAGCGAAGTTTGCTTGTCGCTCTTTATAACGCGCATAATACGAACCTGCGAAGTTAAAGGCGTCTTTGCGTGTGTATTTTTCTATCGGATTGTGCACGGAGGGTTGCGCGGCAAAGGG
Source organism: Helicobacter sp. MIT 05-5294 (assembly GCF_000765675.1). Lineage (GTDB taxonomy): Bacteria > Campylobacterota > Campylobacteria > Campylobacterales > Helicobacteraceae > Helicobacter_D. Next base: position 5,164 of record NZ_JRPA02000015.1, on the reverse strand, counting down.
CAGCAAATAAACCCTATCATGCCCCACGCTTTGCTTGTATTGTGGAATACAATCCATATCGGTAGTGAAAACAAAATCCACGATTTGCGCCACAGGGAGAAAAACACCAAAACTCACAGGGTCTTCTTTATTCCAAAACAGCGTCGCGATTTTTTGCGTATGACACCATTCTACTAGCGCGACTAACTCGCTATGGCAGTTACTAATCTTCTGAAACCACGAATCGTTTTTGCCTTTCCAAGCGGATTCTATGAAGAGTAAATCCGGCTTGAAGTTGGCGATTTCCTCCCGCCAATTTTCAAAGGTGAGTTGGCATAACGCGCATTCGTCCTTGAAGCAATGATAGGTAAATTCGTCCATAATACAAGCGATTTTTAGCTCACTTGGCTTTGTGCCGCCAAACTCCACTTGTGGTGCTTCTCTTCCTTTAACTCTTGTGAATCTTTGAATTTCGCGTGTGGCAAGTTTGTGCTTGGATTTTTTGAAGCCTTGATAGTCTTTATAGAATCCATAAGGCAATGTGATAAAGGTTTTAAAGGATTTTGTGGAGCGAATGAGGCGATTTCCGATTCTAAAAGATAAGGTGTTTTTGGTGCGCTCGACTTCTTGTGCTTTACATTTTAGTTCATATTGTATGGCTTCATTTCTTGCTTGCATTCCCAAAAAGTTTGCTTTGTATTTGTCGCTCTCTTGTTTTAAGATTCTATTGCGCTCCTGCATACCTAAGAGATTCTCTCGCATTTTTTCCAAGTTAGATTCTAGCTCTATGTTTCTTTGTATGAGTGCGTTGAGCGTAGAATCCTTTTTATTGAGAGTCTCTTGGAGTTTTTTGGCATAGTTTAGAGATTGCGTTATCCGATAAGATTCCAAGACTTGGTGCGCGAAAATATTTTGGCAAATCTCTTTTTGGCTAATGGATTCTTCTGGGACAAAAAGATGTGTTGGTGAGGCATTAAAAGTATCTACATAAGCATATTTTAAATCCGATAGGATTCTACTTTGGGCTTTAAACTCTTGGTGGTTTAGGGCTTCTATGTAGAGTAAAGGGCGGTGTTGCATAATGGTCTTCCTCGCACCCTCTAGCACCGCAATCTCCATACCCTCTACATCAATTTTGAGGATTCCGACTTTTTTATGAAAACTAACAGAATCTAGTGGCACGCAAGGAATCTCTCCGCCCTCATCTATACACAAAGATTGTCCGCCTAAATTTGCTTCGTTTAAAGTCGCAAATTTCGCCTTACAAGTAGCATTAGAAATGCCAAAGTTATATAATTTCACACGATTTTCATAGCCATTGATTGCAATGCTTTTTGACATAATTTCAAACAAAATAGGATTCGCTTCAAAGGCATAAACAAAGCGAGAATTCGCAGCAAGAAATAAGGTGTGATTGCCGATATTTGCACCAATATCTACGATGATGTCTTCTTCACTGCTTCTTCTTAGTAAGTCTTGTAGCATTAGGTATTCATAAGGGATTCTCTTAGTTGCGATTTCTTTTTGGATATAATCCGTATCGTGGTTTGGCAAATAAAGCTGATAGTCAATATTTTCTGCTTCTAAAGTAAGGCTTATAATCTCTTTGGCGTCCATTAATTTCCTTTTACATTGACGAAATCCAAAACTTCTTTGGAAGTTTTAATATCCAAAAACGCCTTGTGCGCTACCAAAATAATCACTAGTTGGGATTCTTCTAGGGCAACTTGCAGGGTAGAAAGCTTCGCGTTTGGCTGGGCTAGGCTTTGGGGCAAAGTTTGGATATGTGGCTCTACGATAAAAAACTCTGTTTTAGAATCGCAAATAAGCATTTGAGCGATTTTCATCGCGGGAGATTCTCGCAAATCGTCAATATCAGGCTTAAAGGCAAGTCCTAAAAGGGCGATTTTTGAATAATTCTTGTCTTGTGATTTTTTTCTAATTTTTTCAAGCACAAATTGCGTTTTGTAGTCATTGACTTCTCGCGCGGTTTTGATGAGTTTGGATTCTTGTGGAAAATCCGATACGATAAACCAAGGATCTACGGCGATGCAATGCCCACCCACGCCACAACCGGGCTTTAAAATATTCACGCGCGGGTGATGATTGGCAAGGGAAATTAGCGAATAAACATCAATTCCTGCCTTTTCACAGATGAGGGAGAGTTCGTTAGCAAAAGCGATATTTACATCGCGGAAAGCATTTTCTGTGAGCTTTGACATTTCAGCGGTTTTTGAATCTGTGGCGATACATTTACCTTGGACAAACAAACGATAAAGTTCTATGGCTTTTTGGGTGCATTGGGGCGTGATTCCGCCGATGATTCGGTCGTTTTGAACAAGCTCTTTGATGATAAATCCCGGCAATACTCTCTCTGGCACATGGGCGATGAAAATATCGGGATTCTCATGATTATGTGGGAATCGCAAATCTTGCCTTGCTTCTTCAAGCCATTGGGAGATTTTTATCGTCGTGCCAACAGGCGAAGTGGATTCTAAAAGCACGAGATTGCCCTTTTGGAGGTATTTCGCAATTGCTTTTGTGGCTTGTTGTATATAATCCGTGTTGGGCTGGTGATTTTCTTTAAAAGGCGTTGGCACACAAATCATAAAAACATCGGCGGGTTGTGGCTCTAAACTTGCTTTGAGATTGCCCTTTTGGACACAATCTGCGACCAACGCATCAAGGTCGGGTTCTACGATATGCACTTTGCCTTGATTAATACTCTCCACAACGCTAGGGTTAATATCCACCCCTAAGACTTCTACGCCGTTTTTGGCAAGAACAGCGGCAGTAGGCAACCCAATATAACCAAGTCCTATCATACATACTTTCACCTTTGATTCCTTTGTTTGATAAAATTTAAAATTTTCTGACAAGACTTGCTGTCGCCATAGGGATTAATAGCTTTGGACATTGCTTCATAGTGCGCGGGATTGTCCAAGAGGCTTTGGGTCTCTCTAACAATCCTCTCCACATTCGTGCCAACTAGCTTCACAACCCCCGCCTCCAAAGCTTCGGGTCGCTCTGTATTGTCTCGCATTAACAAAACGGGCTTCCCAAGCGATGGGGCTTCTTCTTGAATCCCGCCGGAATCCGTCATAATCAAATGCGAACAAGACATCAAATAAACAAAATGCTCATAGTTTAGAGGCGGAATCAAAAATATATTAGAAACACCCGCAAGGGAACTTTTCACAACGCCTTGCACATTGGGATTTAAATGCACAGGATAAACAATATCAATTTTTGGATTTTCACTCGCGATTTGTCTAATGGCTTTACAAATATTGACGAATCCCTCACCGAAATTTTCTCTTCTATGCCCTGTTACAAGGATAAATTTTCTTTTGTCATTCAGAGGATAATGCAGGGACAAGTCTTGTTTGATTTTTGCTTTTAGGTTGGGATTCTTTTCAATAAGTTCAAGCGCAAGAAAAAGCGCATCAATCACGGTATTTCCGCTAATAGAAATGTTTGCTTGGTTTTTGCCCTCTAAAGAGAGATTATCCGCTGAAGTTTTTGTCGGGGCGAAATAATACTGCGCCAATACATCAATCATCTGGCGATTCGCTTCTTCTGGAAATGGAGAATAAAGATGACGCGTCCTAAGCCCGGCTTCAATGTGCGCGATAGGAATCCTCTCATAAAATCCTGCCAAAGAAGCACTTAATGCAGTAGTCGTATCGCCATGCACGAAAATCATATCAGGCTTATACTCGCGTAGAATCTCACGCAAACCAAGTAGAATCCTTGAAGTGATGTCAAATAAATCTTGATTGGCTTGCATAATATCCAAATCGTAATCCGGCGTTAGGGAAAAAAATTCTAAAGTTTGGTCTAGCATTTGACGATGTTGCGCACTCACGCAAAGCCTCACCTCAAACGCGTCATCTTTCAAAAAGGTATACACCAAAGGAGCCATTTTGATAGCTTCTGGACGCGTCCCAAACACAAATAAAACTTTTTTCATAATCTCTAACGCCTTTTTGCTTTCTATTGAAAATGAGACTTTTCAATACAGAAATGCTTATATTAGGTGTATTTGTGGTATAAGATTTGACATTTAAGCTATTTTTTTTATAAATCGTTACATATTTTATTATTCAAGGAATAAAATGCCACTAGATAGTGCTTCTGAAATAAAATTGAATCAAGTTGTAGCTTATCTTAATGAGAAAAGCAATAATAAGCTTTGGGCTAGACTCTATCAAAAAATCATTTTTCTTTTAGAATTGGAGCATTTCAAAAAATACCAAAAATTATCCATAGGCATAACTTTCCAAAGCTATTTATATGGTCCTTTTAGCAAAAGCATAGCGCAAGCCCTAGAAAACCCAAACAAAATAGACATTCCAAAATATGTCAAAGATGAAGTGGATGATATTTTGGTGCAGTATGGATTGAGTAAATTTGATAATAAAAGCCAAGAAAAGTTCTTTGAAAAAATAATAAATTATATCCATTCTTTAAAAATTTATAATATGACGCCTTTTGAAGCAGATTTTGATTTTAGCCTTTATAATTTTGAAGATTTGTTTAAGACTATGGATTCAAACCTTGATGGATTAACACTGCAGCAAGAAAAATACAAAAACACAAAAATAGAAATTAAATCCCAAGAATACGAGCATTTATTTTAGAATGAATGAAAATATTAATATGCAAATTATTAGATATTTTGCTAGTAAATATCCGAATCTAGCAGAATTTATTTATAAGACTTTCGCTGACGAGATTAGGAAATTAAATTTGCAAGAAATATCTTTTAGCGAAAAGCCAACCGATGAATAGATGCAAAAAGCCATAAACTGCATTAAAAGTTTCAATCAAGAAGTTTTAAAACAATTTCACCAACTAAGCAAAAGTGAGCGGGATTCAAAAAGCTTCTATAAGGAAATATTATCACAAGTTTTGGCAATCATTATGGAGTAGCTTTGCACTCAATTGCTACATATGCGTCATTGCCAGACAAAACAAAATGCAAAATCCCAAAGATATTTTAGCAAACCCCGCCAATTTGCTAGGTTCTTAAGCTAGTTTTTTTTTTTTTTGATTATACTTCCGCGAAAATTATTTAAAAAGTTTGAAAAGTCTCATTTTCAATACAAGCTTATATAAACATTCAAGAGGTTATTATTGTGCAACTATTAAGTCCTAAAAAATTAAGAAAACTACAAAACAA
>NZ_JRPA02000096.1 GCF_000765675.1 Helicobacter sp. MIT 05-5294 | reverse complement strand
CAATGTTTGATAATACTTTAGAGTTTTTAAGCCTCAATGGGCGGAGTCTCGAAGAGGCTTTTATGATGATGATCCCCGAGCCATGGAGCAAAAACCATAATATGGACGCTAAAAAGCGTGCATTTTACGAGTATCATTCAATGCTAATGGAGCCATGGGACGGACCTGCGTCTATTATTTTTACCGATGGAATCATCATGGGTGCGAGCCTTGACCGCAATGGATTCCGTCCTTCGCGCTATTATTTGACAAAAGATGATTTTTTGATTCTTGCAAGTGAGACAGGTGCGCTTCATATCGATGAGAATAATATCGCTGCAAAGAAACGCTTAGAACCCGGCAAGATGCTCCTTGTCGATACTGCAAGGGGGC
>NZ_JRPA02000095.1 GCF_000765675.1 Helicobacter sp. MIT 05-5294 | reverse complement strand
CTCTTGCTTTCCACGATTCAAATTCTTTTACATTGCTTTGTAAAAAAGGGATAGCATTTTGGATTCCTTTAGCGATTCCACTTTCTGTAATCTCATAAAATTCTGCTCTTTTAATGCTTTTTGGTTTTTTGCTTTTGACTAACTCATAGAATAAATATCCAATCGCGTAACCCTCTCTATCAGGGTCAGTTGCAATATAAACCTCTTTATTTTCAGCATTTTTTAGAATCTCATAGATATATTTCTTTTTGCCCTCTTTAAATTCCAAAATTGGTTCATAGCTTTCTGTATCTTTAATAACCTCTTTGCTTAATTCTTTAAAATGTCCGCCTGTGGCGAATACTTGCGCCCCTGTGATTTTTGCAATCTTTTC
>NZ_JRPA02000014.1 GCF_000765675.1 Helicobacter sp. MIT 05-5294 | reverse complement strand
AAGAATCCATAGTATGGAATCTCACTTTTCGTCATTGCAAGGACTGAAAGGACGAAGCAATCCTGTAATGTAGAATCTCGCCATTGTAGAATCCTCTTTTGACTAAAGTTATAGATTGCCACAGCCTTTTGCAAAGACTTTGCAATGACGCAGCAGTGATATAAATTGTCGTTTAGACTATAGATTGCCACGAAAATTTTTCAAATTTTCTCGCAATGACGAGGAAACAAAGTTGCAGATTCTTTTAAGATTATGGATTACTTCGGCTTCGCTTCGCAATGACGGGGGGTGATTCAACATTATAGAATATGGCAAAACTAAAGATTATCACAATAGCAAAGGGTGAGTTTTATGTTTAATTGCCACGCGATTATGGGTCTATGTGGATTTGGTGGGCATGAATTGGGCATTGCAGTTGCGTTTAGATACTTTATGCTTTGCTTAATCTTGCGGTGTGAGGGTGAATCCCATTTATAACTTAAGTGGTAGAGATATGTATTTCCATAATTTATTGTTTTGTTGATTATAAAAACAAAGCGGATATTGCAAATATGTATTTAAAAGACAAGGACAATCAAGAAAATTTAAATATTGATGAAGAAAATAGTGTAGTTTTAACGCTTAGTAGAATCTCAAATGATAAAAAACAGATTAATATTCTTCCGCGAATCATTCAAAGTGATTTATGCAATGATATGGGAGTTTATGTGAGTTTGGAGCATTGGGAGATTTTAGAAAGAGATGAGAAGCTATACAATGCAGTCAAACAATATTTGGGCGAGTTTTGTAATGCCATAAAAGAGGAGCTAGATAGGACAGAATCCATAAGACTTAAAGAAAAAGATGTTTTAGAACATTTAAAGCAAAATAAACAAGTTTAGAATCGCAAAACAAATGCGCTCGTTTGATGAGAGTTTAGTTATAATTGCGTTTTTTAAAAAGGATAAAGCTTGAAAAATGTTTTTGAAAAACTTATGTGGAATGCGCGGCTTTTTATTATTTTAGCCGTTGTTTTGTCGCTCGTTGGTTCTATTTTGTTGTTTATTGTGGCAAGTCTTGATATTCTCAAAGCTGCCCAACAAACTTACTTTTATTATATTGGTGCGTTAGGTGCGGGTGCAGATATTCATAATCTCTTGCTTAATTCCATTATTATGGCGATTGATTTGTATTTGATTGCGGTTGTTTTGCTGATTTTTGCCTTTGGGCTTTATGAGTTGTTTATCTCCAAGATTCAAATCAAAGATGAAAGTGATTCTAAAGTGCTAGAAATCCATACGCTAGACCAACTTAAAGACAAACTAGCAAAGGTTATCGTAATGGCACTGATTGTGGCGTTTTTCTCAAAAGTATTAAATATGGGAATGAAAAGCACACAAGATATGCTGTTTTTTGCGATTTCTATTTTGGCGCTTGCGGTGGGATTGTATTTCTTACATAAAGATTCTAAACACTAAAGGAATCCCATGCACACTCTTTTTTCGACTTTTCAATTTATGCTTTTATTTCTGCTAAAATGCGGAATTGTAGTTGGTGTTTGGGCGAGTTTTAGTAACGCGCAATCTTTAAAAGACATAAAAACTTTTAGCGCGGACTTTACGCAGATTTTGTATTCCAATGATGAAGGTGCGCAAAATAAAATCACCTATCAAGGTAAAATCCAAGCACTCGCACCTTCAAATCTGCGTTGGAGTTATCAAACGCCGATTCCAAAAGAGATTTTTATCCAAGAGGGCGTAATGATAGTCTATGAACCCAAGCTAAAACAAGCAATTTTCACGCGATTGCAAGAGAATATGAATCTGCTTTATTTGCTAAAAAATGCCAAAAAAATCACAGAAAATCATTATGAAGCGACTATTTCGGAGCAAAAATATGATTTGCTTTTAGAAAATGGAATCCCCGCTAAAATTAGCTTTAGCGATTCGCTGGGCAATCAGGTTGAAATCTACTTTAAGAATGCCAAGATAAATTCCACGATAGATTCTGCGTTGTTTGAGTTTAAGCCAACGAGTGAAATAGATATTATTCATAATTAAAAATGTGTAAAAAAATAGCAAATTGAAAATTTTTGATAAAAATTTAAATTTTTTTTATACTTTTTTAAAAAAGTGCGTTACAATAAACAAATTTTGATTTATCAAGGAGTTAAATATGGGAACTATCACATTAATTAACAATGAAACGGGTGAAAAATTTGATTTTGACCTGATTGACTGCACACGAGGACCTAAAGCGGTAGATTTTAGCAAATTGTTTGAGCGCGCGAATATCTTTTCTTATGATCCGGGTTATGGTTCTACTGCAGGTTGCGAATCTACTATTAGTTTTATAGATGGCAAAAATGGACAATTACTCTACAAAGGGATTCCGGTTGAAGAGATTGTAGAGAAATATAAATTTACCGATGTGGCAAAATTGCTTATCACAGGAGAAGCTCCTAAGAATGAGCAAGAATCCAAAGAGTTTGACTTGGAATTGCGTCATAGAGGATTTTTGCACGAAAGTTTAATCAATATCTTTAACGCATTTCCTGATGGCGGACACCCTATGGCAAACTTAAGCTCCGCAGTTGCGGCACTTTCTACATTCCATTTTGACCACAAAGAAATGAATGACGAAGAAGATTATCAGACAATGGCGCGTAGAATTATCGCCAAAATCACAACTTTAGTTGCGTTTTCTTATCGCAATTCCATTGGCACACCTTTCATTTACCCCGATGTTAGTCGCAATTATGTAGAAAACTTCCTCTATATGTTGCGTGCTTATCCTAATGGCAGACTAAAACACACATTAAAAGGAGAAGAGGAGATTTCAGCACTTGAAGTGGAAGCTTTGGATAAAATCTTCACACTCCACGCTGACCATGGACAAAATGCTTCAACAACTACCGTGCGTAATGTTGCTTCCACAGGTGTGCATCCTTATGCTGCAATTTCCGCAGGAATCAACGCGCTTTGGGGACCTGCACATGGCGGAGCGAATGAAAAAGTTTTGGTGCAATTAGAGCAAATTGGCGATGTAAAAAATGTAGATAAATTTGTCGCAAAGGCAAAAGACAAGAGTGATCCTTTTAGATTAATGGGATTTGGACATCGCGTGTATAAAAGCTACGACCCACGCGCAAAAGCAATCAAAGCCTTAAAAGACGAATTAAACAAAAAAGGCATTACGATGAATGCGCGTTTAAGCGAAATTGCCGAAAAGCTAGAAGAAGTCGCGCTTAGTGATGATTATTTCAAAGAAAGAAATCTTTATCCTAATGTGGATTTTTATAGCGGAATCATTTTGACTGCTTTAAAGATTCCTGTGCAACTCTTTACGCCGATTTTCGTTATTGGTAGAATGCCGGGCTGGTGCGCTCAAGTAATGGAACACATTAAGAATCCACACGCGAGAATTACACGCCCAAGACAAGTATATTTGGGCAAATAAGCCATATTTCAAAGGCTTGTTTTATTATTTGTGAGGTAGAATTGCGGATTCATTTTAAATTTACATAGGAAAAGCAATGCAAAATACAGAATGGAATCCCAAAAGCTGGAGAGATAAAACCGCGCTTCAGCAACCTACCTACAAAGATTTAAATGCACTCAAAGCGGTTGAAAATGAGCTTAGTAAATATCCTCCTCTTGTTTTTGCCGGTGAGGCAAGGACGCTTAAATCACGCTTGGCAAAAGTCTCAAAAGGCGAGGCTTTCTTGCTTCAAGGTGGCGATTGTGCGGAAAGTTTTTCAGACTTCAATGCGATTCGGATTCGGGATTTGTTTAAAGTCATTTTGCAAATGGCTGTTGTGCTAACCTATGCGGGAGCTTGTCCAATCGTAAAAGTGGGCAGATTGGCTGGGCAGTTTGCTAAACCTCGCTCAAGTGATACAGAAACTTTCAATGGGATTACTTTGCCAAGCTATCGTGGAGATATTATCAATGGGATTGAATTTAGCGAAGCAGCAAGAGAAGCGAATCCTAAGAGAATCTTACAAGCTTACCACCAATCTGCGGCTACATTAAACTTGATTCGGGCTTTTGCGCAAGGCGGTTTGGCGGACTTAAATCAAGTGCAAAAATGGAATCTTAACTTTGTAAACACTGCACAAAGTGAGCGTTTTAAAGAAATGGCAGATAAGATTACGCAGACTTTGGCGTTTATGGAAGCATGTGGAATCACAGCGCAAAACACTCCTACTTTGCACGAAACAGAATTTTTCACTTCCCACGAAGCCTTGCTTTTGAATTACGAAGAATCTTTAACGCGCAAAGACCATCTAACAGGCAAATGGTATGATTGTTCAGCGCATATGCTTTGGATTGGGGAGCGCACAAGGAATCTTGATGGCGCACATTTGGAGTTTTTGCGTGGTGTAGAAAATCCTTTGGGTGTGAAAATTGGACCCAATGCAACTAAAGACGATATTTTGGGGATTTGTGAGATTCTAAACCCTCATAATGAAGCAGGACGCTTGAATTTCATTATTCGTATGGGTGCAGAAACTATCAAAGAAAAATTACCCAAGTTGTTGGAATCTATCAAAAATGAGGGGCGAGAGATTGTTTGGAGTATTGACCCTATGCATGGAAATACCATTAAAGCAAGTAGTGGCTATAAAACGCGTTCTTTTGATAGTATCTTGAACGAAGTCAAAGCATTTTTTGAAATCCATAAAAGCATTGGCACTTATGCTGGGGGTGTGCATTTGGAAATGACAGGCGAAGATGTAACAGAGTGCGTAGGGGGAATGCAGGCAATCACTGAAGAAAATCTAGGCTGCAACTACAACACACAATGCGACCCGCGCCTTAATGCAAGTCAAGCAGTGGAACTTTCGTTTTTGATTGCAGATGTTTTGAAAAATCGCGCAGTATAAATAATGGATTCCATAAAGTTTAGAAAAATCGGTGATTTTTGTGTCTATACAAAAGAAAATCATGGATTTTACGAAGCTATTTTTCAAGATTTTTTAAAGGGAAATCTTAAAATAGCAAAAACTTATAAAAATACGCAAAATTGCCAAGTTTTCTTAGTTGAGCGGGGGGGGGGGATTATATCCTAAAGGCATCTTCTCCAAATGATAGAATCCTAGAGAGATTTATAAAATTTTTATTTCGTGGTGATTATTATCTTAATTCTTTTAAAGCAATACAGCGCATTAGGAATGAGGGCTGTTATTCTCCTAATGATTTTTATTTGTTGGCAGAAAATAAGGTTTGTGGAATCTACCCAAAAGATTTTATAATGATTTATGAGTATATTGAGGGAGAGCCTTATTTGAAACAGGAAAACAATGCCAAGTTTAAAGAAAAGATAAAAATTGAAATAGAGAAATTACATTCTCACAATTTTGTGTTTGGTGGTGATATAAATCGTAGCAATATTTTACTCTCTTGCAATCAAATTAGATTCATTGATATAGAGGGCAAACTCCCCTCACGCTTTAATAAAGCTGAAGATAGAATCTCTATGGAGAAGTTTTTAGGGATTCCAAATACAAATAAAGATTTTGGTTATTTACTTGCTACATTAAAGAGAAATCTAAGAAAAATAGCAAGAAAGATTAAAGGCAAATCATAAAAACTAAAAATAACTTTTGTAATGCTTTTGGGTTCTAGCTTGGCTTTAGGCGGGTTTTTCTAGTAGAAGTTGTTTTTGAAGATTAAATATTTTTTATTTTTATAAAAATTTGTTTAAAAATAGCTAAAACTATGCTACAATACCGCTAATTTTTACATTAAAAATAAGGAAAAGGAATGCGAATCTTAATCGTTGAAGATGAAATCAGTCTTAATAAGACCATCACAGAGGGTTTAAATGAATTTAATTATCAAACCGATGTGGCAGAAAATTTAAAAGATGGAGAATATTATATCAGTATTCGCAATTACGATTTAGTGCTTGCAGATTGGATGTTGCCCGATGGTAGCGGACTTGAAATCATTAACCAAGTTAAAAACAAATCGCCACGCACTGCAGTTGTAATTATTTCTGCTAGAGATGATGCAGAGAGCGAAGTAGAAGCACTAAGAGCGGGTGCAGATGATTTTTTGGCAAAACCATTTGATTTTAATGTATTAGTAGCAAGAATTGAAGCGCGTTTGCGCTTTGGCGGGACGAATTTAATTGAAATTGAAGATTTAATTATTAATCCTGATGAAGAGAAAATCACTTACAAAAATCAAGAAATTGAATTAAAAGGGAAGCCTTTTGAAGTGCTAACACATCTTGCGCGCCATAGAGACCAAATCGTTTCAAAAGAGCAATTATTAGACGCAATCTGGGAAGAACCCGAGCTTGTAACTCCCAATGTGATTGAAGTTGCAATCAATCAGATTCGCCAAAAAATGGACAAACCGCTTAATATCGCTACGATTGAAACAGTTAGACGCAGAGGTTATAGGTTTTGCTATCCAAAAGGAGTATAAGAGGGGATTATACCAAGCAAATCACAATCTCTTTTATCGCCCTTTTGGCGATATTTTCCTCCGCACTTTATAGTTATCTTTATTTTAACACTTATGGTCAAATCAAACATAGCCTACAAAACCAATTCCATCACATTATAAAAAATAACATTAATTATAATATTGGACAGAGTTTTTATATCCAAAGCCCCAATCCAATGCAAAGAGAAGTTTGGCTTGTGGAAGTTTTGGATACACCAACTAAGCAAAGCTTTTATTCTGAATCAGAATCCGAAAGAGGTTTTTATTATTCCCTTATTTCTCCTTATAAAACCAACAAAACGCTTAAAATCACAAAAGACATTACCAAAGAAACACTTTTTTTGGATTCTCTTTTAAAAGGAATCATTTTAGTGATTTTCTTTGCGCTGATTTTAACACAACTCTTCGCACTTGCTTTTTCAAATATTCTCTATAAGCCAATACAGAATCTTTCCACTACGCTTAGCAAACTCAAAGAACACGATTTGGAGTTTTTAAATAGCGAGGGTTTGCCGCTAGAATTTCACCCCTTAGTGTTGTCTATTAATAATCTTTTAGAGAGAATTAAAAGCTATTTTGGCGGACAAAAGCAACTTTTTATTGGAATCGCGCACGAACTCAAGACGCCTTTGGCAGTCATCAAGACAAAATGCGAAGTTACATTGATTAAAGAGCGTGAAAAAGAAGTGTATATCAAGGCTTTAAAAGAAAATATCCAAAGCATTAATGAAATGAACGCGATTATTAAAACTCTGCTTGATTTAGGCAGACAAGAAAGTGCGCAATTTGAAAAATCCAGCCTTGTAGATGTGAATAAGACCTTGCAGAATATCGCGGATAATTTTCAGATTCTTAGCAAAAAAGAAAATAAGCAATTCACCTACAAACTTGAAACCGATGAGCTTTTAATTACGATTAAACCGACACTTCTAGCGCAAATTGTGCAAAATTTCCTACAAAATGCTTTTAAATTCACTCCTCAAGGTAAAAGTATTTTACTTACAAGTCAAATTATCAATCAAGAGATTCTGCGCATTGTCGTAATTGATGAAGGTTGCGGGATTGATTCAGAACTGGAAGATATTTACGCACCTTTCAAACGCTCGGGCAATAAAAGCGGTGCAGGACTTGGATTGTTTCTTGCCAAAAACGCAGCCAATGCGCTAGGGGGCAGTATTTCTTTGCAAAACCGCCTAGATACCAATGGCACGATTGCAACTTTTGAATTAAGAATCGCAAATTAAAATAAGGAACAAAAATTGCTGAAACTTCTTTAAAAGGAGTTTTTATGCAACGAATTATTTTGTTTTTATGCTCATTTATCGGATTTTGTTACGCGTTACCACAAATAGAATTTAAAAACTCTTGCGTTCCTTTGAACCAATTTTCAAATTCCCAAAAACAAGTTTTATTACATTCTTATCTTGCAGGAGAGGGCGAGGGCTTTGGCTTGACACTCGCAGCGATTGCTTGGAAAGAATCTTGTGCAGGAGAATATAAAATGAATTTCCAAGATCCAAGTGCAGGGAACTTTCACGCTTATATTCCCGGCGTGATTAATCGCTATCCCAAGCTTAAGCAAAATGGTTTTACGCAAAATATGATAGGAGCAATGTTAGTAGAAAACGATTCTTTTGCCGAGCAAATAGCAATTACAGAGCTTAAGTATTGGCAAAAAGAACATCAAGGAAATTGGAAAAATATCATCAAATCTTACAACAAGGGTTATAGTTGGCAAAAAAACGAACAAGCCAACATTCAAGCAGAAAAATATTATCAAGATGTGGCGATGCGTGTGAAGCAATTAGAATCTTATTTCCAAAAAGAGGAGATTCAACAAAGCATTAGACAAGCGCGAAATGCCTCTAAGGCAAATTCATTTCAAATAGCACAAAAGACACAAGAAGCGCAAAAAACTACCGAAGATTCTACAAATAGAAGAATCTCACAATCTCAAGATTACTATGCTTATAGTGAGGATTCTACGGATTTTAGTCTTTTGCCAATTTATCAAGTAGGAAACGAGTTTGCTGCTCCTTTTAAACCCAAAAAAACAATCATTAAGGAATTTGATTTGATAGAAATTTACTAGCAATTCTACAAAATATCAAAAGCCAATTTAGGAATCCAAAATAAAATTAAATATAAATTTGTTATTATCCTGTTTTCAAAAAAGGAAACAAATGCGAGTGATTTTTATGGGAACGCCAGATTATGCGGCGGTGATTTTGGAATCTTTGTTGGCTCATCATGAAGTTTGTGCGCTAGTAGCTCAAGGTGATAAAAAAGCAGGGCGAAGTATGCAGCTACAAGCCCCAGCAACAAAGAAATTATTATTAGATAGGAATTCTAAGATTCCAATCTTGCAGCCCAATAAACTAGATGAAGAATTTGCAAATCAACTTAAAGCCTTTGATTGCGACAAAATCATCGTTGCAGCCTATGGCAAAATTTTACCCAAAAGTATTTTGAATCTCGCTCCTTGTATTAATCTTCACGCTTCTATCTTGCCTAAATTTCGCGGCGCAAGTCCAATCCAACAAAGCATTTTGCAACAAGAAAAATATTTTGGCGTTACAGCAATGCAGATGAATGAGGGGCTAGATTGTGGGGATATTTTGGGATTCAAAGTGATTCCAAATACTTTTCAAAGTGCGCCAAAGCTATTTGAAGATCTTGGAAAACTTGCTGCGGATTTGACTTTGGAATATTTAGAGAAATGCGATTCTATTAGCCCTTTAGCACAAACGAATACGGAAGCAAGTTATTGCAAAAAAATTAAAAAAGAGTGGGGGAGAGTGGGGTTTGATAATGCAGAATCTCTAGCGGCAAAATCACGCGCTTATGAGGGATGGCCCGAAATTTATTTGGAAAATGGCTTGAAACTAAAAGGCGTTAGGGTTGCAGAATCTACAAGCAAAAACGCTCAAGGAGAGATTTTGCAAATCACCAATAAGAAAATAAAAGTGGGCTGCACCATAGGAAGCGTGTGGATAGAATCCCTACAAGCCCCTTCTAAAAAAGCCATTTGTGCTTATGCGTATTTGCAAGGGAAGCGATTAAAAGTAGGGGATATTTTAGAATAAAATGGAAATTTTAGAGTTTGATTGCATAGAATCTACCCAGCTTTTTTTGGCTGAAAAAATCCGCAAAGAAGAGCTGAAAGCTCCTATTATGGTGATAGCACAAAAACAAAGCGGTGGAATCGGGAGCAGGGGGAATGTATGGGAAAATGTCCAAGAGGGTTTGTATTTTTCCTTTGCGCTTGATAGTAATGCGTTGCCACAAGATTTACCCTTGGAATCTGTGTCAATTTATTTTGGATTCCTTTTTAAAGAAGTTTTGCGAGAGTTTGGTTCGAAGATTTGGCTAAAATATCCCAATGATTTATATAAGGATTGTCAAAAAGTCGGTGGCATTATTTGCACAAAGATAAAAGAAACCATGGTTTGCGGAATCGGATTGAATTTAAAAAATGACAATCAAGAGTTTGGCTCATTGGATATTCAAGTATCTAAGGAAGAAATTGTGGATTCTTTTATCCAAAGCTTGGAAAACAACAAAAAAAAATTGAGTTGGAAGCAAATTTTTAGTAAATATTCGTTAGAATTTCCAAATAATTTTCAATTTACTTTTCACCATAATGGCAGGTTGATTTCTCTTCGTGATTCTACACTTTGCGAGGACGGGTCTATTTTGGTTGAGGGTGAAAGATTTTATAGCTTAAGATAGTGGAGTGGAAGAATGTGTGAAGTGATTTGTATAGCAAATCAAAAGGGTGGCGTAGGCAAAACAACAACCGCTGTGAATCTCGCTGCCTCTCTTGCAGTAGAAGAAAAAAAAGTGCTTTTGGTAGATGTAGATCCGCAAGCGAACGCTACAACGAGTTTAGGGTTTCATCGCAATAGCATAGAGTTTAATATTTATCATGTCTTGATTGGGACAAAAAAGATTTTACAAATCATTCAAAAAACTTCAATTCCTACTTTATTTCTAGCGCCATCTAATATCGGTTTGGTTGGGATTGAAAAAGAATTTTATAGTCAAAAGCGCAATGGGCGTGAGCTGATTTTAAAGAAAAAGATAGAAGATGTTATGGATATGTATGATTATATTATCATAGATTCTCCACCCGCACTTGGACCTTTGACAATCAATGCTTTAAGCGCGGCACATTCTGTAATTATTCCTATCCAATGCGAGTTTTTTGCGTTAGAGGGGTTGGCGCAACTTTTAAATACTATAAAACTTTTGCGCAAGGAAATTAATCCTAATTTAGAGATTAAAGGATTGTTACCTACAATGTATAGTGCGCAAAACAATCTTTCAAGGCAGGTTTATGCGGATTTGTTGCAGCACTTTAATGGGCAATTAATTAAAGAAGAGGATTCTAAAGATGCAATTGCGATTCCAAGAAATATTAAACTTGCAGAATCTCCAAGTTTTGGGAAGCCTGTGATTCTGTATGATGTCCGTTCTCAAGGCAATATTGCATATCAAAATTTGGCACGGGCGATTTTAGAAAAGAGGGCTTAATGGCAAAAAAGAATGCAGGTTTAGGAAGAGGGTTAAGCGCGATATTAGGGGAAGTAGAAGAAGCATATCAAAACGATTTGAATGACAATTCCGGGCTTGTTGTTGAGATTGATTTGGATAAAATCAAACCCAATCCATTGCAACCGCGCAAAATCTTTGACGCTGCAAGTCTGCAAGAGCTTGCCGCTTCTATTGAAGAGCATGGTTTGTTGCAGCCTATTTTAATTTATGAGGATAGCCAACAGCCAGAACATTACTTCTTAATTGCAGGTGAGCGCAGATTGCGCGCGAGTAAATTGGCAAAAAAAGAAAGCATTAAAGCAATTATCGTAGATGTGCAAGAGGAAAAACTCCGCGAATTGGCTTTGATTGAGAATATTCAAAGAGAAGATTTGAATCCTATGGATTTAGCGCAATCTTATAAAGAATTGATTGAAGATTATGGAATCACACACGAAGAAGTCGCCAAAAGACTTTCAAAATCTCGAACTCAAATCACAAATACCTTACGACTTTTGGAATTAGATGAAAAAGTCCAAGCAATGATTTTGGAAAATAAAATTTCCCAAGGACATGCAAAAGTGCTTGTAACGCTATCCAAAGAACAGCAACTTCTCGTCGCAAATTCTATCATTGGGCAAAAATTAAGTGTGCATGACACAGAAAAAATCGTAAGACAATTTAAAGAAGAATCAAAAAATGCTAAAAATTTAGAATCCAAAAAAGATTCTAGCTCATCAAAGATGCTTCATCACGATTCCATTGTCAAACTTAAAGAAATCTGTGAAGATTTGCAATCACAATCCATTCGTGCAAATTTGGTCAAAAATAAACTGATTGTAGAATTTAGTAACGATGAGGAGGTGGAAAAGTTTAGCAAAATTTTACCAATTCATGGTTTTTAAGAAAAACTTAGAAAAATTCGTGATAAAATAAAATCCATTTTAAAGAAAGAAAGGAGTGCAAATGACTATTATCCCAACTCCTTGGGTAATGGCACTAGTTTTTGTTATTTTTCTTGCTTTGATTTATTTGCTCAATCGTATGCTTTATAAGCCTTTACTTGGCTTTATGGATACGCGTGATGCTTCCATCAAGAAAGATAGCGAAGGCATAGAGGGAAACACAGCGGACATTAAGGCTTTGCATAAAGAAGCTAATGAGATTCTGCAAGTTGCGAGAGCTGAAGCTGCTTTGATTAAAAACAAAGCGCAAGAAAGTGCTAAACAAACTGCGGAAACAAAAATTTCTCAAAAGAAAGATGAATTGGCTCAAAAATACAATTCTTTTGTTGTGGGCTTGGAGGAAGAAAAAGCAAGATTGAAAGCCTCTTTGGAATCCGAAATTCCACTTTTTAAAGAAAGCTTAAAAGCAAAGCTTGGAAAGCTATAAGGAGCAATAATGAGAAATGGTTTATATCTTTTGGGATTATTGTTTGCACCTTGTGTGCTTTTGGCGTCAGGCGGAGGAGACTATGATATTATAGAAAGAACAATAAATTTCGTAATATTTGTTGCTCTTGTATATTACTTTGCGGCTAATGCTATTAAAGATGTTTTTAAAGCTCGTAGAGATGGGATTGCAAATTCACTAGCAAAGATTCAAGAGAAATTGCAAGATTCCAAAAAAGCAAAACAAAAAGCATTAAATCAAGTAGAGGAAGCTAAAAAAACTGCGAAAGATATTGTGGAAGCTGCACATAAAGAATCCGCAATCATCGTGCAAAAGATTGAAGAAAGCACAAAAAATGAATTGGAAAACTTGGTGCGTCAATACAATGAGCATATTGCTTTTGAACAAAAAAAGGCAGAGAAACTTGTCGTAGATGAAATTTTATCAGAGTTTCTAAATAAAGATTCCATTGCATTAAGCAAAGATGTTTTAATACAATCTCTACTTAAGAAGGCGGCATAGATGAAAGATTTGATTGCAAAACGATATGTCAAAGCATTAGCCAAGAGTGCTTCTGAAGCTGAATTAAAAGAGATTGTAGAATCATTAGGAAAGCTTGCTGGAGCTTATAAAGTTGCGAAATTTAAGGAGATTGTAGAATCTCCCTATGTAGAGCAAAAACAAAAAGTGGATTTTGTGCTAGGAAATATTTTGGATAATCATTTTAGTGCAAAATTTTCTAATTTCATTAAAGTGCTATCGGAGCATAAGCGATTAGATTTGTTTGAAGAGCTTTACAAAGAGTTATCTTCGCATCTTGCAACTTTGAATAAAGAATATATTGCACAATTAATTGTTGGCGAAAGCTATGATGAAACATTGCTAAAAGAAATAGAAAGCAAATTTAGCAAAAAGCTTGGTGTGAATCTTTTGTTGAAGCAGCAAGTAGTAGCAAATGCTGGAGTTAGATTGGTGGTAGAAGATTTAGGCGTGGAGATTTCTTTTTCTCAAGAAAAATTCGCAAACGATTTAAGAAATTATATCTTAAAAGCATTTTAATTCTAAATAAGGAGTAGTAGTGGTAGCAAAATTACAAGCAGATGAAATTAGTTCAATCATTAAAGAAAGAATTGACAATTTTGAACTTGATCTTAATATTGCTGAAACAGGCAAGGTTATTGCATATGCTGATGGTGTCGCAAAAGTTTATGGACTCAAAAATGCAATGTATTATGAGATGGTTGAATTTGAAACAGGCGATAAAGGTTTGGCTTTAAGCCTTGAAGAAGGCAGTGTTGGTGTTGTTGTTTTAGGTGGCGGAAAAGAAATTAAAGAGGGTTCTTCTGTTAAAAGACTTGGTAAGCTTTTGCGTGTGCCTGTAGGTGATGGTTTGATGGGGCGTGTTGTAAATGCTTTGGGTGAGCCTATTGATGGAAAAGGCGCAATTGAAGCAAAAGAATATCGCTTTATGGAAGAAAAAGCACCGGGGATTATGGCTAGAAAGTCTGTGCATGAGCCACTTCAAACAGGACTTAAGGCGATTGATGCTCTTGTTCCAATCGGACGCGGACAAAGAGAATTGATTATCGGCGATAGACAAACAGGTAAGACAACCGTTGCGATTGATACAATTATCAACCAAAAAGGTCAAGATGTTGTTTGTATCTATGTAGCAATCGGTCAAAAGGAATCCACTGTTGCTCAAGTTGTAAGAAAATTAGAAGAGCATGGCGCAATGGAATACACCATTATTATCAATGCACCTGCTTCAGATTCTGCGACTATGCAATATCTTGCTCCTTATGCGGGTGTAACTATGGGAGAATATTTTAGAGACAATGGAAGACATGCGTTGATTGTTTATGATGATTTAAGTAAGCACGCAGTGGCTTATCGTGAAATGTCTTTGATTCTTAGACGTCCTCCGGGTCGTGAAGCGTTCCCCGGTGATGTATTCTATCTGCATTCAAGATTGTTGGAGCGTGCCGCGAAAGTTAGTGATGAGCTAGGGGCAGGTTCTCTAACTGCATTACCAATCATTGAAACACAAGCGGGAGATGTGGCAGCATATATTCCGACAAATGTTATTTCAATTACAGATGGGCAAATATTCCTTGAAACAGATTTATTTAACTCTGGTGTGCGTCCTGCAATCAATGTTGGTTTGTCGGTATCTCGTGTGGGTGGTGCTGCACAGATTAAAGCGACAAAACAAGTTTCAGGAACTTTGAGGCTTGACCTTGCACAATACCGTGAATTACAAGCGTTTGCCCAATTTGCTTCTGATTTAGATGAATCCAGTAGAAAACAATTAGACCGAGGACAAAGAATGGTGGAAGTCTTAAAACAGCCTCCTTATTCTCCATTGTCTATTGAGCGTCAAGTAGTGGTTGTTTTTGCAGGTGCAAGAGGTTATATGGACGATGTAGCAGTCGCTAATATCACGAAATTTGAAGCGGATTTGTATCCATTCTTGGAAGCTAAATATCCACAAATCTTTGAAGACATTCGTTCTAAAAAAATGTTGGACAAAGATATTGAAGAAACTCTCTGCAAGGCTTTAGAAGAGTTCAAATCTAATTTTGCGGTGTAAAATAGGGAGTTTGTTATGGGAAACAACCTAAAAGATATTAGAAAAAAGATTTCAAGCGTTCTAAACACTCAAAAAACTACGCGTGCAATGAAGCTTGTTTCTACTTCTAAATTAAAAAAAGCCGACGAAATGGCAAGACGCTCTAAGATGTATGCAAAGAAAATTGTAGAGGTTTTGTCAGAGATTAAAGCAAAAGTCGCAAGTGGTGAGAATATGCAGGATAATCCTTATTTCAGCAAAGGAAATGAGGAATCCAAACTTGTAGATATTGTATTGGTTACAGCCGATAAAGGTTTGTGTGGTGGATTCAATATTAACACCATTAAAGAAGTGAATCGCATTATAGCGGAACACAAGACAAAGAATATGAAAGTGCGTTTGCGAGTGATTGGCAAAAAGGCAGTGGAATATTATAAATTTAATGAAATTGAAATATTGGATAGTGTTGTGGGGCTAAGTGCTACACCACAATACGCACAAGCGGCAGAGTTCATTAACAAAGCGGTAGCAGATTATCTTAGCGGTATTACTTCCAAAGTAATTTTGGTTCATAATGGTTTTAAAAATATGATTTCTCAAGAGATGAAAGTTTCCCAACTTTTACCGATTGAAGGCATTGCTTTACCAGAAGAGTGTGCTTCTATTTTAGAGGTAGAACCAAATGAGCAAGAAAATGAAATTTTGCACGAGTTGGCAAATAAATACATTGAATTTAGTATGTATTATGCGCTTGTGGATTCTTTGGCAGCAGAACATAGTGCTCGTATGCAGGCAATGGACGCAGCCACAAATAATGCAGGTGAATTGGCAAGAACTCTCACGATTGCCTATAACAAAGCAAGACAAGAAACAATTACGACAGAATTAGTAGAAATTAATACTGGCGTTGAGTCAATGAAATAAGGAGTATATTAAATGTCAGAAAATATGGTAGGAAAAATTATTCAAATCATGGGTCCTGTTGTAGATGTAGATTTTGATTCTTATCTACCTGCAATCAACGAAGCGTTAGATATTGAATTTTCAATTGACGGACGCAATCACAAATTGGTATTAGAAGTTGCAGCGCATATCGGAGATAATAGGGTGCGTGCAATTGCTATGGATATGACAGAGGGACTTACAAGAGGTGAGCAAGTTGTCGCCAGAGGTAATCCTATTACCGTTCCGGTGGGTGAGCAGGTTTTAGGAAGAATCTTTAATGTGATTGGCGAAGTAGTAGATGGCGGAGAAGAACTAAAAAGCCCTGAAAAATGGTCTATTCATAGGACTGCTCCAAGCTTTGAAGATCAAAGCACTAAAACAGAAATGTTTGAAACCGGCATCAAGGTAGTTGATTTGTTAGCTCCTTATTCTAAAGGTGGTAAAGTCGGTTTATTTGGTGGTGCTGGTGTTGGGAAAACTGTTGTTATTATGGAGCTTATCCATAATGTTGCCTTTAAACATAGTGGTTATTCAGTATTTGCGGGTGTTGGAGAAAGAACGCGTGAGGGGAACGACCTTTATCACGAAATGAAAGAATCCGGCGTTTTGGATAAAGTTGCCTTGTGTTATGGTCAAATGAATGAACCACCTGGAGCAAGGAATAGAATCGCTTTTACAGGTCTTACAATGGCAGAGTATTTCCGCGATGAAAAAGGACTTGATGTATTGATGTTTATTGATAATATCTTCCGTTATGCTCAATCGGGTGCAGAAATGTCCGCTCTTCTTGGTAGGATTCCATCTGCGGTAGGTTACCAACCAACATTGGCAAGTGAAATGGGCAAATTACAAGAGCGTATTACTTCTACAAAAAAAGGCTCTATTACCTCTGTTCAAGCGGTTTATGTACCGGCTGATGACTTGACGGACCCGGCACCTGCTTCTGTATTTGCTCACCTTGATGCAACTACGGTATTAAATAGAAAAATCGCAGAAAAGGGAATCTATCCAGCGGTAGATCCTTTGGATTCTACTTCTAGGATTCTTGACCCACAAGTTGTTGGAGAAGAGCATTACAGAATCGCAACAAGTGTTCAGCAAGTGCTTCAAAAATACAAAGACTTGCAAGATATTATCGCAATTTTAGGTATGGATGAGCTTTCCGAAGAGGATAAAAAGGTTGTAGAAAGAGCAAGAAAAATTGAAAAATTCTTATCTCAACCATTCTTTGTTGCTGAAGTTTTTACAGGAAGTCCGGGTAAATATGTTACTCTCCAAGAAACATTGGAAGGCTTTAAAGGTATCTTAGAAGGTAAATATGACCATATTCCAGAAAATGCGTTTTATATGGTAGGTAACATCAATGAGGTTCTTGAAAAAGCGGAGAAAATGAAAGCAAATGCTTAAGGAGCTTCAATGGAAACCTTGAAATTGGATATTGTTACTCCAGAGGGCAAGATTTTTTCTAATAATGTCAAAAGCGTTACTCTTCCCGGAAGTGAAGGGGAGTTTGGCGTCTTACCGGGGCATGTTGGAATTGTAACAACACTTAATGCCGGAGTAATTGAAATTGAAAAACAAGACAATAAAAAAGAGATTGTCGCAATTAATTGGGGCTATGCGAAAGTAGATGAAACAAGTGTTGATGTTCTAGCAGAAGGGGCTGTGGATATTAATGGAGATAGCGAAAGCGAAATTGCTCAAGCTATTGCAAATGCGAAAAAACTATTGGAAGAATCAACAGATAATAATGTTGCGGTTTCTATGGTAGTTTCTCGCATTGAAAATACAGCAAAGAGTTCTCTGTGAGTTTAAAT
The DNA here is from genome assembly GCF_000765675.1 of Helicobacter sp. MIT 05-5294. GTDB lineage: Bacteria > Campylobacterota > Campylobacteria > Campylobacterales > Helicobacteraceae > Helicobacter_D. The sequence goes on along the minus strand of NZ_JRPA02000014.1, from coordinate 21,943 downwards.
ACATTGTTAAGCGACTATGGTGTTATTGCCATAGTCGTTTTGGCTTGGCTATCTTTGTATTTTGTGTTGGTGCTTTGGATTTTTTTATATCGCTATTTTTCCTTAAGCTTAGCACTAAGTAATGAAAAACGATGTCTTGAAGTTTTATTGGGCGGACGCAATACATTGCCAAAAAATTCTTTATTGGGTTCTAATCTTATTGGGATTGATAAAAAACTAACAGAGCCTATGTTGCAATATTCATTAGATAAAGCAATCAAAGATGCAACGATTGGTTTGACCTTTCTTGGAATCGTAGCTTCCACTGCACCTTTTATTGGTTTATTTGGCACGGTTGTTGAGATTTTGGAGGCTTTCTCTAAATTAGGGACCAATTCAAAAGCTACTTTAGATGTGATAGCACCTGTAATCTCAAAAGCTCTTGTGGCGACGGCTGCAGGGATTCTAACCGCAGTTCCAGCCTATTCTTTTAATTTATTCCTAAAACGCAAAGTTTTTGAATTAAATACTTATTTACAATTGCAAATTAATGTATTAATTTCTCCAAAAACTAATTTATAGATTTAAGACAAAATGAAAGTGCATTATAATTGGGACGAAACACCAGATTTAAACATTACGCCTTTGGTGGATATTATGCTTGTGCTTTTGGCGATTCTTATGGTAACAGCTCCTGTGATTGTATATCAAGAAGAGATTTCTTTGCCACAAGGCTCTAAGAGTGCAACAATGCAAGAGGATTCCAAGATTGAAATTCGTATGGATTTAAAGCGCAATATTTACCTTAAAGACGATATTTTGACTTTTGATAGTTTTCCTGATGCGTTTGTCGTGTTTGCCAATACTTACGACAAAAATACGCAAGTTTATATTAGGGCAGATAAGAATCTTAAATATGAAGATGTAATTTATTTGTTGAAAATTGCAAAACAGACAGGTTTTACAAGGGTTTCGCTCGTTACCGATGGCTAAAATTGTTTTATTTATTTCAAGTGGCGGAATCGCAATCTTTAGCTATATTTCCATTGTTGCCTTATTGATTTGGCAGTTCAATACAGCGCAAAAAACTCCTAAAGCTTATGCTTTCAACAAAGAAACAACCTTTAGCATAGATTTAATTGAAGAGATTCAACAAAAAAACACTATCAATACAGCGCAAAAAAGTATGGATAAAAGGGTAGAAGCAATTCCAATCAAGAAAGAAAGTGCTTCTAAAACGGCAAACACAGGATTGGGTATTAATGAACTTTTTAAACAAGTGGATTCCAAGATTCCCGTAAAGAAAGATGCCTTAAAACCACAAAGTCAGAACGATAAAATCGCCAAAAAGAAAAAGGCGAATGAGACTTCTCAAAGCGAAAATTTAAGCCAAGAATTAGAAAAAATTATGTCCAATTTGGATACTCAAAAAACTCTAAGTTTTGTTACTCCAAAAGGAGAATATGACGAGTTTTATGCTAAAGTGCAGGAGATTTTAGCTCAAAATTGGAATCCGATTCGCACTTCACAAGAACACAAGGCAGAAGTGCAAATCAGCATTAATGCGCAAGGAAAGTTTTCCTATTCTATCGTTAGGCTATCTGGGAATTTGGATTTTGATAAGGCATTGCAAGAGTTTTTAGATATAATGCGTGTCCAAGAATTTCCACGCTTTGAAGGTGGAGCTCAAACCAATATTATGGTAACTTTTAAAACAGAGGTGTAAGATGAAAAAAATTTGTCTTTTGTTGTTTTGTGTTAGTTTTGCTTTTGCAGAACCCATTGATGCAACATTGGAAGTCGTGAAAAAGTTTGGGAATCTCCCTAATATTTTGGTGCAAAATACAGGCAGGGATTATTCACAAAAAGAATACAGCCAAAGAATTTTCAAAATGTTGATTGCGGATTTAAAGGTAACGGGGCATTTTGCAACACAAGAATCCCAAGAAAGCGTCTCAAGTGCAATGGTGTTGAATTTTGACGAATACCGCAAAAGCAAAATTGATCTTATTGCACGAGTGAATGCGGAGATAACCAAAGACAATTTAGAAGCAAAGCTTCAACTTTATGATGCAAATACAGGCTTATTGGCTTTAAGCAAAGAATATAAGACAAACAATGCAGAATCTTATCCTTTTTTGGCACATAAAATGGCGATTGATATTAATGATTATATCAAAGCTCCTAAAGTGGATTGGATGGAGAGAATGGTGGTTTTATCTCACTATACAACTCCCGGAGAAAGCGAGATTCTTACGAGCGATTATACACTGACTTACAAAAAAAGAATCGTAAGCGGTGGGTTAAATATTTTTCCTAAGTGGGCAAATGAAGCGCAAACCGCTTTTTATTATACAAAATACTTAGACAAACCAACACTTTTTAGATTTGATTTAACAAACGGACAGAATCAAAAAATCTTGGATAGCAATGGTATGTTAGTCGCTTCAGATGTAAGCCAAGATTCTACTAAAGTGCTGCTCACAATGGCTCCAAATGAACAAGCCGATATTTATCTCTATGATGTGTCAAGTAGGAATCTTACGAGGCTTACAAAATATAGCGGAATTGATGTAAGCGGGAATTTCATTGAAGACGAAAAAAGAGTAATGTTTATTTCTGATCGTTTGGGCTATCCTAATGTTTTTGCGATTCCATTAAGTGGAGAAGCAAGTGGGGCTGTGGAACAAATGGTTTATCATGGGCGCAACAACAATGCAGCAAGTGCGAATGGGAATTATATTGTTTATTCTAGCCGCGAAACAAGTGATGAGTTTAATCGCAATACCTTTAACCTTTATCTGATTTCCACCAAAAGCGATTTTATTCGCCGTTTAAGTGCCAATGGAGTAAATCAGCTACCGCGTTTTTCAAAAGATGGCGAAACAATTATGTATGTAAAACATGAGGGCAATCAAAGCGCGTTAGGGATTATTCGCTTGAATTACAACAAAACGCTACTTTTCCCGCTTAGTGGTAGCACAATCCAATCTATGGATTGGTAAAATAAAGATTTTATACCAAATTGTATTTTTTTTGGTATAATATCGCGTTTTTTAATTAAATCCAGGGAGTAGAAATGAAAAAATTTCTAGTTTTAGGCTCATTGGCAGCCGCATTATTGGTAACAGGTTGTAGTAACAAAAGCAATGTAGAATCTGACGCAAACGCTCAACAAAGCGGTAGATACTATAATAACGATGGAAGTGGATATGATTACAATAGAGACAACTTCGTGAATCTTGAAGAAAGAATCAGCTATGTAGAAGATGGTTTGCGCAATGTATTCTTCAACTTTGATCAATTCGTAGTGCGTCCAGATATGCAATCCGTAGTAGAAAGAGACGCGAGAATTTTAACTTCTATTTCTGCAGGAACATTAAATGTTAGAATCGAAGGAAACACTGACGAGTGGGGAACTGATGAATACAATTACGCATTGGGTCTTAAAAGAGCTGTTGCGGTTAAAAATGCGTTAGTTGCTCAAGGCGTTGAAGAGGGCAAAACAAGTCTTGTAAGCTATGGCGAAAGCAAACCAACTTGCACCGCTAAAACAAGAGATTGTTGGGCAGAAAATAGAAAAGTAACTTTCAAAATGTTGCCTTAAGGTTTTTGTGTTGCAAAAATTAATTGCTTCAAGCTTATTGTTAGTTAGCTTCTTATATGGGGAAGAGCCATCGGCTTTTAACGCCGGTGGGAAAGCCCCACAAAAGACCGAATCTCAAATTATCAATGAAAAACTTTTTAATCTTTCTAATAAAGTTCAAATCATAGAAGAATCGCAAGAAGGCTTAAAAAGTATTTTTGAAGGGCAGATTCAAAGAATCCAAAATAACGCAAATAAAATTGAATTAGTCCGAGGTGAGAACAACGCAACTTCAGAGGAAATTCGTAAGCATGTAGATTCTAATTTTGCATTGCAAAACGAGAATATTGATAAGCTAAAGAATAGTATTTCTGCATTGGGAGCTTTAATTCAAAAGACAAATACGCAAATGCAAAACGAAATCAACGAGTTAAAAGAGCAAATCGCTACTTTAAAACAACAAAAATCAAAGGAGATAGAATCTCAAGCTAAGGCAAACAACCCTGCAACTCCTCAAGCAGAATCCCAAGAAGTCGTAGCTACAAATGCAAAAATTAACGCGGTGATTGCGAATTTAGAGGGTAACAATACACAAGCAGATCCTCAAGCGAATTTATCAACAACAGATTCTTTAAAGGATTCATCAAATAAGGAATCCGGCAAAGAAAAAACAGAACAAAACAAGGATTCTTCTAAGTCCGAATCTCAAACCAATGATTCCCAAACGCAAAATAAACAAGATTCTCAAACAAAAAAATCCCAAAATGAGCCAACAGCTTCTAAAACAAACTTAAAAAATAAACAATTATCCGATGTGTTTAAAGAAGGGGAAGAGTTTTTTAAAAACAAAAACTATGATTCTGCAGATGAATATTTGCAATTTGCGGTTAAAGGCAACTATAAACCTGCGCGTGGGAATTATTTGCTAGGAGAAATTGCTTTTGCACAAAAACGCTATGAAGATGCGATTTATTATTACAAAACAAGTGCTACGCGCTATGATAAGGCAGACTATATGCCGCGTCTTATGCTTAATAGTGCAAAATCTTTCAGGGCTATCAAAGAAGAAGAAAATGCTAAACGCTTTTTGGAATCTCTCGTTTCACTTTATCCGAAATCCAATGAAGCCAAAGAAGCCAAGAAACTTTTAAAATAATCAGGCATTCAACTTAAATAAAGGAGAAAAAATGATAGAAAATAATCAAGTAGTAAGTATTGAATATCAGGTCAAAGAAAACGGAACAGAAGAAATTTTGGATTCCAATATTGGCGGTAAGCCATTGGAATTTATTATGGGTGCAGGTGAAATTATTAAAGGTTTAGAAGAAGCCATTGCGCAAATGTCAGTTGGCGATAAACAAGAAGTGATTGTTGCACCTGTAAATGCTTATGGTGAGTATTTTTCTGAATATGTGCAAGAAGTTCCAAGAGATCAATTTGTCGGAATTGACTTGCAACAAGGTATGACTTTGTTTGGACAAGGAGAAAATGGCGAAACAGCTCAAGTTATCGTAAAAGATTTTAATGATGAAATGGTGATTATAGATTACAATCACCCTTTGGCAGGGAAAGAATTGCATTTTATTGTTAGCGTTTTGGATGCTCGTGAAGCAACAGACAAAGAATTAACTTGCGGATTACACGCTCAAGAACACCATCATGGTGAGGGCGGGGGTTGTTGCGGCAGTTGCGGTTGTCATTAGTTGCATTATGAATCTCGCATTCGCTTATACGCATTCCCCGATTCAATTTTATTTCAAGCAAAGTCCGCGTGATTTTGTCGTAGAAGAAGTGCCGCTTTACTCTTTTAGTGGGGAGGGTGCGCATTTGATTTTGAAATTACGCAAAAAATCTTTAACAACTTTCGAAATCTTAAAGCTTCTTTCTTCAAATCTAGGAATCAAAGAAAATGAAATAGGATATGCGGGTTTAAAAGACAAAAATGCCTTAAGTATCCAATATATCAGTTTGCCTAGACATTTAACAGACAAGATAGAATTGCTAAATCTTCCAAATATTAAGATTCTAGAGAAAACTTATCATAATAACAAAATCAAGCTTGGGCATTTAAAAGGAAATAAGTTTTTTATCCGCCTCAAAAAGCTAGATAAGTTAAATGCGCAAAAAACCGCAGAAGTCTGCAAAACAATGGAGCAATTTGGGATTCCAAATTATTTTGGCTACCAAAGATTCGGAAAAGAGGGAGATAATTATCAAGCAGGTTTGGAGATTATAGAAAAAAAGCGAAAAGTGCGTAATAAAAAAATGCAGAATTTTCTTATTAGTGCCTATCAAAGCTATCTTTATAACCTATGGCTTTCTTTGCGCATTGATATTTCTCATTTAATTGCAAATACCCCTTTGGATTCCATTCCTAAAACCCTTAAAATGTATCTTGATTGCGATGAGATTCCACAAGAATTTCTTGATATGAATACTTGCAAAAGGCTAAAATCCCAACCGCATTGGTTTAAAATCCTAAAAGGCGATTATCTTTGTCATTATCCTTTTGGCAAACTTTTTATGCTTAATGAAACAAGTGATTTAATGATAGAATCCGAACGCTTTATGCGCAAAGAAACAGCAATCACAGGGGCTTTAAGCGGTGAAAAAGTTAAGATTAGTCAATGGGGGGCAGGGGTTTTAGAATCCAAATTTTTGGATTGCAGAATCAAGAGTGTAGGGCAGAGACGCTATGCGTGGATTTTTCCAGAGAATCTAAATTTTCGCTATAAAGAAGAAGAAGCGCAAGGCGAGTTAGAGTTTTATTTGCCAAAAGGGGCGTATGCAACGAATCTACTGCGCGAGTTGGCACATTGTGAAATTATGGAATCCTTTAGTGAAGATTTAGAATCCTGTGAATAGCTTTGGCTTTTGAAAAATTAGATTTGTCTTATTAGGAAGTTTAATGTTTGATAAAATCATCAAAGAAAACCAATTTAAAACAAAATGCGTAATTGCGATTTATTTGCTTATTTTTGTCCTCATTGGCTTGTTGGCTGATATTGTGCGCATTAATGCTAGGAGTTTGGGCGAGGGGCTATATCAACTGCTAACATTTGCCAAATTCCCTTTGATTACTGCGGTGTTGTTGGTGGTTGCGGCACTTGTTGTTTGTTTTGCGATTCTCAACTTCAAACGCATTTTGCTTAATGGAAACGAATATAAAGAGATTCTGCAAGGCAAAGAGGCAAACGCAAAAGAGAGGGAGCTAAGCCAAATCTTAGATGAGCTTATTGTAGCGGCGAATCTTCCTTTTCGTCCTAAGCTTTTCTTGATGGAAGCACCTTTTATGAATGCTTTTGCAAGTGGTTGGGAAGCTAAAAACTCGCTTATCGCACTTACAACTACACTTGTGCACAATCTATCACGCGAGGAAACTAAAGCCGTAATGGCACACGAACTAAGCCATATCCGACACGGCGATATTCGGCTAACTTTGGTGGTTGGAATCTTAAGCAATATTATGCTGCTAGTTGTAAATTATGGTGTGCGTCAATTCTCTGTGCGCAATTCTCGTCAAAAAGGAGCGCAAATGGCTTACACTCTTTTAGCGATTTTACAATTCGTCTTGCCATTGCTTACGCTTGTATTGCAGATGTTTCTAAGTCGTTCGCGTGAATATATGGCGGATTCTGGAGCGGCATATTTGATGAATGATAATGCACCAATGATTCGTGCATTACAAAAAATCAGTGGCAATTACGCGCAATCGGATTTTTCACAAAACGACAATCCCACGCGCACAGCCCTTTATATTTTCAGCCCTAAAGAAATGTTTAGCACGCACCCAAGCATTGAGAATCGCATTGCGGCTTTGCTGCAAAAATAAAGGAAACAAATGAAAGATAATCAAAAGATTCAACAAATTGAAGAGAATCTCCGAGAAATGTTTGATTTTATCGGAGAGGATAGGGGGCGAGAGGGTTTATTGGAAACTCCAAAACGCGTGATAAAAAGTTGGGAACATTTATATAGTGGATACAAAAGCGACCCCAAAGAGATTTTGGGCAGGGTTTTTGTTGAGGGTGCTTGTGATGAAATGGTGGTATTAAAGAATATTGAATTTTATTCTGTATGCGAACATCATTTGTTGCCTTTTTTTGGCAAGATTTCTATCGGCTATATTCCGGATTCTAAAGTCGTCGGAATCTCTAAACTTGCGCGTTTGGTGGAAGTATATTCAAGGCGTTTGCAGATTCAAGAAAAAATGACTGCACAGATTGCGGATACATTAATGGAAGTCTTACAACCTAAAGGGGTAATGGTTGTCGCGGAAGCAAAGCATATGTGTATGGTGATGCGAGGAGTGGAAAAGCAAAATAGCTTAATGCTGACAAGTGCGATTCGTGGGCTTTTTAAAAGTGATCATAGGACGAGAGAAGAGTTTATGGGGCACATTGCCAACTAGAAGATTTTTGTGGTGGCTTGTAGGGTTTTGAGCTTTACAATAGGGATCTAATTCATAATTTCTGTGGTATTTTTGAGCTTTTGCTTGTCAAAATGCGTATAAATGCGGGAAGTGTTAAGATTGGCATGTCCGAGTGCTTCTTGCACTAGCACCAAGTCTTGGCTTTTTTGATAGAGTAGGGTGGCGAAACTATGGCGCAACATATGCGCACCATTTTTTTCTTTGCGGATTCCATTGGTGAGCAATACTTGCTCTACGATTCTGCTAACATAGGCTTGTGTGAGTTTTTTGCCTTTATGATTGCAGAAAACTAATTCATCTTGCACTTCGGTTGGACGGAAGTTTATCCACGCAGAAAAGTCGCAACTAATATTTTTTGCCTTAATCATCACAACGCGCGGTTTATTGCCTTTGCCACGCACTTGAATTAGAAAAAACTCACCATCAAGCGTAATATCTTTTATTTTGAGATTCAATGCCTCACTCACGCGGATTCCGGTGTAGATAATGAGCTTTAGTAACAAGCGATTGCGTGCGCCTAAATCTTCATGCTTAAAAGGAAAAGAATTGATGCCATTTAAAAAACGATGCACTTCATTTTCGTTCATATAAGAGGGCAGTTTTTGCCCACTTTTGCCACGCAAACCACCCCAATTTTTGAGTTCAATGCGGAAATTATAAGAAGATCCTTCATCGTCTTCGTTTTGTTTATCAATAAATCCAAAAAAATTTAAAAGCGTCATACGATAATTTTTTTTGGTCGCATCAGAAAGTGCGCTTGTGTAAATCGTGAGAAATTCTTTAAGCATTTCCTCATCTACTTCTTTGAGGCTTGCAAGTCCTAAATAAGTGAGATGTTCATAAAGTTTGATGAGGGGTTGGACATAGGTATTAATGCCAATCAAACCAGCATTTCGGCATTGTTTGCAAATCTCTTGTAGTTCTTTAATCTCTGCGATTCCATATCTTAATTTATTCAACGCATTCACAATCTCCTTTTTATCTCTTACTTGATGATTTGAAAGGCTGTTGAGTTTACTATAAATAAAGCGTTCCATCCAAAACAATAAGTTATTAGGAAAGTCATCTTTAAAATCAAGTGGATAGCGCATATAAACCCTTAATAATTTTAGAATCTATAAAAATCAAATAAGGTTTTATTATATCAAAATTAAACTTTATAGCAAAAATGTTTTTATCTTTTGGAATTACCATAATGCTTTTTTACAATATCAGAAGACGCTTTTAAGCCTAAGTTATTTGTAATATTAATTGCCATCGTGCCAATCCTTGAAACTTAAAGTTAATTCAGCTTTCAAGTCCATAAACCAAACCCACAAATCCCTCTAAAATTTTAATTTTTGTATTGAAAACTGCAATTTTCAAACTTTTTTTAAATAGCAAGAAGTTCTCACAACACACTTGCAATATGCCCTCATTTCAAAAATTCAACAATTTACTTGAATTGCTATTAAGTTTTCATTAATTTTTACGATATTATTATATTCAAGTTTTTTGTAAAGGCAGGATTACAAGATGGCAATTTCATTCCAAAACAATCTTTTTAACAATTCATTCGCAAATGCGTTTGATAATCTCAAACCAAGAATCGCCAAAGGACGCGATAATGGAGAAAAAACAGAGAACGACAACGCAAAGACAGGCACTCAAGATGCAAATATAACAATCAGCAACCAATCAAAGCAAAGTATTTACAATATTAGCCCGATAGACAAAGCGCAAAACAGCATTGCAAGTGTAATGCTAAGAAACCTAGAAGATGCGATTCAAAATGGATACGATGAGATTGCAAATTCTATGCTAGAAAGCATTATGAAAAATGCCCAACTACCCGCTTCAAGCGCAAACGCTCCGGGCGGTTCTAAAGGCGGCGTTTATGTGGGTTCGTTATTTAATGCCACAAGTTTTGAATTTACCCAAAACATTTCTTATAGTTTAAGCTACAATAGTCAAAGCGGGGAATATTCCCAAACTCTGCAATACTCCTCTTCTTTTACGGCGACTTTTAACGCAGAATTTTCTGATAAGAATGGCAACAAAATGAAAACGCAAAGTCAGCTTGCATTGGGTAAAAACTTTGAACAGCAAATCACAAATGGGCAAGAATCACTCTCCTCTGCCCTCAAAAACTTTTTTGAAAGACAAACTTTCAATATAGATTTTGATGGCGATTTAAGTGAAATGGGAGAGAGTTTGCAAAAAGGATTAAATAATATGCTCTTCTTGTTTGAAACCAATGAAGATTCCGCATCTAATGCGGTGCAAAAATCAGATTCTCAAAGCGCGAAAGATTCTACAAATGTATCGGCTTTGCTTTCTAATCTCAAAAACATACTGACTTCTAACCTAGATATGTTTGTTGGGATTCCTAAAGAAAACCAAAATAATCCTGCGATTGCAGATTGGCTTAAAAACCAAAATGTGCTCACAATTAATGCCTCTTATGAACAATTCAACGCGCAATGGGCGGGCAAAAAACTAGACAATTCTAGTCTATTCTTTGGCTCATTGAACGCAACAAGTGCTTCTTTTAGGTTTGAAGCCTAATGCGCGTTTGTTTTATTGATTTTAATTTTTAGGAGCAAAAATGGCAATTTCATTTCAAAACAATCCTTTTTTGAATACCTTTAACAATCCCTTTGCAAACGAGGCTTTAAACAATCTAAAACCGCGCATTAAACAAAACAATGCGCAAACAGATGAAAATAAAGTCAAGTCAAATGCAACCAACCAAACCGCAGAAACCGCAAAGAATCCGATAGATTCACTAAGAGCAAATTTGACAAATAAAGTTCTAGGTGGGCTTTTAAATTTTGGATTGCAAAATGCAAAAAATAATGTGGTAAATTTGCAGAATCTTAGACAATTACCCGATGAAATGAAGCCAAAAGAGGAGCAAAACGCGCCAAAAGATAAATCTTTGGATTTTAAGAATCCACTAGAAATGTTGGATTCTGCAATCACTACTAAGAACGCAAAAAATGGAGATTTGGATATTTTAAGCAATCTAAGGTTTTTAAATGGCGAAAAAGTAGGTGAAACCCCTTTAAAAGGTTTAGAAAATGTGCAAATAGTCCCTGCAAGTAGCATTGAAGTGCAAGAAAGCATTACCTACACGATAAGCTATGATAGTGCAACAGGACAATATGCGCAAAGCCTCTCTTATACTTCTTCTTTGGTAGCGAATTTTGATTCTGAAATCACAGATAAAAATGGCAATACTTTTGTTTCTAAAACACAGCTTGTAATGGGCAAAAGCCTTGAAAGTCAAATAACCGGCAGTGCAGAAAGCGTCAATGACGCACTTAAAGGATTCTTGGAGGGACAAAAATTCGCATTAGAATACGACGGGGAGCTTGATGGAGAAAGCTTCAAAAATAGCGGCTTGGATAATATGTTACTTGTAATGGATAGCACAAATAATGCAATATCCAATGCTTTTCAAGAAATTTTGAGTCAGAAAAATGATTTTGGTAGAATCTATGGAAGAAGCGATGAGGAGGTGGCATTATTGTTTGAATCGTTACACAATGTCTTAAGCTCCTCTTTGGAAGTGTTTTTGGGAATTGGAAAAGAGGTTGGTAACCAACAAGATTCTAATACTTCTAGCAATCTTAAAGGCTTTAACTCTAGAGAGTTTAATATCAGCATTACCACGGCAAAATTGGGCTTACAAAATGCCGAGGAGCAAAATCCTTTGGAATGGAAAGCAAAAAAAATGGACATTGAGAGTTTGGAGATTTTCCATTGCTCTAGCGCGGGTTTTAGTGCAAATTCCTTTACCCTTAACGCTTAAAACTTTCTAAATTTACAAGAGAGTATCCCCCCCTACTCTCTTTGGAATCCTAAAAATTCAATTCGTATGTTAGATTTTTAAACTTAATATCTTCTAGTTGTTTTTTAATGTATTTATTTTCTTCATTTAAAGAATCTAATTGCGCTTGAAGCTGGATTAGATTGCGGCTGACATAGTAAATATTGTTGCAAATATAGACTTTTGGGATAAAAAGCAAAAGCGCGACAAACATACACGCTAAAACCAAGCACACGAATCTAAAAGAAATTTCTTTGGAATTAAAATCCATTTCCCAAACCTCTTCTTTTTCTTCAAGATTCAAGCTTTCAATCTGCGATTCTGCCCCCTCTAACAAGCCCTCTTTTGTCTTAAGTTTTAAGTCGTCTAGCAAAATAAGATTTTCATCGGATTCTTGCTCTTTGTCTTGCGCTTTTAACGCAGAATCGTTGGCTTTAAGATAATATTCTTCTAAAAAATCCAAATAATCTTCTCTAAGCTTTTTCATTTGTTTTCCCTATTAAATTCAAAGCAACGCAATTTCGCACTGCGTGAGCGAGGATTCGTGCGCACTTCGGATTCTGTGGCACATAGAGGTTTTTTATAAAGATTCTTTCCTTTTTGGTGATTGTTGCCACAAGTGCATAGCATTGTCCCATCGTCACAAATGCACTTTTTCTCCCATTCTTTAAATGCAAGTTTTACAAGCCTATCTTCTAGCGAATGAAAAGAAATAATAGAAAGCCTCGCCCCATCAGGTAGTGGATTTTCTCTAATTTCATAAAGCAGTCGCTCTAATTCGCCTAATTCATCATTAACCGCGATTCTTAAGGCTTGAAATGCAAGAGTTGCTGGGTGGATTTTGGGGTGTTTGAAATGTTTGGCAATCAAATCACTAAGCATTTTGGAACTTGTAAATTTTTGCACTTTGCGTGAATCCACAATCAATCGCGCGAGTTTTTTGTATTCTCTAATCTCCCCAAAATCCCGAAAAATTTGCTCTAATTGGCTAAGACTATAATGATTTACAATCTCTTTGGCGTCCAAGATTCGCTCCTGATTCATTCGCATATCTAGCTGTTCTGAATCAAAGCAAAATCCGCGTTCCCTGTCGTCAAATTGTAAAGAAGAAACGCCAATATCCGCCAAGATGCCAACAAGATTTTGACGCATTTCGTCCTGTCTTAAAAGCTGCCCAAGCACCTCACTATATCTGCCAAAACGCGATTCAAACCTCTCTCCAAAATCTTTTAGGCGCGAGAGTGAAAAATGGATTGCATTTTTATCTTGGTCAATTCCAATGATTTTAAGCTTTGGATATGCTTTCAAAAGTGCTTCACTATGTCCTCCAAAGCCTAATGTGCAATCCACAAGCACCCCGCCTCTTTGGGCTAAATCTGTATTGAAAGATTCTAAAACTTGTTCCAACAAAACAGGAATATGCGGAATCTTCATAGCCGCCCTATTCTTGGAAACGAGAGATTCGCGCACCGAGTTTTGTGAGCTTGGCTTCTAGATTCTCATATCCCCTATCTAAATGGTAGATTCTGTGAATATCCGTCTGTCCTTTTGCTACCAAACCCGCAATCACTAGCGCACTAGAAGCGCGTAAATCCGTCGCCATTACATCTGCACCAATCAATTCGCTGATTCCATAAATCGTCGCGGTATTGCCACGCAAACTAATATTTGCCCCCATGCGTTGTAACTCATTCACATGCATAAAACGATTTTCAAACAGCCTTTCTTCAATAATGCTACTGCCCTCACATTGCGTTGCAAGTGCCATAAACTGTGCTTGCATATCTGTAGGGAATCCGGGGTATTCTGTCGTGGAGAGTTCAAAGGCATTGCGTTTTGTTGCAGGATAAATCGTAATGGAATCGTGATTAAAGGTAAGTTTAAATCCAATCTCTTCAAGTTTGGAAATCACTGCCCCTAAATGGGTAGGATTGACTTTATGCAAGGTGATTTGAGAGTTTGTAATCGCTCCTGCGCACAAATAAGTCCCTGCTTCAATGCGGTCTGGAATCACGCAAATGGTCTCTGGAAACTTCAAGCCCTCCCTATCTGTCCCATAAATTTCTATGGTTTCACTTCCGATTCCATAAATCTCCACCCCACCCTGCTTTAATACTTCACAAAGCTGGACGACTTCGGGTTCTTTGGCGGCATTAATTAAGGTCGTCTTGCCTTTTGCCATTGCGGCTGCCATTAAAATATTTTCTGTCCCTGTAACCGTGATTTTATCAAAGTTAATGGTCGCTCCATTTAGCCCATTTTTAGCCATTGCGACGATGTATCCGCCCTCAATACGAATCTCTGCACCCATTTTTTCTAAAGCCTTGATATGCAAATCCACAGGACGCGCACCAATAGCACAACCTCCGGGCAAACTCACCTCACAATGTCCAAAGCGTCCTAAAAGCGGTCCCAAAACTAAAATAGACGCACGCATTTTGCGCACAATATCATAAGTCGCCTTTGTGCTATTAAGCTTAGAAATCTCTACGCTCGTAGTGTGCGCGTCTATTTCGCTCACTTCACAGCCAAGCATTGTGAGCAAATTTAAAAATGTCTTAATATCTACGACATTAGGCAGATTTTCTAAGGTTACTTTGTTTGTGGCAAGTAAAGTAGTCGCTATCAAAGGCAAGGCGGAATTTTTCGCTCCTGCGATATTAATAGCCCCTTGCAAACGCACCTGCCCTTTTAACGCTAAATAATCCATTGTGCTTTCCTTTTTGTTATTTGAATCCTATTTCTTTTTGCCTTTTTTCTCATCACGATTCTTTAATGCCGAACCAATCACGGTTTCTATTTCTTTTTTGTAGTTTGGATTGCTTTTGACGAGTTCTTCGCGATAATTTACGACGCGGTCAATATCCATTTTAGGACACCAAGAAAGCGCACCGATGAAATCTATACGCCCTTGATATTCTTTGCTTTCTTTGCTAATTTCTCCAAAGTGCATAAAATGCTTATTGAAAGCCTCTAAGGCTTCTTCTAATAATTCTTGTTCGGAGTTTTCATCTTTGAAAATTGAAATTAAATAATTAATGTTTTGAAACTTTCTCTCTCTTCCTTTTAAAGCAGCAAGGTAAGTTTGGATTCGCTCATAAATCACAAATCCTCCCGCAAGTAGGAAAAATGGCATCATTAAAATGCACAAAAATACGAAGATAAAAAGATAGAGATTGAAGCTATACATTGATTTACTTTTTCAGTTTATCATAAAATACATTGGTCGCTTGGACAAAACCATCTACGCTTCCACAATCATAGCGAACGCCCTTAAATTTATAGGCTAATACCATTCCTTTTTTGCATTGCTCCAAAAGCGCGTCTGTGATTTGAATTTCTCCATTTTTGCCCGGCTTTGTGCGATGAAGAATCTCAAAAATATCCGGGGTTAAAATATAGCGTCCGATAATTGCTAGATTGCTTGGAGCTTCCTCTTTGCTAGGCTTTTCAATCATATTATCTACTACAAAAACATCTTCATCTATTTTTCTTCCTGAAATCACACCATATTTGCTCACTTCTTCAAGTTCTACTTCTTCTACTGCGACAATAGAGCAACGATATTTAGCATAGATTCTGCACATTTGGCTTAATACACCCTCTCCGTCATTATCGCACAAATCATCACTCAAAATCACTGCGAATGGCTCATTTCCTACAAGGTTTTCTCCAACCAATATTGCGTGTCCCAATCCTTTCATTTCCATTTGTCGTGTATAAGAAAAAGTGCAAGCCTCCAAAACATGACGAATATCTTTAAGCATATTTTCCTTGCTTGTGCCTTTAAGTTGGTGTTCTAGCTCATAATTAATATCAAAATAATCCTCCAACGACCTTTTTCCGCGCCCTGTAACAATTGCCATATTGTAGATTCCTGCCTCCATTGCCTCTTCCACGCCATATTGGATTAAAGGCTTATTGATGATAGGCAACATTTCCTTTGGTGTTGTTTTTGTCGCCGGTAAGAATCGTGTGCCATAACCTGCGGCTGGAAATAAACATTTTTTAATCATTTTTCCTCCTTGTTCGTTATAAATATTTTAGCAAACCGCTTTGATAAAGCGCGTAAAATTGTGCCGCTGTGCGTGGATTGCGAGAGCCTTTTTGCGCTGCATATTGCATTGCGATTCTGCAAATTTCTTCCCACTGCTTTGCGTCTTTTTCTTTTATTTCTTTGAAATATCCCGCCAAAATTTCCAAATACTCTGCACTTCCTTGCGTGTAGAATCCAATACACAAAGGAAAGCGATCGCTTAATGCGATTTTGTCCTCATTTCCCTCGTAGCCAAAAATTTCATTTTCATCGTGAAATTCCGGTAACAAATGGCGTCTATTAGAGGTTGCATAGATTTTGATGTTTTGCGGTAATGCTTCCAATCCACCCTCCAAAATGCTTTTTAAGCCTTTGTAGGCGGTTTCGTTATTCTCAAAGCTCAAATCATCGCAAAAAATAATAAACTTATAATGCTTGTTGCGCAAAATATCCAAAATCTCTGGCAGAATCTCTAAATTTTCTTTTTCAACTTGCAAAACTCTTAAATTGTCTTTAGCATATTGAAGCAACAAAGCCTTAATCAACGAGCTTTTGCCGCAGCCTCTAGCACCCCACAAAAGCACATTAACACCTAAATTTTCATATAAAAACGCCTCCGTGTTTGCGCGTAAAAGTGCGATTTCTTTTTCTAATCCAAACAAGGATTCCAAACTCTGCGCCTCTATTTTTTCTATTCCGTGTATATAACCACTTTTGCGGTAAATCGCCGCGATTTGCGATTCTAAATTCCAAGCAAAATCAATCATCTTTTGCCTCTATATATTTGCCATTTTTGCCAACGCGTTTAGGCTTTGTTTGCGCCTTACTAGAAATTGTTTTACGGGATAATGCTTTGGCTTTTGGCGTATTGGATTCTGTGTTTTTTGTTTCAAGGTGATAGGTGAGTTTTTGGTTTTTGTATTCAAAGCAAACCTTGCCTCCTTTATTCAAATCCCCAAATAACATTAAATCGCTCATTGGATTTTTGATTTCTTTTTGAATCATAAGTGCAAGAGGACGCGCACCAAGCTCGTCGCTAAAGCCAATTTCAGCCAAATACTCTTTCGCGCTGTTTGTCAAGGCAACTTCCACACCTTTAGGCTGAATTTGGCGATTTAAATCCGCGATATTTTTTTCTACGATTCTTAGAATCTCTTTTTTTGTTAAGGCGTTAAAGGCAATAATTGCATCTAAGCGATTCCTAAATTCTGGAGAAAAGCTTTCTTTGATTGCGCTAGAAAAACGCCCTGTGGAATCTTTTTTGAATCCAAGCACAGGAGCTTCTTTAGAGCCCACATTAGAAGTGAGAATTAAAATAACAGAAGAGAAATCCACGCTTTGCCCATTATTATCTGTCAATTTGCCATAATCCATAACTTGCAAAAACAGATTCAAGACTTCCGGGTGGGCTTTTTCTACTTCATCTAGCAACAACAAAGTATGCGGATTTTTCTTAATCATTTCTGTTAGGATTCCGCCTTTTTCATAGCCGACATAACCCGCTGCTGCGCCAATCAGCTGCGAAGTAGAGAATTTCTCCATATATTCACTCATATCAATGCGTTCAAAATTAATTTCTAAAGATTTTGCGATTTCTTTAGCAAGTTCGGTTTTGCCCACACCACTTGGACCACTGAACAAAAAAGAACCAATCGGCTTGTTGGGCGCACTTAAACCCGCTTTGTTGCGTTTGAGCGCACTAACGACTTCACTAATCGCTTCATCTTGACCAAAGATTCTGCTTTTGAGGTGCTTCTCTAGGTTTTTTAGCAAACTTTTATCATCTTTCGTCGCTTCAATCTCCGGGATTCTAGCCATTTTGGCAACCATTTGTTTAATGCTTTGCAAACTTACTTTGCCACTTTTGCCATCTAGCTTGTAACTCGCACCCACTTCGTCCATAATATCAATGGCTTTATCTGGCAAGAATCGCTCGTGCAAATAACGCACAGAGAGTTCTACCATGAGTGCGATTCCCTCATCAGTATAGCGGACATTATGATGGTTTTCGTAGTATTTTTTCACGCCTTGTAGAATCAAGACGCTTTCCTCTTCGCTTGGTTCTTTAACTTCTACTTTGGCAAAACGACGCGAAAGTGCTTTGTCTTTGTCTAAAAACGAACGATATTCCGCATAAGTGCTTGCCCCAATGCAACGCAATTTCCCATTGCCAAGCATAGGTTTTAGCAAATTACTCGCGTCCATACTGCCGCTGTTAGTTGCCCCTGCTCCAATGAGCATATGAATCTCATCAATAAAAAGCACGACATTCCCACGCTCACATACTTCATCGCTTAGGAGTTTAATGCGCTTTTCAAAATCCCCGCGATATTTTGTCCCCGCCACAAGTGCGCCCATATTGAGCATATAAATTTCTGTGTGATTTAGAGGGCTTTCTTCTTGTGCGATTTTGAGTGCTAATCCTTCTGCGACTGCGGTTTTACCCACTCCGGGTTCTCCCACTAAAAGCGGATTATTTTTTTTCTTGCGGAGAAGAATTTCAAAACATCTTCTAATCTCTATTTCTCTGCCAATCACAGGGTCAATTCTGCCCTCTTTTGCTTCTTTGGTTAGATTGGTGCAGTATTTTTCAAGTGCCGATTCGGGTTTTTCTTCTTGTGGTTGGGAATTCATTGCATTTTTGTTTTCGGTTTTATCTGAAGCTAGGTTGAAATCTTGTTGATTTTCTGTAATGTATTCTAACACATTTAAACGCGTGATTCCTTGCGTTTTTAGAATCTGTGTGCAAAATGCTTTTTCTTCTTCTAGAATCGCCGCAAGCAAATCACTCACTTGCGCTTGTTTTCGTTGAGAACCACGCACATGGCTTATCATCATTTCAATCACGCGTGTAACTGCTAAAGTCTCTTGTGGCATTTCGCTATTGTTTTGATATTCTGGAAAAGCAGTCAAAAAATGCTCCAAATATCTCCTAATTTGCTGTTTTAAAATATCAATGTTTCCACCGCATTCTTGCAAGGTTTTAACAACTTTTGGATTCTCCAATAAGGCTTGGAAAATATGCTCTAAAGTCAGATATTCATGCCCTCTAGTTTTTGCTTCTTTTTGTGCGTTTTGTAGCACGATATTTAATTCTTTACTAATTTCAAACATCATTTTCTCTTATATTTTTTCTAAAATTGCGCGTAAAGGATATTGTTTTTCTTTTGCCATTTTGCGCACTTGCACTGCTTTAATTTCAGCAATATCATAAGGATAGATTCCACAGACCCCTTTGCCATTATGATGGATTTGAAGCATTAGATTAAGGGATTCTTCAAATCCTTTATGGAAAACGATTTGCAAGACTTCCATTACAAATTCCTGCGTCGTATAGTCATCATTGAGCAAAATCACCCTATAACGAATCGGCTCTTGTGTTTTTTCTAAAATCTCTGTTGCGTTTTCGTATTGTGCGTCTTTTGACACGAAGATTCCTTTAGTTTTTATATTGGATTAAAAACTCTAATTATAACGCGTTTTATTTGATTTTTGCTTTAGAAAACACTATTTTCTAGCGTGTTTGTGTTTTCTTGAAAATGCAGCGAGGATTCCTCCACAGGCAATTAAAATCATTCCTATCACAACAAAGCCGTGTGGCACTTGATCGCCTAAAACAATCCCAGCAAGTGTGGCTAAAAAAATCGTGATATAAGAAATCGCGCCAATGAGCGGTGGATTGCCTAAGCTATAAGCTTTGGTAAGGTAGATTTGTGCATAGATTGAAACCACTCCAAGCCCGATAATCAAGCCCCATTCCTGCAAATTTGGCATTACAAAAGGCTCAAACAAAGCAATCGGATAGCTTTCATAAGAAACACATTGTGCGAAAAGTGGCAAAATTGAACCACTTAGCATTAAAGAGCCAATAATCACGCGTGGGTCGTAGTTTTTGGCAAGTTCAGCAACGGAAAGATAAGCAAGTGCCGCTCCGATTCCACTATAAATTCCAATCAAGAATCCAAAAAAGCTTAAATCAATACTTTGGGGGTTTGAAATCAATAAGATCCCGCCAAAGCCCATAAAAATCGCTATCCAAATCTTCAAGGAGACGCGCTCATGGATAAAAATCATACTCAAAAGTGCTATAAAAATCGGCGAAGTATAAGAAAACGCATAAGCAGTTCCTAAAGGCATAACAGACATATTATAAAAATATGCCATCATCGCGCTGCCTCCTGCAAATCCACGAAAAAACAAAATAAAAGGTTTGCCACCTTGTGGAGTTTTTGGGGGATTCAAACCTAGCGCAACAAGAAGCCAAATCAAGCCAAAAAGATTCCGCGCAAACGCTACTTCAATCACCGGCAAATTTGGCGTTAAGGTTTTGACAAACATTCCCATACCTGTAAAAAGCAATGCCGCAAGGAGCATTGCAATGATTGCTTGTTTGTTAGATTGCATACGATTCCATAAATTTTTTATAAAATCATAGAATCTTATGCTTAAAATTAAGCTAAAGATTTGACTTTATGCCCCCTCTTAAAGTAAAATCAAACTTTAAATTTAAAGGTTTTTTATGGATAAGATTTATGGAAGCATTGCGATTGTTGGCAGACCTAATGCAGGGAAAAGCTCGTTGTTTAATAGGTTTTGCAAACAAAGAATCGCTATCACTTCAGAGATTGCAGGGACAACGCGTGATGTCAAAAAAGCCACGATACTCTTACAAGATTTGCCTTTTTTGTTGCTAGATACCGGGGGATTAGACGACAAAGATTCGTTGTTTCAAAATGTCTCCAAACACTCTATGAATGCGGGAGAAAGCGCGGATTTGATTCTTTATCTCGTTGATGGCAAAACACCGCCGAATCCTAAAGATAAAGAAGTTTTTTATACCCTAGAGCGCAAGAATCCAAATATTTTTTTAGTCGTCAATAAAATTGACAATGATAAAGAAAAGCAAAACGCGTGGGAATTTATGGAGTTTGGCGCAAAGCAAATCTTTTTTGTCTCCGTCTCGCACAATCGCGGAATCCTAGAATTAGAAAATGCTATTTTATCCGCCCTTAAAAACGAAGGTTTAGAGCAACTTTTCGCAGCTAATACAGAGGGGGATTTAGAAGAGGAGTTGGAAGATTTAGAAGAGTTTGAAGATGATTCCTTGCTAGATTCCAAAGAATCCACCAACAATGAACCCCAAGAGCAAATCAATATCGGAATTATCGGGCGTGTCAATGTCGGCAAAAGTTCCCTTTTAAATGCCTTGCTAAAATCCGAACGCTCCGTTGTTTCTGAAATAGCAGGAACGACGATAGATCCTGTCGATGAGATGGGGGAGATTGGCGGGATTAGAGTTAATTTCGTAGATACCGCCGGAATCCGCAAACGAGGCAAGATTGAAGGATTAGAAAAGTTCGCGTTGCAAAGGACGCGCGGAGTTTTGGAACGCACCGATATTGCACTTTTGGTGCTTGATGCTTCCGCACCTTTTGTGGAGCTAGATGAGAAAATCGCGGGTTTGGTAGATGAATACAAATTAGGCGTGATTGTGGTTTGGAACAAATGGGATATTGCGCACAAGGATTTTAAGGCGATTTTGGAAGATTTTAAGTTGCGTTTTAAGTTTTTGGAATACGCGCCAATTCTCACAATTTCGGCTAAAAATGGTCGCCATATCCAAAAGCTAGAGAGTGAGATTCTCAAGGTTTATCGTAATTTCACTTTTAGGATTCCAACCTCTAAGCTAAATGCGCTCATCAAAGAAGCGACTTCACGCCACCCAATTCCAAGCGATCATGGGAAAATTGTCAAAGTCTATTATGCGACACAATTTGAAAGTAAGCCCCCGCAAATTGCGCTGATTATGAATCGTCCCAATAGTTTGCATTTCAGCTATAAGCGGTATTTAGTAAATTTTTTGCGTGAGCATTTTGATTTTAGCGGGGTGCGGATTTTGTTTATCGTGCGCGGCAAAAATGACTTTGAAGCAACGGAATCTTAAAACTTCAAAGATTCTATTGTAAATCAAAGCTTATCAGCATTAAAGAAAATAATACAATGAAATTTTTAGAGTGAGATTCTACATTACAGGATTGCTTCGTCCTTTCAGTCCTTGCAATGACGAAAAGTGAGATTCCATACTATGGATTCTTA
>NZ_JRPA02000094.1 GCF_000765675.1 Helicobacter sp. MIT 05-5294 | reverse complement strand
ATAGGCTTCGATAGGCGCAAAGCCAATCGCGGCATAAATCTGCTCTATGCGCTCTTTTGTGAGCGCAAGCGGGTTTAGCGCAAAGCTTGGCAAATCAATCTCGTATTTATCGCCCATTTTGCGCACTTGCAAGATTCCGCTTTTGGTCTCAAACGCGACTTGTTGCGCGGCAGAATCGATAAAGTTCATAACGATAAATCCTGTCGCAAGTGTCGCGTGTCCGCAAAGATCGATTTCACCCGCAGGGGTGAACCAGCGCAATTGATAGGTTGCGTTTTTGGGTTGCGGCACGCAAAACGCGGTTTCAGATAGGTTGTGTTCGCTCGCAATCTTTTGCAGCAAAGCATCATCAAGCCACCGCTCACAGACGCACACAGCAGCGGGGTTGCCGCCAAAGAT
>NZ_JRPA02000093.1 GCF_000765675.1 Helicobacter sp. MIT 05-5294 | reverse complement strand
TTGCGCAAAAAAATGTTCTATCCTAGTTCTCGTATCTAGCTTATAATGCACATACATGGGTTTTCCATCTATATGGATTCTGTTGAGTTCATTTACCATAGCTTGTAATTTATTAATCTTTGCCATTTCATTGTCCTTAATTCCATTGAATACACCTCTTAGCATTTCAAGAGTGAAAAGTGGCATTATGTTATTATTTATGATTTTTGTTTGTTTTATAATCTCAAAGTTATTTTGGATTCTTACTTCTATATACTGCATTATTTTATCTATATTGATCTTGTAATTCTTCCCAAATAAAGAAGTTTTAAAATTATTTTGTATATGGTTAGTAAAGGTAAGTTTTTTATAAGCTTCTTTTTTTAACATATTTTCTACAATGTTGCCCTTATTATCTTTTTCTTCT
>NZ_JRPA02000092.1 GCF_000765675.1 Helicobacter sp. MIT 05-5294 | reverse complement strand
CAAAGCACAAAAGATTCAAATAGAATCTAAGGATTTAGAGAAACAATCTATCACTAAACAATTTAAGATTCCAATTATTGAAGATTTTAAAGAGAATGAGATTATCAAAGAATGGAAAAGAGAATCTTTAGAAAATGAAAAAGAAAATAAAGGCTTAATGGTATTAGAAGTTATAAGGAAATGGGAATATAGTCCCAACAATGAAGACTTTAAGTATTGGGCTACTATAAGCGAATTTAGTTTAAAGCTAGATGATGAAATAGTTAAAGATTCAGAGGGTAAAGATATAAAAGGCTATATTGTAGAACCAGCATGATATAATCCAAATGTTGGTAAAATCGCTAACGAACAACAAAAGTTTGCAGGCAGTGATACAAGAATACCAGCAGGAGAATATGAGGTGTTTTGGA
>NZ_JRPA02000091.1 GCF_000765675.1 Helicobacter sp. MIT 05-5294 | reverse complement strand
AATACCCAAAATCCTAAGCAAGATTCCGCAAAAGCGCGAATCCATAATCATTTAGCTTATAAATTAGGCAATGCAATGATTTTAAACGCACGAAGTTTTCTAGGTTGGGCGCGAATGCTTTATGTGCTTAGCTTCATTAAAGAATCTCACAAAGAAGAACAGCGCAAATATCAAGCAAAAATTGCAAAGAATCCTAGCTTGAAGCTTCCGCCTTTGGAATCTTATGCGGATTATCAAGAAGCTATCAAAGAGAAGCAATGTTTCACTTATAGGCTTGGTGAGGCTTTAATGGAAGCCAATAAAGCACAAGTGAGTAGGCGAATATTTGCATATTTGCGATTCTTTTTCTTTGAAGTGCCAAAGCTAAAAAGAGAATTTAAAAATAAGAAACGAGAGAAATAGCAATCCATAATGTA
>NZ_JRPA02000013.1 GCF_000765675.1 Helicobacter sp. MIT 05-5294 | reverse complement strand
ATTGGGCAATCGCAATTTCATCTTTCTCTAAACCTTTTTGAATGTTTTGAATGTTTTGATTGATTTCTTTTGCCATGATGCCAAATTCGTCGTGAGATTCTATCTTGATTAAATTGGCTGTGGTTGTGTCGTGGTTGAGGTAGGAGAAGAAACGAGACAAGCCTTGTTGAATATGTCGGATTGGTTTTAGGAAGATTCTAATAATGTAATAAAGTATAACAGAACCGATGATGATTAGCACAGCATTGATGACGAGGTTTTTGAAAGCAGTAATGTTAGAAGCCCTTGTGTAATCCGCATAATCCGCACTTGCAACCATTGTCCAACCAAAAGGCATAGATTGATAGTGCGCGATTCTTTCCGTGTTGGTGTGGTCTTTTAGCTTGATAACTCCATGTGGATTTTGCTTCACCGCTTGCATAATTGCAACTTCTTGTGGAGTTTTTTTGTTGTCTAACACAAGCTCTGGAATCTCGTGGGATACGATTTCTCCATTTTGGTCCATAATGTAGATATTAAGGCTTGGAAAGTCCGGAGTATCAAAGTTTTTGAAGCGGTCTTGGAATAAATCCAAAGGAATATCTACTGCAATCACACCTGCGAATCTACCATTTTGGAAGAAGGGCAATGCCGCAGTTGCTAGGTGTTGTCCGGCGAGTTTTCCGCTTTTAGAAAGGTAAGCAGGAGTTACAATAAAGCCATTTTTTTGCTTTGCTTGGAGATACCATGAAGCCTCTCGCATATCTTTGTAAGTTGAGGGAATCGGAGTGTATTGATTGCTAAAATGAGTAGGGAATTGGTCTTCTAGCCATTCATCAATAAAATCTCCATTGTCTTCATAAACCATATAAATATCAGGATATTTCACGGTGTATTGCACGCTTGAGAGTGCTTTACGAATAGACGCAATATCATAGCGATTAATTCCGCTAATCTCTTCGGCTAAAAACTTCAAGTGCTGCTCTGCTTCAATGTTCATTGTGATGTTGATAGTCGTGTAAGAAGCCTTCAAAATGCTTTCTTGGAGCAAATGATAGACTTTGATGGAATCATCAATCGTGTTTTTGTAATTTGCGATTGCACTAATGCTTACCATAATCACAAAAGTAACAACAATCAAACCCGCAATTTTCGTTACCAGCGATACCCTTAACGCTTTCATAAGAATCTCCTTTTGCTTTCATTTTTCAATACAAAAATAGTGATAGTTTATAGAATTATTCTTTAATTTATGGTTAAGTTTTTGACTTTTGCAATTTAAAGCCAACATAAATAAGGCAAAGAGAGATTCAAAGCTTGTTTGGGTTGCCAAGTTTTGGTTTAATGTGCAGTTTTGGTTAGTGTGTTAGTTTGTGCGTGGAAACTCAATGAAGCGTAGCACGAAGATTTTAAGAATCTTCGTGTATGCAGTTTTAGGCAAGTTGTGCTTTTAACATCCAAATTGCTTTTTCTAAGCTTGCAACTTTTTCGTCCGCTAGGGCAACGGTGGCTTTGTCGTTTGCTTCACCTGCCAAATCAGAAAGTTCTCTAAAAGATTTCAAGAAATACTCATAATCAGGCAAGATAGATTTCAAGATGGTTTTAGAATCAAAGCTTGTGCCTTTGTCTTCTTTGATTTTACTAGCAGCCAACATATCTTTTAGCGTTACAAAAGGCTTTTCGCCGATTTGAATTGTGCGCTCTGCAACTTCGTCCATTTGCTCTGTAACTTCATCATACATACTTTCTAGTGCAGAATGCACAGGGTGAAAATCAGCACCTTTAACATTCCAATGGTAATTGTGAAGTTTGATATAAAATACTGCGGAATCCGCTTGAATTTGCTTCAACGCTTGAACAATTTTATTCATATTTGTCTCCTTAAAAATTTTGTATGTGAAATTATACAAATCGGATTCTTAAAGGAAAATAATTATCATTAAGAAAAGTTTGCTCTTTTTAATTTTTGGCTTTTTGGATTCTGTTTGTTTCTTGTTATTTCTTGGCTGTTTTGAATCTAGTGTAGCTTTGAAGGCGAAAATATCGCCTTCAAGTCTTTTGGCAGATTGGGGGGGGTAATCTACCAAAGGAGACACGCGCTAAAAAGCGCGAATAGAATCTTACTTAAAAATTATAAGATAAAAATAAAATGCACGAAGATTTTTCAAATTTGTGCAAGTATGGGCAAATTGCTATGCAATGTGCTCACGATGACGACTAGGCAATGCAATGCGTAATGGTAATCCTTGCGTCATTGTGAAATGGCGAAGCGAACGCGGCTATGATTTTAAACAAAAGCGGATTCCACAATGGCGAGATTTTAGATTATGGATTGCCACGATTCTACTATCGCAGAATCTCGCAATAACGCGTATTTTGACAGCGAACATTAGCCGCCGGTTTGGTAAAACGCTCTTGAAGAGATAGCGTTTTTGCCCCAATCATTCTTTTCGGGCTTGTTTTGAATGCAAAGCTTCAAGCGTGATAGAATCTCATCAGTATCGCCATAAAGCATAGCTTCTTTGATGTCAATTGCATTATCATGATAGAGGCAAGGAATCAGTTTGCCCTCACTACTTAGACGGATTCTGTTGCAAGTTTTGCAAAAATCATCGTTGTGCGGGGCAATCACGCCAAAGATATAATCCCGTGCCATTTGCAATCCTAGAGATTCTTGCACACTCTCCTTTGGAATCCTAAAAAGCGTCGCAGGTCCGACAATCTCCTTTTCAAAAACCTGTGCGGGGTATTTTTGGCGCACACGCGTAAGAATCTCGCTAAGCTTTAAGCCTGTGATTCCTCCTTTGGCGTGTGTGTTTTCCATATATTCAATAAAGCGCACCATAATGCTCTTTTGCATACCATATTCTAGCACCGCGACAATCTCATCGTCGTTGAGATTTTTTAGCGGGACCATATTGAGCTTGATTTTGAATCCGACTTTATGCGCTTCTTCAATGCCCTGCAAGATTTTTTCCAATCCATCACGCTTAGAAATGCACGAGATTCTGTCCTTTTGCAACGAATCTAACGAAATATTAATGCGCATTAGCCCTGCTTCCTTGAGAGGTTTGGCAAGAGGAGCGAGTAAAAAGGCATTCGTTGTGAGTGCAATATCAATTTGCGGGGCGAAAGCATAAATTTGGGCGATAAATTCAACGATTTTGGAGCGCAAAAGCGGTTCTCCGCCCGTGATTCTGATTTTTTTCACTCCTTGTTCTATGGCGACTTTTACGAAATTCAACACAGATTCCAATGGCACATCATCACGCTCATCGCCAAGATTCATCGGCGTATTTGGCATACAATAAGCACAGCGGAAATTACACCTTTGTGTTACGCTAATCCGCATATAATCAATGGTTCGTCCAAAACCATCTACTAGCACACGCACTCCTTGAAATTTAAAGTTTAGAATCCTACCAAAAGTGCTTGAAAAAAGCTATAATTTTGCCAAAATTTAGCGTAATTTTAGATTTTTGATTTCTTTTAGGAGATTCTTTTGTGTGAGCTTCCAAAGCCCTCTACGATTCCTTTTGATGCGCCGCCTTTTGCGATTCCTCTTGTGCTTTTGTGTGGTGGCAAAAGTGTAAGAATGGGCAAATTAAAGCAAACTTTGAGTTTTGGCGGGGAATCAGAAACTTTGGCGGATTTTCAAATTAGGCGTTTGAAAGGAGCGTTTGAGAGTGTGTATCTCTCGGCTAAATTTGCGATTCCAAATGCCTTTGGAATCCAAACGATTTTAGATTCCAATGCACCCGAAGATTTGGATACTTCAACGACTTTAGCGCATTTACCAAAATCGCAATTCGCGCCGATTTTTGGTTTGCAAAGTGTTTTGGAATCTCTCCAATGCCATGCGTTTGTCCTAAGCATTGACGCACCTTTTTTTGATATGGATTGCGTTGCGAAAATTTGGCAAGCCTATATAGCAAACCGCAAACCAACTTTTGCCAAAAATAGCAAGATTCACCCTCTACTTGGAATCTACACGCGAGATTCTCTTGCGCAGATTCAAGCCCAAATCGCCCAAAACGATTACAAATTGATGAATCTTTTAAGCGCGATAAATACGCAGTTTGTAGAGATAGAAGAGGCAAAAACACAGAATCTTAACACGCAAGAAGATTATCATCAAGCTTTAGCGCACATAAAATCCTAAATAAAGGCATAAAATGGACGATCAAGAAAAGACAGAAGCCCCCTCCCCGCGTAAGATTGAAAAGGCTAGAGAAGAGGGAAATGTCCTTAAAAGCCCTGATGTCAATGCGTTTTTAGGGCTTGTAATGGGGTTGGTGCTGATTTTTTTGTGTTTTAACTTTTGGGTGAGGGGCATTAGTAGCGTGTTTGAGCAAATCTATCAAAGTTTCTCCCAAGATTTAACGCGTGAAAACGCTATGTCTATCGCAATTTCTCTTGTTTTTCAGATTCTTTTACTTCTCGCACCTATTTTTGCTGCTTTGATGATTATGGGTGTAGTGGCAAATGTCTCCCAAAGTGGTTTTTTGCTCACGGTCAAAGCGATTCAGCCAAAGTTGCAGAAGTTAAATTTCATCAGTGGATTAAAGAATCTTATTTCGCTTAAAAAACTTCTTGACGGATTCTTGATTACTTTTAAAGTAATGACAGCTTTTGTGATTGGATTTTTTGTTTTTATTAGCTTTATGCACGAACTAACCACGGTTGCGCTTTTCCCTATCGGCGATCAAATGCTTTGGTTTCGCGATAAGGCTTTGATTTTGATTGGAATCTTGTTGGCATTTTTTTTAGTTATGGCGAGTGTGGATTATTTGATTAAAAGGTATCAGTATTTCAAGTCTTTGCGTATGAGCAAACAAGAGGTCAAAGATGAGTTTAAAAATATGGAGGGAGACCAACAAATTAAGGGCAAAATCCGCTCCTTGATGTTTCAAGCGGCTAGAAAGCGTATGATGCAGAATCTCCCGAGCGCCGATGTCGTCGTAACCAATCCAACCCACTATGCTGTCGCATTGCGCTACGACCAACAAAAAGAACGCGCACCGCGTGTGTTGGCAAAAGGCGTGGATTTTTTGGCTAAGCGTATTAAAGAAATTGCGAACGAACACGAGATTCCAATTATTGAGAATCCTCCTTTGGCTCGGGCGTTGTATAAAGATGTGGATTTGGATATGGAGATTCCAGAAACTTTGTATCAAGCAATGGTAGAAGTGCTTATCAAAGTCCAAAAAATCAATGATGAACGCAAGAAAAGGGCGAGTTAGGATTGTGTCTCTTTCGCCATTGCAAGGCGAAGCCGAAGCAATCCATAGCTTAGAATCTCACTTTTAAGATTCCATTAACAAACGCAAAGGAAACTAATCTTATAGATTGCCACGAATGCTACGCATTCTCGCAATGACGAATAAAACCCTAATGTCCTTGCGATTCCTTATTTTCTTTTCTCTTTAAACTCTTTCTTTAACCTACGCACTTCGGCAAAGAATCGTAAAAAGGAGAGTATTTGCCCCCCCCCCCCACATTATTAGCTGCTATTAGAGCCTCGCCAAGCTTATAAGTGAAGCATTGCTTTTCTTTCAAAGCCTCCTGATAATCCGCATAAGATTCCAATTTTGGTAATTTCAAACTAGGATTCTTTGCGATTTTTTGTTGATATTTTCTCTGTTCTTCTCTATGGGATTCTTTGATATAGCTTAATACATAAGGCATTCTAATGTATCCCCATAAACTTTTAGAGCTTAGAATCATTGCACTACCTAATTTATAAGCTAAATGGTTGTGGATTCTAATCTTAGCATTGTCTAGCTCATTGATACGCTTTTGTTTTGTGGCGTTTTCTTTGACTAACAACTTTAATTTAGAATCTAAAGTAGCAGGATTTAGCTTTAGATTTTGGATTTTGGATTCCAAAGTTTTAAGAATCTCTGGGGGTAATGATTTAGAATTTTGTGCTAATTGCTTATAAATGTCTAGTGCCTTTGCCTCATAAATGCTACCTAGAATGAGACGCAAAGAATCATAAGAGCTATTTTGGGGTAGATTCTGCAAACTTTGCGTGATGTTTGGCACGATTTGGCTAGAAAATTGACATTCAAAAAGCACCTTTAACGTGTATTGTAATGGTTTTTGTAAGATTGTTTGGGCTAAAAAGTCGCTATATTCTAAATTTCCAAGATTTAAAGAGGATTCTAAAAGCAACCAAGAATACATAAGGTTTTGCGGATTAAAACCAAGTGCGGATTCTAAGGTGTCAGAAAAATGCGCATAGTCTTTAGGGTAGATTCTGCGATAGAGTTGATAGTAATAATATTTACTGTGTGCCTTATGTAGCGGGTGGATAGAATCTAGCGCGTTAAAATATTTATGGATTATTTGAGCACACTCCCACTCACTTAGACCCTCATTCCACGCTTTTGGCTCACGCCCAAGCCCAATGAGTGCAGGAAGTCTAGCAAATCCACTGCCACTAGCCCCATAAATCTCTTTTGCTTGTGCGATAAATCCAATCTCAAAGAATGTCTGCATTGTTGGGTCTAGTTCAGGTGCTAGAGTATATGCTAGATGAATCTTAAGCTCCTTGAAATGCGCCTTTATCGCCTCTAGCACCTCTCTATCCTCTCCATATAGGACAATATCTTTGTCTTGATTGCACTCTATTATCCATAATGCCGCTTCTATGGGCATAGTTTTGTAAAGCCAATGACCGGAATTATAACAATAATCCTTAAAGACGATATCGCCACTTCTTAGATGAATCGCGATAAAGCCCTCTTTAGCCACATCTAGCGCACACTTTTTAGCGCATTCTAGCACTTCTTTAACCTCCTTACTAAAGCCTATTTTCTCCCATAGTTTTGGGTATTCTAGCGTAGCGTCTTTGGGGGCATTTTTTAGATAATATTTGATATTGGCATGATAGAGATAATAGCCAAAATCACACATAAAAGGCTTTTTGGCAAAATCTTCTATGGAATCCCTACCCTTTACGGCAATCCACCCGGAATTTTGGATTTTTCCATTATAAGAATGTTTTTGGATAAAATCTTTTTCAAACACCCTTTCTTGAGAATCCACCACGATATTGGTTACATTTTGTGTATTATTATTGATAGTCCGACTTAGCCAAGTGAATCCGAAGTTAAAGTTGCTAAGAGACGCTAAATACATACAATTCAAAAGCCCGATGAGCCTATCGCCATAGCCACTTGCTACGGCAACTACGAATAGTCCTGTATATCGCCTCACATACAAATGAATTTTTAGGTTTTTTAAGGCTTGTGGGTTTTGGCTCGTGATTTTTAGTTTCGCGATAGAATACTTCTCATTAAGCCTGATAATTATGGATTTTGTGCCATTAGATTCTGCTGATTCGTGCGGTTCTTCATCTAAGCTTCTCCATTGATTCTCTCCAAATGCCAACACATTAAAGTTTTTCGCGTCCTCACCTCCCCCAAGACTTATGATTTCAAGATTCCGCGCCTCTTGTAAGTGAATGATTGCGCAATCCCTAGATTTTTCTAGCGTGTATGCAACTTCTGCTAAATCCGATTCTTTACACCACATTGTTTGCCTTTAATTCTTGATTTATTTAAACATTATAGCAAAATGTGAAAAAGGGTTTGATTTATCCTTGAATCCAACAAAATTATAAATTTAATAATACATATTGTGTTTTTTAAAATTTTTATGTATAATTCCGCCTCATTTTTATTTTAGGAGTTATGATGAGTAATATTTTGGGATTTCCTCGCATTGGGAAAAATCGGGAGCTAAAGAAACAACTAGAGAGTTTTTGGAGTGGAAAATGTAGTGAGCAGGAGTTGGAATCTCTTGCAAAGGATTTGCGCAAAAAAGCTTGGGAGATACAAAAGCCTTTGGATTATGTTTGCACCAATGATTTTAGCTTTTATGATAATGTGCTAGATTTGGCTTTTATGCTCAATGCCAAGCCTCACAGATTCAAAGATTTAGAGGGGCTAGAGGGATATTTCGCAATGGCTAGAGGACATAAAAAGGGCGTAGCGTGTGAAATGACCAAATGGCTTAACACAAACTACCATTTCGTCGTGCCTGAATTAAGCATAGATGACAACTATTGCGCCAATGCAGAACGGATTCAAGCGCAGTATAATGAAGCTAAAAATTTAGGATACAAACCCAAAATCCAACTTATCGGGCTTTTTACATTTTTTGGATTAAGCAAAATCATCAAAGGCGACCCAAAAGAAGTATTTAAAAAGCTTAAAAGCGCGTATTTGGATTTGATTGACGCGATTGTTGCGCTAGACAAGGAAGTAGTCGTAGAGTTTAGTGAGCCGATTTTCGTGCGTGGATTTGATGAAAAAATACTTAATCTACAATGCGTATATGATAGAAATTTGATTGAATGTATCTATAATGAGATTAGCAAAAAAGGCATTAAAGCCATTGTTAGCACCTTTTTTGAACATAGCAACGAGCTTACAGAGATTCTACTTCAAACCAATATTTATGGCATAGGGCTTGATTTCCTTTATGGGGAGCAAAACAAGCAAAGCTTGGAGAAAATTGGCAAAAGCGACAAAGTGCTTTATGCGGGAGTCATTGATGGGCGCAATATTTGGGTGGCGGATTTGGAATCCAAGCTTGAGATTCTAAACGCCATTAGCGCGTTTGTGCCAAAGGATAGAATCGTAGTGAGTAGTTCTTGCTCACTTTTGCATGTGCCTTTTAGCAAAGAGGGCGAGGACAAAATGGATTCGCAAATCCTCTCGTGGCTTAGTTTCGCAGAAGAAAAAGTCAGAGAAATTTGTGTTTTGGAAAATGTCTTTAGAGGGCAGATAGATGATGTTACACAAGAGTTTTTGCAGACAAATAAGCAAATCATTAAGAATCGCAAAAATTCAGACAAAACCAATAATGCGCAAGTGCGTCAAAGAGCGGAGCAAACCACGCAAACACAAAGAAGTTTGCCCTTTAGTGAGCGTATTAAGATTCAAAGAGTGCGGTTTAACTTCCCAAATCTTCCCACAACCACGATTGGTTCATTCCCACAAACTCCGCAACTTCGGGCTTTGCGCTTAAGCTATAAAAAGGGCGAGATTGACAAATCCAAATATGAAGAGGGGATTAAAGAATACATTAGGGATTGTGTGAGATTCCAAGAGGAAATTGGGATTGATGTGCTAGTGCATGGAGAGCCGGAGCGTAATGATATGGTGGAATACTTCGGAGAGCAGTTGGAGGGATTCGTGTTTAGCCAAAATGCGTGGGTGCAAAGCTATGGCAGTCGTTGCGTTAAGCCACCCATTATTTTTGGGGATATTGCGCGAGAAAAGCCGATGACTTTAGAGTGGAGTAAATTCGCCCAAAGTCTCACTAAAAAGATAATGAAAGGTATGCTCACAGGACCTGTAACGATTCTAAATTGGAGTTTCGTCCGAGATGATTTACCAAGAAGCGCAGTATGCAAACAAATCGCGCTTTGCATTGCCGATGAGATTGATGATTTGCAAAAAGGCGGAATCCAAATCATTCAAGTAGATGAAGCGGCGTTTAAAGAGGGTTATCCTTTGCGCCAAGAAAACATTAGAGATTACGAATCGTGGGCTTTGGAGGCTTTTAAAATCTCTACGGCTATCGCAGAGCCACAAACGCAAATCCACACACATATGTGTTATAGCGAATTTAATGATATTATCCAGACAATTGAAGCCCTTGATGCTGATGTGATTAGCATTGAAACCGCACGCAGTGGCAATAGGTTGCTAAAAGTCTTTAAGGAAGTGGGCTATACGCACGAAGTGGGACCGGGAGTGTATGATATTCATAGCCCTAGAATCCCAAGCGTTGAAGAGATTGAAGCACAAATCCACGCACTTTTGGAGGTTTTGCCAAGTGAGCAGCTATGGATTAATCCCGATTGTGGGCTAAAAACGCGCAAATGGGAAGAAGTCAAACCAAGCCTAAAAAACATCGTAGAAGCGGTAAAAAAGGTCCGAGAAAAGGCGCGATAGACTAATGGGTGGCGGATTTGGATTATAGAATCCACCCCCTTATCCATTCCTTTTTTAATACGCAATATACCGCATTTTAAGATGATACGCCGAATCCAAGGCACAAACATAAAAGGATAATGCGCGTAAGCCCGAAATAGCGTTTTAAATACTAAGAATCTTGTTGCTTTGGCATAGGCATTGTGCGCATTAGGCTCATTGCGATTAAGAATCTCGCTCAAAATTTCAGAACTTCTCATCGCTCCGCTAATGCCTTCAAGTGTGCTAAAACTCACGAATCCAGCCGCCTCTCCTACTAAAAAGATATGGTTTTTTCCGCATACAAAATCTTTGAAGCGTTTGGGATAAAGCACCAAACAGCACTCACGCTTCAGTGCTTTATCAAAGGCAAAGCCAATGTTTTGTAAAGCCGCTTTTTGTTGTTGGAATCGTGCTGCGCATTGAGAATGCAAATACGCACCGCCAAAGATGAAATATCCCTCTTTGGAGACGCTCCAACTATAACTTGGTGTAATGTTTTCATTAAAATAGCAAGAAAACATTGGGGGATTGGATTCTTTAAACCATTCTTGAATGCAGATGAGCGTTTGCGTTTTGAGGTCGGGATATAAGAATCTTCTTAAATGGCTCGTTGCGCCATCTGCACCGATGATATAACGCGCTTTGAAAGTGTAAGATTTGCCTTGTTGGCGGAATCTCGCGCGATAATGGAGTTTTGAATTGTTGTTGGTATTGGGGAGGGATTCTAAACCCTTAAAAACGCATTATGCCATACTTCAATATGTGGAGGAATCAGGGATTTAAGCCACAAATCCAAACGATGTCGCTCCACGCTGACATAGTGCTTTGGGATATAAGAGCCGACTTTAGAAGGAAGATCAATGGTGTTGATTGCAAAGGGTTGTGGGGAGCTAAGAATCTCTTTAGGGAGGGTTAAGCTTTGGTTGGCAAAGCATTTTTGCGCACCTTTGGATAGCAATCCACCGCAAGGCTTATGGAATCCTGCATCAAAGCAATTCCCCTGCGAATCTTTTTTGTCTATCGCAATCACTTTGAGGTGCGGTAAAAGCAGTCGTGCAAGGTTGCTACCTGCTATGCCTAAGCCGATAATCCCAATATCATAATCATCTAAATCCACTTCTTTTGATGCCATCATTTCAGATTGCCTTGATAATGTCATCTTGAAATATCTTCAAACCGCAAAGATTCAAAGTCCTATCGTAGAATCTCTAATGCTTCTTTGAGGTTTGCCACCCTATGCGTCGCGCTTGGAGAATCTTCAGAGCCAATCAAAATCCGCGTTTGCACTCCTACTGCAAGTCCAGCTTGCATATCGGTTTCTTTATCGCCTAGAATATAAGAATCGCAGGATTTTAAATCAAGGTTAAATTCCGTGATAGCTTTCTCTAGCATTGCGGGTTTGGGTTTGCGACAAGCGCATTGCGCTTCTTTGGTATGCGGACAAAAATAAATGCCATCAAATCCGATATTTTTAGGCACAAAGCCACTTTGTCGTAGCGGAATCGTAAGGCAAGAGCGAATCGCGTTTTGCATAAACGCACTTAGAATTTCAAAGTCTTGTTGGTTAAAGATTCCGCGTCCGATTCCGGATTGATTAGTAACGACAAAACAAAGCGCGTTTTGCTTTTTAAGCTCACAAAATAGCTCCATAAAATAAGGAGCGAAATAAAACTCTTCAATCTTATAGCCATAAGGAGAATCTTCAAGATTCACCACGCCATCTCTATCAAAAAACACTACTTTAGGTTTTGTGCTATTATTCATCGTGCGAAAACTCCTAAAAACTTCTGCATTTTAATCCCAAAAAGATAAAATAAAGGCGTATTGGCAAAGGCAAAGAGAAACTTCATCAAATAATCCCCAGCAACCAACATTAAAACGCTTTGCCAAGGCATTACAAACAAAAAGGCAATGTGGAAGAAGATTATCGTATCTAAAGCTTGAGAAAATGCTGTGCTTCCCGCGCTCCTAAGCCACCAAACTTTGGGTAGTTTGGATTTAATCCAAAAAAACGCATAGACATCAAGCTGTTGTGAGACAAAAAACGCGCTTACACTTGCGATTGCGATTCTTAATTCGCTTAAAAACAACGAAGGGACAAAGGCGCAAACGATTCCAATGCGCACGACTTTAAGCACTTCTTGTTTGCTGTATTTTTCTGCCAAAACATCAGCAAGTAAAAAGGTAAAAGGATAAGTCAGCGCACCCAATGTAAGGAAGTCATTTATCGGGAATTGCACGAGATAATTTGACGCGACAATCAATGCGGTAAAAATCACCGCAGAGATAACCAAGACAGCATTAGACATCAAGAATCCTTAAAAAGAAAAAGTGTATTTTATGATTTTTGATTTTAAGATCCCTTTAGTTCTTTGAGCTTGGCTAGAACTTCTGCAATATGCCCTTTGACTTTGACATTTTTCCAAATATACGCAATTTTTCCTTGTGGGTCAATCAAAAAGGTAGAACGAATCACGCCCTCATATTCTTTACCATAAAGCTTTTTAAGCCCCCACGCTCCATAGCTTTTAAGCACAGATTTGCTAGGATCGCTAAGTAGAGTGAAGTTTAGGGATTCTTTGTTAATAAAGCTTTGGTGGGTTTTGGTGCTATCGGGGCTGATTCCAAGAACAACCGCATTGGAATCGCTAAAAGATTCTAAATTATCGCGAAAATCACAAGCTTCTGTCGTGCAGCCGGGTGTTTTGTCTTTGGGATAAAAATACACAATCACCCAACTTCCGATAAAATCGTGCAGAGAAATTTCCGCATTGTCTTGATTGGGCAAACTAAAATTCGGTGCTGTTGCATTAAGGGTTAATTCCATTCTATTCCTTTGTAAAATCATTGGGTTCAAGGCTGTAAAGATAAGGGGTTAGTTTCATCTTTTTGTAGGCTTCACAAGCACTTTGTTCCCCCAAATCACAAGCTTTTGCGAAATAAAGCAAGGCTTGTTTGTGGTTTTGTTCTACCCCATAGCCATCTGCATAGGCATATCCAAGATACAGACACGCAGGAGTATAATCTTGTATTTTTATTTTATTGGATTCCAATCTTTCTTTGGAGAAATCCTCATTGCAAGATTGTTGGAGTAGTTGCAAGGCTTGTTTATGGTTTTGTTTTTGAATCGCAATCAAGCTTAAGTTGTAACAAGCAATTTGCTTCTCCAACAAAGGCGCGTAGAATCTCCCTCCAACCCCTCCATAATGGCATACATTATAAAAATGCTGATAGGCGAGTTTGGAATCCTGCTTTGTGCCTTTGCCTTCAAGATACATTGACGCTAGGTAATTACAAGATTCCGCATTGCTTTTCTCACAACCAAGCTTGGCTAATCTAAAAGCCATTTTGTAATCTTGGTCAATGATATTTCCTTGATAAAATTGCCTTGCTATCGTGCTACACGCATAAGCGGAGACTTCACAGCCTTTAGTGAAATACTCCAAAGCCTTTTTGCGATTCTTTGGCACACTTTCACCGCGATAGTGCATTTTCCCTATATTCATACAAGGCATACTTTCCCACCCGCTAAACTCCTTGATAGTTTCTTGCTGTGAATCCTTAAGCTTAGAGAGGGCGATTTGGCAATCTTTTTGGTAGTATTGCAATGCCTCTTTGGCGTCTTTTTGCGCTCCTTGTCCTTGATGATACATATTTCCGGCGTATTGACAACCCAAAGAAATATCCAGCGCACAAGCTTTTTTGAAAGAATCTAGCGCGAGGGGGAAGCTTTGGTCTCCTCCTGCTAGATTCCAACCATACATAGAAAATTCGCCCAAGCTAAAACAAGCTTCGCCCAACTTCCTATCGCACAAGTCTTGTATGGTTTGCATACCAAATTTATGTTTTGCGTCATTTTCGCTAATCGCGAGTTTCACGCCTAATCCAAGCAATGTGCGACAAGATTCTTGATTGCTATTTTGACAATCCTCTATTTGCGCTATTTTCTGCACAATTTCTTGTATGTTTGTAGAATCTTTGTTGGATTTGTAGGGATTCTTTTGGCTAAGACAACCGCTAATTCCCAACGCTACACACCCAAACAAAATTAGCATAAGAATCTTTTGTTGTCCTTGATACCGCATTGCTTTCTCCTTGAAAGTCGCAATTATAGCCAAAACTTTTAAAATCTTCGCGAAAAACCGCTAAATTTCAAATGCGGAATCCCATTTAGCTTGACAAACACCTAGTGTCATACTTTATAATTTCACCTCCAATGCGTTATCAAACTTTAAAAGGCAGATGATGAAAACTATGCTTTATAGAATCCTAAGTCTCAAAGAGGGCGAGTTAAAGCTCCTTGCTTTATCTTGCGGATTTATCTTTCTGCTGTTTAGCTCGTATGCGATTTTGCGTCCTATGCGTGATGCACTTGGGCTAGAGGGTGGCAAAGATGAGCTTAAATGGCTCTTTTTAGCGACTTTTATTATCTGCATTCTTGCCTCTTTGTCGCTAATGTGGCTTAGCGGCAAGATTAAACGCCGATTCTATGCAGATTGTGTGTTTGTCTTTTTTGCATTGAATCTCATCATTTTTTATATTCTAATGAATCTTTTTGAGCCGCACACCCAGAGTTTTATTTGGCTTTCTCGCGTGTTTTATGTTTGGATTAGTGTGTTTAATCTCTTTGCTTTTTCGAGCGCGTGGAGTTTGCTTGCTGATGTTTTTAGCAAAGAAGCGAGTAATCGGCTTTTTGGAATTATCGCCGCAGGAGCGAGTTTAGGGAGCATTGCAGGAGCGAGCAGCACGAGTATCTTGGTGGCAAATTTGGGCGTGGCAAATCTTATTTTTCTTTCTATCACTCTTTTGCTCTTTGCGCTTTTGCTCAAAAACCTCATTTTACGCGAACTCAAAGCCTTTGAAAGTGCAGAATCCCTAAGTCGTTTTGATAGGGTAATTGGCTCAAAGAATCCTTTTGTAGGCTTCAAACTCATCATCGCTTCTAAATATCTTTTAGCCCTTTGTGCGTTTATTTTATTGCTCACTGCTGTTTCGACTTTTCTTTATATGGAACAAGCGCGAATCGTGCGCGAACTTTTTGCCTCGCGCGAAGAAAGAATCGCCGCATTTGCAAACATTGACTTAATCGTGCAACTAAGCTCACTTTTTATCCAAATCTTCTTGACAGCAAAAATCGCGCGCTTTTTTGGAATCACGAGCCTTTTAAGCGCACTTGGATTTATCATTGCATTAGGATTTATCACGCTTAGCTTCACCCACCCCACATTTTTGCCTTTGGTGGTGGTGATGAGCATTCGTCGCGTGGGTGAATATGCGCTTGTTAAACCCGGACGCGAAATGCTCTTTGTCCCGCTAGATTCAGATTCTAAATATAAGGTTAAAAACTTCCTTGATACGGTGGTTTATCGTGGTGGAGACGCACTCTCGGCACAGCTTGAAAGTATTTTGGCAAACATCGGGATTCTTTGTGTGCTACTTGTGGGTGCTGGATTTTCGTTTATTTGGGGATTGGTTGGAATATTTTTGGGGAAAAATTATCAAAAAAACACGAAAGAATCTTGATGGCACAATTTTTATGCTAAAATGGTATTTTTTGGCTTGGGTTGAAGTCAAAAGGGCATTTTCAAGGAAAAGTTATGTTTTCAAAGTTTTTTATCAATCGTCCTGCATTTTCGGCGGTTATTTCTATCATTGTCGTGATTGCTGGGGTTCTATGCCTTTTGAATCTGCCTATTGAGCAATACCCAAAGCTCGTGCCAACGCAAGTTGTCGTCAGCGCAAATTATCCGGGTGCAAGTGCGGAGACGATTTCAACCAATGTTGCAAGTATCTTAGAAAACAGCATTAATGGCGTGGAAGATATGATTTATATCCGCACTTCAACCACAAGTAGCGGCACGATGAATCTAAGCGTGTTTTTTAACAACGAAGCCGACCCTGATATGGCAGTTGTAAATGTCAATAATCGTGTGCAAGCGGTATTAAGTCGGCTTCCAAGTGAGGTGCAAAGACTTGGAATCACGGTGCGCAAAAACTCTACTGCTGTGGTTGGCTTGTATCATATTTATTCAGACAATCCCCACCATACGCAACTTTATCTTGCAAATTACGCGCTTTTAAATATTATTGACGAGCTTAAGCGCATTAGCGGAATCGGAGATGTGGATTTGTGGGGACGCTCGGATTATGCAATGCGCATTTGGTTGCTACCTGATAAACTCTCGACTTTGAATATCGCACCGCTTGAAGTGATTGAAAAAATTCAAGAACAAAACTCACAATTTGCACCCGGAAAGTTCGGAGTAGAGCCGATTGCGCGGAGTGAGTTTGCCTATACGATTGTTGCGCAAGGATTGTTTTCAACGCCACAAGAATTTGAACAAATCATTCTTCGCGCGAATCCCGATGGCTCGGTTTTGCGTCTTAAAGATGTCGCGAGAGTGGAGCTTGGAGCGCAAGAATATTTGACTTCGTATTTTTATAATTCTACGCCCTCCATACCGCTTAGAATCACTCTACAACCCGGCGCAAATCTCTTAGAAGTCGCAAACAATGTGCAAAAGACAATGGAAAAGTTATCGCAAAAATTCCCTGAAGGTATGAAATATTCTAATCCTTTCCGCCCCACAGAATTTATTGTGGAATCCATGAAAGAGGTTTTGAAAACTTTTGTTGAAGCGATTATTCTAGTTGTCTTGATTATTTATCTTTTTTTGGGAAATTGGCGTGCGACGATTATCCCTTGTATTGCGATTCCGGTTTCGCTTATTGGCACTTTTGTCGGGCTTTATCTCTTTGGTTTTAGCATTAATCTTTTAACGCTTTTTGGGCTGATTCTCGCGATTGGAATCGTGGTAGATGATGCGATTATTGTGATTGAAAATGTGGAGCGCATTATGCACCAAGAGCATTTAGATGCAAAAGAAGCAACGATTCGTTCAATGCAAGAAATCACTACGCCTGTAATTGCGATTGTTTTGGTGCTTAGTGCGGTGTTTATCCCTGTGGCGTTTATGGGAGGATTTAGCGGAGAGATTTATCGTCAATTTGCTATTACAATCGTAATTTCTGTGGTGATTTCGGGTTGTGTTGCGCTCACACTCACGCCGAGCCTTTGTGCAATGTATCTAAAAAAGAAAGATTCCAAGCCTTTTTATCTTGTCGCAAAGTTTGATGAATTTTTTGAAAAACTCACGCTAAAGTTTTCATTGCAAGTCGCAAAAGTCCTTAAAAGAGGCTTGTTATTTCTCTGTTTGCTTCTTGTTATGCTTTTTGCGACCTACGAGCTATTTTCTCGCACACCGCACTCACTTGTCCCTGCTGAAGATATGGGAATCGTAAATATCCATACGATTTTGCCCGAAGGTGCTTCACTCTCGCGCACGACACAAGTGCAAAAAGATTTGATTGGGATTCTAAAAAACAATCCACTCATAGCAGAAATGACGACAATCGCGGGTTTTAGCCAGCTATCTCAAGGCTTAAAAAGCAATGGAGGCGTGGGGTATTATCGCCTTATTGATTGGAGCGAACGCAAGGACAAAGACAAAAGCGACCGCGCGTTTATTCAGAGTGTTACAAAAGAGCTTCAAGGCTATCCCTATGCGCGTTTTATCGCCAATCAATCCCCAACGATTATTGGGCTAGATTCAAGCGGTGTAAATGTCTATATTCAAAGCAAGGAGGGTGCGCCCCTTGCAGAGCTAAAAAAATACACAGATTTAGTCGTGCAAGAATTGCTCAAGCGCAAAGAGATTCGCTATGCTTTTACAAGCATTGCCGTAGATACGCCTCAAATCGCTGTGCATTTAGATAGAGAAAAAGCCGCCGCACTAAATGTCAATATTTTTGATGTTTTTGCGACAATGCAAGTAACTTTTGGTAGTTATTATATCAATAATTTTGAATTGTTTAACCGCACCTTTCGCGTGATTGCCCAAAGCGAACAAGATTATCGTAAAGCCCCTGAAGATTTGAAATATGTTTTTGTGAAATCCCAAGATGGGAATTTTGTCCCTTTAAGTGCGCTTTTGAGCTTTGAACACACAATCGGCGCAGAAATTGTGAATCGTTTTAATCTCTTTCCTGCCGCGCAGATTATCGGTTATCCCAATGAGGGTTATTCAAGTGGCGATACAATCAATGCTATTGAAGAGATTGCCGCTAGGGTTTTGCCGCAGGGCTATGATATTGATTATTTTGGTTCTACTTATCAAGAAAAAGTAAGCCAAAACAGCGGCACAATGGCGTTTGTCTTCGGACTTGTTTTTGTGTTTTTGATTCTTGTTGCACAATATGAGCGGTGGTTGATGCCTTTATGTGTTTTGGGTGCTGTGCCTTTCGCGCTTTTTGGGGCTATTTTGGCGACCTTTTTACGCGGATTAGAAAATGATATTTATTTTCAAGTAGGATTGCTTGTCCTTATCGCACTTGCCGCAAAAAACGCGATTTTGATTGTGGAGTTTGCAATGCAACTTCGCGAGAATGAGGGAAAAAGCATTGTGGATTCTGCCATTGGCGCGGCAAAGCTACGATTCCGCCCGATTGTGATGACTTCATTAGCCTTTAGTGTGGGCGTTTTACCATTGGCAATTAGCAGCGGTGCTGGGGCATTAAGCCGTCATTCTATCGCTACAGGTGTGCTTGGCGGAATGCTTGGCGCAACTTTTTTAGCGATTTTCTTTATCCCGCTTTTCTTTGTGTATCTAGCAAATTTAAGCGAATGGATTGCTAAGAAGCGGAATGCCTCTTAGTGTTGATTTGGCAAGTTATCTTTGTGTTATGATTTAAGGGCGATTCTTAATTTCATTTGGTTTTTGGGCTTTTGGCGATGTGTTTAAGGATTTTTGTATAAGCTTTGGATTCTGCACGATAAGGCAAGGTGTGCAAATCTTTGAAATGAGAATCTCTAACTTTTCGCGCAATTTTGGCAAAAAGCTTTTCAAGAGATTTAAGTGTCTTTTTTGCTTGTTTTTTGTCTCCTAGATGATAGCATTCATAGAGTTTTTGCGTTTGCTTTTTGGTTAGGAATCGGGGTAAAAATTTATATTCTTTGCCAAGTGAGAAATCAAAAGCCTCACGCGAAATGGCAATGTGCCATGAGAGCATAATCAAAAGAGATTCGCGCATAAAATTAAGATGAGCGTTTGCGAGTAAAATCTCACCGCGCAAAAGATCTTTTTCCACACACACATAAAGCCAATAAAATTCATTACAACAATCCAAAAAACTTTGCCTACTTAAGGGCTTGATAAAAAACGCACAATCACTCGCAGGAAGCGCGTCCGCAAATCGCTTGTCTTTATCAAGCAAAACTTGCATTAAGCGTTCATTGTGTTGATAAAACTCTATATCTTCAAGCGGAATGAGCTTAAAGTCTATGCGCACACCATCATCAAAAAGACAAAGATAGCTAAACCAACCTTTCTTTAAATCCGGCGGATAAAGCTCCATAGATTCTGGCTTTTGAAGCATTAATGGATTGCCAAAATAGCCCAACCACGAATCGCTTTTGTCCTCTATAAAACCCTGTAAGGTTTGCCTATTCAAGAAAAATACAATATCATAATCGCAAAATCTATCGTTTGTGATGTTTGGATTTGCCCTTGAACCCTCTAAAGTAACTGCGCGGATTGCTTGATGGTTTTGGGCAAAATCAAAGATGAGGGTTAGAATCTCGCGTTCGTTGCGCATTTTTGAGCGAATGGTTGTGCGATGAGTCTGGTTAAGAGAATGCCTTTGCTTCGCGCCCATAATGTGCTCCTTTAAGAATCTAAAATTTGGCTTTTATTTCTATTTTTGATAATTTATTTTTATTGAAATTTTACAATCCTCAAAAATTTCTAATTTTGTAATTTGAATCCAAAAGGCTTTGATTTGCGGGAAACACAGGGGAATCTCGCGATAAAAGTAGCTTTGCGCTTCTTCTAAAAGCCCAAACTCTCGCGCGAAAGAATCCTTGATAAACTCTCGCAAATCGCGATAATCTAAGAAGTTTTGCGATTCTATGTTGTCGTGATTTTTTAGCGGAGGATTGCTAGAATCAGCAAAAGAGAAATGAGATTCTGCGTTTTCAAAGTGTGTTTTGGGATTCCATTGGCAGATAAACTCCGCATTAATTTTAATCTTTTGCGCCCTCTCGCGCTCTTTTGGCAAAATCCCGATAATTGTTTCTAGCACAAAATCTTCTAAACAAATGGTGTATTCCCCCATTAATGCGCGGCTGGATTCCTCTTGCATTTTCTAAATCCTATTTGCTATTTTTAAGAGAAGTGAGGGATTCTAAAAGCGCGGCATTAATGGCTTGATTCATCGCTAAGATAATCGCGTGGAATCCGCCGCTTTGCACCTTGATTTCTTGGTTAAGTAGAAAGCTTGTGTGGTTTTGTTTGACAAGCAGATTTAGCACTACAATTTCGCGCTTTTGGTCATAATAAAAATCCAAGAGATTCAAGCTAAGTGTTGGGATTCCATTTTTCTTCTCACTAGCAAGAGAGAATCCCATTTGCTTAGTGGCTTTTAGCATAAGAGAATCCACCATGAGTGGCAAAGGTTCAATCCATTCGTTTTTGACGAAATATTCAATCGTATTGGCGTTAGTTTTGTAAGCTATTTTTTTACTTGCAATCTTAAGACTTGCGTCTGTGCCAAGATAAAGAATCTCTTGTGGATTGCGCACATTTTTTGTCGCGCTGTTTGTCGCTTTGCCAAAGTTAGAATCCAAACTCAACTCATAGTGATGAATCGTCGGCAGTTCTTTACCCAAACAACCGCTAAAAATCAACCCAAATACCAAAAATAAAACACTTATTGCAGTTTTTTTCATCATTTATCTATTCCTTAATTTTTATTCTCTAGGACCTAAAGTCTGCGTTCTTTTGCCGAAAAGAAACTCGCTTGGCGCGTTGGAGAAATCCTCCATAGACATTTCCGCTCTTTGCAAAATCTGCTCTA
This sequence comes from Helicobacter sp. MIT 05-5294, assembly GCF_000765675.1. Taxonomy (GTDB): domain Bacteria; phylum Campylobacterota; class Campylobacteria; order Campylobacterales; family Helicobacteraceae; genus Helicobacter_D. Next base: position 20,590 of record NZ_JRPA02000013.1, on the reverse strand, counting down.
GTATTTTGGAGTTTTGCTCCAAATCCACCAAAAGTGGCGTTAAAATCGCGCGTAAATTGTAATCCCCATTTGTAATGTCTTGATGAATCACGCGGCGACTTTCCCCGATTCCTGCAATCTCTTTTTGCGCTGTTGTAAGGACGCTTTCTAGTCTTGGAGGCAAGTTTGCTAAGCCGGAGAGTGTTTGTTCGATATTGTCTAAATTTTTATCGCTTAAAAGCCGATTGAGACGCGACACACTAATCTCTAGCCTATCAAACACGCTTTCTGCTTTGCCTCCGATTTTTTCAATCCAATTTTCTTGTAGGCTTAAGATAACCCTTTCCCCCTCTGTGTAAGGCGCACCATCGCCTTGCACTAAGGATAGGAAAGTCCCACCGGTAAGCCCTTGCGAATCTACAAAAATCTTTGAACCCTCTTTTAAAACAATTTCTTTTTTAATCCAAAGTGTAATTTCCACATTTTCCGCGCTTTCATTGAGCTTGTAGCTTTTGACAAACCCAACAGGAAGCCCAAGATAGCGCACAGGAGTTTCTGTGCGAATCCCTTTGGGCAAACTTTTGTTATAGAGATAATATTCGTGATAGTCTTTGAGATTCCTATCGTATTTGCCTATCCAAAACACGAATCCTGCTAATGCAACTAAAGAGACGACAAAAAACACACCAAGCAAAACATAATTTAATCGTGCTTCCATAAAACTCCTTAAATCTGATACAAAAACAAATCTAGCGATTCTGTTTGCTGTGCCAACGAGCGCACACTGCCTTCAAAGAACACTTTTTTGTCTTTGAGGATTATCATTCTATCCACCGCGCCTTTAACGGATTCCATATCGTGCGTTACCATAACAACGCTAATTCCAAGCAAATCTCGCAATTCCATAATCAACGCATCAAAATGCCTTGCACTTTTGGGGTCTAATCCACTCGTTGGCTCATCTAAAAACAAGATTTTTGGGTTTAAAGCAAGTGCGCGTGCTAACCCCACGCGTTTTACCATTCCTCCGCTTAATTCATTAGGATAGAGATTTGCCACTTCTGCGTTTAATCCTACGCGTGTAAGCCAAATATACGCGAGAGATTCTATATCCTCACTGCTAAAATGCGTCCATTCGCGTAAAGGAATCGTGAGGTTTTCTAGCACACTAAGAGAGCTAAAAAGCGCGCCAAATTGGAAGCAAACGCCCATATTTAATTTCATTTTCAAGGTTTCTTTGGCGTTGAGATTCCAAATATTTTGCCCCAAAATCCGCACTTCTCCGCTTTTGGGCTGTTTTAAGAAAATCATTGTATTAAGCAAGGTGCTTTTGCCGCTTCCACTTCCGCCAAGTAGGGCAAAGATTTCTTTTTTGCCGATATTAAAGGAAATTTTATCGTGGATTGTGCGTGTGCCATAGGTTGTTGTGAGATTGCGGATTTCTATGATATTTTGGCTAATTTTGCTTTGGGATTCCATTTACCAACCTATTTGTGTGAAAAGGACCGAGCATAACGCGTCAAAGGCAATCACGCAAAAGATAGATTCCACCACGCTTTTTGTTGTATGGATTCCAATACTGCGCGTGTCCTTTGCTACGATAAACCCATGATAGCAACCAATAAGCGCGATGATTAAGCCAAAAAAGGGAGCTTTGAGGAATCCTATCCAAAAATGCCGTATTTCAACCATTTGCAAAAATCGCTCCACAAACTGCTCACTACTGATTCCTAGCTGGATTTGCGAGACAAACATCGCGCCGACTAATCCAAAAATATCTGCAATGAAAACCACCAAAGGCAACGCGGCACAAAGCGCAATCACGCGGGGCAAAACCAAAAAACTAATTGGGTTGAATCCCATAACGCTCATCGCGTCAATTTCTTGTGTGGCGCGCATCATTCCAATCTCTGCACTAAATGCCGAAGCACTGCGCCCGGCGATGATGATAGCCGTGATAATCGGTGCCATTTCGCGTAAAGTCAGCATAGAACTCATTTCTACAATTAAAATACTCGCGCCAAATTGTTCTAACTGCAAACTTCCTTGATAGGCAATTACGATTCCGATTAAAAAACAAGCAAGAGAAACGATTGGAATCGCTTTGATTAAGGCTTCTTGAATCTGAAAAAACAAGGCTTTAAGGCGAATATTTGCGGGATTTACGAATCCTAGCAAAAGATTATAAATCATTTCACCCAAAAACCCAAAAGTCAAAAACGCGTGATTGCTCCATTTTTTTAGAATCTTAAAAGTATCTAAATGTAATTGGATTAATTCTTGCGTAATTGCTTGTTTTTCGGGGAGTTTTTTGTCTTGTAGAATCTTAAAGATAGGAATGTATTTTTGGGAATTAAGGGCGTTGCTTTGGATTTGGAGATTGGGTGTGCGCTGGAGCTTTTCTAGCCACCTAAGCAAAACTTCCCCACCGCAAAAATCCAAATCAAAATCGCTTTGGAGTGTAATATTGACTTGGAGTATTTGCTTTTGTGCAGAGTTTAGGATAGAATCCAAACTCTTTTCCAAAGCCCTTAAGGCGCGTTTGGAGAGGCTTTTATCCCAAAGACCGCTAAAGACTATATCCACGACATTTGCGTTGTGAAAACTTACTCTTAAGTCCGCTTGCATTCCATTACCATTTTACAAGATTATTGCTGTTCAAAGACGAAAGGAACGCCTTTAATGGCTTTACTTGCGAAGATTTTATCGGTGTTTGTGCGCACTTGGCTAAAGTCTGTTGCCATTTCTTGTTTGCTAAGCTTGATGTCAGAATAGAATTTACGCAGAATCTTGATTTTGCCTTTTGTGTCTTCTAGCTTAAGCTTTGCGGTTTGATTCATCGCTAATTGCGCCTTGATAAAGGCTTCTTTATCATGCACAGGCGCGAAGATGAGTTTTAGGTTGGCGACTTTAAGCTCGGATTCTATCATCTCTAAATGTTTGCGACAATAAGGGCAATCTGGGTCGGTTACGATGATTTGAGTGGGGAGATTCTCACCCTCTCCTTTGAGATAAATAAAATCATTGGCATTAAAACTCGCAAAAAGCTCGTTTAGGATTTTTGTATCGCGTTTTTCTTTTTCATCACCGGCTTTGTTAAGCTCCTCCATAATCATTTGGGAATCTTCTTGATTGAGATTCATCATAGAGCTTAACGCGACAAAATAGCCTCCATCTTGGCTTACAATCACAGGGAAAATCTCTCCATTTTGTGTGCGCCCAATCACGAAATATTGGTTTTTGAAGCTTTTAAGCGGCTTTTTGAGCTGCACTTCTGCGTCAATGTCGGCTCGTTTTTTCACACTTGCTTTGAAATTCTCTTCAAATCCTGCTGTTGCCAAACTTGCAAAACTTGCCACAAGGGCTACATTTAAAAATATTTTTTTCATAAAGAATCCTTTAAAAACAAGCGGTATTATATAATAATCTCTAGCAAAATGAAAACCAAATTACGCTTTTTGGATTTGGCAATGGAATCTTAAATGGGATTTTGCCATTCGTCATTGTGAGAAGTTGGCACAACTTCGTGGCACACGCTGCTTTGCAGTTTGTCTGCACTGCACAAATCTATAATCCAAAGTCTCGCCATCATAGAATCCATTTTGTGCGTGATTATGGATTGCTTCGTTGCGCTTCGTGCGCCTCGCAATAACGGCGTGGAATCCAAAGCACAATGTGAAATTCAAAATCGCGCAATGACATAGTGGTTGTGCTAGTTTTGGATTCTAGCGGTTATCTATTTTCTCTAAAGTCAAATCGTGGTGAGTGAGGCGGTATTCTGCCATTTGGGCGTATTTTGTATTAGGGATTCCATAGTTTGCATAAGGGTCAATGCTGATTCCCCCGCGAGGCATAAATTTCCCCCATACTTCCAAATAGCGCGGTTGCAATAATTCTACTAAGTCATTTAAAATCGTATTTACGCAATCCTCGTGGAATCCTCCGTGATTGCGAAAGCTAAAGAGATAAAGTTTAAGTGATTTGGATTCTACCATTTTTTTATCAGGAATGTAAGAAATATAAATCGTGGCGAAATCCGGCTGTCCCGTGATAGGACAAAGGCTTGTAAATTCTGGACAATTAAACTTGACAAAATAATCCCGCTGTGAATGCTGATTGTCAAAAGTTTCTAAAAGGCTTTTGTCATATTCAAAAGCATATTGTGTTTGATTTCCCAAATGTGTAAGGGATTCTTTAAGTGATAGATTCAAAGATATTCCTTTTGGATTCTTGGCTTTTGTGCCATAGAATCCTTGTTGGTGGCTTAAAAAAATGGTAATTTCAATGCGCCGCTAATGACAAGTGCGTTGATAATATCAATAAAAAATGCTCCTACAAGTGGCACGACAATAAAAGCCGCGTGGCTTGGTCCATAGTGTTGGGTAACGGTTTGCATATTTACCATTGCCGTAGGTGTCGCGCCTAAGCCAAATCCACAATGTCCCGCTGCAAGGACTGCCGCATCATAATCGCGTCCGCAGAATCTAAAAGTAACAAACACTGCATAAGTAACCATTATTGCGACTTGACAAACCAAAATCACTACCATAGGCAAGGCTAAAGCGACAAGCTGCCAAAGGTTAATACTCATCAGCGCAAAAGCCAAGAAAAGCGAAAGGCTCACATTGCCAATCACAGAGACTTCCCTATCAAAGACTTGATGAATTTTTGTTGCTTGTAGAATATTGCGCAATAGCACTCCGATGAAGAGACACCACACAAAAGTCGGGAGTGTGAACCCCCCCCCTTGAAAGAGTTTTGCAATTTCAGTCCCTCCAAAAAGCGCGATAGTGATTAATGCCAAAGATTCCACAAACGAACCTGAAGTGATGAGCCGTTCTTTTTCGGGTTTTTCAAATCCTACAGGTGAATCGTTTTGTATGCGCTTGTCGGGTTCTAGTTTGTATTTTCTCACCAAAAATCGCGCGACAGGTCCGCCCACGATTCCGCCCATTACAAGCCCAAAGGTTGCACTTGCCATTGCGACTTCCATACTTGCGCCAAAGTGATAAGGCGCGTTTTTGAACAAATCCGCCCACGCAGCACCTGTGCCATGTCCGCCACTCATTGTGATAGAGCCACCAAGCAAACCAATCACGGGATTTACGCCCAAAAGAGTTGCGACACTCATTCCGATGATGTTTTGCAAAAACAACAAACCCGTAACAATAAAAAGAAAGATAATGAGCAGTTTTCCACCCTTTTTGAGCGAAGCGAAATCCGCGCTTAAACCAATGCTTGTAAAAAACGCAAGCATTAAAGGGTCTTTGAGTGAGCCATCAAACTTTAATTCAACCTTGCCATATTGATAGAGCAAAAAAATCACAATTGCCGCGATGATTCCACCCACAACAGGTTCAGGAATATTAAAATCGCGCAAAACTTTAACCTTGCCAATAATAAAACGCCCCAAAAGTAGCACAAAAATCATACTAAGTAAGGTCGCATAGACATTAAAAGAAATAATCATTGAAAGATTCCTTTATATAAGATTTTTGCATTTTATTCAAAAGCGCATTGATAAAGACTTAAATTAGTGAGACCTTAAAGAGTGTGAAGCAAGATTAACAATGCGTGAGCTATTTTTGGATTCTATTTCTTTGGAATCTATCAAACTATGTTACAAATCGTTACTATTTTTGATTTTTTTGTGTCTTTACACCAAAATCTCTATACTTTAAAAGCTTTTTGGGCTATTATCCGAAGCTAACGCAAACTTAAATCGCAAGGCTTGGAGAATTTTGGAGAGTTTTCAAAACAAAGAAATAATATTTTATACCTTGATTTTAAACGAAAAAGAAATCCAAAAGATTCAAGAATCTCCGGAAATTTTGGAGGATTTTTTAGAAGACAAAGTTTGTTCTTTGTTAAACTTATCGCGCCAAAGTGAATATTTCTCGCGCTTTAGCACACAAGATTCCAAGACTTATCATTGTTTGTTGCTTGATAAAGGGGCTTTGAAAAACTATGTGCAAGATGCGCAAACTTACCTTAGCCACCCTTGTTTTTTGTGTGCGCAGTTTTTGCGCAATCTAAGTGAGGGGGAATCCCAAGCGTTTTTGGTTTTGGATTCTTATCAGGAATGGACGCTAATTTGCTTTGTAGAATCAGAAATTGTCTTCTTGCAAGGCGTAAAAGACCTCCAAAGCGCGGAAGAAAAGCTGGAATCTCTTTTGCTGACTTATAAGAATTTGCAGCTTACTTTTTGGCTCACGAGAGACTTTCCGCAAAAAGAATCTTTAGAGATTCTTCAAGCCCAATTTAACGCGCAAATCCTTTCGCACTCTCTTAAAGAAGTTGAGCGTTTGGATTCTTTTAATTTCAATCCTCTTGAAAAATCGCCTCCTTTTAGCCAACAAAGAATCGGCAAAGTGTTGAAGTTTTTGGTATTGGGAGTGTTTTTTGGAATCGGAATTTTTTTGGTGCTACTCGTGCTTATCGGGCTAGAAAACAGAGAAATACAATCCCTTCAATCACAAATTAGCCAACAACAAGCCAAGATTCACCATCAAAACCAAAACCACACACAATCCCAAAAACAAGCGAAGATTCTACAAGAAAAGCTAGAATCCCTGCAATCCCATTATGATAAAAATGCGCAATTTCTTCAAAACACCTTGCCAAATTCGTTGCAATTAATTCCCTTTTTAGATGCGTTTAATCCGCTTTTGGAGCAATGCAATGTGAAGATTGCTTATTTTGGTTTGGAAGAAAAAACCTTGTTGAATCTGCTTTTGCGCGGCGAGAATGCGTTGCAAGTTTTGGAGGATTTGGAGAGGGCTAAGCTAGGAAATGTCCTAAATCTCAAAAAATATCAAGACTTTTATTGGGTTCAAATCGCCCTTAGGATTCCACAATGAATAGAGTAAAAGAATCTCTAAAACTTGCCTTAAGCCTCGCGGAATCTTATTTGGAGAAAAAATCTAAACGCGAGTTAATTTTGTTGTTTATTTTTTGTTTTTTGGTGGGATTTTTGGCGGTTTTTAGCGCGACTTTTGAACGCGCCAAAGAATCCTTAGAGGCAAAAAATCAAACAAAAATGAATCTAAAGCATCAACTTTTGGAATTACAAAGGGTTTTTGAAGCAAACAAAACGCTAGATAACACAAAAGATTTGGAGGATTGGATACACGATTTGGAGCAAAAAATTTCAATGCAAGAGAGACAAAAGAATCTGCTACAAAACCAATCTAGCATTTACGCACTGCGACAAATCGCGGATTCTAAAGGTTTGCAAGACTTTATGCTAGAGCAAGAAAACCAAAGAATTTTGTTGTATGCAAAAGGAAAATACAAAAACTTCTCCGCACTTTTGGAACAATTAGAATCGCAACAACACTTAGAAATCTATCATCTCAATCTTTATCCTAATGCCTTAACGCAGGATTTGGAGTTTTATTTGGGGGTTGATAGGCGACAAAGCGGGGAGATTCCAAACTCGCAGGGAAGCCTTGAATGAGGATTTTGCTTTTGGGATTAGCATTAGTTAAGGTGTTTGCAGAATTTGATCCTTTTGATTATGGTGGGGATTCCTATAAAAGTGGAGAAATCAAACTCTATGGATTTATGGGAGAGCGCGTGAATCTCAATGGCAAATGGTATCCTGCAAATGCAACTTTTGAATCCCAAGAAGGGAATTTTAGGATTGTTGGGATTCGAAATCCTTGTGTGTTTTTGCAAGAAGTCCATACGCAAAAGCAAAGCAAGGTTTGTTTGCAAGAATCCAAGTTGTTAAGGAAATAAATGGTTTTGATTAGATTCTGTGTTGTTGGTTTGTTGCTATTTGTCCCACTTTTTGCTTGTCAAAATCGCCTTTTTAATCTCACTTTGCAAGGCTATCCCATCAAGGTTAGTGAGGTTTTAAATGAATTTGCCAATGAATGCCATTTCAGCGTGGTTTGGGACGAATCAGAAGTGGAATCAAGACTTGCTCAAAGCTTGTCTATGGTAAATTTCAAGGATAAGGATTTGGATTTTGTTTTTGAGTTGCTTTTTAATACGGCAAACTTGCATTATTCCTTTGATAAGGATATTTTAAAGCTTAAAACCAATGATATAAAAACTTTCAAAATCAATTATTTAAGCACGAATCGGCAGGGTGTTAGCAACACTTCGGTTTCTATTAATAACGAAGAGCGTCAAAACTACTACACAACGCAAAGCCAAGAAGAGAATCTAAGCAAATCAGGCATTAATATCAAGAGTGAGGACGGATTTAACTTCTGGGAAACGATTGAATCTGAAATCTTAACACTCATTAATGCCAAAGCAGAAGATGGGCGCGTGATTATCAATCGTGGCGCAGGATTGGTAAGTGTCAAGGGCGATAGAATGGCACTTCAAAGGGTAGAATCCTATATTCAGAATCTCCACGAACGCTTACAACAACAAGTTTTGATTGATGTGCATATTTTAAGCGTTTCGCATAAAAATACGCAAACAATGGGCATTAATTGGGAAAGCCTCTATGATTTGCAAAATCTCGTGATTCCACCATTTAGCGAAAGTGCAAGTTTGGGAGGCAAAGGCGAAATGGGCAATGTCAGCGGACTGAATCTCATCGGTGGAGATGGCGGACGCAGTTTGCATTATGGAGTGAATATTTTTTCACAAGGCGTGAGCTTGACGCGTATCGTGGAATTTCTTAAAACCTATGGTGTGGTGCAATCCATCTCAAACCCCAAAGTTTTAACACTCAACAATCAACCCGCAATGATTAGCGTGGGCGATATTTTGCGCTATAAAAAAAGTAATATTTATCAAAACACCAATGCGCAAACCACATTGACAAATACCGATAATGAGTATCCCAGCATTTTTGCGGGGGTGCTTTTGGATATTACCCCGCTTGTTTTTGGGGAGGAAATTATGCTCAAAATCAATCCCTCTATCACCAAAACCAAAGACAACAAAAGCGAGATTCCAAGCAATGCCTTTGATACACCGCCCAATCTCACAACCAACCAACTAAGCTCTATCGTCAAAGTCAAAAATAACCAAAAAATCGTTTTGGGTGGGCTGATTTCGCAAAATACGATTAACCAACAAAGTAAAGTCCCATTGCTTGGCGATATACCCTTGCTGAAGTTTTTGTTTTCTTACCAACAAGAAGTGCAAAACACAGAAGAGATTATTTTCATCATTGAACCCAAAATCATCGCAGAAAATGAATTGACTTTAGAATCCTTAGGCTATCGCTTGATTGATGAGGATATTAGGAAATAAACAATAGCAAAAATTGGAATCTCATGAATAAAGGTGATTTTTGATTTTTGGGAAAATAATGCTAAAATTTCGCGATAATATCTTAAAGAGAAGCAATGCAATGAAACTAACCCAAAACTTAGAAAAATCGTTTGCAATCAATGCGAATCGTCCCGCCCTTGAAGTAGATAATCACACAATCACTTACCAACAACTTTCAGGCTTAAGCCACAATCTCGCCTCTTTCCTTGCGGATTCTGCGGTTGAAGCTAAAAACTCCACAATTGTGCGGGGGGGGGGGGCAAATAGTCGTTTAATTGTCTTCGGCTATCGTGAAGCTGAAGCTTATCTTAGCATTCTTGCTTGTGTGTTTGCCAATCTTACCTTTATCCCGCTAAATCCAAAATTTCCCAAAGAACGCCTTATAAATATCATCTCTCGTGTAGAGGGTGCGCCAATCTTGCTGTGTCCGCATTGTGCGCAGTCTTTTAGAACAATTGCACCAGACTTACCCAATATGCGCATTTTTTGGCTAGATTTTTTGGACTCCTCCGCGCAAGAGTTTGAATCCCTTGTGCAAGATTTCCCGCATCTTGAATTTATCAAAATCCCAAAGGATTCTTTGCAAAAGCCTTATCAAGGATTGACAATCCAAAATCAAAGTTTGGAATCCCAAACTCCCGCGTATCTGCTCTTTACAAGCGGTAGCACAGGAATCCCAAAGGGTGTTTTGGTTAGCCGTGCGAACCTCCTAAGCTATTGTTTGCGCATTCAAGCCCTCTATGCTTTCAAGCCCACCGATAGAATCTCGCAATTCTTTGATTTGACCTTTGATTTGAGTCTACACGACATCTTCTGCACCCTGTTTGCCGGCGCGACCCTTGTCGTGATTCCGCCTCGTGCGCTGCTTAACCCCATGCCCTTTCTTGCTCAAGCAAACCTTAGTGTATTTTTCGCTGTCCCCTCGCTGATTGCGTATCTGCAAAAGCTCAAAAGCCTTAAGCCCAACGCGCTTTCGAACCTAAGAATCGCGCTTTTTTGCGGTGAGGCATTGCCGACTTCTCTTGCCATAAACTTTGCGCAATGTGCTCCAAATGCACTGCTTGATAATCTCTATGGTCCCACAGAAGCCACGATTAGCTTCACGCAATATCGCTTCATTGGTGAGGGCGGAATTGCAAAATGCGGAATCAAAGCGCAAGATTTTGATATTGTGCCGCTAGGTTTGCCTTTTTGTGATTTATTTGTGAGTTTGCGTGATGAAAATGGCGCAGAGGTAGAGAGGGGGCAGGTGGGAGAAATGTGGCTAGGAGGCGATCAAGTCGCGCTGGGTTACTATAATGATATGCAAAAAACAAATGAGAAATTCATCACAGAAAAGGGTGTGCGCTGGTATCAAAGCGGTGATTTGGGCAAGTTTGATGAGAATCTAGGTGCGTATTGCTTTTGTGGGCGTGTTGATGAACAAGTCAAGATTCAAGGTTTTCGCGTGGAGCTTTTAGAGATTGATAATGCCTTGTCAGCTATAAGTGGCACACAAGCACGGAGTGTTGTGATAGAAAAAAATGGCTTAAACACGATTTATGCGGTTTTTGAAGCCTCAAAAGATTCCATTGATTTTAAAAGCATTTTAGAATCTCTGCGCACGAAATTGCCCTTTTATATGCTTCCAAGTAGCGCGGTGTGTTTGGAGAAATTCCCCCTAAATAGCAATGGCAAAGTGGATAGAGGTGCTATAAAAAAGCAAATCTTACACAGCCAAAGAGATAAAATTGATTTTGGGCAATGTGGTAAGTCTATGTTGAATCTCATAGAAGGGCTTTTTAGGATTCCGCGCTCACTCACAGGAGAAGGTAATAGAAAAACGCTTAAAATCCTGCAAGAATCCTTGAAATGTGAGCTAAAAATTGTTGAAGTTCCAAGCGGAGAGAGGGCGTTTGATTGGGAGATTCCGCGCGAGTGGAATGTAAAAGACGCGTATATCCTCACGCCAAATGGCGAAAAGATTTGCGACTTTAAAGCAAACAGCTTGCATTTGGTAGGCTATTCTGTGCCGACAAATTGTGAGCTAAGCTTTGATGAGCTTCTGCCTCATCTCTATACTTTAGAATCCCAACCTAACGCGATTCCTTATATCACTTCTTATTATAAAGAACGATTTGGGTTTTGCCTAAGCTTCAAGCAGCTTTTGGAGCTAAAGAATCAATTTAGCGGCACAAACAAGAAATTTAAAGTCGTTGTGGATAGCACACTAGAAAATGGCGCACTAAGCTATGGCGAGATTTTTATCAAAGGCAAAAGTGAGCAAGAAATCGTCTTTAGCACTTATATTTGCCACCCACAAATGGTTAATAACGAACTTAGCGGAATCGCAGTAGCAAGGGAAATTGCAAACCTCTTAAGTGCGCGTGAAAATCTCTACTCTATCCGCATTGTATTGGTCCCAGAAACCATTGGAAGCATTTATTATCTAAGTCAAAATCTCCAACACCTAAAAGAATCTTGTATTGCGGGATTCGTGCTTACTTGTATTGGTGATAGTCGCGCTTATTCTGTGTTGCACTCGCCAAGTGCTAATAATCTTGCCGATAGAGCTGCGCGGCATATTTTAAAGTCTTATTATGGCGGGGGCGTGGAGTATAGCTATTTGGAGCGTGGAAGTGATGAGCGGCAGTATTGTGCGCCGGGCGTGGATTTGCCCTTTTGCACACTTATGCGAAGTAAGTTTGGCGCATATCCGGAGTATCACACTTCATTAGATGATTTAAGCTTGGTGAGTGCGCAGAGTTTGGGCGAGAGCTTGGAATATGTTTTTAGGATTTTGCGTGTTTTAGAGTTGAATGCAACTTACCAAAACACGATTCTTTGCGAACCCCAACTTGGCAAAAGAGGGCTTTATCCAACCCTTAGCACGAAGGATTCTATCAATCAAATCAAAGATATGCGCAATCTCCTAATGTATTGCAATGGCAAACGCGATTTGCTAGAGATTGCCGAGATTTGCGGGATTAATCTACTAGAATGTGAGGATTGGTTAGGCAAGTTTGTGGAGTTTGGATTGTTGAGAAAATGCGATTGAAAAAGATACAATAAGAGGCAATGAATGATAAAAGACGAAGTAAGAGAGTTTTTGAGTAAAAGAGGCGTTGTGTTGCAAGATTTTGAGGCGACAGAGACTTTTAGTGTGATTGATTCTATGGGATTTTTGGAGCTTTTAAATACTTTAGAGGAAAACCATAATAGGGAGTTGGATTTGGGTGCGTTTGACCCTGATGAGTTTAGAACTTTGGGGCGATTTTGCGCACTTGTGGAATCTTTGGAGAAAAATGAAAAACATTGATTGGGAAAAACTCTATCAAATGGAGTTTGTGCATTTTAGCGATTGTTGGAAGAGTTGCGATTCGTATTGTTGCAAAAACTTCTTAGGTAAATCGTTTAAAATCTTAAACTCCAAAAGGGTTATTTTGGCACTCTTAGAGGGCGAATATCAGCATTACAAAAGCAAAGGTGGAATCGCAAATATAACCGAACCACCCAAAAGGGAAGAGTTTGTCTTGAAAAATGGTAAGAAATTCGTGCTGTATTTCCTATCTTGTGAATGTTCTGGGCTTTGTAATCCACACTCTATGCGCCCACTTTTGTGTAGAATTTATCCCTATTTCCCGCGCTTAAGTGCCAAAGGAGAGATTTTGGGATTCTTTCCTGCGGCGTTAATGGATTTGTTTTATAGCTCACATTTGGCGCACCCTTGCACTTTGGCTAGAGCGCATAGCGTAGAGTTAGAGAGACAGCTTAGACAGAATCTCCAAATCCTCTTAGAGATTCCGCTTTTTATCTTTGTTTTTCGTGCTGCAGAGGTTTTGGCGAAGTCGCTGCAAGAGTATTTAGGCAATGTGCAGATTGACACACTAGAGCAAAAGGATAAGTTTTTGCACAAGCTTGAGTGGAGTTTGCTAAGCAATAAAGCGTGGAATAATGAGAAATTCAAAGAATCTATTGTGCAAATTTATATGCAAACTGCGGAGATTTATGGGGACTTTTTATGAAAAGCTATCGCGTAGCGCAGATTCAAGAAATCTTTGATGTTTTTAGAGATGAAGAGACGCTTCTAATCCATAGTGCATTGCAGAATCTAGGGAGATTAGAGGGAGAGGAGTTTGCTAGGATTCCGCACATTTGGAGGGATTTTTGTTTGGACTTAAGCGCACACCACACGCTAATTGTCCCCTCGTTTAATTATGATTTCCCTAAAACGCGCCATTGTGATTCAAGAACGCAAACAAGCGTGATTGGAATCCTAAACGAGCTTTTGCGACAAATGGCTAAATTTCGGAGCAATCACCCAATGTTTAACTTCGTGGGTTTTGGCAAAAATGCCAAAACAATCCTTGCCCAAGAATCGCTAGAGACAAATCCCTTTGGCAGGGAAAGCGTGTTTCATCGCACATTTTTGCGCGATGCGTTAATGTTGTTTTTGGGCATTGATTTGCGCGTTTGCACTTTTATTGTTTATGTTGAGGCGATGTGCGGTGCGAAATATCGGTTTTTAAAGCCTTTTTTGGGCGAACTTATCACGATGGAGGGGGCGAGATTTGAGCAAGAGTTTTATCATTTTTGCCGTCCCTTAGATGATGGTGCGAAAGTTAGCTTTATGCGTTTGCAGCGAGAGTTACTAGATGCTGGGATTTTGCGCTTTTTTCCTCTTGGTGCAAGTGGAATCTATGCGCTAAAGGCGCAAGAGGCTTTTAAGTTTATCCAAAATCGACTCAAGGCTGAACCATTTTTCTTGCTTACAAATCCTCCTAAAGCTTATTATCACTTCATAAATGGCGAAGAAGTTCAGGTAGAATCCCTCGGGGGGGGGGGGGCTTTTAGTAGCAATTTATGCGGTTTGGATTCTAATAAGCTTTCAGTTCCGCCTTTTAATTCTAGCTAAAAAATCTAAAGGCGCAACATGGTAGAGTTTGCGCATATTCTCATTGTAGGCAATGGTAGCCTAGCTCTCCAAATCGCACAATCCCTTGCTGGAGAGATTGCCAAACTCTCGTGTGCGTCTTTTTGCGAATCTCCCTTTTCACTTTTTAGCACTTGGTGTAAGAAAAATGCGATTCCTTATCAAAATTTCTATGATAAAAATGCGCTAAAGGCGTTTTTACAAACATTGCATAAAGAAACGCTGATAATCAGTGCGAATAATTATTATGTATTTCCGCAAGAAATCATCAAACAACCACAAATCAAAATTATCAATTATCACAACTCCTTGCTTCCTGCTCATCGTGGGTTAAATGCGCAAATGTGGAGTATTTTTGAGCAAGATTCTTTGAGCGGAATCACTTGGCATTGCGTGAATGCAAAAATTGATTGCGGCGAGATTATTATCCAAAAATCCATTGTGCTTGATTCTGATGAGACTTATCTTTCTTTGACGCAAAAGCAACTTGCTCTTGCTTTTGAGGCTTTTAGCGAGATTTGCCCCGCGCTTTTGCATTGGAATCTCACAACTTCGCTACAAAAAAGCAGCGATTCTGTTTTGCACAAAAAAGCAGATTTGCCCAATGGTGGTTATCTCAATCTAAATTGGAGCTTTGAAAAGAAGTTTGCATTTTTGCGTAGCATGGATTGCGGTAAAAGCGCGGTGTTGCCCAAACCCAAAGTCGTGATTAATGGTAAAGAATATGAGATTCTAAACTATCACAAAAACTTGCAAAGCGAGTTTGGATTTGATTTAACCTTAGGAGAAACCCAATGAATGAATTAGAAAAACTTCTTAAAGAATCTGTTGCAGGGATTGACACCCAAAGCCAAGATTTTATTGGCGATGGCTTTTTAGATAGCTTTGCGCTAATGAGCTTGATTGCCGCGCTTGAAGAACGCTATCAAATCTCTATTTTTGATAGCGAGATTGATATTGATGATTATACCAATCTCGATTCTATCTGCGACTTTTTGCGCAAAAAGGGAGTGAAGATTTAATGGACATTGTAAAATTTAAAGACACAACCTACAGCACAGAAGATTTGAAAAATGTTTTAAGCGCACTTGGAATCGCAGCGGGTGATAGTCTTTGTGTGCATAGCGAATTGTTTCGCTTTGGGATTCCGCTGTTGCCCAAAGAGGCTTTTAATCAAACCATTTGCCAAACCTTGCTCGAACTCATCGGCGAAAATGGAAGCCTCCTGATTCCAACTTTTACTTATAGTTTTTGCAAAAATGAAGTCTTTGATGTGCTACATTCACCCTCGCTTGTTGGAATGCTTGGGCAAAGTTTTTTGTCTATGCCAAATGTGCGTCGCACTCATTGCCCGATTTTTTCGTTTGCAATACAAGGTAGCGATGATTTTTTAAAAATTGGAGATGAGGTTTTGGGTAAGGGTTGCACTTTTGAAAAACTCTTGCACCATAATGGCAAGATTCTTACTTTTGGGAATGTCTATCTTGGCTATACCTTTGTGCATTATCTTGAGACGATTGCAAATGTTTCGTATCGGTTTGATAAAACTTTTAGTGGAATCTTGCGCGATGAAAATGGCAATGAAAGCTTTAAAAGTGTGATTTATCGCGTGCGCTATCTTAACCAAAAAAGCGAACTAGATTATCGCAAAATTGCCTATTTTTTAATTGATTTGGGGGTTTTAAAAACCGCTCCATTTGGTGGTGGTGCATTGGGTGTTATGGAATGCTCTAAAGTTGCGGAAGTATTTTTGGATTTGTTGGCAAAAGGTGAAAATATTTTTTTAGTGTAATTTTTGCTCCCTAATTGAGCATTGAGATTCTACATTGCTTAGGCGTTTTGTTTTTGCTAGGATTCTTTGCAAAAACACGCAATGACGACATTAAGATTCTGCTTAGAAACGCATTTGCTCTTACTCTGCGTTAAAGATACTTCCCTGTATGCTTCGTTGCAATTCCTGCGCTTTTTTAATCAGCTCTTGTTGTTCCTTTTGGGCGTCGCTTTGGCTGTTTGTAGAATCTTTTGCGTTTTGGTTTTGGGGTTGGCTAGTTTTTTGTGCTTTTGAGCCCGGTTTGGAGTGGATAGAATCTTGCACACCCATTTTTACGAAAGTATCTTCATAGTTTTTGCCGCCCTTTTTTATCCGAATATACACTTGTCCACTTGCTTGGTCATACAAATAAGTATCGTCCATATCGTTAAACATAACCCAAGGTTGCGCGTTTAGGACTCCACAAGATAGCATTGCCAAAGCGCATAATTTTAAAATTTTTTTCAACATAACAGCCCTTTTAACTTTTTTGACTATAATTTCGCAATTTTATCAGATTCCAACAAAAGGCGCAAAGTCTGCAAAGAATCAGTAGCGGAATCTCACAAATATTTTTAGATAATTAAGGAGTGAAATGGATTTAATCAAGGTGCAAAACCTTTGTAAAAACTATGGCGATTTAGAGGTGTTAAAAAATATTAACCTTAATATTAAAAAAGGGTCAATCTTCGGGCTTGTAGGACACAGCGGCGCGGGTAAAAGCACACTTTTGCGCACTTTTAATGGGCTAGAACCTATCGCAAGTGGAAGTGTGCAGATTAATGGTTTGGAGATTTCTAGTCTTAAAGGCAAGGAATTGCGCCATTTTCGCCAAAAAGTCGGAATGATTTTTCAGCATTTTTCTTTGCTTGGTCGCAAAAATGTTTATGAAAATATCATCTTGCCTTTGCAATGTGCAAAAATGCCAATCAATCCTAAAGAGATTCAGAATCTTTTAGAATTAGTCGGCTTACAAGATAAAGCAAAGGCTTATCCCAATGAGCTTAGTGGGGGACAAAAGCAGCGCGTTGCGATTGCAAGGGCTTTGAGTGTGAATCCAATGTTGCTTTTAAGCGATGAAGCAACAAGTGCGCTAGACCCAAGCATTACGGGCGCGATTTTGGATTTGTTGGGAGATATTAATAGAGAATTGGGTGTGAGTATTGTGCTTGTAACGCATGAAATGGAAGTGGTAAAGCGACTTTGCGCGGAGGCTGCGTTTATGGAAAATGGACAAGTGTTAAAGAGTGGGAGGATTGAAGATTTATTTCTCACTCCTGACCCGAAAATGCGGGAGTTTTTGGGAGAAAATGAGATTCTACCTCGTGAGGGCTTGAATATCCGCATTTATTTTCCTAAAAATTTGGCACAGAATCCCATTATCACGCAAATGGCAAGGACTTTGCAAATGGATTTTAATATCGTGTGGGGGAATTTGGAGTCGTTTAATGGAATCGCACTTGGCGTGTTGGTGATTAATATTGATAAAAACGCCAAAGAAAAAGTTTGTGCCTATCTTGATGAACAAGGCGCGAAATGGGAAATTATACAAGGAGAACGCAATGGATAGCAAAATGATTGCTTTGCTTTTAGAAGCTACACTGGACACGCTTTATATGAGTGTTGTTGCGACGAGTATCGCGACGATTTTAGCGATTCTTCCTAGCATTTTATTGACGCTTTGTGCGCCCAATGGTTTAAGCCCAAATACTTTGATTTTTCGCACATTAGATAGCATTACAAATACTTTGCGTTCTTTTCCGTTTTTGATTTTAATGGTGGTTTTGTTTCCTTTTACGCAGTGGATTATTGGCAAAAGTATCGGCGCGAGTGCGGCAATCGTCCCGCTTAGTATTGGTGCTGCTCCCTTTATCGTGCGTATCATTGAAAACGCGCTAAAAGAAGTGGATAAAGGCGTGATTGAAGCCGCTCTTAGTTTTGGTGCGAGTAATTTGCAGATTATTTTTCGCATTATGTTTGTAGAGGCAATGCCAAGCATTGTTTCGGGTATTACTTTGGCATTGATTTTGGTTGTCGGATTTAGTGCGATGGCAGGTGCTGTTGGTGGCGGAGGATTAGGAGATATTGCAATCAAATATGGATATTATAGATTCCAAAGCGATATTATGTTATATACTGTTTTGATTTTAATTTTTTTAGTGCAAATAATCCAAAGCATTGGAGATTTTTTATACAAGAAATTAAAACATTAAACTTCAAACAAAGGACATCAATGTTTAAAAAACATCGTTTTAGTCAGTTTATCTTAGGCGCAGCAGCGGCTGTATTGTTAATGAGTGGTTGTGATTCTAAAGTAGAATCCCAAAATAACGCACAAAACGCAGAAAACAAAAAGGCAGAAAAACTCATTGTGGGCGCGACACCTGAACCACACGCGGTAATGTTGGAGCAAGTTAAAAGTGTTTTGGCAAACGAGGGAATCGCATTGGAAATCAAAGAATTTACCGATTATGTAACTCCCAATAAATCTTTAGATGATGGCTCATTGGACGCAAACTTTTTTCAGCATAAGCCTTATTTGGATTCTTTTAACAAGGAACACGGCACGAAACTCATTAGCGTTGCTGGAATCCATTTAGAGCCAATGGGCGTGTATTCTAAAACGCTTAAAAGTCTAGATGAGCTAAAAGAGGGTGATTTAATTTCCTTGCCAAATGACCCGAGTAATGGAGCGCGTGCGCTTAGGATTTTGGAAGCAAATGCGTTGATTAAACTTAAAGAGGGTGTGGAACTTGCAAGTGTGCAAGACATCGTAGAAAACCCAAAAAATCTGAAGTTTAAAGAAATGGACGCTCCGCAACTTGCCCGTGCGTTGGGTGATGTGAGTGCGTCTGTGATTAATACAAACTTCGCACTTCTTGCAGGATTGAATCCTCTTAATGATGCGATTGCGCTAGAAAGCAAGGATTCTCCTTATGTGAATATCGTAGCGGTTAAAAGTGGCAAAGAGCAAGACGCACGAATCCAAAAACTGATTCAGGTTTTGCAAAGTGAGAGTATGAGACAATTTATTTTAGACCATTACAAAGGCGCGATTCTCCCAAGTTTCTAGGCTTGTAAGGATTGCCAATCTCACGCAAGAGGCAATCTGCCTCTGCGCACACTCCAAACGCCCAAAATAAGAAAAACACGCAATGAATGTTTTGCTGTGTGATTTATGGCATAAATAGCCCTATCGTCATCGCGAAGCGAACCCAAAACTAAGAATCTCTCCGTTGTCATTGCGAGGCACACGAAGTGCTAGAGGTAATTCATAATGTCGGCTTTAAAGGAATAATGCAATGGAAAATTCAAAGATGAGATTCCAAATTCAAGGATTTTTAGGTTCTTCGGATTCTGTGGAATCTTGCGATTGGATTAGTTTTTCTAGCTCTTGGCAGTTTTCTTTGAAATTTGAAATCATACTCTCGGCTTTTAAGCCAATCATTAGAAGCTCATAGACTTTTGGGCGGTCCTTTTTCCATTTTCTTAGAGTCTTAACATTAATATCAAGCCTACCTGCAAGGTCGCGTTGTGTCATTTCTAAACCTCTTAAATTTTGCAAAAATTTATCTTTTCTAGCTTTAAAACTCAACTTGGTAAATTTAGGACTTTTTAAAGCTAAATTAGGTAAAAATTGGATTTTATTTCATTAGTGCAGGATTTTTATGCAAAAACTCATCAGAGAAAATGGCAATGTGATTTATCTTGAAACAAGTAGCAAAATTAATTCTGTGGTAACTTTCAAAGGCAAAAATAATATTCTCTTTCTCTGCGGTGGAGCGAATCTGTGCGCGAATATTACCTTTGCTGGAGATAATTCGCTGATTTTTGTTGGGAACACTCTTCTTAAAGGGAATGCCACGCTTTATACAAACTCTCTTTTGTTTATCGGAAATGCTCTCACGCAAAGCTCCAATGATACAAAATGGCTTTTGACAAGCGGAAGTTACTGCATTATAGGAAATGATTGTATGTTTTCGTGGGGAGTTGTGTTTGAAAATACAGACCATCACCCTATTTTTGATTCTACAAACAACAAAATCCTTAATATTTCCGATAGAAATATGTTTGTTGGCGACCATATTTGGCTTGGGCAATATGTGTGGATTCGGAAAAACGCCTTTTTGGCTTCTGGTAGCATTATGGGCGCGAAATCCATAGCAACACGATTCTATGATTCTAATACTGCAAATGTTGGAAGCCCCGCAAAGGAAACAAGAAAAGGGATTTTTTGGACGAAAGATTCTACGCATTTATTAACGAATGATAATGTTTCGCAAATGGAAGAAAATTGTGGCGATTCTTTTAAATTTCACTATTGCGCCGATGAGTTTTTAAGTCCAAAGTCTATTTTTCAAAAGCTAGATTCTATCAAAAGTGCGTATGAGAGGTTGGAGTTTGTCTATGATTTTATCTATTGCAACCACGCGAAGAATCGCTTTGCGTATGCTTCAAACTGCAAATATCAGATTCCTTTGCCACAAGCTAAAAAGCAGTTTTGCGCTTTAATGCGCAGGGATTCTAATGCACAAATTCGCGTCAATACCCAAAATCCTAAGCAAGATTCCGCAAAAGCGCGAATCCATAATCATTTAGCTTATAAATTAGGCAATGCAATGATTTTAAACGCACGAAGTTTT
>NZ_JRPA02000090.1 GCF_000765675.1 Helicobacter sp. MIT 05-5294 | reverse complement strand
ATTAAGATATTTATCATTTTCTGGAAAAAGAATCGTTTTTTCAATATTGGTTAATCCCCAATCTATTCCTTGATAATACCAATACACAATATACCATTCAAACTCTATTTCCATAGGGATAAACACACTTCCAAATCTTACTTGAAAGAATCTTTCTTGTTGGGATTGACTCAAATTACTTTGAGAGAGGATTTCTTGGACAAAATCATAGTTGATATGATAAGGAATCTTAAGATCACTTAATTCTCTATCTATAAACAAAAGGCTATCCTCTTCTTTTTCAAATGTTTTAGGAAAATCTTTAGCATAAAGAACTGCATAATTAAGATAGGGATTCTCTTCAGGAAAAAAGATTAAATCAATGTTTTTATTATAATTTATATCAAAAGCCCAAGAGATTCTAAGGTTGCCTTTGAGTTT
>NZ_JRPA02000089.1 GCF_000765675.1 Helicobacter sp. MIT 05-5294 | reverse complement strand
GCCTTAATGAATGTAAGTTCATTAAAACAATCTTTTGGTTATTTGCGTGATTGTAGTTATTACTTATCTAGGCTTTAACAATTAGTTGTGAAAAGAACATTTAGACTTAAAAAGCCTAATAGAAATCTTCCTATCTTAATAAAAACTTCTATTAGTCTTCAGTCTTTGGTGGAGAATAGCGGGATCGAACCGCTGACCTCCTGCGTGCAAAGCAGGCGCTCTCCCAGCTGAGCTAATTCCCCATTAATTTAATGTATGGTGGGCTTAGGAGGACTTGAACCTCCGACCTCACCCTTATCAGGGGTGCGCTCTAACCACCTGAGCTATAAGCCCCTAATTAAAGTCCAAAACAATCTCTGACAACTAAGCAGGATAAGAACAACTAAAACCAAAGAAACGAATCTTTAGTCTTTTCTCTTGAAAGGAGGTGATCCAACC
>NZ_JRPA02000012.1 GCF_000765675.1 Helicobacter sp. MIT 05-5294 | reverse complement strand
TGGATTTACAAACAAAGAATTCCAAGTAGGTGCTTACTCTAACCAAACCATTCGTGCAAGTATTGGTGCAACAAGTTCTGATAAGATTGGGCATGTAAGAACAGAAAGCTATGGTGTAGATGTTTTTAGTGCTTCTACTGGTAATTTGGCTCTAACTTTCACAGTGGGCAACAAAAAAGTCAGCTTAGAGTCTGTAACGATTTCTACAAGTGCAGGAACAGGTCTAGGTGTCGTAGCTGAAGCTATCAATAGATACTCCGATGAGTTGGGTGGTGTGCGTGCTGAATACACAGTAGAGACAGCAGGAACAGCAGCGGTAACAGCTGGAAATATCGTAAGCCTCTCAATCAATGGTGTAAAAATCGGGGATATTCTTGACATTAAAACAAACGACAAAGACAATCGTTTAGTTCAAGCTATCAATGCTTACAAAGATACCACAGGTGTTCAAGCTTCTATTGATAAAGATGGTGCATTGAGATTGACTTCTACAGATGGTAGAGCGATTAATGTTACAGGGGATGGTGTTTCAGGTGTTACAAACTTTGGCACTGGAGTAAATGTTGGAACATTGAACCTTACTCAATTGGGTGCAAATGATATTAAAGTTTCAGGAACAAATACAGGTGGGCAATTCACTGTTAATTCAGCAAGTGTTGCTCAAGCCGTTACAACCCTAAGACAACTTAAAGGTTCATTTAATGGTGATACTTTGAAATCCATCGGTGTAACTACAACAGCAATTGGAACAGCATTAGATGCGACTTTTGGTTCAGGCGTTACAACCCTCAAAGGTGCAATGCTTACTATGGATATTGCAGAATCTGCGATTAAACAACTTGATAGCATTCGTTCAGACTTGGGTTCTGTGCAACAACAAATGCAATCTACAATCAACAACATTACAATCACTCAAGTGAATGTAAAATCTGCTGAAAGTGGAATCCGTGAAGTAGATTTCGCAAGTGAATCTGCAAACTACTCTAACTTGAACATTCTTGCTCAAGCTGGAAGTTATGCAATGAGCCAAGCGAATTCAGTGCAACAAAATATCTTAAGATTACTTCAGTAGCTTAAGGATTCTTTTCTTAGAATCACAACTCCAGGCAAGGGATTCTCCCTTGCTTTTTTATTTTCTTCATCTTTCTACCTAATCCAATCACCAAGATTTAACTATCTTTTGTCATTGCGAGGCACACGAAGTGCAACGAAGCAATCCACGCTTAGAATCTCACATTAAAGATTCCATTGTATTATTTTCCTTGAAACCCAACATTATAGATTGCCACGAGTTTTTGCAAAACTCTCGTAATGACGCAGTGGTTTAATACATAAACAATGACTCAATAAATAAAACTTGGGATTTCTAAAGTTTTGAAGTATAATGTCGCAGGGTAATTACCACAGGCTGGTTACCCTGTGGTAAAATCTACGCTCCAAAAAAGAGCTATTGTATAAATTTCCATTGATTGTTTTCTTACCATTTTGATGTTGATTGTGGATTGCCACTTCATAAGGACGCAAGGCAACGCAAAACTTACATAGCTATGCTAAGTTTTTCAAAGCCTTTTGCACTTCTTGGCAATCATCAAAAGGGTAAGTTTTATCGCCAATGATTTGATAAGTTTCATCGCCTTTTCCCAAAATCAACAAAACCTCTTCATCTTTTAAGCTTTTAATCGCCATTTCAATGGCTTTAGCGCGGTTTTCTTCCAAATAAATCTCCCTAGAATCCCTTAAAATTGTCGGGATTCCGCTAAGAATTTCTTGCATAATCTGCGATGGAATCTCACTGCGTGGATTGTCGCTTGTGATATAAAGTTTTTGGGCATATTTGGCGGCACACAATCCCATTTTTGGTCTTTTACTTTTGTCTCTATCGCCTCCTGCACCAAAGACAACAGAGATTTTTTGGTGCAAAAAAGACTGAAAGATTTTTTCCATTCCGTCTTCTGTATGTGCGAAATCCACGATAATTAGGGGCTTTTGATTGACGACTTGCATTCTCCCTAACACGCCACCAAAGTTTTCTAATTTTTCGCAAATTTCACCCAAAGGAGCGTTTTCTAGCAGTTTGACTGCCCCGATTGCTGCAAGTGCGTTATAAAGGTTGTGTTTGCCAAACAAGGCGCATTCCAAACTCGCTTCTTCTTTGCCATAGGCGATTTGGGCTGTAATACCATTTTGTAGGCTGTAAGCTTTGGCATTAAGCGTGGCGGGGGATTCTATGCCATAGGTGATTGCTCTTTCTAGGGCGTAATGCGCGTTGGATTCGTCTTTGTTGATAAGTTTTAAATCCTCTGGATTGGCAAAAAACGAATTTTTCACAGCGATATAGTTTTCTAAAGTCTTGTGATAGTCTAAATGGTCGCTTGTGATGTTGGTTAGAATTCTTAAATCAAAATGCAACCCTTCAATGCGATTTTGCACAATTGCGTGGGAGCTAACTTCCATTACGAAATATTGGCAGCCCTCACTCTTTGCCTCGCTAATCGCGCTATAAATCTCTAGCAAACTAGGCGTTGTAAGTCCTTTGGGGCGTTTTTGGATTCCATTGATAAAGAATCCGCGTGTGCCAAGTAAGCCAACAGAGAATCCAAAATCAAGCAAAATAGAGTAAATCATCGCTGCTGTGGTTGTTTTGCCATTTGTGCCTGTGATTCCGATAAGTTTTAAGTTTAAATCAAAATATTTTATTAAATCTTTAGGAATGATAAATTTTTTAAATCCATTTTTTTGGGCAGATTCTTGATAATTTTGATTGCTTTGCGTGATGAGAAATGCGCAATTTTCTGAAGTGCGATTCTTGCTTTGGTTGTTTTGGGTTGTTGGAGGGAGCAACACTTCTCTTGAATCATCGCTAATAAAGCGTAAAGAAGAATCACAATCTGGGCAGTTTGTGAGGTTTGCTTGAATTTCCACTAGCATAAAATATCCTTAAAATTAATGTTGTTTAGACGATGGAATCGCAAAGATTCAAAGCTTTTTGCCTTGCAGGATTTTGCGATAGAGGCGCATAAAATCTCTGTCGTAAAACAAAAGATTTCCCGAATTTTCAAAATAATTAATCGCAACATCTTCAAAGCCAAATTTAACGAGATTCCGCACAAAAAAGAGAAATTCGCTTTTGTTGGTAAAGATGATTTTGGAGCTGAACATTAAATCTTCAAAAGCTTCTTTGAAGCCGACTTTGGCGGAATGGGTTTCAAAATCTTCATAGAGGATTCCGTCGTTTTTGTCAATCTCTGCTTCTTGCAAACTCCAAATCGCGAGATTGAGCGCGTAAAGGTTTTTGTCAAAATTTTCAACCATTCCAAGCACGACTTTCGCTACTTCTTGATTGTTTTTAATATGAGTTACTTGATAGTATTCAAAGAGTGCACGCGCCTCATCTTCGTAGTCTAAAGCCATATCAGAGAGCGCACTAAGCATTTTAATATAAAGCGATTCTTTGTCGCTTAAATTTTCAAGCAGAAGATGTGCATAAGAGAGAATCTCTAAAACGCGCAAATATTGACGCTTGTTAAAAGCGAGTTTTGCTTTGTTTTTAAAATACGCAAAATCTTTCGCCATATTAAGCCTTTATGCAGTGCAAGTTAGGTAACATTGATAAGTTCAATGTCAGGGTGAATGTCGTTTTTGAGTGTGCGTTCAATGCCGAATTTCAGGGTTTGTGCACTACTTGGACAGCCTTTACAGGCACCCTCTAGGCGCACAAAAACTTTGCCATTTTCAATTTTGAGCAAAGTTACATTGCCTCCGTCTTGGACAAGCATTGGGCGCACTTTGTTAAGGCTGATTTCCACAGGTTTTAAAAGTTCTTCATCGCTAAAGGGAAGCATAAAATTTCCTTAAATTTCTACTTTTTGGATTCTATGTTTGAAACCTAATTTAAAAGCTATGATAATACTTAAGTTTTCTTAAAGTTTTAATAAAAAACTTCTTAAAAATATTTAATCTAATTTTATTTAAAATGTTTTATAATTACAAGATTTTTAAGTTTAATGGCGTTGTGCAAAGGCACTGGTAATCTACTTTAGGAGGATTTTATGCAAAATGATGAAGTAGTAATTGAGAGTTATTTAAAGGTAACTTCAGAGCGCAAAAAAAGTAAAAACCCTGCGCGTTGGGATATGTTGCAAAGTATCACAGGAGCTATTCTAGCGATTTTTATTTTGTTTCATATGTGTTTTACATCTTCTATTTTACTTGGAACAGAGGCATTTGATGCTGTGGTAGGATTCAGCGAGGGTTCGTTGATTTTTGGTGGGCATGGGATTCCACTTTTAACTACTCTAGTTGTGATTGTTATTAGTGTTGTTTTCGTGGCTCACGCGTTTTTGGCGATGAGAAAATTCCCTGCGAACTTCCAACAATTTATGATTTTTAAAACTCATAAATCTTTAATGAAACATTGCGACACAACGCTTTGGTGGATTCAATTCTTGACTGGATTTGCATTATTTTTCTTAGGTGGCGCACATCTTGTTACGATTCTTTTTAATTCTACAAGTATTAACGCAATCACTTCTGCAACAAGATTTGTTGATGGCAATTTGGCAGAATTTTATCTTGTATTGCTTGTTGTAATGGTGTTACATGCAAGTATTGGATTGTATCGCGTGATTATCAAATGGGTTCCACTTGAAGCACCAACTACCGCACAAAGCAATGTAAAACGCAAAAATGTTAAAATTGCTGTATTTGCAGTATTTATCGTTTTAGGTGTGATTGCATTTATCGCGGACTTTACTTGGATTGCGTTAGGCAAAAGTCTATAAAGGAGAGATGAATGAAAATAGTATATTGCGATTCATTGGTAATTGGTGGAGGTTTGGCAGGGCTTCGTGCGGCGGTCGCCTGTAAAGAAAAGGGTTTGGATACTATTGTCTTAAGCCTTATTCCCGTAAAAAGAAGCCACTCTGCCGCAGCTCAAGGTGGTATGCAAGCAAGTCTTGGAAACTCTAAAATGAGTGATGGAGACAATGAGGATTTGCACTTCGCAGACACCGTAAAGGGAAGCGATTGGGGTTGCGATCAGAAAGTTGCTAGAATGTTTGTTACCACAGCACCTAAGGCGATTCGTCAATTAGCTGCTTGGGGTGTGCCATGGACGAGAATCAAAAAAGGCGACAGAACCGCAATCATTAATGCGCAAAAAACAACCATTACAGAAGAAGAGTTTAGACATGGATTAATCCATTCTCGTGATTTTGGTGGAACAAAAAAATGGAGAACTTGCTATACAGCGGACGCGACAGGACACTCTATGCTTTTTGCGGTGGCAAATGAAGCGTTAAAAAGAGGCGTGATTATCCACGATAGAAAAGAAGCGATTTCTTTGATTCACAAAAATAATCGTTGTTATGGCGCAGTCGTTCGTGATTTGATTACAGGCGAATTGATTGGTTATGTTGCAAAAGGAACATTGATTGCAACAGGTGGTTATGGAAGAATCTATAAAGACACAACAAACGCCGTAATTTGCGAGGGAACAGGAACTGCTCTAGCCCTTGAAACAGGAATCGCAAAGTTAGGTAATATGGAAGCGGTGCAATTCCACCCAACAGGACTTTTTCCAAGTGGGATTCTACTTACAGAGGGTTGCCGTGGAGATGGTGGAGTTTTGCGTGATGTTGATGGCTATCGCTTTATGCCAGATTATGAGCCAGAGAAAAAGGAACTTGCAAGTCGTGATGTTGTCGCGCGTAGAATGCTTCAAAGAATCCGTGAGGGCAAAGGCGTAAGCTCTCCTTATGGTGAGCATTTGTGGCTTGATATTTCCATTCTAGGACGCAAACATATTGAAACAAACTTGCGTGATGTGCAAGAGATTTGTCAAGTGTTTGCAGGGATTGATCCAGCGGATAAATGGGCTCCTGTGAAGCCAATGCAACACTATTGTATGGGCGGAATCCGAACCAACGCAAAAGGTGAAACTGCATTGCAAGGCTTATTCTCTGCGGGTGAAGCAGCTTGTTGGGATTTGCACGGATTTAACCGCTTAGGTGGAAACTCTGTCAGTGAAGCGGTAGTTAGCGGTATGATTATTGGAGACTATTTTGCGGAATCTTGCGCGGGAACTTATGCGGATATTGAAACTAAATTGGTTGAAGATTTCATTAGAGCCCAACAAGGCTATTTGGATAGCATTTTAGCAAATACAGGCGCAGAAAATGTGTTTGAAATCAAAAATGCTATGAAGCAAATTATGGGTGATAAAGTAGGAATCTTTAGAGATGGTGAGCATTTGGCAGCGGCGGTAAAAGAGTTGGAGCAACTTTATATTCGCAGCAGAAATATTGGAATCAAAACCAAACGACTTTCAGCGAATCCGGAGCTAGAAGAAGCGTATCGTGTGCCAAAAATGCTAAAAATTGCGTTGTGCGTCGCCAAAGGTGCGTTAGACCGCACAGAATCTCGTGGAGCGCATAGTCGTGAAGATTATCCAAAACGCGATGACCAAAATTGGTTAAAACGCACTTTGACAAGCTGGGAAGACCCAAATCAAACCTTGCCAACCATCACTTATGAGCCACTTGATATTGCGACAATGGAAATGGCTCCGGGATTCCGTGGTTATGGTGCTAAAGGAATGATTATTGAAAATCCTGAAAGCTTGAAGCGTCAAGAACAAATTGATAAAATTAGATCCGATATGGAAGCACAAGGAAAAGATCGCTATGAGATTCAAGAAGCATTAATGCCATTTGAATTACAACCATATTATAAAGCACGCAATGAGAGAATAGGAGACAAACAATGAGTGGAGCAGTTCAAAGTAGTAACAGAGAATTAACAATTCGGGTATTGAAGTTTGACCCAAATAGCGCAATATCCAAACCACACTTCGCGGAATACAAGCTTAAAGAAGCGCATTCTATGACGGTTTTTATCGTGCTAAATATGATTCGTGAGCAATTTGACCCGGATTTGAGTTTTGACTTCGTATGTCGTGCGGGGATTTGTGGAAGTTGCGGAATGATGATTAATGGGCGTCCTCGCCTTGCTTGTCGCACTTTAACAAAAGATTTTCCTGATGGTGTGATTACTTTAATGCCATTACCTGCATTTAAGTTGATTAAAGATTTGTCTGTGGATACAGGAAATTGGTTTAATGGTATGAGCAAACGCGTAGAAAGCTGGATTCACGCTCAAGAAAAAAGCGAAGAGCATATGTGTCAAATTGAAACAAGAGTAGAACCTGAAGTAGCGGCGGAAGTTTTTGAACTTGACCGCTGCATTGAATGTGGTTGTTGTATTGCTTCTTGTGGCACAAAGCTTATGCGTGAAGATTTTGTGGGTGCTGCTGGATTCAACCGCGTAGTGAGATTTATGCTTGACCCACACGATGAGCGAACAGACGCTGATTTCTATGAGTTGGTAGGTGATGATAATGGGGTGTTTGGTTGTATGAGCTTACTAGCTTGTCATGATGTTTGCCCTAAAAATTTACCATTACAAAGCAAAATTGCTTACTTAAGACGCAAAATGGCGACTACAAAGTAACAATCACAGAATCCCTTTTGGGATTCTAACTTCTTTAGATTCCTTTTGTTTTTATAATGTTTAGTCTTTAGTAGTAACGCAGTAAATCAATAAAATAATCAATGAGAATCCTTTAGATTCAAGCAAAACTTATTTTATTTGTGTATAATTTAGCTTCTTTTTAGAGAGGTGTCCGAGTGGTTGAAGGAGCACGCCTGGAACGCGTGTAAGGTGTAAGCCTTCGAGGGTTCGAATCCCTTCCTCTCTGCCACAATCAACGATACAATTCCTTGATTCCCGTTAAACTTACAATATCAATCTCAACTTTATTTGCAAAAGTAACATTATGAAACATTTTTTTGCTTAAAAGTTAAAAATTATTTTTATAAAATGTAGATTTTAGTTTTTTGATAATATTTATGTGAAATTATATTGCTGAAATGATTTTATGAAAAAGAAATGGCGGTGAAGAGTGTTAGTTTGGGATTCTTGTATGCTTATAGGGGAAAGCAATGTTGCTTTATGGTGCTTTGGATACGGCAGCTTTTAATTCTCTCGTAGTTCCTGCGAAGTTTCGTAGCCAAAAATCTTTGCTAGAGGAAGAAAAAAGTCAAGAGCAAAACCAAGCAACCCATAAAGAAAATACACCCAAAAATACTTCCCGACAAGTTGTGATTTTTGAAGATTCTATAAGCGGTAATAGATTTGGAGTCTCAATTTCTAAAGAAAATTTCCAAAGACCAAAAGAGAAGTTTGATTCTAGTAATTTTTATGCACTTAAAAGTGGAGAGATTCGCCTTAATGGTGAGGTGGAAGCGTATGTTGGGGGTTGGTTTGGTGAAATTGCCTACAATATGGGTGCGCTCCAAGCGGATAAAGATAAGAATGGCAAATTTTCCCAAGAAGAAAAAAGCGCAAATCAAAAGTAGTATTTATTTATCTTTTAGAATGTAATACAGGGATTCTATCGTTTATGATTTTGCTGTGGACAAATATCAAACTAGTGAGAATCTCCAATACGAAAGTATTGATGAAATGCTAGATTTGCTGATTTTTAAAGATAGAAATCTTGATGGCGCAGTGAGTTTAGTGAGGCATTTTGGCACTCAAGGCTTGTATCAAACCCTAGCAGAAATCATTAAATCGTGCGAATGTAAGTGTGAGGATAAGCTGGATACAGAAAAGCTACTGCGTAAGCTAGAAAATAGCAAACAAAATAAAGATGAAATCTCCAAAGAAGAAGCCATAACATTGCTCCATAGACTTAAACAAGGTGGCAATATAGAATCGCTAACACTAAAAGAACAAGAAGCGTTGAAAAAGTATTTTGCAAGTGAAATATCAAGAATCAAAGAAGAGAATCCCTCACTAGAAAATGCGTTGGATAAGGTGATTGGTGATTTTGTCGAGAAAATTTACTCTAAAGAAAGTTTTATTTTAAACTTTATGGTGTGAGTTTGCGCTTGTGTGGCGATTTAGTGTTGCGTTAGTGTGAGGATTCCATTTGCACTTTGCATTTCCTGTAATGACGGAAAGGTGGGATTCTGCAATAGAAATGTGTTAGATTCTTCGCATTGCTTAGAATAACAATAAGAGGATTCGCAATGACAAGTGGAATCCTTGTAGGGTGTAGTTTAGAGATTTTAAAGAAGTGTTTTTGGATTTAATGGTTTTTGGGAATCTTGAAAGCCTTAGAAATGCGAAGCTTCTAGGCTTTGAAATTTTATGCGATGAGGATAGAATCCTCAAAGCATAGGGCGAGTGCGATTATTTAATCACGCCACAAATCATTCTAGCACCACCGCCACCAAGTGCTGCTGGAGTGTCGTGGTGATTATCTCCCCCTACATGGACCATTAAAGAATGGTTTTTAAGCTCTGCTAGAGTTTTGATTTTTGGAGAAAGGACAGGATTGTTTGCGTTACCCTTTTCATCTACGAAAAGTGCGGGTAAATCCCCGCTGTGTCCTTTGTCGTCCCAAGGATAAGAATGAGTGCCGGTTTTGTCTCTATCCCAATGTCCGCCCGCTTTCATTCCTAAACCTTTATCGGTCGCGCCACAATCTGGATTTTCGTGGATATGGAATCCATGCAATCCACTCGTGATTCCTTGTAGATTTGGATAAAACGCCACCCCGTATTTTGTCTCGACTGCGACAACTTCGCCTACGCTCTTATCTCCATTTTGTGAGAGTGCATTCATAGGAATCACCAAATGATTTTTCTCATTTTTGGGATTGTAAAGCTCTGCACTCATCACGATACTCGCAACTAAACTAATGCCTAATGCGCTAATTAGAATTTTTTTCATCGTTAATCCTTTATGTTATTTTGTGCTAATAGCATAAGAATTTTAGTAAAGGCATCTTTAAGAATGCTTTAGAAAAATTAAAAGTTCGCACAAATAAGATTCTGTCTTTTAGGAAGTATTTTATTGTGCTATGTTATTGGGGGTTGTTTGGGGTTCTTTCTCCTCTTCAAAAGGCGGTCCTTTTTGTAACAACTGCGTTAAAGTCGCTGCTTTTTGCGGTGTCATTTTGGATAAGATTTTACTCATCACTTTCGTATCTAGGGCAAACAAAATCCCTGCCGCTTCTGATTCTGGCAAAGTCTCTAGGATTGCCGCAGATTTGGAGTCTTTCATACCCGCATAGGTTTCGCCGACTTTACTTTGTGTCGCACCGCGAATTTGCTTTAGGACTTCTTCGTTGCGTTTTAGCAGACGAGAGATTTTTGCTTCTCGCTCTTCCATTTCTTTCTGCGCGTCTTTAAGTGCAATTTCGCGCTTTTTTAAATCCGCTTCTTTTTGGTCTAATATGTTTTGGGTCGCGCTTTGTAAGGCTTGTAAGGCTTGTTGCTGCTCATCAATCCTTTCAATTTCTTGGATAATTTCAGCTTTGCGTTGTTCAAAGATGATATTACAATCAATAATTTCGCGCGGATTATCGGCAGCCATTAGGGGCAGGATTCCAAATGCCAAAAGAGGCAAAATCCAATGTTTCTTTTGTTTCATTGTTGTTCCTTGTGGTTTGCATAAAGCATTACAGAGATTTCGTCTAAATCCTTGCTTTCTTGTTTTTTTGTTTTTTCAATCATTTTTTTGACTTCTAAGCCGTCTAAATATTTTGCCTTTTCAAATTCAATGTTTTGCACTCTAAAATACTCTTGCAACTCTTTTTTTTGGTGCTTGAGCTGCGCTAATTCTTGCATTTTAAAATCAATGGTTTGACGAAATTCCTCTTTGTGGTGCGCGAAAGTCAAAAAAGCTTGGTAGATTCCGCTTCTTGGCTCTTGAAGTGTGGCAAATTCTTGCACGAGCGCATCAACTTCGCCTTGTTTTGAGAGAATGGCTTGCGCGTTTTTTTGCAGCATCATTTCTGCCTCATCTACCTTTTTTTTGCGCAGTAATACGAGTTGGGTAAATTTCGTTTTCATCGTATTTAAATCAAAAACTACCTAAAAATCGTATCGTTTCTATCGGGACTTGTGGAAATCATCGAGATTTTTACGCCAATGAATTTTTCCAATGCCAAAATATAATCTTGCGCATTTTTGGGCAATTTGTCAAATTCTCTTACACTCGCTGTTTTATCCCAACCCACGAAAGTTTGATAGATTGGCTTGATAGAGGTTAAATCACTTGGAAATTCCTCTAATTGTTCGCCTTTTTCGTTTTCATATGCAACGCAAACTTTGATTTGTTTAAATCCGTCTAAGACATCTAGTTTCATCATTGCAAGTGCGCTCGTGCCATTGAGGCGACAAGCGTATTTAACTGCCATTGCATCTAGCCAACCGCATCGTCTAGCTCTCCCTGTGGTTACGCCAAATTCGCCACCTTTATTGCGTAAGTTTTCGCCAATTTCACCTGTTTCTTCTGTCGGAAAAGGACCATTTCCAACGCGCGTGCAATAGGCTTTGATGATTCCAATCACTTCGCCTAACTCGCGTGGAGCGATTCCGCTTCCACTACACGCTCCGGCAGAAATTGTTGTAGAGCTTGTAACAAAAGGATAAGTGCCAAAGTCAATATCTAGCATACTTCCTTGCGCACCCTCGCATAGGATCTTTTCGTTTTTATCCATCGCATTCCAAAGCATATTAGTAGTGTTTGCCAACAAAGGCAGAATCGCTTTTGCATAGGAATCTAATTCGTTTTTGAGGCTTTCTTGTGTTGGAATCTCTATTGCGATTCCTTTTTTGGCGATTTCCTCTAGCTTTTCAAGTATTTTTTGGGTGAGTGTTTGGGTGTCTTTTAACTCTTCTGCGCGAATCCCTTTGCGAGAAACTTTGTCGGTATAAGTTGGTCCGATTCCTTTGCAAGTTGTCCCAATGGCTTGTTTGGCTTGACTTTCGCTAAGTCTATCTAGCATTTCATGATAAGGCAAAATCAAATGCGCTTTGCTACTAATAAAAAGCCTTCCTTCTAAAGTGCCATACATTTCTTTGAATTGTTCCATTTCTTCAATTAAAGCCTTTGGGCTAATGACAACGCCATTTCCGATAATATTTTTGCATTTTGGATAAAGGATTCCAGATGGAATGAGGTGCAAGGCGTATTTTTTGCCCTCTACGACAATCGTATGCCCTGCATTGTGTCCGCCTTGATAACGCACGACATAATCATAGTCGCGCGCTAATAAATCTACCATTTTTCCTTTGCCTTCATCTCCCCATTGAATCCCAACAATCAAATCTGCTTTGCTCACTCTTACTCCTTAATTAATGTTTAAATGTATTGTATTAAATGATCGGTATAAATCCCAAATCCACACGCATTTTGTCCTAGAATCTCATATTCTCCGCCCAAAATCAAAGTGGCATTTTGGGCAAAAAACCTAAAAGACAAGCCTTTATAATAGCTCATTGGAGCATAATATAAAGGTGAAATGAGACAATGTGCATAAGGAATCTTAATTGCAACTTGATAAAGCCTTTCTAGCTCAACAGCTAAGGCATTTGGTAAGTCTAATTTGGAATCTTGCAAAAACCTCTCTAAAGATTCTTTGTCGCTGATTTGCAAAAGCTTTGCCATTAGCGGATTTGCGGATTCTATCGCTCCGACATCAATTTTTTCAAACGCAGTGAGCGGAATCTCAAAGGTTTCCGCACAAATTTGTGGAATCTTGACATTGGCTAATTGCAAAAAAGCAACTTTGGAATCTGAATCTGTTTTTGTGAGATTCGTGATTTGGCTTAAAATTTGCAAAGAAATTTCAATAAAGGGAAGAATATCGCAGTTTTCTAAATTTTCCACGCCGATTTGATGCACTTCTGTCGTAGGATAAATGAAAATGGGTTGGATATAAAACCAACGCTTAGAAATGGTTGCTTCACGCAAATGAGGCGCAAGGAGGCGAATCGTATCAATTGTAGAATCATTGCGAAGCGCGATTTGGTGATTGTATTGATTATTTGTGCGCACTACTTCGCGACTCTGCGTATCTCTTTGGTGCTCTAAAAAGCTAAAAGTCGGCGTTACAATCTCTTCATAGCCTTTTTTGTAGAGAATCTCACTCGCAAGATTTTCTAATTCCCGCTTGGCTTTGGCGTCTTTGCCAAAGTAGAGTTTGCAGCCTTGTGGTATTTCATGGCTTAAAATCACAAAATATCCTTATAAAAATCTTTGAAAAGCACATTGTAACATATTTTGCTAGAATCTTTCATTCTTTAATGTCTTTCCCTTAATTTTTTATTATATAAAATTTAAGTTTAAAAATTACATTACAATCTTTTAAATCTGATTATTTGGCGATTTCTTTAAATAAGTAGTTTTTTAAGAAAATAGCTTATAATACGACTTTATTATTTATAAGGAATCGTATGTTTGAATGGATTGCAAGTCCTGAAATGTGGGTTGCGTTAGCGACTTTGATTGCTCTTGAAATCGTGCTTGGGATTGACAATATTATTTTTATCGCGATTTTAGTTGGGAGATTGCCCAAAGAACAGCGACAAAAAGCGCGTATTTTGGGGCTTTCTTTGGCTATGATAACGCGCCTTTTGTTGCTTTTTTCGCTTTTTTGGATTATGAAGCTCACCGCTCCGCTTTTTACGATTTTGGGGCAAGAAATTTCAGGACGCGATTTGATTTTGATTTTGGGCGGACTTTTTTTGATTGGCAAATCCACGCTAGAGATTCACCATGATATTGATGGCGCAGAAGAATCCAATGAAGAAGATTCTATGCCACCGAAGATAAGAGGAGGATTTGTTGGGGTGTTGGTTCAGATTGCGATTTTGGATATTGTTTTCTCGCTAGATTCTGTGATTACTGCTGTGGGAATGGTAAGTAACATTGAAATTATGATGTTGGCAGTCATTGTGGCAGTGGGTGTGATGATGATTGCGAGTAAAAGTATTTCAGAGTTTGTGGAGAATAATCCAACGATTAAAATCCTAGCCTTAGCATTTTTGATTTTAGTGGGTGTAACGCTTGTCGCAGAGGGTTTAGATTTTCATATTTCCAAAGCTTATATTTATTTTGCTATGGCATTTTCTTTGGGAGTGGAATCTATCAATATTTATATCAAGAAAAAACGCTTAGAACATTTACGGACGCAAAAAAGGAAATAAATGCCTTATGTTAATATTAAAATCACAAAAGAAAATGGCACTCCAACAACAGAACAAAAGCAACGCATTATTAAGGGAGTTACGAATCTTTTAGGAGAGGTTTTAGGCAGAAGCACGGATTCGCTTGTAGTGGTGATTGATGAGGTGGAATGTGATAACTATGGTGTGGGAGGAATCTCCATCACGCAAAAACGCAAAGCAAATGCGAATCTTTCTTAAACAAAATAAAGAGGTTTTATGAAGACGCTTACCATTATTGATACTTTTGGATTCTTATTTCGTAGCTATTTCGCTCTCCCGCCGCTTAAAAATCACGACGGATTTCCCACAGGATTATTAACGGGATTTGCGAAGTTGATTATGCAGCTTTATAAGGATTATCCGCAAGATTATTTAGTATTTGCGCTAGATTCACCAGAGGAGAATTTCCGCAAAAGCATTGACCCGCTTTATAAGGCGAATCGTCCGGAAGTTCCGCAAGATTTGAAGCTACAACTTAAAGTTGCGATTCTTTGGGTGGAGCAAATGGGCTTTAAGAATCTCGTGATTGCAGGTTATGAAGCTGATGATGTGATTGCTTCTATTAACAAACAAGCAAATCTCTTAAATGTCGCTGTGCGTATTATTAGCCACGATAAAGACTTATACCAGCTGATTAATCAAGATACTTTTTTGTTTGACCCTAAGAAAAAAACAGAAATTCACGAAGCAGATTGTATTGAAAAATATGGTGTTGCCCCAGCGCAATTTGTGGATTTCCAAAGCTTAGTGGGGGATAGCGCGGATAATGTCCCGGGCGTAAAAGGAATCGGAGCAAAGGGAGCCGCGGGGTTATTACATAATTTTAAGAGTTTGGACGGAATCTATGAAAATATTAATAAAATCGCCTCTAAACGCACACAGGAATTGCTAAAGATTTACAAAGAAGACGCATATCGCAGTCAAAAGCTTGTGCGTTTGCGTGATGATTTGCTTACAGATTTTGATTTGCAAGATTGCCAAATGCCAAGCCAGAATCCTTTGCTAAAAATTGTAGAATCCCTTAAGGCGTATGAAATCAATAGCGTATTAAAGAAGATTCTACCCAAAGATACAACAAAAAATTCTTTTCATTTGTTTGAAAACGCAACCAAAATCAGAGAATCTCAAGGCTTTATCCCGCAAACTCCAGCACCTACGCCTTTTGTGTTTCAAGCGCATTTGCTGGATACTGATGAAAAGCTACAAGCGTTTTTGCCTAAACTTAAAAATGATTGTGTTGTGTCTTTTGATACAGAGACGACAAATTTAGATGTTTTTAATGCCAAAATCGTGGGATTCTCTTTTAGTCTTGATGGCAATAATGCCTATTATGCGCCTTTGGGGCATAATTATTTGGGTGTGGGAGAGCAGGTGAGTAGGGAAATGGCTTTAGAGTTTATTTGCGCGATTTTTGAAGCCAAAGCAGTGATAGGGCATAATCTCAAATACGATTTGGAGATTTTGCGCACGAATTTTGACTTCTTTCCTAAAAGCTTTAAGAATATTCGGGATAGCATGTTGCTTTCTTGGCTTTATCAAAGTGATTTGCCTTGCAATTTGGATTCGTTAATGTTGCGTTATTTTAAGTATGAGATGATTCACTATAAAGATATTGTCAAAAAGGGTGAGAATTTCTCGCAGATTCCAATAGAATCCGCTTATACTTATGCGAGTGAAGATGCCGCAGCGTGTTATCAGCTGTATCATAAAATCGCCAATCTCCTCCCGCCACATTTGATTCAAGTAGCGGAATCTACGGAATTTCCTTTGATTCAAAGTCTTGTGAATATGGAATTGTGCGGAACAAAAATTGATATTGAATACTTCAAACAACTCAAAGCGGAAATGTCTAGTAAGCTCTCTTCTTTGTCAGAAGAAATTTACGCCCTCGCACAAAAAAACTTCAATCTCAATTCCCCTCAACAACTCTCTATTGTATTGTTTGAAGATTTGAAATTGCAAAGTAGCAAAAAAACAAAATCCGGCTTAAGCACTTCACAAATGGTGTTAAACTCACTCATTGATGCACACCCTGTCGTGCCAAAAATCCTAGAATACCGCGAACTTTTCAAGCTTTTTAGCACTTATATTGAACCTTTAATTGAGCACGCAAAGTTAAATTCTGCACACAAAATCTACACTTCTTTTATGCAAACAGGGACAAGCACGGGCAGATTAAGCTCCAAAAATCCAAATTTGCAAAATATTCCCGTCAAAACTACGCAAGGTAGGCGCATACGACAAGGCTTCATTGCACAAGATGGAAAAATGCTCGTGAGTTTGGATTATTCTCAAATTGAATTGCGCCTTTTAGCGCATTTCTCGCAAGATAAAGCGATGATTGAAGCATTTTGCCAAAATGCAGATATTCATTTAGAAACAGCAAAAAAAATCTTTGGTGAAGAGTTAGCAAAAGAAAAACGCGCAGTAGCAAAAAGCATTAACTTCGGGCTTATTTATGGAATGGGAGCTAGGAAGCTTTCTGAAACTTTGAAAATTAGCTATCAAGAGGCAAAAACCTATATCCAAAACTATTTTGAATCTTTCCCAACGGTTAAGGACTTCTTAAAAGCGCAAGAAGAATTTATCCTAGAAAATGGCTATTCGCTGACTTTGTTAGGAAGAATGCGTAAGTTTGATTTCAATGGAATCCAAGAATACCAAAAAGCAGCGTTTTTGCGCGAGGGGATTAATGCAATCTTTCAAGGAAGTGCCGCGGATATTATTAAAATGGCGATGAATGCTATCACGCAAGAGGATTTAGAATCCAAATTGCTTTTGCAAGTGCATGATGAGCTTATTTTTGAATCCCCAATAGAGTGTGCGGAATTTGAAGCGCGTAAAATCGCTTCTATTATGGAAAGCATTACCAAGCTTAGGATTCCGCTTCAATGCACAATTAGTATGGCAAAACATTGGGGAGACTTGAAATAGTCTTTAAGACTTTTCGTCCTCGTCAACGATTCCTAAATACTTCGCCGCAACTCCCAAAGTCATACCCTGCACCAAAACAGATACTAGCACCATAAAAAATACGACATCAAAGATTAAGTGTGATTGTTCTAGCTCATAGACGAAAGGATAAGTAGCTAGGATAATTGGCACTGCACCACGCAAACCAACCCAAGAGATAAATAGCTTCTCTTTTTTGTTGAATCGGCTGTTTGCCAAAGAAATAAACACGCTCACAGGGCGCGCAACAAACATTAATACAAGGACTAAAACAAGAGCTGGTAGGGCGATTTGTGGGAGCTGTGAGGGGAATACAAGAAGACCTAAAACCAAAAAGACTAAGATTTGCATCATCCACGCAATCGCATCGTGGAAAGCGATAATGTGGGATTTGTAAGGAAAGGCAAATTTATTCGTTAGGATTCCTGCGATATAAATGCTCAAATATCCATTGCCTTTTAGTGTCATTGAAAGCCCAAAAATCATAAAAAGCCACGCTACGCTAATGAGGGGATAAAGTCCGGGTTGGGAAATGTTAAGTCTTTCGCAAATCTTTGGGAAAGTATAGCCACAAAGCAATCCTACCGCGCCACCAATGGCGAATTGTGCGACAAATTGCACAATCCATTCCATCACAGAGGTCGCCCCGCTCATTACGATGAGTTGTAGAATCGTGATTGTAAGGAAGATTGCCATAGGATCGTTGCTTCCAGATTCTAATTCCAAGAGAGGTTCAATATTGGATTTAAGCCTTAATCGGTGAGAGCGGAAAATCATAAACACCGCTGCAGCGTCCGTAGAAGATACGATAGAGCCGAGCAACAAAGCCTCTAGTGGCGTAACATTCCACATTAAATAAATAAAACCAGCCAAAATAACCGCGGTAATCAAAACACCAAGCGTTGCGAGCATTACGCCACTCACAATCACTGGCTTGATATGTCCCCAATGCGTATCTAATCCACCGCTATAAAGGATAAAAATCAGCGACACAGAACCCACTGCTTGTGCTAGAAGTGTGTTATCAAACTTGATTCCGACAATCCCCTCACTTCCTAAAAGCATTCCAAGAATTAAAAACACGAGCAATAAAGGGAAACCAATTTTTTCTGAAATTTTACTTGCATAGACGCTAATAAACAAAATGATTCCAATCGCAATAATATATAAATGCAAATCATTGATAATTTCTGCCAAAATTTCTCCTTTAAAATTTAAATTTTCACGCGTGATTGTAGGGCGCGAATAATAGAGAGTTGGTCTATATTTTCGAGACTTACTCCTGTTGGGACGCCTTGTGCAATTTTTGTGAATTGCAATCCTAAATGCTCTAATTTATCTTCTAAATACAGCATTACGCTATCATTTCCTAAGGAGGGGCTAAATGCGAAAATAATTTCTTTAATATGGGATTTGTGTATGATTTGTTCTAAATGCTTTAAGTTTAACGCTTCAAGACTTCCAATTACGAAGTATTTACCTAAAAATTCGCCACTCTCTTCAATCAGAAAAATCTCTCTAGGATTTGCGACAATGCACAATTCTCCGTTGTTGCGTGTGCTATCGCTACAAATCTCACAAACGCGCTCACTAGAGATTCCGCCACATTCTTCACAAGTGTGGAGTTGTTGGACGCAGCATTCAATGTTATGCGCAAGACTTAGCGCGCTAAATTTATCTTCAAATGCGAGAAAATAAGCCAAACGCATTGCAGACTTTCTACCGATACTCGGAAGTTTCTCTAGGGATTCTATGAGTTTTGCAAAACTTTCAGGATAAGATTTCATTTGTCTTTACCCTTGATTAAGGTTGCAATGATGATAAGAAGATTCTAAACACATAGTCTAGTTTTTGTCCTCTGTCTTTTTGGAATCCCCCGATTCCTTTAGCTCATCAGCCTCTATTTCTTTAGAATCTTCAATCGCCTCTAGTGCCGAATTTGCAAGCATTTCTGCAATTTCACGACTTCCATTAATCACGCGATAAAGTCCGATTCCTTTCAAATCTGCTTCTGTCGCGTCTTCTTCGGTTTGGGCGATGATTCTAATATGGTGTGTAATATCCATAATGTGGCGACAAGCCTTTTCAATCGCCATAGGGGATTCCACGCAGAGAATCACGACTTTGGATTTTTCAATCCCAATTTCTCTAAAAATCATTTTGTCTGTGATGTTGCCATAGACGATATCGCAACCCTTTTTGATTCCATCTTCTACGCGTTCATAGTTAGAATCCACTACGAGTGTGCGGACATCACAACCATTAAAAAACTCCAACACTCTTTTGCCCAAAACCCCATAGCCACAAATCACCACTTCTGCGTGGTTTTCTTGTTGTGATTTTTGTCCCATTCCTGCTTTGCTGCCGATTTTGGCAATCTTTAATGGAATCCTAAAGATTTTGAGCGCGAATTTGACGCAAATATCTAATCTATCCAAAATAAAAGGCGTTGCAACCATAGAGAAAATCACCATTAAAGTGAGGAATTGGTAGATTTCATTAGGCGTGATAGAGGCGACAAACTCACTGCCAAAAATCCAATTCAAGATTCCGCCATCTAATCCTAGATTTAGGATTTTGTGCTGACTTGCAAGGAGGAAAATAGCAAAGGAAAATTCCCCAATTTGAGAGAGTGAAAGCGCGATACGCATAGCGACTTTCGCACCTCTAAAAAGACTTAAAAAGGCAAACATTATTAGCGTTTTAATGCACAACATTAAAGCAACAAGAATTAAGATGATGATAAAGTATTTTGCCAAAAATACAACATCTACTTGCATACCAATCGTGATAAAAAATACTCCCAAAAGCAAGTCTCTAAAATATACCAATACACTTGCTACTTGGTGCTTGAAAGGAGAGTTTGAAACAATCATTCCTGCTAAAAACGCTCCAAGCGAGAGAGAGAATCCGAAATATTTACTTAAATAAGCCGAGCCTAAAACGATAAGAAGCACCGTTCCAACGAAGATTTCGTCTGTTTTCATCTTAGCACTAGAACGCAATACGATTCGCGCCAAGAATCTCCCGGGCAAAATCAGCAACAAGAGAACGATAACTGCCGAGATTCCTGTATGGAGTAACATTTCTGGCATACTTAAGTCTTGATTGCTTAGGATTTTAATCATCAAAAGAATCGGAATCACCGCAATATCTTGAAAAACCAAAATCCCAACAGCTGCCATACCCATAGGCGTTTTTGTTTGATTGGTTTCATTGAGGCTTTTTAAGACAATTGCGGTAGAAGACAAACTCACAGCACTTGCCAAGATGATAGAAGTATCAAGGTTGAATCCCAATAAATAATGGCAAATCAAGAAAAATGCGAGGATAGAGATTCCAATCTGCAATCCACCAAAAAGCAAGACTTCTTGCTTCATTTGTGTGATTTTTTTGAAACTAAAATCTAACCCAATCATAAACATCAAAAATACGATTCCAAGCTCTGCGGCTTCGTTTAAATCCACAGAATCTTGCACACGGAATCCAAAAATATAGGCTGTTAATGTCCCTGTAACAATATATCCAATAATGGCTGGAATCTTTAGCTTGTTTAAAATGATTCCAGAAACTACTGCCATCGCCAAAACATAGATGATTACAAGTAGATTATCTATCGCACACCTCATTTGAAATAAAATTAAAATAAAATTTTGAAATTATATAAAAAATTTACGAGAATTTTACAACAAATCTTTAAAAATCTTTGGAGATTCTATTGTTTTTAATCCCGATAAAACCCATTGGAGATTTTTGGA
The DNA here is from genome assembly GCF_000765675.1 of Helicobacter sp. MIT 05-5294. Classification (GTDB taxonomy): domain Bacteria; phylum Campylobacterota; class Campylobacteria; order Campylobacterales; family Helicobacteraceae; genus Helicobacter_D. The sequence goes on along the minus strand of NZ_JRPA02000012.1, from coordinate 23,615 downwards.
TAAGTTGATATTTGGATTTAGTATTGTGATTAAGGATTAATGAATGCAAACAAGAAAAGAGTTAAACAAAACAAACCCTCCTTAAGATACTTGCGGCACTTAAGCGATTTGGAGGCTCTGCTGTGTTCCCACCCTGAAGCATTATCCAAAGAACTCATCGCACAAGTCTCAAGAAAGGCGAGTGAGATTATATTAGGTTTTTGCCAAAATTCAACTTAAGGTTTTGCAAATCTGCAATTTAAGAATCAAGAAATAGGCAAGGTAGGTTTTGTGCGCATTTAGCGCGATAGCGGAATCTCACAATCGTGCTAGATTCTAAAAAAATCTTTATACCAAGCAATAAAGTTTTTGATTCCTTCTTGTATGCTCGTGTTAGGTTTGTAGCCTAAATCACTCACTAAGTCTTCTACATTGGCATAAGTCGCTGGAACATCGCCGGGTTGCAAGGGAAGCATATTTTTTTGCGCAGTGATTCCAAGCCCTTTTTCTATTGCCTCAATAAAATCCATCAGTTTTACAGGATTGTTGTTGCCAATATTGTAGATTTTATAAGGTGCTTTGGAGCTATGTGGGTCTGGAGATTTTCCATTCCACGCAGGATTTGGCATTGCGTTGTGGTTTAAAACGCGCACTAAACCCTCTACAATATCATCAATATAAGTAAAATCACGCAACATTTGCCCGTGATTAAACACATCAATCGCCTTTCCTTCCAAAATGGCTTTTGTGAATAAAAACAATGCCATATCAGGGCGTCCCCACGGACCATAAACCGTGAAGAATCTCAATCCTGTCGTAGGCAAACCAAACAAATAAGAATAAGTATGCGCCATTAGCTCATTGCTTTTTTTGCTTGCAGCATAAAGACTAATGGGGTGATCCACATTATCGCTTGTAGAAAAAGGCATTTTCTCGTTTAAGCCATATACTGATGAGCTAGACGCATAAGCAAGATGTGCGATGTTGAATTGCCTACAAGCCTCTAGGATATTGACAAAACCTACAATATTGCTTTCTACATACGCATAAGGATTCACAAGAGAATAGCGCACACCTGCTTGTGCAGCGAGGTTGCAAACCTTATCAAACCTTTCATTGGCAAAAAGATGAAAAAGATTCTCCCTATCTTCTAGTTTTAGCTTAATAAAACGATAGTTGGGATATTTGCTACTCTGTATGAGTTGGTTCTCCACAATAGAATCCTGCGCGATTCCTACATTTGCAAGTCTACCATATTTAATGCGCACATCATAATAATCATTAATACAATCCAAGCCTACAACTTCTTCGCCAAGCTCTACAAGGCGTTTTGCTAAAAATGAGCCGATAAATCCAGCCGTGCCTGTGATTAAAACTTTCATTGCATTACTTTAAAAGACTGAAATAATTTTCTAAAAACACTTGATTTGCGATTCCATCAAAGGGGCGTCTTCCCAAATCAGCAAGGCTTAGTTCTATCGCATTAATTACCCACGAAATCTCACTTGCTTCAATTAAGCCCATTTGGTTGATTCTGAAAATTTTGCCCTTTAAATCATCTTGCCCACCTGCAATATTGACATTGAATTTGGTTTTAAGATGTTTGCGCAGTGTATCACTTGCTTCGTCATAAACACAAGTCATAGAAAGTGCGGGTTTGGTCGGATAGATTTTTAGCCCAATGCTTTCCATTGCTTTGTCGCAAGAGAGAGAACGCGCTTTGGTTTGTTGGTAGATTTTATCCCAACCGATACTTTTTGCCTTTTGCAAAAACGCACAAAGCCCGATGATAATCGTAGTAGGCGCAGTCCAAGCTGTGGTGTTTTTGACTTGATTTTTCAACTCTGTTTTGAGGTTGAAGTAGAATCCCACATTGCGTTCTTCAATTTTGGCAATGGCTTGTTGGCTTAGCCCAATAATGCTAAGTCCCGGTGGTAACATAAAAGCTTTTTGTGAGCCACCAATAAGTGCATCAACACAACTCACATCTAGCTTTTCCACTCCCATTGCTGTAATGCTATCCACAATCACCATAATTTTAGGATTGTAATCTTTAATGGCTTTGGCGATTTCTTCATAAGAATGGCGCAAACCTCCTGCACTCTCACACGCTTGAATACAAAATGCGTCAATATCGGGATTCTGCTTTAAGGTTTCCAATACGGATTCTACACTTGCAGGAGTATCCCACGCATTTTTAATTTCTATATTTGGAATCCCAAACGCTTTGGCGATTTTACCGAATCTCTCACCAAATTTTCCGCTATTAATGCTTAATAGCTTTGTTTGGCATAGGGAAGTAACACAAGCTTCCATTGCTCCACTTCCCGAGCTTGCAAGCATTAGAACTTCAGGCATACCAATCACTTCTTTTAAAAGTGTCCGAGTGGTTGCGAAGATTTCTTCAAACTCTGGAGTGCGGTGGTGGATTGTTGGTTCGCTCATTGCCACACGCACAAATTCTGGCACAGGAGTAGGACCGGGAGTAAAAAGTAACATATTTTATCCTTATTTAAAAAATCCGCGAATTATAACCAACATTTCATCATTATGCAATCAAACCAAGAGATTCTATTTGTGAAGCCATAAAGGATTGCGAGAAATAAAGCAGTGAGCAAAATTAGATTGAGTAGGTAGAATCTTCGTAGCAACAAATGAGATTCCGCGCTAAAGGGCAGAATCTCTTTAGTGGGTTGCAAGTAAAAGCGAAAATTAACGAATCGCTAAATACGCTCCTAAGCTATCTTGCGTCCAAGTCATTTGCTCTTTTTGGAAATTTTGGTAGCTTGTAAGCACTTTTTTGAAGTCGGGATTCTTAGCACTTTCTTCTTCTAAAACAATTGCGAGTGTTTTTTTGAATCCTTCAATTACTTCAGGTGGGAATGTGCGCACCTTTGCGCCCTCATTTTTGAGAATTTCTAAAGCTTTGGCATTATAGAAGTTGCCCATTGCGGTCATTTGCATATGCGCTTCGCGACTTGCAACCTCTAAAATTGTTTGCACTTCTTTAGAATAGCTTTCCCATTTTTGCTTATTGAACACAAATTCAGTAATTGAACCTGCTTCTTGCCAAGGCGTATAATAATAAGGAGCGACTTTATGAATATCTAGCTTTTGGTCAAACGCAGGAGAAACCCATTCCGCAGCGTCTAACACGCCTCTTTCTAGGTTTGGCACAATCTCTCCACCCGGAGTGTTTTTCGTCGCAGAGCCAAGCTTAGATAACACCTGTCCTGCAACTCCAACCATACGAATCCTTAAACCTTCAAAGTCTTTGAGGCTATTCATTTCTTTTTTATACCAACCCGACATTTGAATGCTTGTCGCACCGCCTAGCATTGGGTAGAGATTGTATTTATCCGCGATTTCTCGCCACAATTCCATACCATCGCCATATAAAAACCAAGCATTTTGTTCGCTATCAATCATTCCAAACGGAATCCCAGAAAACAAATTAAACGCGGTGTTTTTACCCTCCCAATAATAAGGCGCAGAATGGAATGCGTCAATCTGTCCGCTACTTGCAGCGTCAAACACTCCAAGTGCCGGCACAAGCTTCCCTGCGGGAAAAATATCTATCTGAATGCTACCGCTACTTAGTTCATTGACAACTTTTGCATAATGCTTCACTGTATCTGCTAGAATTGGCATTGTAATAGACCAAGTCATCGCTAAGCGAATCTTTAAAGTCGGTTTTTTGGTAGTTGTTGTTTGCGATTGCGCATTTGTATTCTTTGCGTTCCGTTCGCTATTGCAACCTGCCAAAGTCGCAGCTCCTAGCACAGAAGCAACTCCCAAACCAGTATTTTTCAAAAACTCTCGTCTTTTCATTTCTTCTCCTTGTTAAAAAATAAATTCTAAAATCTTAGCCCAATCTGCACTGCTTAGCGTTAATTGTGGGAAGCAAAACACGAATCCTAGAATTAAAACTTGCAATAAAATAAATGGAATCACACCTCTATAAATTTCTCCGATTCTAATGGAATCTCCCACTGCGGATTTCAAAAAGAAAATAGAGAATCCAAAAGGTGGCGTGAGAAAGCTTGTTTGCAAATTAATTGCGACAAGTAATGCAAACCATAGCATATCTACTTGATAGTGCATAGCAATCCCTGCTAGAATCGGCAAGGCGATATAGCAAATTTCAAAAAAATCAATCAAGAATCCAAGAATAAAAACAACAAGCATGGCAACAAGCATAAAATAAAAGGGCGAATCAAGATAGTTTGAAAAAAATTCCAACACGAAAACATCGCCACCTAATTCGTTGAAAACGAGCGTGAAGCAATTTGCGCCAATGAGAATCATAAAAACCATTCCGCAGAATAGAATAGTTTCGGCACTTGCTTGTTTGATGAGGTTAAAATGTAGTTGTCCATTAAAAAAGCTTAAAACAAGCGCACCCATTACGCCAAGTGCTGCTGCTTGTGTTGGTTCTACGATTCCCCCTAAAATGCTTCCTAAGACAAGGACGATTAAAAGAATCGGTGGAATCGCCATTTTGAGGGTTTCCAATGCTAGAGTGCGTATGTTTTTGGAAATTTCTAGATTTGCTGGGGCGAGTTTGGGAGCAAAAATCACGATGCCTAACACAAATAAAACATAAGCACTTACAAGCAAAATACTCGGCAAGATTGCGGCACTAAAAAGGTCGCGCACACTGACATTTAAAACATCTGCTAGAATAATCAAAATAATAGAGGGAGGGATAATTTGCCCCAAAGTGCCACTCGCGGCAACCACGCCTGAAATCAATCGTTTATCGTAATTTGCTTTAAGCATTGTTGGCACTGCGATAACGCCCATCATCACCACGGTTGCCCCTACGATTCCTGTGCTTGCAGAGAGCAACACGCCAACAAGAATCACGCCCATTGCCGCGCCACCACCAAGAGAGCCAAAAAGCTTTGCGATAGAGTTAATCAATCGTTCTGCGATTCCACTTTTCTCTAAAATCATTCCCATTAAAATAAATAATGGAATCGTGATGAGCGTTGTGTTGCTAAAGATTCCCTCCAAGCGATTGGGTAGGAAAGTCAAGACATAGGGATTCTCACCAAAAACCATAAGATAACTACCTACAATCAACCCACTTGAACCAAAGGCAAAAGCAACCGGCACACCGATTACTAAAAGCACAATAGCGATTCCAATTAAAGCTAGTAATTCCATACTTTATTCAACCTTTTGTTTCAAGCTGTTTTTGAGGGATTGCGTCTCTTGGGCAACAAAATCCAAAGGCGCGGCGAAGTTTTTCTGTTTGATTTTAACAAGGGATTTGAGAATCTCGCTAATGCTTTGCAAAGCCAACAAGACAAAACCAATCACAACAAAAGATTTGAAAATAAAATAATAAGGAATTTTTCCGTTTTGCGAAGATTCTCCTATTTTGTAAGATTGAATCGCGAAATCTAAGCCATACTTTACCATAATCAAACAAAAGGGAAGAATAAATAAAAGATTGATAAAAAAGAAGCTAATCACTTTCGTTTTGTCGCTATAATGGGCATAAATAATATCTACACGCACATGTTTATCATTCTTAAGTGTCCAAGAAAACGCCAAAAGTGCCATTAAAGCAAAGCAATAAAGGCTAAAATCGTCTAATTTGCTATTCACATACGAGAAATTAAGCGCGATAGCAAGTCCAAAAGTGAGCAAACATAATGCCCATAAACAAACCATAGACACGCGCGAACCAAAGAGGCTTGAAGTATCTAAAATACGAGTAATTTTCAAGATTTTTTGCATTATGGGGAAATTCCTAAATTTGAAACGAAAATTAAAACCTGCACTTATACCAAAAGTTTTAATAAAATTCAAGAAAACAGAATGCAAAATGTAACGAATCCTTAAAAGTTTTATTGCATTTCAAAGAATCCTAAAATTAAGATTCTTTAAGCTTTTTTAAATTTCAGTTTCAAATGCCAAAAGGGTTTTGCCAATATCTCAAATAGAAATATGCAATTCAAACGGAGATTTTTCAATCTTCTAAAATGCATTTAATGATTTCTTGAATGTGTAAATCCATCGTATCTAAAAGAGGCGCACAATCTTGTGTATCGCCAAAGAGTAGCGGCAACTCTGTGTGAGCAAGGATTATGGATTCTATCTTTTGCCCTTTTGCGTTTTTTCAATGATTTTTAAAAACCGATTCAAACTTTCTTGTTTTATGATTCCAAGCTCTAGTTCGTGAGCAATGATATGGTGAATCTCCTCGCGTTATTTTTTTTGTTTGGCAGTGGCACTCCTATGCCACATTTTTGTAAGGGAGATTGATAAAGTGAGCCTTTTATTATGGCTTTCATACCCATGAAGCCAACTTTGTGGAATCCCCGCATTTTGGGCTGCTTTTCAAGTGGATTCTACACCTACGCCACCAATCAAACCTAGCTTTTTCATTTTTTTCCTTCAAAGATTCTATGGAATCGCAAAATTAAATAGGGAGGTCTTATTATAATACTTATGGATTCTGTGCGAATGTAAAAAACCAACAACAGCAAAATAATATGTCCTTTTAAAAAGGAAATAAAATATAAAAATATCATCAAAAATATTGCTAAAAAATAGGAATCTTTAGTATAATCCCGACTTCCAAAATATACATCGGCAAAAATGTTAGATGAGTTCTTTGAAGGAAAAATAAAATGGAAAAAATTAGACTTAAGTTAAAAGCGTATGATCACCGCGTTCTTGACCGCTCGGTTGTTTCAATCGTAGAGGCTGTTAAGAGAACAGGTGCAGAGATTCGCGGTCCTATTCCGCTTCCAACCAAAAAAAGACGCTATACCGTCTTAAAATCTCCCCATATCAATAAGGATTCAAGAGAGCAATTTGAAATCAGAGTGCATACAAGAATCATTGATATTGTTTCAGCTACTCCAGAAACCGTGGATAGTTTGACAAAATTAGATATGGCACCAGAAGTGGATGTAGAAGTCCGCTCAATGGGTAAATAAGGGGTATAAATGGAATTTTTAGTAGAAAAAATTGGAATGAGCAGAACTGTTGCGAAACCAAGTATTCCTGTAACCTTGCTTAAAGTAAAATCAGCAAAGATTTGCGAAGTTTTAGAAGGTGGTAAAGCATTTGTAGCGTATCATCAAGGCAAAAGCGCAAACAAATCTATTGCGGGTCAGCAAAAAAAATATAATCTTGGTAAAGAGTATAACAAATTTGCGACGCTTGAAGTAAGCAATGCAGAAACGGGTGATTTAGATTTATCTGTATTAGAGGGAGCGAAAAGAGCAAAGGTTTCTTTTAGTACAAAAGGACGCGGTTTTAGTGGCGTTATGAAACGATGGAATTTTCAAGGTGGTCCTGCTGCGCATGGTAGTAGATTCCATAGAGCTCCGGGTTCTATTGGAAATCGTGAATGGCCCGGAAGAGTTCAACCGGGTAAGAAAATGTCTGGACACTATGGTAACGAAAAAGTAACGGTGCAAAACGAGATTATTTCTTTTGACAAAGAACATAATGTGCTTGTTTTGAAAGGTTCTGTGCCGGGATTTAATGGTGCATTTGGCAAGTTAAAGGTTGTGAAATGAGTAAAGCAATTATTTTAGATAAAGATTTAAAGAAATCAGGTGAAGCACAATTGCCTGCATCTTACAAAGAGATTAATTCACATAACCTCTATCTTTATATTAAATCCTTTTTGGCGTCATTGCGCACAAATAATGCAATGGCAAAAACTCGTGGTAGAGTGAGTGGTGGTGGTAAAAAGCCATGGAGCCAAAAAGGCGGAGGTAGAGCAAGAGCAGGGAGTATCACTTCTCCTGTATTTGTTGGCGGTGGTGTTTCACATGGACCAAGCAACAATAGAAACTATAACCTAAAAGTCAATAAAAAACAAAAAAGACTTGCATTGCAATATGCTTTGCTTGAAAAAGCAAATGCTAATAGTCTGTTTGTAGTGGATAAAATCCAAGTAGAAAGTGGTAAGACAAAAGATGCTTGTGCGCTTTTTAAAGCATTGAATCAGAGAAATACACTTTTTGTTGCGGATTTGTTTGACGAAAAGACATTTTTGGCATTTAGGAATCTCAAAGATTGTTATCTAATTGATGGTGCTGAATTGAATGCTTATTTGGTAGCGACATTTAGATCGGTAGTGATTGAAAAATCGCTTTTTGAATCTATCACTAAAGAGGGTTAATATGGCGAGTATTACAGATATTAAATCCATTATGTATACTGAGAAGTCTTTGAAATTGCAGGAGCAAGGCGTTCTTGTTGTGCAAACTTCTCCAAAATTAAGTAAAACGCAACTAAAAGAAGTGTTTAAAGAATATTTTGGTGTAACACCTTTGTCTATCAATTCTTTGAAACAAGAGGGGAAAGTTAAGCGATTTCGCGGTGTTATTGGCAAGAGAAATGACTTCAAGAAGTTTTATGTTAAGCTTCCAGAAGGCGCAAAAATTGAATCATTGGCAGTTTAAGGAGTAAAAAATGGCAATTAAAACTTACAAACCATACACTCCAAGCAGAAGATTTATGAGCAACCTTAGCTCGGAAAACATCACTGCAAAAGCTAGTGTAAGAAAGTTATTGGTTAAGCTACCTGTGCATGCAGGACGCAACAACAATGGTAGAATCACAAGTCGCCATAAAGAGGGTGGAGCGAAAAAACTCTATCGTATTATTGACTTCAAGCGCAATAAATACAATATTGAAGGCAAAGTAAGTGCGATTGAATACGATCCATACAGAAATTGTAGAATCGCATTGATTACTTACAAAGATGGCGATAAAAGATATATTATTCAACCAAGCGGTTTAAGCGTTGGAGATACGATTATTTCCGCAGAGGGTGGATTGGATATTCGTTTGGGTTATGCAATGAAAATTAAGAATATTCCAATTGGAACGGTGATTCATAATATTGAAATGTATCCCGGACGCGGAGGACAACTCGCAAGAAGTGCAGGAGCAAGTGCGCAGTTAATGGGTAGAGAGGGCAAATATTCTATCCTAAGAATGCCAAGTGGAGAGATGCGCTACATTCTAGGTGAATGTATGGCGACAATCGGAACGGTTGGAAATGAAGACTTTGCAAATATTTCTATTGGTAAAGCAGGACGCAATCGTCATTTGGGTGTGCGACCACAGACAAGAGGAGCGGCAATGAACCCGGTAGATCACCCACATGGTGGTGGTGAAGGTAAAACCGGTTCTAGCGGACACCCTGTTTCTCCATGGGGTATGCCTGCTAAAGGTTACAAAACGCGTAGAAAAAAAGCAAGTGATAAGTTGATTATTTCAAGAAGAAAAAAATAAGGAAAGTAAATGGCTAGATCAATAAAAAAAGGTCCTTTTGTTGATGAGCATTTAATGAAAAAAGTGCTTAAAGCAAAAGAGGCTAAAGATAATAAACCAATCAAAACATGGTCGCGTAGAAGCACGATTGTGCCTGATATGATTGGAATTACTTTTAATGTGCATAATGGTAGAGCTTTCGTTCCTGTTTATGTAACAGAAAATCATGTTGGCTATAAGTTAGGTGAATTTGCTCCTACAAGAACTTTCAAAGGGCACAAAGGTAGTGTCCAAAAGAAAATCGGTAAATAAGGGAGATAACAATGAGTAAAGCATTATTGAGATACATTCGTTTATCCCCAACAAAGGCTAGATTGATTGCAAGAGAAGTTCAAGGAATGAATGCTGAATTAGCGATTGCTTCATTGGAATTTATGCCTAATAAAGCAGCGAGAATAATTTCTAAGGTGATTGCATCAGCAGTTGCAAATGGTGGTTATGAGGCTGAAAATGTTATCGTCTCTTCTTGTAGAGTAGATGCTGGTCCTGTGCTTAGACGCTTTACGCCAAGAGCTAGAGGAAGAGCAACTCCAGTAAGAAAACCTACTTCACATATTTTTGTAGAAGTAGCACAAAAAAGTAAGGATAAGTAATGGGTCAAAAAGTTAATCCGATTGGTCTAAGACTTGGTATCAATAGAAATTGGGAATCACGATGGTTTCCTTCATTTACTAGTGCGCCACAAAATATAGCGGAAGACCATAAAATCAGAAAATTCTTAAAAAAAGAGCTATATTACGCAGGTGTAAGTGATATTTTGGTAGAGCGCACCGCTAAAAAAGTTCGTGTAACGGTTGTTGCAGCGCGTCCGGGCATTATTATCGGCAAAAAAGGGGCAGATGTAGAGAAGCTAAAAGAATCTCTAAAAAAGATTGTGGATAAAGATATTTTCATTAATATCAAAGAGGTTAAAAAGCCTCAAAGCAACGCACAATTGTCCGCTGAAAGCGTAGCAACACAACTTGAAAGACGCGTAGCTTTTAGACGCGCGATGAAGAAAGTTATGCAAGGTGCAATGAAATCTGGAGCAAAGGGCATTAAAGTTCGTGTTTCTGGTCGTTTAGCAGGAGCTGAAATGGCAAGAACAGAATGGTATATGGAAGGTAGAATCCCGCTTCATACGCTTAGAGCGAAAATTGACTATGGTTTTGCAGAAGCCTTAACAACTTATGGAAATATTGGCGTAAAAGTATGGATTTTTAAAGGCGAAGTTCTACAAAAAGGAATCCAAGCAGAAAAACAAACTGAAGAGGGCGAAGAAAAAACAAGTCGTCCAGCAAGAAAGAGAAGGGGGCAATAAACAATGTTAATGCCAAAAAGAACAAAATATAGAAAGCAAATGAAAGGACGCAACCGCGGTAAAGCGTTTCGCGGCACTTCGTTAGCATTTGGTGAATTTGGGATTAAAGCTTTAGAGCATGGTAGGATTGATTCGCGTCAAATCGAAGCTGCTCGTATTGCGATGACGCGTGCAACAAAAAGAACGGGAATGGTTTGGATTCGTGTTTTCCCCGATAAACCTCTAACAGCTAAACCTCTTGAAACGAGAATGGGTAAAGGTAAGGGAGCAGTAGATAAGTGGGTAATGAATATCAAACCCGGAAGAATCATTTACGAAATGGGTAGTGTAGATGAATCTCTTGCTAGAAGCGCGTTGGCTTTGGCGCAAAGCAAACTTCCTTTTAAAACAAAAATTGTAACAAGAGAGGGCGAAAATGAAATATACTGAAATTAATACAAAAACAATTGAAGAACTTAATGCTCTTTTGAAAGAAAAAGAGACGCATTTGTTTGAGTTAAATTTGAAGTTAAGAACCATGCAATTAACTAATTCAAGCGAAATAAGAATCGCAAAAAAAGATATTGCAAGAATCAAAACAGCTCTGAATGTTAAAAGGAGGGCGTAAGATATGAGTAGTGTGCAACCGCATAAAAGGGTGATTGCTGGAAAAGTTGTTACAAAAGCTGGCGACAAAAGCGTAACGATTCTGGTTGAAAGACGCGTTATACACCCAAAATATAGAAAAATTGTAAAAAGATTCAAGCGTTATATTGTCCATGATGAGAATAATAGCGCAAAAGTAGGTGATGTGATTGAGGCGATTGAATGTAAGCCAATTTCTAAAAGAAAAGCTTTCACACTCCATAAAGTTGTATCTGTGGGAGTTGAATTATGATTCAAAGTTTTACACGATTAAATGTTGCAGATAATAGTGGTGCAAAAGAAGTAATGTGCATTAAGGTTTTAGGTGGAAGCAAAAGGCGTTACGCGACAATAGGCGATGTGATTGTTGCTTCTGTGAAAAAAGCACTTCCAAGTGGAAAAGTCAAAAAAGGTCAAGTCGTAAAAGCAGTTGTAGTGAGAACGAAAAAAGAGTTGCATCGTGAAGATGGGGCTTTGATTCGCTTTGATGATAATGCCGCTGTGATTTTAGACAGCAAAAGAGATCCTATCGGGACGCGTATTTTTGGACCTGTTGGAAGAGAGATTCGTTATGCTAACTTTATGAAAATCGTATCGTTGGCACCGGAGGTATTATAATGGCAAAATTCAAGATTAAAAAAGGCGATTTGGTAGAAATAATTGTCGGCGATAAAGAAGATAAAGGCAAGAAAGCGAAAGTTTTGCAAGTATTACCTAAAACTTCTCAAGTTATCGTAGAGGGTTGCAAGGTTGCAAAAAAAGCTGTGAAACCAACAGATAAGAATCCTAAAGGTGGTTTCGTGAATAAAGAAATGCCAATCCACATTTCAAATGTTAAAAAAGCGGAGGACTAATCTATGTTTCAATTAAAGACTGCCTACAAAAATGAAATTAAACCAAAGTTGGCAGAAGAATTGGGAATCAAAAATCCTATGCTTTTGCCAAAATTAGAGAAAATCGTCATCAGTGTGGGTGCAGGTATGCACGCAAAAGATACTAAGATTATGCAAAATATTGCGGATACCATTTCGTTAATCGCAGGGCAAAAGGCGGTAATTACTCTTGCTAAGAAATCTGTTGCTGGATTCAAAATGCGTGAAGGAATGCCAATGGGTGTAAAAGTTACTTTAAGAGGAAACCAAATGTATAACTTCCTTGAAAAACTCATTGTGATTGCACTTCCAAGGGTGAAAGATTTTAGGGGTGTTCCTCGCAATGGGTTTGATGGTAGAGGTAATTACAGCTTTGGAGTTAATGAGCAACTCATTTTCCCAGAAGTAGTTTATGATGATATTATGGTAAGTCATGGTATGAATATTACCTTTGTAACTTCAGCTACAAACGATAAAGATGCGTTTAAATTGCTTGAGCTTTTTGGCTTACCTTTCGCTAAAGGAAGAACTAATGGCTAAAAAATCTATGATTGCAAAAGCAGCAAGAGCACCTAAATTTAAAGTAAGAGCATATACAAGATGTTCTATTTGTGGAAGACCGCATTCTGTTTATAGAGATTTTGGTATTTGTCGTGTTTGCCTCCGCAAAATGGGCAATGAAGGCTTAATACCGGGACTTAGAAAAGCAAGTTGGTAAGGAAGAAATATGGTAAATGATATTATCGCAGATTCTTTAACGAGAATCCGAAATGCAAGTATGAGACGCTTAGATACTACAAATTTATACTATGCCAAAATTGTAGTATCTATCCTTGAAGTTTTTCAAGCAAAAGGCTTTATTGAGGGCTTTAAAGTTGTAGAAAAAGACAAAAAACAATCCATTAATGTAGTGTTAAAATACGATGAAAAAGGACGCACTGTAATCAACGAGATTACAAGAATCTCAAAACCCGGGAGACGCGTCTATAAAGGAAGAAATGAATTAAAGCGTTTCAAAAATGGTTATGGGACGATTGTTGTAAGCACTAGCAAAGGCGTTATTGCTAACGAAGATGCTTATAAAGCAAATGTAGGTGGCGAAGCCCTCTGCAGTATTTGGTAGGAGTATTTAATGTCAAGAGTTGGAAAGAAACCTATTAGCATTCCAAGTAGTGTTCAAGTAAGCATTGAAGGGAGCAAAATAGTTTTTAAGGGTGGCAAACTTACAAAAGAGTTAGAAACTTATGGGCGTGTAGGTATTGCATTTAAAGATGGAGAATTAACTTTTTCTTTGAATGGAGAAAATGCCCAAGCTAAAGCGTATTGGGGAACTTACAGGGCTTTAGCTAATAATATCGTAGTGGGTTTGACAGAAGGTTTTACAAAGCAATTAGAAATCAATGGTGTAGGTTATAAAGCAGCTGTAAAAGGCAAAGTTTTAGAACTTGCTCTTGGTTTTTCTCACCCTATTAACTATGACATACCAGAAGGTGTTGAGATTTCAGTTGATAAGAATCTTGTTACAATTAAAGGTTCTGATAAGCAGCAAATTGGACAGATTGCGGCTGAAATTAGGGAGTTTAGACCACCAGAACCTTATAAAGGCAAAGGTGTAAAATATACTGATGAGCGTATTATCCGCAAAGCTGGTAAAACTTCTAAGAAATAAGGATAAATAATGGTAAATAAAGTTATTAGACAAAAAAGAAGTTTAAGATTGAAAAGAAAATTAAGAATCCGCGCTAAAGTTTTTGGAAGTGCTGCAACTCCAAGATTAAGCATTTTTCGCTCAAATAAATATTTTTATGCACAAGCCATTGATGATACAAAAGGCATAACACTTGCAAGTGTAGATGGTAAAAAATTGGGCTTAAAAAACAATAAAGAAGATGTGAAAAAAATTGCTGTTGCATTGGCTGATAGTCTTAAAAAGTCAAATATTACAGAAGTGCTTTTTGATAGAAATGGCTATCTATACCATGGTGTTGTTGCAAGTTTCGCCGATTCTCTTCGTGAGAACGGAATCAATTTGTAGGGGATAATATGGAAATCAATAGAGAAGAGTTTGAAGAGTATGTTGTAAATATTGGACGCGTAACAAAAGTTGTTAAAGGGGGTCGCAGATTCCGCTTTAATGCTTTGGTAGTTGTAGGAAATAAAGCAGGTTTGGTTGGTTTTGGACTTGGTAAAGCAAAAGAAGTGCCAGATGCCATTAAGAAAGCTATTGATGACGCATTTAAAAATATCATCAAAGTGAATATTAAAGGCACAACTATTGCGCACGATGTGCAAGAAAAATACAATTCAAGCGTTGTTTTATTAAAACCAGCAAGCGAAGGAACAGGCGTTATTGCCGGTGGTTCGGTTCGTCCGGTATTGGAAAAGGCAGGAATTAAGGATATTTTGACAAAATCATTGGGTTCAAATAATCCTTATAATGTTGTGCGTGCCACAATTGAAGCCCTTTCTAAGGTTAAAGCATAAGGAGAATGTATGGCATTAGAGAATTTAGCACCTGCAAAAGGTAGCGTGAAAAAAATCAAAAGAGTAGGACGAGGGCAAGGAAGCGGTATGGGCAAAACCTCTACGCGAGGTGGTAAGGGTCAAACTGCAAGAACAGGCTCTAAACAAAAAAGAGGCTTTGAAGGTGGGCAACAACCTTTGCAAAGACGCCTCCCAAAAGTTGGTTTTACAAGTCGTGTTGTAAAGCCTTATGTGATTAATGTGGAATCCATTAAAGCAGTTGCGAGTTTGGAAGAAATCAATTTTGAAACCATTAAATCCGTTCACAAGTTTCCAAGTTATGTAACTAAAATCAAGCTAATTGGCGCAGAAGCAAAGAATCTTGCGTCTAAAATTAAAGATGAAAGAATTACAACAAGCGGAAACAAATAATGAGTAAAGCAATCGTCAATAAGATTCTCATTACTTTAGGCTTTCTTCTAGCCTATCGTGTATTGGCTTATGTCCCCGTTCCTGGTGTTGATACCACCGTGATTAAAGCGTTTTTTGACAACAATGCTTCAAATGCGTTGGGATTGTTTAATATGTTTAGTGGTAATGCAGTGGAGCGATTGAGCATTATTTCTCTCGGGATTATGCCTTACATTACAGCTTCTATTATTATGGAACTTCTTGCTTCAACTTTCCCAAATCTTGGCAAAATGAAAAAAGAACGCGATGGAATGCAAAAATATATGCAAATTATCCGTTATACCACAGTTGCGATTACACTGATTCAAGCCGTAGGTGTTTCCATTGGATTGAAGAGTTTGGGGACAGGAGCAAATGGTGCAATTATGATTGACATGAATGTGTTTATCGCTATTTCAGCGTTTTCTATGCTTTGTGGGACGATGCTTTTAATGTGGATTGGAGAGCAAATTACGCAAAGAGGTATTGGCAATGGAATCAGCTTGATTATCTTTGGGGGAATTGTCTCTGGAATCCCAAGCGCGATTGCGGGAACATTCAATCTTGTGAATACCAATCAAATCAGTTGGCTTGTATTGTTGTTTATTGCGGCAATCATCATTGTAACTGTGGCTAGTATCATTTACATAGAATTAGGTGAGCGCAGGATTCCTATTTCTTATTCTCGTAAAGTCGTAATGCAAAATCAAGACAAACGCATTATGAATTATATTCCGATTAAAATGAATCTAAGTGGCGTGATTCCGCCTATTTTTGCCTCTGCGCTTTTAATGTTTCCAAGCACGATTCTGCAAAGTTCTTCTAACAACATTGTAATGCAGATTGCGGATTTTTTGAATCCTAATGGCTATCTTTATAATGTCTTAATGTTTTTGCTAGTGGTTTTCTTCGCTTACTTTTATGCTTCCATTGTCTTTAACGCAAAAGATATTTCAGAAAACCTTAAGCGTCAGGGTGGGTTTATACCCGGGATTCGCCCCGGTGAAGGCACTGCAAACTTTTTGACAGAAGTTGCCAATAGATTAACTTTTTGGGGTGCTTTGTATTTGGCGATTATTGCAACTCTACCATGGGTTTTGGTTAAAGCTTCTGGTGTGCCATTTTACTTTGGTGGAACTGCTGTTTTGATTGTTGTGCAAGTTGCAGTGGATACAATGCGCAAAATTGAAGCTCAAATTTATATGAATAAATATAAAACCCTTAGTGCGGTGGGCTTATAATGTCAATTACCATTAGAAAACCCGCAGAAATTGAATCCTTAAGGGCTGCTAGTAGAATCGTGGCGAAAACCTTGAACCACCTAAAAAGTCAGATTAAACCAGGTATTACTTTAAAAGAATTGGACCAAATGGGCGAACAAATGATTCGCTCATGTGGGGCAACGCCATCTTTTAAAGGGCTTTATGGATTTAGTGGTTCGGTTTGCACTTCGGTTAATGAGGTGATTATCCATGGAATCCCAAACGACTATAAGTTGCAAGAGGGCGATATTATAGGATTGGATATTGGCACACAGCTTAATGGTTGGTATGGTGATGCAGCCATTACTTGCGGGGTTGGGAATATCTCGCAAGAAGATAAGCATTTGATTGCTTGTTCTAAAGACGCTTTGTATTTTGCAATCAGCCAAATTAGGGTAGGTATGCACTTTAAAGAATTAAGTGCGTTGATTGAACAATTTATTTTAGATTATGGTTATGTCCCCTTGCGTGGTTTTTGCGGTCATGGAATCGGTAGAAAGCCGCACGAAGAGCCAGAGATTCCGAATTATTTAGAGGGAACGAAAGCTAAGCAAGGCGACAAAATAAAAGAGGGAATGGTTTTTTGTATTGAACCCATGATTTGTCAAAAAAGCGGTGAGCCTGTTATTTTGGAAGATGAATGGAGTGTGGTTTCTAAAGATGGACTAAGAGGAAGTCATTATGAACACACTGTGGCAATCATTAAAAATAAGGCTGAAATCTTATCTTTGGAATAGAAATCAAAAGGAAAATAAGTGGCGAAAGATGATGTTATTGAAGTAGATGGAATCGTAAAGGAAGCTTTGCCGAATGCGACTTTTCGTGTAGAGCTTGAAAATGGGCATATTATTTTGTGCCATATTGCGGGAAGAATGCGAATGCACTATATTAAGATTCTGCAAGGTGATAAGGTAAAATTAGAGTTAACACCTTATAGCTTGGATAAAGGTAGAATTACTTTTAGATATAAGTAGATTTTAATAAGACTTTAAATATAATCTACGCTTTATTTTAAAAATTAGATAAAGCTTAATTTGTTTGGAATCTTAAGTTTTATTCTTAGTCGTTTAGGTGATTTGGAAGAGCCTTTGAGGACTATAAACTCAATGCCTAGTCTTATTTTTAGGTTTAGGAAGTGATAAATTCTATTTAAAACATTCCAAAGTGATAATTTAGAATTTTCTAAAATTACGCTTAAGTATTATAAGGCATTTGCCTTGAAAGAGGAGTAAGCTATGAAAGTGAGACCTTCTGTCAAAAAAATGTGCGACAAATGCAAGGTTATCAAAAGGAAAGGCGTGATTCGAGTAATTTGCGAGAATCCAAAACATAAACAAAGACAAGGATAAAAAGGAAGAATAATGGCGAGAATTGCTGGTGTTGATTTACCCAAAAAAAAGAGAATTGAATATGCTTTAACCTATATTTATGGTATTGGTTTAAAGACAGCAAGAGATATTTTAAATGCTGTAAATATTTCTTATGACAAAAGGGTTCAAGACCTTGGTGAAGATGAAATTTCTTCAATTGCGAAAGAAATTCAAACACATCATATCGTAGAGGGTGATTTGCGCAAGAAAGTTACAATGGACATTAAAGCTCTTATGGATTTAGGGAACTATCGTGGTCTTAGACATCGTAAAGGTCTGCCTGTTCGTGGTCAAACAACAAAAAATAATGCGAGAACGCGTAAGGGTAAGAGAAAAACTGTTGGTAGTGCATCAAAATAGGGAGTAAATAATGGCTAAAAGAAACACTAATAAAAAAAGAGTTGTCAAAAAGAATATCGCACGAGGTATTATTCATATTTCTGCTGCTTTTAACAATACAAGCGTAACAATCACGGATGAAATGGGTAATGTTATTTGCTGGAGCACAGCAGGTGCATTAGGTTTTAAAGGAAGTAAAAAATCAACTCCTTATGCTGCACAACAGGCAGTTGAAGACGCAGTCGCTAAAGCGAAAGAACATGGAATCAAAGAGCTTGGCGTCAAGATTCAAGGTCCCGGAAGCGGTAGAGAAACTGCGGTAAAAAGTTTGGGGAGCATTGAAGGTATTAAAGTTTTATGGTTTAAAGATGTTACACCATTGCCACATAATGGTTGCCGTGCGCCAAAAAGAAGAAGAGTGTAAGGAGAGACAATGGCTAGATACAGAGGTCCTGTTGAAAAAATTGAAAGAAGATTTGGTGTTAGTCTCGCATTAAAAGGTGAGCGGAGATTAGCCGGGAAAAGTGCATTAGATAAGCGTCCCTATGGTCCGGGACAACACGGACAAAGAAGAGGAAAGATTTCAGAATATGGGATTCAGCTTCGCGAAAAACAAAAAGCGAAAATGATGTATGGAATCTCTGAAAAACAATTTCATTCTATCTTTGTAGAAGCAAATCGTTTGGAGGGAAACACCGGAGAGAATCTTGTTAAGTTGATTGAAAGACGCTTAGATAATGTCGTGTATAGAATGGGATTTGCAACTACTAGACGCTTTGCAAGACAACTTGTAGTGCATGGGCATATTTTGGTAGATGGCAAGAAGCTTGATATTCCTTCTGCATTTGTTGGAGTGGGACAAAAAGTAGAGATTTGTGAAAAAACCAAAAAGAATCCGCAAGTTCAAAGAGCGATTGAGTTGACAAAACAAACAGGAATTTCTCCTTGGGTTGATGTAGATCAAGAAAAGGTATTTGGAATCTTTACGCGTTTGCCAGAAAGAGAAGAAGTAGTGATTCCAGTCGAAGAAAGGCTCATTGTTGAGTTGTATTCTAAATAATGCGTAGGAAGGTGTTAGTATGAAAAATATTAAAACTTCTCCGCATGTTCCGACAAAAATTGAAGTAAAAGAGGTGGGTGCTAATAAGATTCAGATTGTTGCCTATCCATTTGAATCCGGATATGCGATTACTTTGGCGCACCCATTGCGTAGATTATTGCTTGGAAGTTCTGTTGGTTTTGCTCCTATTGCATTGAAGATTTTTGGTGTTGCCCATGAGTTTGATTCTGTGCGCGGAATGGTTGAAGATGTATCACACTTCATTGTCAATCTTAAAACGATTCGTTTTAAAGGCAAAGATGAGAGTGAAACAATCAGTGTAGATTATAAATTTACAGGTCCAAAAGTTGTTACAGGTGCAGACTTAAATAACGATATTATAGAAGTTGTTACGCCTAATATTCATTTGGCAACCATTAATGAAGATGCAGTGTTGAGTTTTTCTATCGTGATTTGTAGGGGAATTGGCTATGTGCCAAGCGAAGAGATTCGCAATCAAGTGCCAGATGGTTTTATGCCTCTTGATGCTTATTTTACCCCGGTTACCAATGTAACCTATAACACAGAAAATATACTTGTAGAAGACGATCCAAATTACGAAAAAGTTATTTTTGATATTCAAACAGATGGACAAGTAGATCCTTTAACAGCTTTCAAAAATGCTTTAAGCGTTATGCATAAGCAAATGGCTATTTTCAATGCAGAATTAAATATTGAAGTGCCAGAAATCAGTAATGGAGATGAAGATCATCCTGAAATCAAAGCGTTGTTGCAGACGATTGATAGTTTAAACTTTAGTGCACGATGTTTTAATTGTTTGGATAGATCAGGCATTAAGTATTTGGGAGAGCTTGTGCTTCTTAATGAAGACCAGATCAAAAATATTAAGAATTTAGGCAAAAAATCTTTAGATGAAATTACCGCAAAGTTAGAGGAATTAGGCTATCCTATTGGTAAAGGACTTCCGGAAGATTTGATTGCATTGCTTAAGAAAAAATTTTCTAACTAAAGGATAATGAATGAGACATGGACATGGATATAGAAAGCTTGGAAGAACAAGCTCTCATAGAAAAGCTTTGCTAAAGAATCTTTCTATTGCTTTAATTGCAAGTGAAAAAATTGAAACAACATTGCCTAAGGCAAAAGAGTTGCAAAGCTATTTTGAGAAATTGATTACAAAAGCGAGAAAAGGTGATTCTATGGCGCATCGTTTAGCTTTTTCTCATTTGCAACACAAAGATTCTGTAAAAAAACTTGTAAAAGAAATTGCACCAAAATATGCTGAAAAAAATGGTGGATATACAAGAATCATCAAAACAAGAGCAAGAGTTGGTGATGCTGCTCCTATGGCAATTATTGAGCTTGTCTAATGCGAAATAAGATTCCTCATCAAGGAATCTTATCTAGCTTACCACATTGTGCGTTTTTTCTAAAACTTATAATTTTGCCTCATTGGCTTTAACTTATTTTGAATTATAATTAATCCTGAAAGAATTTAAGATATATTTAAATAAAAACTGCGTCATTTTAATCAGTTTTTTGGGCGAAAAGTCTTGATAATATTTTCATTGGTTTCTAAGTAACTTGCACCAATTAAATCAAGGCAATAAGGGATTGCCGGAAAAACAGCATCAAGGCATTCGCGAATGGATTTTGGTTTGCCCGGAAGATTGACGATAAGGCATTGGTTACGGATTCCGGCGGTTTGGCGAGAAAGAATCGCAGTAGGGACATATTTTAAACTTACTTGTCGCATTAGCTCACCAAATCCTGGAAGTATTTTGTGGCATACCGCCTCTGTTGCTTCAGGCGTAACATCACGCAATGCAGGTCCCGTGCCTCCTGTGGTAACAATCAAATCGCATTGCTCTTCGTCTGCAAGTTGTTGCAGATTTTGCTCGATGGCTTTAAAATCATCAGCAATAACGCGGTAAATGCAAGTAAAAGGCGTGAGCAGATATTCTTCTAAAGTTTCTTTGATTGCCTTACCTGAAAGATCTTCGTAGATTCCAGCACTTGCCCGATCAGAGAGTGTCAAAATACCAATTTTTGCTTGTTTGGTTTCTTTTAGAGTTTCTTGCATTTAAATTTCCTTAATATTTGTATGAATCCATTTTAAAATTTCTTGAATGTTGTTTAAATCTAAAATAGGCAGACGATAGGGGATTAGTGATTCTTTATTAATGCTAGAATCTATCGCGATAGCTTGGATAAAGGGCAAGAAACGCATATCAAATAGATTCCTTGCTACACAGATTCTAGGCAAAGGCAATTCCTTTAAACCTTCAACAAACAAGTAGTCGTATGCCTTGAAAGATTCTACTAGGGTTGCAAATTCCAAAGATTGATGGAATCTTAAAGTTGTTTGTGTAGCTCCAAGGATTGCAATATCTGCGCCTGTTTCAAAGAATCTTGCAGAATCCTTACCAGCAGTATCTAAAATAGCCTTATCTTTTGGGTCGTGTTTAATGATTCCTACGCGTTTTTGGGGGTGATTTGCTTGAAGATATAAGGCGATTTTTTCTATTAAAGTCGTCTTTCCGCTGTTGGAATTACCGGTAAATGCAACTGCTCTCATTGGGATTCTTTTTAAACCTAAATCAGTTTAGGATTCCGCTATATGGAAGTCGGTAACTGCGCTCTTTAGCATAGATTCTTTGTCCGTCTTTTAAATCATACTTCCAAATCGGGGCGCGGTGTTTGAAGTCTTCTATGAAATCTTCAAAAATCTCTAAGGTTGCGCGTCTTTTTGAGCTAAAAATACCCGCCATATAAGAACTTTGGTGATTCAAAACATCTCCCCTAGAGTGCGCCATTTTAAGCAAAACTTCGTTTGCTAAAGCTTTTTTAGCCCAACCCAAAAACCATTGCTCCAACAATGGCAGATAAATATCAAAGCTTAACCCCTCACACTCATTTTCTGCACGCACGATTCCTGTGAAGATTGCATTAGCTCCTAAATTGGACTGGGAGCTAAAATCAAACCAATTTTTATAGATATTTGGCGTATCTAGTGCGCCTTCAAAAATCTCTAATCCTTCAATGTGGCACTGCATTTAGCCACCGCAGACAGGAGGCAACAATACAATCTTGTCGCCATTTTTAATTGGAGTATCCAAGGAAGTAACGATTTCGTCATTAAGGGCAATTGCGCAGTCTTTAAGCCATTCTTTTAATTCTGGAATCGCTTGTAATTCTTGTTTAAGTGCGTAAAAGTCTCTTGCTTGGCTTTGAAAGGTTTTGTTGCCAAGAGGTCCTAAAAATTCAACTTCTATCATTTTTGCTCCGGAATCTCATTTGTTTTAAGCTTATAGCAAGTCAATGCGTTCTTCTTGGATTTTATAAGGCACGACTTTGTCGGATTGTTTTGGGAGTTGTGTTTCATCTGCCTCTCTTGGATAAAATTTGCCCGGATTTGGCGCACTAGATTTGACATTAGGAGCTTTATCTACGGATAAGACTTTGCCGCTTTTGCCATCTACAAAAAACATAGAACCTCGTGGATATTTTTTCATTTCTTCTTGTAGCGTTCTATCAAAATCAGTAAGCGGAGGGACTTTGACGACGACATTTGATTGGGTTTTGGGTGAAGTGGTTTGCACGAAATTATCAGCATTCGCAAGAGTATTGGCACAGAGTGCAATCAGTAAAAACCTAAAAACGGACTTCATAAACTTTCCTTAAAAAATAATTTGGCTATAATTTTATAACATTTAATAAATAAAGTAAAGGAGAATCTTAAAATGTTAGGTATTGTCGCGACACAAAACGCACCTCAAGCAATCGGTCCTTATTCCCAAGCAATGGTTGCTAATGGAATCGTCTATACTTCAGGGCAAATTGGACTAACCCCGCAAGGTGAGCTAGTAAGTGGCATAGAAGCGCAAACAAGACAGGTATTAAAGAATCTCGAAGAGGTTTTAAAAGCGGGTGGAAGCAATCTGCAAAATGTGCTTAAAACCACGATATTTTTAAGCAACATAGAAGACTTTGGAATCGTAAATGAAATTTATGCAGAGTTTTTTGGGGCACATAAACCTGCTAGAAGCACGGTAGCTGTGAAAACGCTGCCCAAAAATGCTTTGGTAGAGATTGAGTGCATTGCTTTGCAAGATTCCAATAAATCTTAAAAGAATCTGTAGGTTGCGGTTAGCTTTGCTGGCTGCTTCTTGATTTGTTGTATTGGTGCATTAATGAGTGCATAGTTTGTAATAAGGTCTTTATAAATCATAGCAAGAGTGAAGAATCAGAAGAAATGTTTGTCTAAAATCACAAAGGCAGTGATTGAGGAATTTCTTTGCAAAATAAAATCTAAAAGATTCCAATCTAATTTTATAAGATTGCTTAATGCCCAACAAACCCTTAACTTATAATCGCTTTAGAGCTTATTTGAGGTATCAATTTATCCAAAAACATTGGAATAAAACTTTTAATACAAAATATCCTTATCTCAAAGTTTTCACTGACTTTATGGATTTTATTCCAGCCATTAAACTTATGGAATCCAAAACTTTCGCTCCTGAACTTTGTAAGTTTTATGCTGCATATATGTTTGTGGTAGGAGTGGTCTATTCTTTA
>NZ_JRPA02000088.1 GCF_000765675.1 Helicobacter sp. MIT 05-5294 | reverse complement strand
AGAATCCAATACCAAAAAAGAATCTTAATTGTTATAGAGAGGTTTAAACAAACGAGCGAATCTACAATGTCAAAAGTTTATATTTGTTTAGATGATAAAGTAATTAATGCTGAAATTGGTGGAAATGTCATATATCAGAAAGTAAAGAAACAAGACACAAAAGAATATGAAACTAAAAAAATAGACTCTAGAAAAATTGAAAAGATCACACAAATGGAAACAAGTTATATATTTGCTGATGCGCTTGATATTAAACCTTTTGCTTATATCTTAGAAAGAAATGGACCTGATAGTATAGGAGGAGAACTTAAGCTTAGAATCCCTAGTGGGAGGTATGGGGTAAATTGGGGTCTTAGTTCTACTTTTAATATAAATACATTCAATCTAAGCAATGATTTCGTGCATAAAGATAGAAAAGTGCTCGTGCATTATGGTAATTCTCCT
>NZ_JRPA02000087.1 GCF_000765675.1 Helicobacter sp. MIT 05-5294 | reverse complement strand
TAAAGAATAATCTTGCAGGATAGTTTGGATAACTATTAGGAGTGAGAATCTTTTGAGTGGTTTGTTTAATTGTTTTTTGTCCTTGTGTATTGGTGATTGTTTTTCTTGCTAGATGATAGGGTTCTTGTTCATAGTCTTTATCATTGAGTAATAAGATATGAAAGAACTCTCCTCTTTCTTCTTCTTTAAGAGTAAAAAGAACTTCTCCTTTAGAATTGGTGGTTTGGATATAGGTTTCTTTAGAATCTATGTTTTTAATTTGAATGGCTTTATTCTCTAAGGGCATAAAGGTATCATAATCTTTTATTTCAAGTTTGAAGTCTATACTTTCTTCACTACTTGGGTGAGGATTACAATAAGGAGTTGGATTATATAGAGTAGAAGTATTAGAATCTTTAGAGTAGGAATTTAAGAGAGGAGAATGGGAAGGATTGAGGGGGTGGAGGGAG
>NZ_JRPA02000086.1 GCF_000765675.1 Helicobacter sp. MIT 05-5294 | reverse complement strand
TTTTTTAGCAAGTGGGTGAATCTCAAGACTTGTAAAATCAATCGCATTTTCAATCGCGGAATTGACTAATTCAGCAATGACAGAAATCACACAAGGTAGGATTAAAAGGATAAGTTCTTGCCAACTTTGTGCTAAGAAACAAGCCACAATACTCAAAATGATACTGATACTGAAAACTTGACGAAATCCCTCTTCTTCTTTCCACGCAGATTTGATGCCGTCAAGCGAGTAGAAAAAGGCATTATAGAGGCGTTTGAAGCCTCTTTTTCCTTTTTTATCGTTGCGTTTAATATCTTCCATTGTATTATTGATTTGCAGACACGATCAATTCGTAATTATCTTTGAGCAAAGCAGGGTTCTGCAAGAAATCATCAATACTAAGGAATTGCACTTCTTGCCCGCCTTTGACTTGGAATATCAAACTAATATCTTTTTTCTCACCTTTTAAAAGC
>NZ_JRPA02000085.1 GCF_000765675.1 Helicobacter sp. MIT 05-5294 | reverse complement strand
CACAACAAGAATTGCTAAGGATTCTAGTGAATCTGTAGGAGGGAATAAGGGAGTGGAAGTGAGGGGAGACCTCACAATACAGGTAGGGAAAGATGAAAAACATAGTGTTGATGGACATTTCAATATCCACAGCAAAGAAGAAATCAATATGTTATCCCAATCTCAAATTAATTTAAATGCTAAAGAAAATATACTTTTAACTTCCAATCAATCCCTTTCTGTGAATTTGCAAGAGTATCTTGTAGCACAAGCAAAGAATGCAATAATAGAAATTTTGGAATCTTTGGATATAAGCTCTAAAATATTTAACCTAGATTCCAAAGAGAGTGTCCATATCAAAGTAGGCAAGGCGGAATTAGTAATAAAAGATGATATAATCACCCTAAAACAAAATGGCAATGCAATCACCCTAGATGATAGTGGCATCACCATTAAAGGTAAAAAGATAAATCTCAA
>NZ_JRPA02000084.1 GCF_000765675.1 Helicobacter sp. MIT 05-5294 | reverse complement strand
TATAAAATCCAATCCCATCAAACCAATCTACAAAGTCTAAGAACTTATAAAGATAAGCAAGGCAATCTAAGTCAGATTCTACCCTTACTCTATAATAATGAATGGGTCTTAAACAATCCAATAGCAGATGAGAATTTAAGAAGTCATATCTTAATCCATTCAGGAACAAATATTTTAGAATCTCCTTTGGATAGAACAGAGGGTTGTTTGCTAATAGGCAAAGAATTTTTAATAGACAAAGAGAGGCTTTTACCTCATAATGAGGATTCTCATATACAAAGACAATATGATAAAATCCAAAACAAACTAAAAAACAAAAAAACCATTACACAAGAAGAGAAAGAGATAATAGAAGACTATAATAATTCTAGCATAAGAGAGTTGATGGATTTTATTGAACAAAATGAATTTGAAGATTTCACAATCCATATTATAAATGATTTTAGAGGGTTGGGGTAA
>NZ_JRPA02000011.1 GCF_000765675.1 Helicobacter sp. MIT 05-5294 | reverse complement strand
GAAGTTTTAAAGAAACCCAAACTACAAGAAGTCTTTAAGGCTTTATCTTTATCTTTCTCATTGCCAAGCCCTTATAAAGGGCTGTGGCAATCTATAATCAAGAATTGCCCTTAGAGATTCCATTACAAAGTTTAAATAAAATCAACCCTCCCCGCTCCCTTATAAAAAAGAGCTAACTCTTTACTTCCTTTTTATAAGGGAGAGCCTACACGAAAACATTATAAGATTAACGCCAAACAGACAAAGGCTACCTTTGTCTATTCTACGCTTATGGATTTAGATTGTCGGGGCTAAGTGAGAGTCATTGCGAGAAGTCGTGGTGTTCTCACCCACACTTGCAAATTTACAATAATGCGCTTAAGAGAATTTTACAATGGAATCCTTAATGACGAGATTTAAGATTATGGATTGCTTCGTTTCCTTACAATGATAGGTTGGGAGATGAATGATGAAATTGTGGGGTTGTGCAAGGTGAGTTGTTGCATGCAATGTGCCGTGAATCTTAAGCTTTCGCAGTGTTTAAAATCTCAATCCCAATTATTAATTATAAGCATTGATGATTGTCATTTTTAAAGAGCGTTAAACAATTAAAAAATATCAAACCCTTATTGGAGGGTCTGACTTTAAATCATCTTTTAAATAATCCTTTAAATCCAAAGTGTATTTACCCGCGTGCACAAGGAGATAAATGCCCTAAAATGCACGGCTATATGTGTCTTTCGCGAGACTTGATGGTGGCTTAGACATGCTCGAATATCATCATGTCTTTTTTGCATTTGACTTATTTTCCTTTGGATAAAGTAGGCAAATCTCCTTAAATCCCCTCCTTGCTTATCGCCTTTGAAAAATGTAATCGTGCTTGTTTTTGAGGCATCATAAAGTGTATCCTATCAGCCTCACAGCCAAGCCCCTAACTAAAGCAATACGATACGGATTCTACAATATCCCATTCTTCCCACAAACGCCCATCATACCATTTTGGTATGAAAGAATTAGGCAAGGTTTCTTCATTATCTTGATGCTTATCAAACATATTGCGTGTGCTGACTTTTACCTTATCAATCTCCCATGAGTCTAGATTTAGTGGTGAAGTCCCACCCATTAAACATACGACTCATATTTTGACCTTACTCGTGTTCCATGATTCTAATCTGTTAAATTCCGCTCCAATTCGCGCTGTTTTTTTAAAAAGAAACTCATATCGATGATAGCAGAAGTATCAATATCGCCTAAATAAATGCTTTTATCTTCCACAAGGGCTTTTAGCTCTCCTTTGGTTTGCGGGAAGTATTTATGAGAATCTTTAGCTTGAGATTTAGAATCCCAACAACAGCTAAAAAGTCCCAATGCCAAAATCCCTAACGCAATACACAAAATCTTTTTGCAAGGTTTTATTTTCTTTCCTTTTGTCAAGGGCTTATTATAGCATTTGAGCAATAATTGAGCAAAATAATTTATCTTGTCTGAAATAGCATTCAAATGACTTCAATGTCTATCGGCTTTTCTTTATGTCGTGGATTATCTTTATAATGGCTTTTGTATTGTCAATTTTGCGCAGACTATTTCTCTTTTTCGCCTCTTTTAATGCTAGTTTGGCATACTCTAGCAAAGTGTATTTTTGTCCTGCATAATTATCGCTTAAGCTAATATCATTATTAATCTCTATTTTTTCCTCTAAATTCACTTCAAAGCCGCTATCAATGAGAAACTTAAAAGCTCTCGCATTTCCTAGTGCAATCAAACCAAATAATATATCAGACCTATTGTGGCTATCTATGCCATAGGTATCTCTTAAATAGTTTTCATCAAACCAAGCGTATTTTAATAATTCACCAAAAGGAAGAGGTTCACCACAAAATAGCATTGGTTTCTTTTCATAATCTTCTTCTAGCAATCTCAAACTAAAATCATCATCACGCATAAATATCTTGAAAATATTGGTATAAAGCTCTTCGTATTCACTGCTAAAGAGGGAACGGAAAGCATCGCTTTTTGCCTCTGTTGTGCATCTGTCCTTTCTATATGATGGGATTTCCTCATCTAAATTCTTGCCTATATATTCCCAAAAATCATCTTTGCTTTTATCATAAAGATTCGTCAATCGTAATTCTTTTTGAGAATTGTCGCTGTCAAAACCAGCCCTTGCAAACACAGCTGATAACATATCATTAAACGAATAGGGATTATCAATGGGAGATTCTAAAACCATAGTGTAGTTGCTATCAAATCGGATAAATACAACCTGCTCCCCCGTGATAATCTTAGTATGTGCAATGTTGCGATTGTCTATAAAAACTATGCTTATTGGCACTTGTTCGGGCTTTTTTTCATACAAATACTCCGTATAGGCGTATTCTCTATCTCCGAGATACCACCCAACTCTACCAACATTCGTATAAGCACCATATCTATCGACTAAATCGCTGACATAATCACTCTCCCAAACGATGGCTTTTTGGATATTATAATCATTGTAGGATTTAATATCGCCATAATCATCGGAATCGCAACCCACAAAAAACACAAAAACACTTAATAAGCTTACCCATATTTTCATCTTTATTCCTGCTTGTCGTCCTCTTTGCTTTCCATCTCTTGGGGTTTGTTTAAATGTCTTGTTAAGAACATCGCCGCATAAAGGGCAAACATCACGATAAATGTCCCAATCAAAAGCGCGTAAGCATCTTGGAAAAGCATTAAGAACAAACTCACATATAAAAACACCATAATGCACCCGATGATATATGCAAACCTTTTCTCGCCCATAATGCTAAAAGTATAAAGCGATATAGGCACAATCACGCTTAAGCTTGAGAGAACATAAGCAATCGCGAATCCCAAATGCTCACTAAAAGAAAGCAAACTTAGATAAAACACCACCAAACTCGCGCCAATTAGCCCATATTGCAATAAAATCACGCTTTTGCCACTTGCGATTTCGCATAAAAATAATGCTAAAAATGTCAGCGCAATAAACAAGTAAGCGTATTTTACTGCTCTATCAATCAGCCGATATTCGGTGATTCCTTGATAGAGATTTATTTTAAGCGGTTTGACTGCGTCTTGTTGGTAATTCGCAGTGTTTGAAAACGAAAAGATAGAATTTTCATTGCCTGTTGTGTAAGTCGCCTTGAATCCTTTAGAGTCGACGCTATGGTGGTTTGGCAAAAGAGAGCTAAACGAGGGATTCTTCCAAGTAGATTCAATCTCTAAAGTATTTTTTTGTGCGCTTGGTTGCACCTCAAAAGATGAATGTCCTCGCATAGACAATACACCATTAATTGTGATTTTAACGGATCTTAAATCACCAAACGAAGATGCAAGGGGAATATGATTTGGTTTGGTAAATTTCGTAGAAACGGGACTTTGATTGATTGAAAGTGAAATGATTTCGCTTTTGCGCATATAAGGGAGATTCAAAGCAATATTTTCTATATTAAAAGTAACAAAACCAGAATCAATCATTTGGCTTATCGCATAAAGATCAAAATCAAATTCCGCTTCAAAGGTAGTCTCTGCTTCATAAATCACCGCCTCATAAATCCCCCTTTTTCTTTGTTGGGGTTTTAAAACAACTTTGGCATTATAAGTCTCCGGTGTAATGTGGAGAAACTTTTTCTTATTTTCATTAGTATTGTAAGGAATGACAATCACAGGGGCAAAGAGAACACTAGAATCTCCCCAATCTTTCCCAATTTCTTCCATTGCTTCTTTTGCGTTGTATTGCCTATCGCGTGAAATGGAATCAAACATCATCAAAGGAATCAGTAGCAAGAGGCTCAAAAGAAAGAGTAATAAAGTCTTTTTAGTATAGTTTGAAGTTTGGCTTTTGGGGAGATTTATCATTTTATCCTCGCGTTGTTAGAATAAGCATTATTATACCAAAACAATCATTATATGAGCAGGTCTTGCGACTGCGTGTTGATTTTTACACTATTTTGACAAGATTGCAAGGGGAGGGGAGTTGAAAACATAGAATCATCATAAGAATTAAGAATTTTTGGTAATTCTAAGCCAAAATTTTCATAGTAATTTAGCGAAATTTATGGTGGAATCCCAAATGAGATTCCGCGTAAAGGCTTATTTGTAGGGAAATAGCGAGTGTGCCTAAAGACGCTTATACCAATCTTAAGTTAGTTTGACAACGCGACTAAAGCCATTCACTCTGATTTTGTCTTGATTTAACAAATCGTGAAGCCACCATCTACCATTAATGTGCTACCTTATGCGAAACTCGCCCCCTCACTTATGAGTCATAATCCCTAGAATCTCCCTTTATTTATCTTATTGCCCCACGCGTTTTGCTTGTTCGGGTGGGTAGCGGTCGCCTTGAATGCTAATCTTATCAAGAATTTTATCAAGTTGTGCTAAGTCATTTGTGCTTAAATGCACTTGCAATGCACCAAGATTTTCGCGCAAATGTTCTTTGTTTGTCGTGCCAAAAAGCGGGATAATATAAGGCTTTTTTGCCAAAAGATAAGCGAGTGCAACTTGTGCAGGAGTTGCGTTTTTATCTTTTGCATTTGGATTTTTGCCTTTGCCAAATTCGCTTAATCGCTCGATGATGTGATAATTTGCCGCCATTGTGTCATCTTGGTATCGTGGAAAGGTCGCGCGATTATCATTTTTTGGGTCAAAACTGCTATTTTTCGTAAGCTTGCCACTTAAATATCCACGCGCCAAAGGTGAATACGCCACAAAACCGATTCCTAACTTTTCAAAGGTAGGGAAGAGTTCAGATTCAACATTACGCCACATCAAATGATATTCGCTCTGCACAGCGGTAAGCGGGCAGATTTTATGCGCTTTTTCTATCGTTTGTGCGCTCAGTTCGCACACACCCCACCTTGCAACTTTGCCTTCTTTTATTAGCTCTTTTATCGTCTGGGCGACTTCTTCTATCGGTGTTTTTGGGTCAAATCGGTGTTGATAAAAAAGTGGAATCTGCTCTAGGTTTAGTCGTTTGAGGCTTTGTTCGCACACTTCTTTGATGCGTTTGGGTGAGCTATCTAAAACATCAGCATTTGCCCCAAAACCAAATTTGGTTGTTACATAGACTTTGTTGAGATAGGGTTTTAGAATCTTGCCCGCTAAGATTTCATTGCTATTGGGTCCATAGACTTGCGCGGTGTCAAAAAGCGTGATTCCGCTCTCAACACATTGTGCGACAATATTTGCCGCTTCTTTTTCGCCTAAAACCTTGCTGCGATGATAGTTTAGCCCCATAAGCCCAAAGGCAAGGGCAGAGACTTCAAAAGCTCTATCGCCTTTGCCCAAAGTGCGTTTGGGCATTACCTTAGAATCGGGTTTAGATTCTAGCGCAAAAAGTGGCGAAACACTTAAACTCAAACTTGCCCCTAGTAGTGCCGAGACTTTTAAAAACTCTCGTCTATCCATTGTGTTGTTTTTCATTGTTTTATCCTTGTTGTTTTATGCAATGAAATTATAAAGTATGAGAGCTAGTCTCTGTCAAGTTTGATTAAACATTATAAAAGCAGGAAGTTCGTATAATTTGTAGAGTTTATTGATGCTATTTAAGGGTTAAACCAATGACAAAGCTACTTCAAAATCTAGGGGAATTTTATATATGTCAAGGGGCAAAAATTTTTAATCAAGATTGCACAGAGGGGTTAAAAGAATTAAAAGATGATTCGGTTGATTTTATCGTAACAGACCCTCCATATTTTATAGACGGAATGGGGAATGAATGGAATGATAATAATCTCAAAACCAAAGCTGCAAAAAGTGGTGTCATTGGTGGTTTGCCTGTGGGTATGAAGTTTGATAAATCACAAGGAGAAAAATTGCAAAATTTTATGAACCCTTTGGCAAAAGAATTTTATAGAGTTTTAAGACCCGGTGGGTTTTGTGTTGTGTTTTCGCAAGCTAGGCTCTATCATAGAATGGCAATGAGCTTAGATTTGGCAGAGTTTGAAATCCGCGATATGCTCGCTTGGAAATACGAAGGGCAAGCAAAAGCATTTTCGCAAACTCATTTTATTCGCAAAGACAAAACATTAAGCGAGGAACAAAAAGAATCGTTAATTAAAGAGCTAGAGGGCTATAAAACACCACAGCTTAAACCACAGATTGAACCTATGGTTTTGGCGCAAAAACCAAAAGTGGGTACGTTTGTGCAAAATTGGCAACAATACAAATTAGGGCTTATCAATACCAATGAAAGTTTAGATGGTAGATTCCCGGGCAATGTTATGGAAGTCTCAAAACAAAGTAGAAAACAAGAAAGCGATGAGAAAATAGAACATTTGACGCGTAAGCCTGTGTGTCTGATTTCTCATCTGATTAAACTTTTTACACGAGAGGGGCAAATTGTGTTTGACCCCTTTATGGGCAGTGGTTCGCATGCGATTGCTGCATTGCAAAATCATCGCAAGTTTATAGGCTATGAAATTGAGCAAAAATATTTTGAGATAGCGAAGCAACGAATTGAGAAAGAAATTTTGTAGGGCAGGATTCTCAAAATGAATCAAGAAGAAATTTTTAAAACTTTTGAGCTTATTGTTGAATATCATGAAAAATATCTTAAAGGCTATGGAGTAAAGTCTATAAAACTAAAGGATTCAAAAGGGAATTACACAAAAGATGCTTTAGTTTTAGTGTATTTAGCTCAAAACTATCCCAACACAAGAGTTATTTCAAAAGCAGAGCTTACAGAATTTGTTCGACAATTTTATCCCAATGTGAGCGATGTGCAGCAAGCTAGACATCTAAGCAAACAAGGAGGATTTAATATTATTTCAGGCACTCGTGGCGATATTGGAGCTAAGATTCCGGCAGGGTTTTATCAATTGGTAGATTTAACAACACCTTATCCCTCTTTTAAACCCGATAGACGAAGTGGAATCGAATCTGCAAGTTTTGAAGAACTGAAAAAAGAATATGATTATAGATGTGCGACTTGTGGGAGCGTGGAGGGGCAGCCCCACAATATACGCAAAAATGAAGTTATACAATTACAAGAGGGACATATGAATCCTGCTTTGCCTTTAGAGATTGGTAACATTATCCCACAATGTCAGGTCTGCAATCGTCCCGATAGGGATAGGTGGATTTATGATAAAACAGGCAGGGTGATAGCGGTTGCAGATTCTGATGATGGCAAAAGGGTGGTTGAAAAATATCTCAAAAAAGTTTCACAATCAACCAAAGAGTATTTTTTCGAGTTTTTGAAAAAACTTTTAAGACAATAAGTCAATAAAAGCCTTTAAGCTATAACCTCTTTATGAAATCTGCTATATAATGTCGGGATTCTAGTATCGTGGGCGCGCTTTGGAAGTTTTTATGAATTTTTAGGAGGTTAGCGACCTTTAGCGGTCGTGCCTCCTATAAAATTCATAAATCTTTCAAATGGTGCTTACGAGACGAATCCTTATAACCCCACACTTTTTGCTGCATCGCTCCCGGGCGCATATCTTTCACCCACAATAACAAGCTTATTGAGTTGTGCATTTATCTCTTTAAGCTCTTCTTGGCTAAAGTGCAATAAACGCGCATTAAGATTCTCTTCTAAGCGGTGAATCTTGGTTGTTTCAGGGATTGGCACAACAAAACTTTTGTTTGAGAGTATCCACGCTAAAGCAACTTGCGCAACACTTGCGGGTTTGCCATTAATGCTCTTATTTTTTGCAACATCTTTAATAAAGTCGATGACTTTTTGATTTTCTTCTAGGGCTTCTTTGGTGTAGCGCGGCATAGACGCACGAAAGTCAAGGGTAGGGTGAAAGGTGGTATTTTTATCAAAACTTCCACCCAAAAACCCCCTATCAAGTGGGCTATATGCGATAATCGTAATGCCCAATTTTTCGCATGTGTCCATAATGCCATTATTCTCTAACTCACGAAAAGCCATAGAATATTGACTTTGCATTGCCACAGGTGCAAAGACTTTGTGCGCTTTTTCGATTGTCTTAACTCCTGCTTCGCCCAATGCCCATGCTTTAATCTTACCTTCTTTGACAAGCATTTGCATCGTCTGGGCAACTTCTTCTATCGGTGTATCAATATCTACCCGATGTTGCGTATAGAGGTCGATACAATCTCTTTGCAATCGTCTTAAGCTTCCATCAACCGCACGAATAATAGATTTTCTGCTCGAATCAAGCTGTTGTTTGCCAAAAGGATAATAGAATCCAAACTTTGTATTGATGATGACTTTGTCTTTATAGGGTTTTAGTGCTTCGCCAAGCAATTCTTCGTTGGTGTGGGGTCCATAGACTTCGGCAGTATCAAAAAATGTATAGCCCAAATCCACCGCTTTTTGCAAGAGTTTTATCATTTCTTTTTTGTCTCTTGCGGGTCCATGATTTGCGCTCATTCCCATACAACCTAGCCCAATGCTCGAGACTTTTATTCCGCTTTTGCCAAGTGTGCGTGTAAGCGATTCTGTGGGTAAGGTTTTAGAATCTTGCATGATTTCTCCTTTGTTTTGGGTAATCGATTGTGCGTTTAGTGTGCCAATCCCGCTACTAAAAAGTGCCAAAGCAGTGATGAATTTGCTCGAATTTTGCAAAAATTCTCTACGCGTTTGTTGGCTCATTCTTTCTCCTTTAGTGAATCTTTGAATGAAGCAAATCTTTGCCTGTGGCAATCATCTCATCATAAATGCTAATTTTATGTTCAAGCTTTTCAATGCTTTGATGAATGTTTGTGAGCTGTTGTTTAAGAATCGCGGTTTGTTTGAGTAGCATTTCTTTGCGCTCATTTGCACTTTTCCTGCCTTGAGCAATCAGTTTCATATATTTTTTGGTATCTTTGAGGCTCATTCCTGTATCGCGCAAACAAGCAATCCACGCAATCAGCTCCACACCTCTTTTATCAAAATATTTCACCCCATTTTCATCTCTGTCAATAAAGGTTTCAAAAAGCCCGACTTTCGCCCAGAATCGCAAAGTATGTGGTGAGATTCCGGTTTGTTTTGAGACTTCTTTAATCGTCCAAGCCATTGTTCCTCCTTGTCAAATTTATATCAATCTACACTTCTAATCCTAAACTATCAAGCCATTTTTTAAGACTTGCTTTGCTCTCGCCAAAGTGCATTAGTCTGCCTTGTTTAAAAATCGCATTAGGAGCAGAGCGTTGCATATCTTTGGGTGCATTACCCAATTCACTCCCGCCACTTGTGCAAAATGGAATGATGATTTTGCCGCTAAAATCACGCGATTCTAAGAAAGTATTGATAATATGCGGCGCGGTGTACCACCATATTGGAAAACCCACAAAGATAATTTCACAATTGCCAATATCAATAGGATTTGCAATTTTTGGGCGCGAGGATTTATCGCGCATTTCTATGCTTGTGCGGCTTTGTTCGTTTGTCCAATCCAAATCAGCTTTGCTGTATGGCTCTTGTGGCACAATCTCATAGATTTGAGATTCTGCAATCTCTGCAATCTTTTGCGCAACTTCTTTGGTGATACCACTTGCGCT
Source organism: Helicobacter sp. MIT 05-5294 (assembly GCF_000765675.1). Taxonomy (GTDB): domain Bacteria; phylum Campylobacterota; class Campylobacteria; order Campylobacterales; family Helicobacteraceae; genus Helicobacter_D. The sequence goes on along the minus strand of NZ_JRPA02000011.1, from coordinate 55,199 downwards.
AAAAAACGCGACTAAAGCTTTCATTGTTTCTCCTTATTGTGTGAGATAGACTTGCGTCTTAAAAGGTTTGTTTTGGGATTTTAGAATCCCTAAACCATTTTTGACTTTACCCATAAAGACAAGCCCACTATTTGGCGGTTGTTTTTCATAAAAGATTCCGACATTTCCCCAAGGTGCATAGCAGAAAAAATCCCCAATTTGTGGGATATAGCTAGAATCTCCTTTTGCTTGAAGCTTACTTGGTAGATAGGTGATTTTTTCTTTGTTTGCAAAATCACTCCATTCTAGCTCTAGGGGTAACATCTCCACAAACGCTTTTGAAGTTGCGTTTTCTTCAAGTTCTATAAGCACCTTTTGGTTGTCAAACTCTATAATCACTTGCATTGTTTCCTCCTTTGCGTTGGCAATCTCTGCGATACAGATTCCACTTAAAATTACCAAACTTGCCATTCTGATAAGGGCTTTTAAGGCTAGATTATGGAATCTCGCTTTTCTTTGCATTTTACTCTCCTTAATGACTTAGTCGCTCTATCAAGGCTTTTTGATAATTCTCTAGCTCACTTACTCGCACTCCCTCAAAAACAAGCGGTTCTAAATACTTCATTCCACAATGCAATGCACTTGCTTTCATTGGCAAAAACACATCTTTAAGTTCTACACCCACTCTGCCATTTGCTCCATAGGTGCTGCGTCCGCCACCTGCTGTGGCGACAACAAGCATTTCTTTGCCTTGCCAAAGCCCGGGTCCCACACTCCCCCAAGTTTCGTTCAGATAGGCTTTCATCATTGGCGTGATATTAAACCAATGTGTGGGGAAGATAAACACGACTCGTTGCACTTCACGCGTGAGTTTGCGCTCTTTTGCCCCATCAATGCTTCGCGTATCATAACCATAAATGCTTTCTAGGTTTCGCACATTCACACCTTTAACACTTCTAGCAGCAGATTCTAAACCTTTGATTAAGGTTGAGCTTTCAGGGTAGGGGTGTGAAACGATGACTAGCGTTTTAACCTTTGCTTCATTAGCAAAGGCGAAATTCCATAGACAACTTAAGCTAACTGCCAAGAAAATCAAAGCGTTTTTCATTATAAATGCCCTTAGTGTAAAAATGTGAATGTATTATAAACAATAAGAGTAACTATCAGTCAAGAGAGTTTAAGAAATTTTGAGGAATTTTAGATTTAAGGGTTTAAATAATTTTCTTTGATGAGTAGATTTACCACTTCCCTAAAAAGCGGCACTGCGGTGCGCGCCGCGAAATAAGCTTCTGTCTCGTTGGGTTCAAATACACTAATACCAATCGTGTATTCGTTACCTTTTTCATCGTTTGCAAAGCCAAAAAATGAGCTGTTGTATTTGCGCACATATTTTCCGCCTTGCGCAATATGTGCCGTGCCTGTTTTACCACCGATTGTTATACCTTGCACTTGCGCGGTTTTGCCTGTGCCCTCATTGACGACTTTAACTAGAGTGTTTTTGACTTCTTTTGCGGTTTTGTCGCTTAGGATTCTAAGGGGCATTTGGTGTTTGAGTTTGTAGCGAGATTTGGAATCTTGGAGGTATTCCACCAAATAAGGCTCGTAAGAGATTCCGTGATTGGTGATGATATTGTAGGCTTTGAGCATTTGCATAAAAGTCGTGCGCAATCCATAGCCATAAGACACCGTGGCGCGATAAACCTCGCTTTGGAATCTTTTAGCATCAGGAATCACGCCCACGCGTTCATAAGGCAAATCAATCCCGCTTAAATTGCCAAAACCAAAGGCTTGTAAGGCTGCATTGTATTCGCTAGGACTTAGCCGTTGGGCGATTTTTGCCATACCGATATTGCTTGAATATAGCAACACTTCTTCGGCGGTTGAGGATTTGAGCTTATGCGTGTCTGTGATATAGAAATTGTGCAACTTAAAGCGTCCATTTTCTAAATCAATCACTTCATCTGGGCGCGTGAGATTCTTATCAAGCAGAATCGCGTAAATAATGGGCTTAATGATGCTTCCGGGTTCGTAGGAGTATTCAATCGCATTTGCGTTGAGCCTAGAATAATCGTTTTTGGTGATTTCATTAGGATTGAATCGCGCACTACTTGCGAGGCTTAGGATTTTGCCACTTTTGCTTTCTACAATTCCGATAAGAATCTCTTTTGCGCCAAGCCCTTTAGTGTTTTCGTCCGCAAGTCGTTCAATCTTTTTTTGCAGTTTTAGCGGAATGGAGCTAATCACATCATAGCCATCAATTCTATCTTTGAAAGTAGAGTTTTTGTTTAGAATCACATTAAATCCAATATCGCGTTGCCCAATCATCAGCAAATCATTCATCGGTTCTAACTCGCTATCAAAGCTTTTTTCAATTCCTTTGACTCCTTGCACACGCGTGATATTCGTATCGTTTTGTTTGTTGGTATAGCCTAAAATCGGCTCCATTGTGTCTTGATAGAGATAATCTCTGCTTTCTCCGCTCTCTACGACAGATAAGCCATATTTGAAAATATGCCCATTTTCATCTTCATAGCTTTGAAAAACATCTAGTTGATTAAGCTTGAGATTGAGTTGCTTGAGGTAACTCGCACTTTTAGAATCAATGCTATAAGAAAGCGTAACATTGCCTTTTTGCTCCAATTTGGTGCGAATCTGGCTTTTGGGAATTTTGCTATAAATACTAAAAAGATTGATGAATAATTCTTTTTTTTGTGGATTAATATTATAAGTATTTACCACGGCTTTATAGACTTTTTTGCTTGAAGCAAGCAAGAATCCATCGCTGCTGTAAATATTGCCTCTAATTGCATTTTCAACGCGTTTTGCTTGGAAATTTGGAAGTTTGCGCGTGGTGAAATTATGGTAGAAAATTGTGCCTAAAAATATGCCGAATCCTATTCCTATTGTTAGGAATAGAAGTAGGATTTTACCCGCTTTTTTGGATTTGGCGTCATTCATCTTAGGCGTAAAAGTTACATTTGTGTTTTGATTAATTCTTTATAAGCACTGATTGCCTTATTGCGCACTTCTAGCATTAGCTTCATACTATTTTCGGCTTTCCCAATCGCAATCGCAGCCTGATGAATATCTTTGATTTGCCCTGTTGCCATATCCGCCATTACTTGCTCATTGACTTTTTGATATTCATTGACTTCATCAACTGCGTCTTTGAGCATACTTCCAAAGCTCTTTGAGGGCGGGTTTAAATCGTGATTTGGCGCAAGATTTGGAACATCTTGGAGCTTAGAGTTTAGCTTCTCTAAATCTACCCCATATTTGTTAATTTCCATTGATAATCCTTTATGCTTGGAACATTGTAATCGCCGTGCTTGCCATATTTTTAGCACTTTGAAACACAGCAACATTTGCTTGATAAGCTTTTGTTGCTTCAATCAAGTCTGCCATTTCTACGACTGCGTTAATGTTGGGATACGCGACATAACCTTCAGAGTTTGCGTCTGGGTGATTTGGCTCGTATTTCATCTTGGGCTGCGTATCATCACGCACGATTTTATCCACATAAACGCTCATTAGCGTAGGCTTTGGCTTTCTTTGCTCATCAAAACTATCCATTTCATCTAATGGATCTTCATATTCTAGCAAATTATTGCTTTTTTCATACTTTTGATTTAAAACTTTATCAAAATCAAACGCTTTTAGCACAAGTTCTCTGCGTCTATAAGGTCCTCCCTCGTCTGTGCGCGTGGTGTTTGCGTTGGCAATGTTACTTGAGATTAAATTAACTCTTTGTCTTTGCGCCGAAAGTCCATAGCCACTAATATCAAAACTAGATAAAAACATTTAACTTCCTTAAATATTGCGTGAAGATTCCACTGCGTAAGTGAAGATTCCACCTTGTTTGCGTAATGCACCAATAATTGCTTGATACATAATATCATTTTTTCCCATTTCGCTTGTTTCAATATCTAAATCCACACTATTGCCGTCATTTCTAGATAAATGCCCATCACGATAAAACATTGTCGGACGCTTGAGACTCATATCTTCAATAGGCAATAGATGATTTTTGTTTGTAATCGCCACATCAAGCTCTAATTTGCGGTTGCGATTGAAAATCTCGTCCGCTTTGGCTGCCATCATTTGCTCGAAATTTATATCTTTTGGGCGATACATTGGAGTAGAGACATTCGCGATATTACTAGCTATCATATCTCTGCGCACAGCCCTGTGGTCTAGGGATTCTTGTGCGAGAAGACGCGCTGGGCTATAACCAAAAATGCTCATATCAAACTCCTAAATATTGAATTTCAAACAAAGAGTAAGCAAGTTTTGTTCCAAAATCAAATTAGCAAAGGTTTTTAGTTGATTAATTGATTGGGATTCTGCATTTTGCTTTGTTTTATCCTTGTTATTACGAAGATTTTGTTAGGAATCTGTGGCAATCTACGATTCTACTATTGCGTCATTGCGAGAATTGCAATGTAATTCGTGGTGTGCAATTTGTGAAACAAATTTCACCCGCGCTATGCAAATCTATAATAATGAGATTAAGAGGATTTTACAATGGAATCCTTAAGGCGAGATTCCAAATTATGGATTGCTTTGTCTAGTTGTCTGTCTTAGTGTCATTGCGAACGAGCGTAGCGAAGTATGGCAATTCCCTTTGGGATTCCATCTAGGAATCCCGCTAATGGCATTAAGAATCGCGTTTGTTTTAGCAAGTTTATTCTTGCAAACTTTTCATATCAATTACATAGCGGAATCTCGCTTTACCGGTAGTTAGATTCTCATACGCTTCGTTGATTTGTGTAATAGAAATCACTTCGGTTTCTGGATAAATTTTGTGTTTGAGCGAGAAATCAAGCATTTCTTGTGTCTCTTTCATACCGCCAATGAGCGAACCATAGACCTTTTTACCCGCCGCAAACACAAGCCTTGTCAAGTCAATAGCAACTTTTTCATCTGCCGGTGGCAAACCCACAATCGCCATTTCACCGCCGAATTTAAGCAACTCCGCGTAAGCATTGACATCATAAGCAGTCGGAATCGTGGAAATGATGAAGTTAAATCGCTCCTTGCAGTCTTTGGTGTCAGTATAAACTGCCTTTGCACCGAGTTCTAGGGCTTCTTTTTCTTTGTTTTTATTACGCGCAAACACGCTCACTTCCGCACCCATTTTGAGTGCGTATTTGAGTGCCATCACGCCAAGCCCACCAAATCCAGCCACCGCGACTTTATCACCCGCTTTGACATTGCTAAATTTAATCGGAGAATAAGTTGTGATTCCTGCGCAAAGCAAGGGTGCTACCTTTTCAAGTGGCGCATCTTGTGGGACATTGACGGCAAACTTTTCGCTTACTACAATGTTGTTAGAATACCCGCCATAGGTTGGCTCATTATTATGAAAGCAATCGTGGCAATCATAAGTAAAGACGCATTGTCCGCGTTCGCAAAACTGCTCTTGGCTTTTCTTGCACGCGTCGCATTCTCCGCAGGAATTAACCATGCAGCCTACACCCGCATAATCGCCGACTTTGAATTTACTCACATTTTTGCCCACAGCCACCACGCGCCCAGCGATTTCATGACCGGGCACCATTGGGAAGATTCCTTTGTGCCATTCCTCTCGTGCGCTATGAATGTCGCTGTGGCAGATTCCAGCATACAGAATCTCTATTAAAATGTCATTTGCCCCTAGTGGGTGGCGCGAGAAACTAAAGGGCTTGAACGAATCGCTTTTGTGCGCAACCGCATAGCCTTTAGCCGTGATTCTTTGTCCATTTTGTGCTTGAGTTAAATTGTCTTTTAAAAGCATTTTGTCTCCTTAAAGCAAAAATAAAATGAAATTATAAAATATAAGAGCTAGTATTTGTCAAGAGAAATGTAGAATTTCTCCAAAAGATTCTATGCTTGTTGCATACTTTTCCACCACTTGCGTCATTGCGAGGCAAAGCCGAAGCGCACATTTACATTAAGGTTGCCCACACTTGCAAATCCATAATCTTTAAACAACCCGTGATTTTGCTAACTCGTCATTGCGAGATGTGAAGCAGCGAAGCAATCCAAATGTAAGTCTCGCTTTTAAGATTCCATTATAGAATCTCACTTAAGCCAAGATTATAGATTGCCACAGCCCTTTACAAGGGCTTCGCAATGAGGAAAGATTTTCTCTAAAACTTGTTTTAGAGAAAATCAAAGTTGCCTTTTCTTGTTTGTGAGTTTTGCATTAGGCTTTGGTTGGGATTGTAATTCAATAAGTGAGGCGAGAGACGCGACAATCCTAAACAGACCCTTGGATTAAAGCTTGGCAAGGCAGGATTCTATGCGTTTAAAGCCCTCGTCAATTTCTTCTTTGGTGATATTAAGGCTTGGCAAGAATCGTGCCGTGTTTCTACCGCTTTTAAGCACTAAAACACCGGCTTCAAAAGCAACGCTAAGGAATTTTGTCAAAGTTTCTAAATCTCGCACTCTAAGTCCACGCATAAGCCCCAAACCCACTTCTTCTGTGAAAATCTCTGCATTGCGCTTTTGCAAATCTTGCAATTTGTGCGTAAAATATACAATGGTTTTGTCCAATTCCCCGCTTTGTTTGTGAGTGTGTAGAATCTCCAACACCTCTAAGGCTGCGCTTGTAGAGAGGAAATTCCCGCCAAAAGTGCTTCCATGGTCTCCGGGCGCAAAAATATCCTTTAAAGTCGTCATTACTGCGCCAATAGGCACACCACCCGCTAAACCTTTGGCGGTGGTAATCACATCAGGCGTGATTCCATAAACTTGTGAAGCAAACAATTCTCCGCTACGATAGATTCCGGTTTGCACTTCATCAACCATTAGCAAGACATTTTTTTCTTTCAAGGTTTTTGCTAAGTTTTGAATCTCTTGTTTGTCAAAAGGCGTGATTCCGCCCTCTCCTTGCACAAGTTCCAAAAGCACCGCGCAAGTAACATCGCTAATCTTGTTTGGAACATCGCTTAAGTCTTTGGCATACACAAAACCATCGGGAAATGGTCCAAAGTATTGGTGCATTTTGCTCTGCGCAGTGGCTTTGAGGGTGCTAATCGTGCGCCCATGAAAGGAGGAATCTAAAGTGATGATTTGATACCTTTTGAGTTCGCCATTTTCTTCTCCAAATTTTCTAGCGATTTTGAGTGCGCCTTCGTTTGCCTCCGCGCCAGAGTTTGCAAAAAACACGCGCATATCGTATCCGCTAAGCTCTACGAGTTTTTTTGCGAGTTTCGCTTGGGGTTCAATCAAATAAAGATTGGAAGTGTGGATTAGATTTTTTGCTTGGTTTGCGATTGCTTGGGCAAGTCGTTCGTTGCCGTGTCCTACGCTACACACTGCGATTCCAGAACCAAAGTCAATATATTCTTTGCCCTTTTCATCATAAAGCCTAGCACCTCTGCCTTTGACAAAGTGTGTCCAATTTCGCGCATAAGTATGCAATACAAAATCCAAATCCATTCGTTTTAAAGTTTCTTGATTCATTTTTTGCCTTTTTTAGGTTTTTAAAGTTTTGGGAATTTTACAACAAGAAAAGTTAAAAAATAATCTGATAAAAATTTGTTATAATTTGGTAGAAGACAGAATCTAGCTTTTGGAGAAAAAATGCCCAAACTTTCTATTATTATCCCATTTGGCATAAGCATTGAGCGAGAGTTTATCAAAGATAGAGTGATTAATAAGGCAAAAACTCTGCGCAGTGATGAAAAGTGTAGAAGTGATTTTCGTGGAGGGATTCTCTAGTTGTGAGTATTAAGAACTGCCACAAATCGTGCAAGAAAATGGACATAAATATTATAAGATTAACCAATGATAATTTTCACAAGGAGAATGTAGAAATTTCGGCGCAATGTGCGCAACCTCTGATTGTGTAATGCCCTTAGATGTGGATTATCATCTCTCAAACGAGAATCTTCAAAGGCTATTAAAACTTATCAAAGTTAAGAATATAGCCAAGAATCCCAATGCGCTGATTTGTTTGCCTGTTGTGTTTTTAAGCGAACAAGGAAGTCAAAGGCTTTTAGAAGAGGAAGTGGCATTGTGGGATATGCTAATTGGCGAAGACTTGATAAGTGGCAAACGCGAATGGATTGACTTTTTCTCATTAGTTTCAAGTAGTGTGGTGGTGAATCGGCATAAATTTTTGGAAATTGGCGGGAATGATAGTGCGTTTGTGGGGCATAGTTATGAAGACCACGATTTTTTTGTGCGTTTGCTTTGCGCGACAACGCATTTTGATAAAATGCCTAAAAGTTTAGAATACGATGATGGGAGTTGGAATTTTTTTAGATTTAAAGGCTTTCGTGCTTGGTTTTCTTTGCTAGGAAATGAAGCGAGTTTGTATGGAATCTATTTGTATCATTTTTGGCATATTAAGCCAAATCAAAATAGTTATTTTGATAGAAAAAAGCAAAACCACGCGCTTTTTTACCAACATCTAAAGAATCGCAAAACGCACTCCATAAAGCCTTTGCAAAGCATAGATGCAGAGGGGCAAAAGGTGCTTTTGCTTTGTAGGCATAAGGGTTTGCTTTTGGAATCTCTGCGCGGGGCAAATGTGTATTTGGGCGAGATTCTACATAAAAGCGAGGAGGAGTTTTTCAAGGACAATGCGTTTAGCAAAGAGGAGTTTTTGGGGTTTTTAAAGGTGCAACAAATTTCTACGATTCTCTTTCCAAATCCTTATGGCAATCCCAAACGCAAAGAAATTTATGATTTCGTGCGCGAGGCAAATCTACCCTATCTCTGCTTTGATAGAGGCGCGTTACCGGATTCTTGGTTTTTTGATTCTTGTGGGTTTAATGCAGATTCTACGAGTTATGATGAAAAGCATTGGAATCGCCCTTTAAATCAAGAGCAAATCACACAAACCAAGCAATATATTGCAAACATTTTAGCTGCGGGGGGGGGGGGAAGTTTTTAGAGCCTCAAGGTAGGATTAGAGGCGCATTTAAACTCTCAAAACGGCTTGGAATCGGAAATAGGCGTGTTGTGTTCGTGCCTTTGCAAGTGCAAAGCGATTCTGTGATTTTGCATTTTACGCGCGAACCTTTTAGTTTTGATGGGTTTTTGGAGATTGTAGAGTTTGGTGGTGGAATCGCATTTGTCGCCAAAAAACACCCCTTATCTTCAAAAATCAATAAAAAAGCATATAAAAACATTGTTTTCGCTCCCGATGATACGAATCTTTTGGATTTGTTGGCACTTTGCGAATGCGTTTTGACGCTTAATTCTGGCGTGGGCGTTTATGCGATGTTGGCAAAGAAGCCTTGTATTGTTTGTGGAAAGGCGTTTTATCATTTTTGTGGGCTAAATCTCAAGGCGCGAGATAGGGAAAGCTTGGTTTTGGCTTTGCGAGAGGTTTTGCAAGGGCAATTTGTCTTTGATGAGGCGAAGTGTTTGCGCTTTATCCATTATCTTAGAAATGAATTTTATAGCTTTGGTGAGAGTTTTTACAAGAGTGGAAGAGGGCAAGGGCGTAAATATAGGCGCGTTTGTAGGATTGATTTTTATCAGATTTTCTTGGGCGGGAAGAAGTTTTTGGAAGTGCCAAAATACCAAAAAACTCATTTTGGATTAAAATCTTTGATTTATAAACCTTATCTTTTTGAAATTTATAATAATAATTTTTTATTAAAAATGCTAAATTTTCTGATTCCGGATTTTTTGTTAGTGAGAATCTCACATATGAAATTCTATCGTTTGCTAAAAAACTACTTTATAATCCTAAAGAGTTTGTGCGAGATTCCAAAAATCCGCACATTAAGCGATTTAAAAGCAATTAGGAATCTTGGGGAAACCTTGCGTCATTGCGAGATTCCGCATTAGATAAAAATGCTAAAACGCGTTATAATTCCACGATTGACTTTTGCATTTTAAAGTCGTAAAAATCTATGAGGAATCCCAAAATGGAAAAATCCAAAGAAATAGAATTTGCCTTCCTTGCTTTGAGCGAATTGCTAGATGAGGTTGCTCCTAATATCAAGCCGATTTTTGTTTCTCTTAGAGAGAATCCAAATTTTTTGTTTGAACAAGAATCCAACCTGCTACAAGAGCTAAGTTCGCAAGAGATTTCTAATCTCATCAAGTCTTTTACGCTTTATCATTTGTTATTAAATATCATTGATGAGCGGTATCAGTTAAGTTTGCGGCAGAGCAAGGGGCAGATTCTTCGCGCCATTGAAGAGTTAAAAGCCCAAAAATACGATACAGAAGATATTAAAGCGGTTTTAAAAAAGATTCAATTTTATCCTGTTTTCACTGCGCACCCCACAGAATCCCTGCGCCGAACATTTTTAGAAAGCTACCATGATATGTATAATGATTTGCATTTGTGGTTTAAGTTTGGAGAAAAGAGCGCGAAAGAGCATTTGAAATACCGCTTGAATCTGCTTTGGCGTAGTCATATTGTCCGCAGTGAAAAGATTGAAGTGCTTTTTGAATTGGATAATCTGCTTTATTTTATGGAAAGCTCCATTTTACAAAGCGGGGCGCGGATTTTGCAAGAAGTGCAAGATGTGTTAAAAGAGCATTTGGGCGACACTAGCGATTCTGTGTTGAAAAAATCCCCTATCTTGCTTGGAAGTTGGATTGGTGGCGATAGAGATGGCAATCCTTATGTAACCAATCGCGTGATGATTGAAGTGATGAAACACCAACACCAAACCATTATCCAGCAGTATTTGAAGATGATTGATAAATTAATCCGTGAGCTTTCTATCGCCCAAGAATACGCGACTCCAAGCGACGCATTAGTGGAAAGCCTAGAAAAAGACAAAGAGCATTTAGATACTCTCGCTAAAAAGCTTTTTTTACAAGAGCCTTTCCGTGCGAAGCTTACTTGTATGCGTCAAAAACTCCAAAACAGAATCCTTATGCTCAACCTCCCCCAAAATATGCTTAACGAAAATAAACTCTACATTTATGAAAATTCCAAAGAGTTTATTAGCGAGATTGAAATGCTAATAGAATCGCTTGATGAATGCAGTGCGACTTATCTAAAAGAGCTAAGGAATCTCGTGCTTCTTGCAGGATTTCATCTAATGCGACTTGATTTTCGCCAACATCGCGATGTATTTTGGCAAGCCCTCGCAGAGATTTTTGCAAATCTTGGCTTCGTGCAGGGCGATTTGCTGACGCTACCAAGCACAGAGCAAACCAAGATTCTTAATGACGCACTAAGTAAGCCTTTGATAGATTTAAACGCGCTTTATGGTAAGCTTAGTAATTCCACGCAAGAGACTTTACTTGCTTTTGTGAATTTCAAATGGGCAAGGGATAGAATCAGCGATAATATCATTGATTCTTGCATTGTATCTATGTGTCAAAGCGCGAATGATTTGCTTTGTGTGCTTTGGTTTGCCAAGCAAAGTGGGCTGTGGTGCAAGGGAAAGAAAACGCGCATTTCTATTTCGCCACTTTTTGAAACGATTGGGGATTTGGAATCCGCGCCGAAGATTTTGCGCGAACTTAGTGCGAATCCGCATTATGCCGAGTATCTCCAATCACGCAAGAATCGCCAAGAGATTATGATTGGCTATTCGGATTCCAGCAAAGATGGCGGAATCTTTGCGAGTAATTATTCGCTGCGTAAGGCAATTGGGAATCTTATTTTGCTAGAAGATGAATTGAATGTGAAGTTTAGATTGTTTCATGGGCGCGGAGGGAGCGTTAGCCGCGGTGGTGGAGCATTAGAAGATGCTTTGCTTTCTTCTTTGCCAAATAGTGTTGCGGGATTCCTAAAAACTACCGAGCAAGGCGAAGTGATTAGCTATAAATATCTCAATCCCAAAAAGGCGGAATCTAGCCTATCAAGCGCACTTGCGACACTGCTTAAAAAGTCAGTGTATGATAGATTTGAAACCTTTTTGGAAACGAGCGATTCGAAGTTTGAATCCCTTTTGCAGACCATTAGCACAGAATCTTATCGCGCGTATAGAAATCTTGTTTATGAGACAGAGGGTTTTATTGAATATTTCAAATCTGCAACGCCGATTCATTTTATCTCGCAATTAAACATTGGTTCGCGTCCCTCTAAGCGCAAGGATACGCAAAATGTTGAAGATTTACGCGCGATTCCGTGGGTGTTTGCTTGGACACAAAATCGCGCGATTCTCCCTGCGTGGTATGGTTTGGGAAGTGGCTTAGAAGCGGCATTTAGGCAATGTGGGCAAAAAGAGAAGCTAAGGCTTTGCTATCAAGAAAATTTGTTTTTTAAAACCACGATTGATAATATTTCTCAAGCTCTTTTAAAAGTGGATTTAGGAATCGCAAAGCATTATAATGATTTCGTTGAAGACGCGGCTTTGCGCCAGAAAATTTGGCAAATGATAGAAAACGAATATCATCTCACTTTGGATTGGTTGCTTTTTGTGCGCAGTGAGGAATCCTTACTTGCAAGTGAAAAGCTGATTCAAGAGTCTATTTTGCTTAGAAAGCCGTTTTTGACAAGTCTTAGTTTTTGTCAGCTTTATTTGATGAAAGCCTACAAAAATGCGCAATATGAAGAACAAAGGGAAAGAATCGCAAAGCAAATTGTTACAACGATTGTCGGAATCGCGCAGGGTGTGAGGAATACGGGCTAAAGTAGGATTATGCAAGAGAATCGCAAAGCAGATTTTAAAGTAATTATTGGGCTGTAACTCCCTTGCAAAGGGAGTAGGGATTAGAATCTATAGCCCAATTACACCCACGCGTTGTTTGCTGTATTTTGGATTCTCCGCAATCTCAATCATCGCACTTGCATAATCCGCATAACTTCCTTTGCTTTCGCCCTTGTCATTGACCTCAAATTCTTCGCCGATGATTTTATATTTTCCGGTTTTAGGTGCATCAGCGACAAATTCAGCAGGAGGGCTTACAAACACCCAATTAATATCTGAAACACCGCGCAAAACTTTTAGCCCCTCTGTTTGTGCGTTCGCTAAAGGCTTGTATTCATCGGGGAAGTTTGGTGTATCAATGAGTTGTGTGGTGTGCGATTTGTCCATATAGAGGCTTCCAGCCCCTCCTACGACAAGGAATTTCGCCTTATTTCCCTTTAGAATCTTTACAAGATGTTCAATGTGCTTTTTGTGCAAATCAAGCTGCTTCCATTCACCAAAACAATCAATCACCACATCAAAGCCTTGCAAATCACTTGCGTTGAGGCTAAAAATGTCTTTTTGGATTATTGTGAGGTTTGGTTTGGGGCTAAGCTTTTTGTTATCACGCACAAATGCGCTAACCGCGTAACCTTTGGCGAGTGCCTCATCGGTGATGAGTTTGCCTACTCTGCCACTTGCTGCTAAGATTGCTATTTTCATTGTTGCTCCTTTTTTGTTTAGATTATGATTTGCGTCTGTGTTTGTCGCGTTTGCGAAATTGAATCCAAAAACTCCAGCAAAGCCTAGAAGTGCTGTAGTTTGGACAAACTTGCGTCTTGAATAGTTCATAATTCTCCTTTTTGAGCGTTTGCTCATTGTGAATTAATGCAATGGAATCTTGCCACACTAAGTTTAAAAAAACAAGTAGGGATTTTTTTATCATCTAGTATTCTTTTTGATACTATTGCGATATTTTAAGCTTTATAGGCTACAATTTTCGCACAAAATTTTGAATCTTGGAGGCAAAATGGAAGAAAAAATTAGGAAAAAAATAACACAAAAACAAGCGAATTACTACTCGCCTTGCCCGATAGAAACTACGCTTAACCTCATTGGTAACAAATGGAAGTTTCTCATTATCCGCGATTTGTTGGGTGAAGTGCAGCGGTTTGGGGAGCTAAAAAAATCCATTAGCGCGACCAAAAACCAAAGCATTTCACAAAAAGTTCTCACACAGAATCTCCGCGAATTAGAAGATGCGAGGCTTATCAAGCGCAAAGTTTATGCCGAAGTCCCACCAAGAGTAGAATATAGCCTCACAGAGCTAGGGCAAAGCCTTAAAGGCGTGATTGAGAGCTTGGAGCAATGGGGAGAGCATTATAAAGCCCTTACATAAAGTAGAATCTCGGCTTTTAAGCGTTTTGCATTGTTTAAAAGGATAGAATTTTGGGATAAGATTCTAAATCTTAGCAGGGGTTAATTTTAGATTCAAGATTTTTCTTTTTGTCTTTTGCATAGAATTTTTAGATTCCACACTCTCATTGCAACAACCCAAAAGAGATAATCTCACAAAGTATATCAAGGGTAATGAATCGTTGTTTTCAATTTTGTTTCTTTGATTGGATTGTTTTGTGGAATCTTAGCCTATTTTTGCGATAAGATTAACCCAAGCAAGATAAGAATCCCGCCGACAACAATATAGCCATCAAGCCTTTCACCTAGACTTATAACCGCGCTTAACACGCCAAAAAGCGGAATCGTGTAAATATAAGCACTTGCTTTATAAACGCCAAGAATCTTCATTGTGGCATTCCAGCTTAAATAGCATAAAGCAGACGCTACGAATCCCAAAAACAAGAGATTTAACAAGTTTGGAATCTCCAAAAAACGATGCAGTGGAAAATCCCCGCGCGAAAATGAGCCAAAAATCGCAAAAGGCAGGGTAAAAAGAATCCCATAAAAAAACACTTTACGCGTGATGAGCAAATGGCTTTGTCCTTTGAAAAGAATAAAAACTTTGTCCAAAATGATAGTGTAAGATGACCAAACAATCCCCGCTGCTAAACAAAGCAAATCTCCCAATGGAGAGAGGGTTGGGGAAAATTCCCCGCGAAAAATCACGAGGACGATTCCAACACTTGCTAAAAGGAATCCCCACAAAAAATATCGGCTTAAATGTTTTTTAAGAAGCAAGAAGCCTAAGATTCCGGTGAAAATCGGATTAATAGAGACCAGCACACTTGCATTAGAAGCGGTTGTAAAATAAAGCGCGATATTTTCTAATAAAAAATACAAACAACCGCCACTAAGCCCACAAAGCACGAGTAGAATCTCTGCTTTGATTCCGCGAAATTCTAGGGCTTTGGGGCGCAAAAATAGCAGGAATAAAAAGGCGATGAAAAACCGAAACAGCAGAATCTCACTCGCTAAAAAATCCTCCAAAAGTAGCTTAGTAGAGCTAAAAGTCGCCCCCCAAACAATCATCGTCCAAAGGGCTAGAATATGTCCTGCCAACAATGTAGAATGATTGAAAATTTGCATTGAATCCCCAATTAGGATAATTTGTCTCGTGAAAAAATAGTTAGTATCTTTTTGCTCGGGATATTTGATAGAGAAACAAGTTTATTAACCATAGCAATAGGAATAAAAGATTTATCATATAAATCACATTTGAGTTGAAACAATATTTCTAAAATATTCTTTAATGAGAGGAAATCCTCAATTTTTGGCTGTTTAATGTAATCTTTATATTTGACACTTTCATCAAATGGAATAGCAACATCTAAGACAAAGGACAATTCCTTTTCTTTTCTCACAAACATTTTGATACCAAAATAAGTATTTTCCCCAAAAACCGAAGCATTATTCCCCGTAATATATTTTTTCATATAATCTAAATTTGGCAAAAGAATGTTTCCTAAAGGAATTTTAGATTCTATGTTTTTAAGATGTTCTACAAACATACCGCTCTTATCTAATCCTACCAAATTCACATAGCTAATCTTATCCCTTAAAGATTTTGCATAGAGAAATTGTATAAATGGACGCACAACTTTAAAGGCAAAATCATCAAGACGACTAAATAAAGCCAAAGGTCCATCTTTGATAAAAAGAATCTTTGGCAACCATTGTATATTATCTTCTTCAAAAAGAAATCTAAACATTGAGAACATTAGGATAATTTCAAAAGCACTCATGATATAAGATTCTATCAATGTTGCTCCATTGATTTCATCAATTAAAGTATGTAAGTCAAAACAATCTGTAATATAAATTATGCTTTTACATTCTGAACACTCCATAAAATTATTTTGTTCATCTAAATAATTAGGTGTTTGCCTTTGAAATTTTTGTATTTTTTTGCAGTGAGGACAAGCAAATTTTACAAAGCCTTTACCTCTAGAATCTGAATCTAAATACTCTTGAAAAACGAGCCATTTGATTGTGTGTATAAATGAGCTATTTTTATTACCCTCATTAAGATAATTTTTTGTAAAAACTTCTTCATAGAAAGTTTTTCTAAATGTAGTGATAAAATCCTCATTTTTTAAGCGAATGTTTTGTGTGGGTACTACAAAGTTAAATCTTTCAAGATTTTCTAACTTACCTATATCGCTTGGATTGATTGTTTGTTGTATTTCAACTGCTTCTAAATCTTTAACACTAAACATCAGAATGCCTATATTATAATAGCAGAGTCTTTGTGAGGGAAAATTCTCATTAATATTTACTTCTTGATAGCCTCCATCTATGGTAATAACGCGTTCAATACAAAAAGAGAATTTATCTTGTATATTGCGTATCGGTAAAGTGATAGCTTGGGAATCCACTTCCAAAGGCAGATTCTGCCCTATCTTTTCGCATTTATTAAGATAAGCTTTAACCTTTGGATTCTCAATGATATATTGATGATTGATTTTGGAGGCTTTTTCGTTAAAATATGCCATTTTAACCTCTTGTTTCAAATTTTTGAATCTGAACAGGAATGATAAAATTGTTTGAATAAGTCTTTACTCTAGCAAATCCCACATCACTATTGCGGATAATATTTTGTGAAAAATCAGCAAAATCATAATATTTTTCTAAAACTTTAATTTCATCTCTATTGTTAAGATGAGAAATAAACCAATTTTGTGTATTTTTTAAGATACTTGGGGCAATGGAACTGACTTCTTGCGTAGAATAGCTGATACCAATCTTAAGTTTTGCTCCCTCTTTTGCCAAACGATTATAAATGTTCTTTAAATCTTTATCATCTTTGGGGAAAATATTATGTGCTTCTTCAAAATACATTTGGATATATTCTGGTTCTTCATCATTAGTAAATTTTTCCATAGATTTGGAAAAGATATAAGAGCAAAGCCTATCTATATATTTTTGTTGTGTCTCTGTTGAGGCGGTGGATAAATCTACCAAGATAATTTGTCCCTTGCGCAGTGCTGAATCTATGTCATTTTTATAGTCATTACCTCCTTCAAGGGAATGCAAGGATTTTAAATCCATTAAAGCTTTATACCCGCTTATATTATTTTTAGCTTGAAGAACTTTTAATAGTGCTGCATATTGTTTATCATCTTGATATTTTTTACTCGTTTTTGATAAATCCACATTATCAAAATATCTACAAGCATCTTCAATGGATATACCATTATGGGGTTGATTATTTTCTTTGTCTTTTTTGTCTTCATTTTTATCTTCAAGAGTGAAGCGATAAAACTTAAGTTTATAATCATTTTTTTGCTCAAATCCTGCTTTTTTTAAAATGCATTTATAGATTGCTCGTTTTCTCATAATGGCTCGTTGTTGCTCTCCATTGTCGCTCTCAGAGATTATATCAATGCTTCTAAAATCTTTAAAATAATCGGCTGTTTTAATAAGCAATAATTCATCACATAACAAGTTAAAAGATCCTTCCAAAGTTTCATCATTATAAAAATTATATTGCACCGCTCGGACATCAGGGTGCTGTTGGGATTTCTTTAACGAAGTGCTAAAGCGAATTACCCTTTCTTTAAATCTATCATAGATTGAACCCTCATCTTGCTTGTTGCTAAAAGTATATTCGCCATTAATATCAAAGATAATTTGCCCTATTTTTCTCTCTTGTTTTATATTGAGATTCTCAATAGCACTGATAATAATTTTAATCGTATTAGACTTACCTGTCCTCGTCATTCCAAAAAAAGCTGTGCGTCTCGCGACAATATCATTTGTCCTTAAGAAAACATCTGGGGCATAATTTTTATCTTCATCATAAGATTGACTAGAGGCATATCTTAAGATTCCTATTTTTTCTTGTATTTCATCATTATGAAGTTCTGCATTTTCATTCACAATGATTTGCAATTGTTCTTTTTGTGGTTTATAAACTCTATAATTATGTGCTCCTAAAAAGTTTTCTATATCCGTTCCAAAAATTAATTTTTTATCTTTATCTAAAAAGAATGTTCCTAAAGCCCTGCAAGATAAACCCGAAAACTGATAAAAATATTTTGTATAAATATCAGGATTTATGTTTGTTCTACTTTCCTTTTTTGAGATATAAAAATCCGTTATACTTTGTATAATTTCTTTCTTTTGTGGAATTTCAGAAACTCCAATTACTCTAAGTAAAATTCCTTCTGTTTGATTTTGCCTTAATTCATTATTATAAATTGCTATCAATAAACAGCCATGAGGTAAGCCTTTAACCTCATTCTTATCATAATCATTAAGTAAGATTTTAGCTTCTTCATAATCTAAGTCATATAGGCTACCAACAAAATTTTTATCCTGCTTGATTTCCTCAAAAAAATGCGCTCTTGCCTCTACTAATTCTTTTGGGGACTGGTTTGAATCTGAAAATGAATCTGTAATTGCCATTGTTACTCCTTTTGTAAGACCAAGATTCTATCAACTTTAGTTGCTTTACCTTTTTTTGCACCCCAAATTCTTGTTACTTTCTTCTCTTTTTCGCCCTCAATTGTATCCTCCAAAATCGCTTGAAGTCGTAATTGACATCCACCATTGTCTTGTATATATTGCCAAGTATCTTGTGCGAGATTTTTTTCTTCAATATCTCCAATCACTACAAAAGCATAAGACTTTGGTTTTAGAATCTCATACCAACTATTGAAAAGTTTTTGCATATATTGTGCGTAATTCTTGAAAGCTAAATTATCTTTTAAGCCTTTAATTTTTTGTGCCTTATGGTAAATGCTGACATTTTTATCTACTTCTTCTACTTCTTTATTAAGCAACCAAAGCCGAATCCAATTATATTTTCCATAATTGATATTCTTTAAATAGGGAGGAGAGGTAATAATCAATTGAACACTATTTTCTCCATATTTTTTGATAATTCTTCTTGCGCTTTGAATCGCATCTTTGGCAAAACAATAGCCTTTTTGATATTCAGATAAATTTTGAAATTCTTTTGTTGATTGTTGAAACAAAGATTCTATGCGTTGTTCTAAAAGGAAAAATACATCTTGTTTGATTTTTTGGAGATTATGTTTGGCAATAAAATTTCTAACATAATTGGGCGACATACTAAAAGTATTGGGCATATCAATACTGCAATAGATAGAAGTCCCATCTTTTCTATGTTTGCCATGCATAAGTCCTGTTAAAATCGCAAGGATAAAATTATCAATTTTATTTTTTTTATTTAAGTGATTTTTCAAGTAAAGTAGCTGCGGTAATGTTTGATTCTCTTCATAAAGCATTTTGATATCATCTGAAATATCATTAATTTGCTTGTTTGTAATACACTTAGTTGCAAAATCTTTTTCTAAGTTTTGAAGCCTTTTTTGTATATTGTATTTCTTTGGTATATCAATCTTACTTTTTGTTAAACATACCGCCAAAGGATTTAAGTCATTCCCAATTCCAATCCTTCCCATTCTACAAGCTTCAAAAGCTGTCGTGCCTCTGCCCGAAAAAGGGTCAAACACCAAATCTCCTTTTTGAGAATAATTTTTAATAAAATAATAGGGGAGATTCGGAGGGAACATAGCTAAATAAGCAGTCATTTGATGCAATTTTGAAAAATCTTTAAAAGAATATTGTTTATAATCGTTAATGTTTATTTTGTTGTTAATTAGTGCATTATTGATATTCATAATATTTATTGCCATATTGATTTTAGCAAATATTATACCTAAAATTTAAGTTGATTTGTATTGGTTCCATATATTATCCAACATTGCTCTTGACAAACACTTGGTGGTATGCTTTATAATACCGCCAAAATTTCAAAGGATTTTCCATGCCGCCTGTTTCAGCCAACCGCCGAATCTTCATTCAAAAAGTCGCAGCCCTTAGTCTTGCCCTTTCTTTCCCCGCCCTTGCAAAGGAGAGTGCACAAAATAAAATCTGCATTGTGTATTATTCGCGCACCCTCAATACCCATATTTTAGCCCTATATTTACGCACTTTGCTCCAAGCTGATTTGTATCAAATCCACACAACGCAACCCTATCCAAGCGATTATCAAGCAATGGTTGCACAAGCAACGCGCGAAAAAGACAAGCATTTCACACCTGCTTTGCAAGAGGATTTATCGTTTTTAGATTCGTATCGCACCCTGCTTGTGGGTTCTCCTTTGTGGAGCTTAAGCCTCTCTTCACCGATTAGAACTTTATGCACCAAAGCCCCCCTAGAGAGCAAAAGCCTTGCTCCTTTTATCACAAATGCAGGTTTTGGATTTGGTAATGCACTCAAAGAAATCCGCTCTCTATGCCCCAAAACACAGATTCTCAATGCCTTTGAAATGCCCTTTAAACAGCTTGAAAAAACCAACAAGAATCTCAAATCTTTTAACCAAACTGCATTGCAACAAGGCACAGCTTTTGCGCAGTTACCCCAAGACAAAATCCACCAATGGCTTTTGAGTTTAAAGCTTGAAAATCTATAATCTTTCTTTTCCCCTTGACTGATAGTAACTCTCATCATTTATAATCCACTTTGATTTTTCAACAAGGAGCAGCGATGCAACAATCTACCCACCCCCGCAGAGGGCTTTTGGCAGCCCTTGTTTTGGCAGTCTCTTTGGCTCTTTTGCCAAACTTTGCAAACGCGCAAGATTCTAAAGATTCTAAAACCCAACCGCTCAAAGTGCTGATTATCGGTGCAAATGGCAGCGTTGCACGCGTGGCAACCACGATGTTTTTGGACAATACCAATGTCAATCTCAAGCTGTTTTTGCGCAATGCCAAGCGGCTTGAACACCTCAAAAGCCCACGCGTTGAGGTTGTCGAAGGAGACGCGACCAACAAAGATTCGCTTGTATCGGCAATGCAAAATGTCAATGTCGTCTATGCGAATCTCTATGGCAAAAACACCCCTCAAATGGCACAAACTATCATTGAGGCAATGCACGAAGTCGGGCTAAAGCGGCTGGTTTGGATTACCTCATTTGGCGTGTATAATGGGCAATACCAAGAGATTCCCGATAGCGAACTCGCGCGCATTGCGAGCTATATTGCCCCGCACAGAGAAGAGGTGAGAATCATCGAAGATTCTGATATTGATTATACGATTATCCGCGCGCAGTGGTTTAGCAATGCTGATGAGATTGATTATGAGTTGACCCAAAAAGGCGAGGCTTTTAAGAACCCAAGCGCACGCATTTCGCGCAAGAGTATCGCAGATTTGATTGTGCGGCTCTGCACTACTCCTGCTTTTGGTGTGCGTCAAAGCTTTGGAATCAACAAGCCCGCACCGCGCTAAAGCACGCACACAATGGCAATAGCAAGATTCTCTTGACAAATACTAGGTATCAGGTTTTATAATTTTGTTTTCACTTTTAAAGGAGCAAATATGCAAAACGAACACGACAAAACGCGCAGAGAGTTTTTGCTAACCTCTGCAAAAATCGCCGGTGGTGCGGCTGCTTTGGGCTTTGGGGCAAACCTATTTGCCCAAAATGCGAGCAATACAAACGCGGCAAACACCGCAGCAAGCACACCCTTTGGGCTACAAGAAGCCCTCAAAGGCGAGGAGATTCCAAGCGTGGGCTATGCCGCGCATTCTAAAGACTGGAAGTTTAAACCCTTCAAATTCACCCGCCACTCGCTGGGCGCAAATGATGTGCTTTTGCAGATTCTCTATGCGGGCATCTGCCATAGCGACCTGCACAGCGTAAGCGGCGACCACCACCCACCCACCTATCCCATTGTCCCCGGGCATGAGATTTTGGGCAAAGTCGTTGCGGTGGGCAAAAATGTGAGCAAGTTTAAGGTTGGCGATTACGCCGGTGTGGGGTGTATGGTCAATAGTTGTGGCGAATGCGAGGCGTGCAAGGCAAGCAAAGAGCAGTATTGCACAAATGGCAAAACCGTTTTTACCTATAATAGCAAAGATGTCTTCCATGGCGGTGCAAACACCTATGGCGGGTATTCTAACAACATCGTGCTAAGCGAAAAATTTGCGATTAAAGTCCCCAAAAATGCCGAGCTTGAAAAGGTCGCGCCGCTTCTTTGCGCGGGGATTACCACCTATTCGCCTATTATGTTCTCAAGAGTCAAAAAAGGCGATAAAGTCGCTGTTGCTGGCGTTGGGGGCTTGGGGCATATGGCGTTGCAATATATGGCAAAGCTCGGTGCAGAGGTAACATGCTTTGATATTGTTGAGAAGAAAGATGCGTGCTTAGCGCTTGGCGCAAAAGAGTTTGTGAATGTCAAAAGCCCGCGATTTGGCGAGTTTGCCAACACTTTTGACTTTATCATTAGCACGATTCCCTATCATTATGATGTGAATGCGTATCATAAAATGCTCAAATTCGGCGGTGAAATGGCGATTGTGGGGCTTCCTGCAAGCAAAGACAAGCCAAAGCTTGATTTTGATGAATTTGTGTGGAACTTTCAAAACAAAAAGCTCTACCCTAGCGTGATTGGCGGGATTAAAGAAACGCAAGAAATGCTAGATTTTAGCGTGAAAAACAGAATCTACCCAAAAGTGCAAATCATTCCAATCAATCAGCTTGATGAAGCATATAAGGTTGTCGCGGCGGGCAAGGCGGACTTTCGCTTTGTGATTGATATGAGCAGCCTTAGGGTGTAGATTCTCATAAAGCCTTAAGAATCTCGCAAGACTTTGATATATCAAAGCATAAAAATGCCAAACCAAAAAGGAGAAACCATGCAAAACACATTTGGCAAACTTTTTTCAACACTTTTAGGCATAAGCCTAGTAATTTTATTCTTAGGAGGGTGCGATATGGCACAAGCAGACAAAACAAGCAAAACCGACAAATGGGACAAAGTCTTTGCACAAAGCGAAGCGGTAGAGGTGCAAAAGGTGCGCTTTAAAAATCGCTATGGAATCACGCTCGTAGGCGACCTTTATACGCCCAAAAACACAGACAAAGCCGCCAAGCTCCCCGCAATCGCAATCGCGGGACCTTTTGGTGCGGTTAAAGAACAAGCAAGCGGGTTTTATGCCCAAACCCTAGCAAAAAGGGGCTTTATCACCCTTGCGTTTGACCCATCTTACACGGGCGAGAGCAGCGGCGAACCCCGCAATGTCGCCTCGCCCGACATCAACACCGAAGACTTTAGCGCAGCGGTGGATTATCTAAGCAACCTCGCGGGAGTGGATTCTCATAAAATCGCAATCTTGGGCATTTGTGGCTTTGGGGGCTTTGCGCTCAATGCCGCAGCAATGGATACGCGCATCAAGGCGACGATTGCCTCGACAATGTATGATATGACACGCGTCAATGCGCGGGGATATTTTGACGCAATGGACGCAAAAGCGCGGCAAAAACTCAAAGAGAGCCTCAACGCGCAGCGCACAAAGGACTTCAAGAGTGGCACTTACGCGCCACAAGGCGGGTTACCCGAGAAGCTTAGTGGTGATGAGCCGCAGTTTATCAAGGATTATTTTGATTATTACAAAACCCCACGCGGGTTTCATAAACGCGCGATAAACTCCAATGGTGCGTGGAATCTCACCTCATCTTTATCGCTGATAAATATGCCAATTCTTAGCTTTAGCGATGAGATTCAAAATGCGGTGTTGGTGATTCATGGCGAAAAAGCGCATAGTAGATATTTTAGCGAGGACGCTTACAAGAAGCTCAAAGGCGAGAATAAAGAGCTTTTGCTCATTCCCGATGCTAATCATGTAGATTTGTATGATAATGCGAGTAAAATTCCCTTTGATAAAATCGTGCAGTTTTTGGGTGAGAATCTTTAATAGGAGTGTTAAATGATAGTCGCGATTGACCATATTGTCCTGCTTACAAACAACCTAGAAAAATGCCTCGCGTTTTATCGGGATATTTTAGAATGCGAGGTGAGAGAGCAAAATGGACGCTATGCGATTTGCTTTGGCAACCAAAAAATCAATATCCACCAACATTTTGGCGAGTTTCAACCCGCCGCGAGTAAGCCATGTGATGGCGCGTTAGACTTTTGCCTGCTTGCAAAGGGCGATATTCACGCGATTAAGCGCAAGATTGAATCAAAAGGTGTGAAGCTTGAAGCGGGCGTTGTGCAAAGAACGGGTGCGCGGGCAAAGCTTGATTCAATCTATCTCAAAGACCCCGATGGCAATTTGGTAGAAATCGCTGTGGAGAGGGAAGAAGATGCGCAAACGATGTGCTAAAGATTCTAAGACCAAAAACACAAAAGGAGCAAAATGCACAAGTCAGATTCTAAAAATCGCCGCGAGTTTTTAAAAACTTCGGCAAAAATGGTCAGTTTAGCAGGGCTAGGGATTGCAAGTGGAGGTTTTGGAATCTCGCTTGCAAATGCACAGGATTCAATCAAAAAACACAAAGGAGCAAAGATGAAAATTTACCTACTCAATGGCGCAAAAGAGTTTGGAAACTCTAAGGGCAGGCTTAATACAACCTTGCACGAACTCGCAAAAGAAACACTAAGCAAGCTAGGACACGAAACCAAAGAAGTCATTATTGACAAAGGTTATGATGTGCAAAAAGAGGTGCAAAACCTCAAATGGGCAGATTCTATTATTCACCAATTCCCCGCTTGGTGGATGTGCGAACCTTGGATTGTCAAAAAATACATCGATGAAGTGTATTTGGCAAGTCATGGTGTGCTTTTTAATGATGATGGCAGGACTAGAAAAGACCCAAGCAAGAAATATGGCAGCGGCGGTTTGGCACAAAACAAAAGCTATATGCTTTGCAGCACTTGGAACGCCCCGCTTGAAGCTTTTACAGATAAAACGCAGTTTTTGGGCATTGGAATCGATGGTGTGTTTGCGCATTTGCACAAGGCACATGAGTTTTGCGGAATGCAAAAGTTGCCTAGCTTTCTATGTAATGATGTGGTAAAAAACCCGCAAGTAGAGCGGTATTTGGCAGAATATGAAGCGCATTTACAAAAGGTGTTTGGGAATGCGTGATTGAGGCAATATGAGCCTATCATTGCGAGTAAATAAATGAGTGTGGCAATATGTTAGATTGCCACATTCTCAAAGCCTCTCACAATGACGATTTAGCGATTGAGTGTCTTTATCGTCATTGCGAGGCGCTAGCCGAAGCAATCAACAGGCAACGAATCCTATATAATTAGGAATATCACATGTTAGATTGCCATGACTTCTAATGAAGTCTCGCAATGACAGATAAGACACTTGTAAGATTCTCCATTTGTCATTGCGAGCTTACGCGAAGCAATCAACAAGAGCAGAATCTAAGAGGAAAAATCTAAAACACAAAGGAGAACCAATGAAAAAAATCGTGAGTTTGGCATTAGTCGCAACAATGGGTTGCTTGAGTATCGCACATGCAAAGGAGGCAAAAATGCAAGAGCAAGAAGTCGTAAAAAATGGTAGCTTAGGAGGCTTTAAGGGAGATTCTAAAATCTTTAGCGGCGAAGTGAATGTCAAAATGCTATTCAAAAGCGATACCTACCGCCCTTTTGGCGGAGCTGAGGTTACCTTTAGCCCCCGCGCTAGAACCGCGTGGCACACGCACCCAGCGGGACAAACACTGATTGTTACCAAAGGAACGATTTACACCGGCACAAAAAGCGGGGTTACGCAGATTGCCAAACCCGGCGATGTCGTGCTTTGCCCACCAGATGTCGAGCATTGGCATGGTGCGGGGTTTAAAGAGAGTGGCTCACATATCGCTTTAACACACGAAAAAAATGGCAAAAATGTTACTTGGCTAGAGATTCTAAGCGATGAAGAATATGAAAAGTTTGTTCAAGAAGCAGATAAAACCAAATAAGGAAAAATAATGAAAGAATCCAAAAGCAATAAAAAGAAACTCATCACCAAACTTTCAGCGCGCAGCACACCCGCACCAACAACGAATCGCGATATTTTTATACGCGATTTAGAAGGCGAGCTTGTCGATATGAACGACCCAGAATGCGAAAAGATTTTAGCGGTGATTCGTGAGACGATTAAGCTTACCCATAAGTTTAACTCTAGCGCACACAGCCCTAAAAAATCACGCAAACTTTTTAGCAAAATCATTGGGCAAAAGCTTGATGATAAGTCGTGGATTATCCCACCTTTTTATGTAGATTTTGGGAAAAATATCCGCGTGGGTAAAAACTTTTTTATGAATCAGGCTTGCACATTTATGGACAGAGGGGGAATCACAATTGGTGATGATGTGTTTATTGCGCCCAAAGTATGCCTTACAACCATTAACCATGACTTTGACCCCTATCATCGCACCGCGACCTTTTGTAAGCCCATTGTGATTGGTAATCGCGTGTGGATTGGGATTAATGTAACCATTTGCCCGGGCGTAACAATTGGCGATAATGCGATTATCGCAGCGGGTTCGGTGGTTACTAAAGATGTGCCAGAAAATGCGATAGTTGGGGGTAACCCCGCAAGGGTGCTAAAGATGTTGGAGTTTGAGTAGAAGCCACTATGTAAAGAAAATATTGAGAAGTCCTAAGTTGGCACAATTTTCTCCTTAAAGCAGAAATCCTACATGGAAAGAAGCGAATTTTAAAGGGGCTTTTGTTACGCTTTTAAAAACATTTTGCATTGGGGAGAAAGAATGCTATTACAAGAAATCTTGAAAAATTCCAATTATAAGCTTGATTTGTTTAGTGCAGATTCTATAATGCAACTAGAATCCAAAATCACCACAAAAGAAAGTAAAAGTGGCATAAGTTATTATGTGCTATGCCTCATACGCGATAAAGAAATCAAACTCACCCCCGAAGAAATCGTTCGCCAACTTTATTTAGATAAGCTCATCAATGAATACCAATATCCTAAATCACGAATCCAAGTAGAATATTCTGTTCATTTTGGGCGCGAGGTGAAAAGGGCAGATATTGTGGTAATGGACAAACTCCAAATCACTTCAGCTTATATTATCATAGAAGTTAAAAAGCCAAAGCTCAAAGAAGGCAAAGAGCAGCTTAAAAGCTATTGTAATGCCACAGGTGCGACAATGGCAGTATGGAGCAATGGTAACCAAATTAGCTATTACCACCGCAAAGACCCCAATTATTTTGAATCTATCCCCAATATCCCTACAAGCGATAAAAGCCTTAAAGATATTTTGAATGAGCCTTTTACCTTTGATGACTTGATAAAAACAGATATTTTAACGATACAAAAAAGAAGCCTAAGAGATATTATTACAGAAATGGAAGATGAAGTTTTGGCAAATGCTGGAGTTGATGTATTTGAAGAAGTTTTCAAACTCATTTTTATCAAGCTTTATGATGAGTTAGAAGGGGCAAGGGACAAAACGCGTAATCTTGATTTTAAAAACTATGGTGAATCAGATTCGGAACTCAAAGTAAAAATAGAAAAACTTTTTAATAAAGCAAAGAAAAAATGGGAGGGCGTGTTTAATGAAGACGAAAAAATTAAACTTTCCCCCTCACATTTAAGCGTTTGTGTTGGTTCATTAGAAAAAATCAAGCTTTTTAACTCAAACTTAGAAGTCATTGATGATGCGTTTGAATACCTTGTCAATAAATCTGCCAAAGGTGAGAAAGGACAATATTTTACCCCGCGTTATGTGATAGATATGTGTGTAAAAATGCTTAATCCCACAAAAGAAGAAACCATGATAGACACTGCAAGTGGTAGCTGCGGATTCCCTATCCATACTTGCTTTTATGTATGGAAGCAAATCTATAAAGAAAAAGGCATTGAAGCAAGCCACCTTTTCACAGCGGAGAAAAAAATCCCAGAATGTGAAGATTATGTCAAAGAAAAAATCTTTGGCGTAGATTTTGATGAGCGAAGCGTGCGAGTTTCCAAAATGCTAAATCTCATCGCAGGTGATGGGCATACGAATGTGCTTTATCTTAACTCTATTGATTATGAGCGTTGGGAAGAATGGGTAAAAGATGAGAATTGGAATGATGTCTATAATGAGGGTTTTAAGAAACTCAAAAAACTAAGGGTAAATAAAAATGAAAATCGCGATTTTAGTTTTGATATTTTAATGGCAAATCCACCTTTTGCAGGAGATATTAAAGAAAGCAGAATTCTAAGCAGATATGAACTAAGCAAAAATGCCAATGGTAAGCTACAAAGCAAAGTAGGACGCGATATTTTATTTATTGAGCGCAACTTAGATATGTTAAAACCCGGTGGGCGTATGGCTATTGTGCTTCCACAGGGGAGATTCAATAACTCTAGCGATAAATATATAAGGGAGTTTATTGCGGATAAAGCGAGAATCCTAGCTGTTGTAGGACTGCATGGTAATGTCTTTAAGCCTCACACAGGCACAAAAACTTCTGTGCTATTTTTGCAAAAATGGGGAGGCGAAGATGAGAGCGGTCAAGAGCTTTGCCCAAAATGTGAAGATTACAACATTTTCTTTGCAACAATGAGTGAGCCAAGCAAGGACAATTCAGGGGAAAAGATTTATTATCCGCTTTTAGATTCTCATGGGCATTTGGTTGTTAGGCATGATTTATTTCACCCACATCTTGAGGGTGAAGAGCCTATCAGACAATCAAATGAAAGCGACGAATCTTTCAATGAAAGAATGTGCGAATACCAAAAGCGATATGAAACATACAAAGACTTGCAACGAGATGGAATCACAGAAGCCTTTATAGAATTTGCCAAAGCAGAAAATTTGAGCTTTTGGAGAGAGTAAGCATGAGCAAAAAAGAATTTATCCCTCAAGAATTGCCAATTAACATTCATTTGGATATAAAAATTTATGAGCTTTTGAGCAAAGCTTCAGGTAGATTAGGAGAGCTTAAGGGGTTTGCAAAAACTATCCCCAATCAAGATATTTTAATCAATTCTTTACTTTTACAAGAAGCAAAAGATTCTAATGCAATTGAAAATATTATCACTACACATGATGAGCTATTTTTAGCACAGATTGACGAAAGTAAAATTACCAAAAATGCTAAAGAAGTGCAAAATTATGAATTAGCACTTAAGCTTGGTATTAGATTGATTAAAAAAGAAAATCTTTTGCGCAACAAACATATTTTAGAGATTCAAAAGCGACTAGAGAGAAATTATGCAGGTTTTCGCACCCAAAGCGGGACAATGCTCAAAAACCCAGCCACAGGAGAGATTAAACATATCCCCCCACAGCACAAAGACGATATTTTAAGGCTTATGAATAATTTAGAAAGTTATATCAATGAAGATTTAGATAATTTTGACCCCTTAATAAAACTTGCGATTATTCATTATCAATTTGAGACAATCCACCCTTTTTATGATGGTAATGGCAGAGTAGGCAGAATCTTAAATATCCTTTATCTTGTCTTCAAGGAGCGTTTGGATACACCCATTTTGTATTTGAGTGCTTATATTATCAAGCATAAAGATAAGTATTATCATCTTTTAGAGCAAGTGAGCAAAAATGCGGCTTGGAATGAATGGATAGTCTATATTCTACAAGGCATAGAAAAAACCTCAATCGCTACAATTCAAAGAATCAAAGATATTGATAAAGCAATGAAAGATGCTGCTGAAGTTTTACAAAACAATGCTGATAAAATTTATAGCAAAGACTTGATTGAAGCCCTGTTTTTTTATCCTTATACAAAAATAGAATTTTTAGAAAAAAAACTAAAAATAAGCCGACAAAGTGCCTCCAAATACCTTAAAACTTGCGAAAAATTAACCCTTTTGGAGTGTATTAAAATTGGCAGAAATAAGTATTTTATTAATGTGAGGTTATTTAAAATTTTAAGTAACCCACTGATATGATATGATATGTTAAAATTTTTTATTTTTTTTAACATATTGTATAAATATATATAAATATTTAGTTTTTTTAAACATATCAAAGGAAGGGGATGATACAAAGCTTTAACCAAAGCGCAATTATTTCTATACACCCAAACAAAATTAAAGATTTTCTTGATGATTTGTTAGTAAGTTTTCATAAGGATTTGGTGTTTTATGCGCAAAATTAGAAATGGTGGCAAGTGCCCCCTAGAAAGAACAGATATTATATAAAAATCTTAAATTTCAACTTTACTTATAAGGGAAAATGATGGAAATAAATATAAAGTGGAAATGGCGGAAAAGGATCCGCCTTGAAAGAAATGTAATCATAGCAAAGATTTATTATATTTTTGCTTAAAATTTTATTAAATTATTAGGAGTGCTATTAATGAATCCAAACCAAACCTTGCAAGATAAATTTCCGCATTTGGAAGTGAGTGTGCTTAAGCTTAGCGAAGTGCAAAAGGATAATGATAGTTTTAGAATTGATAGCGAACCTTTTAAAAAATCAAATTTATGTATCAATAAGAATTTAGTATATGAAAAATTATCTAAAATTGCACTTATTAATCCTTCAAAAACTGAAATTTCGCATTTAAACAAGAATACAAAAGTTACTTTTTTATCAATGCAAAATTTGGGAAATGGAGTTATTAATGATAGAGAATGTGGAGAAATACAAGATTTTGAAAAGGGCTATACCTATTTTGCTGAAAATGATATTTTAATTGCAAAAATAACCCCTTGTATGGAGCACGGGAAATGTGGGATAGCCTTTGATTTGGAAAATAAAATTGGTTTTGGTAGCACAGAATTTAATGTGTTTCGCATACAGGATTCAAGATTTCTAAAAGAGTTTGTATTTTGCTATTTAAATAGAGAATCTATAAGAAAGATTGCTGCTGATAATATGGTTGGAACAAGTGGAAGACAAAGAGTGCCAACCGATTTTTATGAAAAACTTTTAGTTCCCCTTTTTTCTATGGAATTTCAATTAGAAATTGAAAAGCTTGTTAAAGATTCTCATTTTTCCCTAGAACAAAGCAAAGAGTTGTATAAAGAGGCAGAAGCGATTTTATATGCAGAATTAGGACTTGACCCTAAAAATCCCTTGCAAAGTCTTTTGCAAGATAAGCAAAATTCTATAAATATCTCCATTCGCACACTCAAAGAATCTTTCCTCAAAACTGGCAGGCTGGATAGCGAATATTACCAAACCAAATATGACAAAATCGAATCATATATCAAAAACTATCAAGGCGGTTTTATGGCATTAACCCTTATTGAGATTAAGGATTCTAATTTTACTCCAAATGCTAAAGAAAAATATCGCTATATAGAGCTTGCAAACATTGGAGGTAATGGCAATATTAATGAGCCTTTAGAGGAGCTAGGAGAAAATCTCCCTACAAGGGCTAGACGACTTGTTAAAAAAGGGGACTTGATTATTTCTAGTATTGAGGGGAGCTTGAGTAGTTGTGCTTTAATTACTGAAGAATTTGATAATTGTATTGTTTCAACAGGATTCTATGTATTGAAAGCACAATCTATCAATAGTGAAACCTTGCTTGTTTTGTTTAAATCTCAAATATTTCAAGAATATTTGAAAAAATTTCCAAGTGGGACAATTTTAACAGCTATTTCCAAAGAGGAATTACAAAATATACTTATCCCCAAAATCTCCTTAGAGATTCAAACCCAAATCGCCGCTCATATTCAAAAAAGCTTCGCATTACGCAAAGAGGCGAAAAATCTTCTACAAGTTGCTAAAGAAAAAGTAGAATCTGCTATTGTGCGGGGGGGGGGGGGGGAATAATGCCCTCCTTATAAGCAAAATCTTTAGAATCTACTACCCGCAAATCAAAGCCAAACTTAAAGAGTCAAAACAAGAATATCGTTTGGGCGAATGGCTGTTATATGAAGAACTCGTATTTTGTAATACAGAATCTCAAAGCGCAAATGAAATCGCACAAAAGCATTTCAATGCCAACACCCAACCCATAAATTACACGATTAAAACTTTAAAAGAATCTTTCCTAAAAACTAGTAGATTAGATTCTGAATATTATCAAACCAAATATGAGCAAAATGAAAATTTAATCAAATCTCAACACTATGCAAGATTGGGAGATTTGGTAGAAATCAAAAAATCCATAGAACCCGGTAGTGAAGCATACAGAGAAAGCGGAATCCCTTTTATTCGTGTGAGTAATCTTAGCCATTTTGGAATCAATCAAAGTGAAATCTATTTAGATTCTGCAGATTTTAATGAAGAAGAATTAAAAAACTTATATCCGAAAAAAGATATGATTTTATTAAGCAAAGATGGGAGTATAGGGCTTGCTTATTGTTTAGAAAAAGATTTAGAATGTATCACAAGCGGGGCGATTTTGCATTTGCAGATAAAAGACAAAAGTCTTATTCTGCCTCAATATTTAACCTTAATTCTCAACTCCCTTACAACCGAGCTTCAAGCAGAGCGGGATAGTGGAGGTTCGATTATTGCACATTGGAAGCTTGATGAGATTAAAAATGTGCTTATCCCAATCCTTAATAAACAGATTCAACAAACCATAGAATCTAAAATCATTCAAAGCTTTGCTCTACGAACAGAAGCAAAGATATTGCTAGAAAAGGCTAAAGCAAAAGTAGAAGAGGCAATTAGAAAATCATAATTTTTATTTTTATCAATTCAAGTCCCTTGACTGATACTAACTCTCATATTTTATAATTTCATTTTTACTTCTATGCAAGGAGTCATGCGATTTGTATGACGATGGATTTATTATTCTAAGGCAAAGCCTAAGATTCTAAACCAAAAGGAGAAATAATGAAAACAGAATCGCAAAAACTAGATTCTAAAACCCGCCGCGAGTTTTTAAAAACTTCGGTAAAAATTGGGGGCTTAGTTGGCTTAGGCGGGCTTGGAATCTCGCTTAGTGCATGCAAAGATTCTCATACCCAAAGCGCAATAGAATCAAACCACACCCCCAAACTCACACAAGGAGACACAATGAACCTCACAGAAAATGCAAGAGCAAACTTTGAAACCCTCTTTGGTGTTTCGCCCGCTCAAAGCGATCTGGCAAAAACCGACCCCGAGTTTTTTAGCAATTATGTCAATTTCAGTTTTGATGAAGTCATAGTCGATTCTAAGCTAGAACTACAAGAACGACTACTGATAATCCTTGCTTCACTCGTGGCAATCCCTGCTTTAAGTGAATACAAGACGATTCTAAATGCCGCACTTAAAAATGGTGTTTCGCCCATAGCGATTAAAGAGATACTCTACCAAGCGACACCTTATGTCGGAATGGGCAAGAGCATTGACTTTATCACCGCAACCAATGAGATTTTCAAAGCATATCATATCACCTTGCCCCTAGAAGCCCAAAGCACCACCACGCGAGAAAACCGCCAAGAAAAAGGCTTAGAGACCCAAAGAGAGCTTTTTGGAGAAGCGATAGACAAAGGCAATGCAAATGCACCCAAAGACTATCAGCATATCCGCAGATTCTTATCAGCAAATTGCTTTGGTGATTATTACACGCGCACAGGTTTAGAGCTGCAATTCCGCGAACTCTTAACTTTTGTGTATATCCTCTCAATGGGTGGGGCAGATTCTCAAGTCAAAGCCCATGTCGCGGGGAATATTAGAATTGGCAATGATAGAGCAAAACTTATCGCTGTGGTTACCGCGCTTGTGCCATATATTGGCTACCCAAGAAGCCTTAATGCGTTAAGTGCGATTGATGCGATTGCGCCTTTGCAATAAAAAATGCAGATAGATAGCAATGACATCTTACGATTGATTTGCCCCCAATGGCAAGGCGGTTTGAGGATTTAAGTGCAAGTGAAGTAGCAAGAGGATATATTCTAGGTGCAGAGATTTTAAGAATCCTCACCGATTCTATTGCGCCACAGCACCAACAAAATACCGCAGTCGTTACGATTGAAACATTTTTTGCAAGATAGTATGGGCAAAAGAATCACAAAACCACTAAAGGAAATCAAATGGCTTGGACGATTATAGAAGTAGAGCGAAAAACAGGAATCCCCTCAACCAAGATTCGCTTTTGGATTAAAAAGGGGCTATTCCCCTATCTGGAAACCGACAAGAATAAAGTGCGGTATTTTAGCCAAAACGATATTGACGCGTTGCGTTGGATTGAGTATTTACGAGAAACCAAAATGGACATTAAGACGATAAAGCATTATATTGACCTCTATTTTCAGGGCGACAAAACCCTAAAAGAGCGTAAAGACATCATCAAAAAGCAAGTAGAATTTGTCAAAAAAGATTTGGCAAAAACAAAAGAGATTTTAAAAATCTTAGAAGAAAAACACAAGATGTATGAAAATCTTGAATGCGCGAAACAAAAGAAATATTAAAAGGAGCGTTCAATGCACATACAAATTCATCTTGAATCAAAGGAAAAAT
The DNA here is from genome assembly GCF_000765675.1 of Helicobacter sp. MIT 05-5294. Classification (GTDB taxonomy): domain Bacteria; phylum Campylobacterota; class Campylobacteria; order Campylobacterales; family Helicobacteraceae; genus Helicobacter_D. The sequence goes on along the minus strand of NZ_JRPA02000011.1, from coordinate 21,071 downwards.
CATGAATCACAACACTTGGAATCTTCAGACAAATCAGGCGAGAAATACCCGCCGTGAGTTTCTCAAAACTTCGGCAAAGATAGGAGCAACAATGGCGTTAGCAAACTTTGGAATCGGAACACTTTTGGCAGATGAGAATTCAAAAGACACAAATGCAATCCCGAATCTTACGCTTAATAATGGCGTGATGATGCCAATCATTGGGCTTGGGACCTATGCTTTGCGCGAGGTGGATTGTCAGAGGGCGGTTAAAGACGCACTTAGTGTGGGCTATCGCCTTTTTGATAGTGCACAGATGTATAACAATGAGCGAGATTTGGGAGCGGCAATTAATGCAAGTCTCAAAAATGGCTATCAACGCGAGGAGCTTTTTATCACTACAAAACTTTCAAGCGGTATGGGCTATAAGGCGACCAAAAAAAGCATTGCAGAATCGCTGAATAAACTCAAGCTTGATTATGTGGATTTGCTGTTAATCCACAGCCCTTATGCGCAGTCAAAAGAAATGTATGAGGCAATGGAAGAAGCCTATGCACAAGGCAAGATTAAAGCACTCGGAATCTCAAATTTTGATACTAAAGCCTATCTTGATTTTATTAAGTCTTGCCAAATTATCCCGGCGGTTAATCAGGTGCAAACCCATGTGTTTTTTCAACGCGAAGCTTTGCAAGAAACGATGGCAAAACACGGCACGATTATGCAGGCGTGGAGTCCTTTTGCTAATGGCAATAACGACTTTTTTAAGAATCCTACTTTGATACAAATCGGTGAAAAATATGGCAAAACTCCTGCGCAAGTCGGGTTGCGCTATTTGGTGCAGCGCGGGATTAATGTAATCCCCAAAACCTCTAAAAAAGAGCGCATGATAGAAAATATCAACATTTTTGATTTTAAGCTTGATTTGCAAGATTTAAGCGCAATCAAAAAGCTTGATACTAACAAAAGCCTTTTTGGTTGGGACGCGTAAGGTTCTTATAGTGTTGCAATCATTGCTGGTTTTCGTTCTCGCAGCTTTTTTAGAAGTGGGTGGGGGATATTTGGTTTGGATTTGGCTAAAAGAAGAAAAAGGGTTGATGCTAGGCATAATCGGAATGATTTGCCTTGCATTGTATGGAGTGGTGGCGACTTGGCAAGTGCAAGGATTTGGCAGAGTTTATGCTGCGTATGGGGGAATCTTTATCGTATTTTCTATTATTTGGGCAATGAAATTTGATAGTTTTAAGCCCGATATGTGGGACATTATAGGCGGAATCTTAGTGCTTTTTGGCGTTTGTCTTATAATGTATGCTCCACGCAATTAATGCAAATGAGCGCAGGGGGCTTGTCGTAAATGCTATAATTTCAAACCTTAAAAATACAAGGAGACCCCATGCTTGAACTCATCACCACACCAAGCTTTGAAGATGTCGCGTTCTATTGGTATCTTATCTTGTTTTTTGCGTCAATCTTTGGCGGGGTTGTTGGCTCGCTCTCGGGCGGGGCGGGAATGATCACCATGCCACTCTTGCTTTTGAGTGGGATAAACCCCCTCGCCGCGCTTGCGACAAACAAACTCCAAGCGTGTGTTGGCTCATTTACTGGTGCGGCGCATTATTATGCACAGGGCTTGGTCGATATGCGCACAAACGCTGTGTGTATCGGTATCGCGGTCGTGTTTGCAAGCATTGGTGCGCTTAGTGTGCAGGTTGTAGAAGTCGTGATTCTCTCAAAAATTTTGCCCTTTGTGATGATTACCATTGGCGCGTATTTCTTGCTCTCGCGCAACATCAGCGACACCGACAGAGCGACAACACCGCACAAAGCCCTACTCTATGGCACTTGCGCGGGTGCGAGTTTTTATGGTGGGTTTTTGGGTGTGGGAATTGGCACACTCATTCTCACAATGCTTGTTAGCGTTGGGGGCTATGGACTTAGTAAAGCCTTAGCATCTTCGCGTTGGATAGTTTTTAGTATCAATATTGCCTCGACATTGTTTTTTGTGCTTAGTGGGAATGTTTTGTGGGTTTTGGGAATTATAATGTGCGTTGGACAAGCACTTGGAGCGAGGACTGGAGCAAAACTTGCACTCAAACATGGCACAAAGATTATTAAACCTGTTGTGATTTGTCTGTGTTTTGCGATTTCAACGCAACTGATTATTCGGGAGTTTTTCTAAACTTAAAATGAGCGGCTTGAAGCACATAAAATGCGCAGATTCTAAACGATAGTGAAAAGATGATATAATTGGAATATTTCAACACTAGAGAAACAAATGATAAAGACACAAATAGAGACATTGACAAGCGATGATGGGGATCCATTGTCTATTGCTGATAATATTATACTCTATCATTCCTCTGTGCTTGATAAAAAACTTTTACAACCTCAAAGCCTTGATTTAATCATCACTTCGCCTCCTTATAGTGTCGGTATAGATTACAATTCTAATGTAGATTCTGAAAATTATGAAGAATACTTAAAATTTAGCGCACAATGGATAGTAAATTGCTATTTTTGGGCAAAAGATGAAGCGCGATTTTGCCTTAATATTCCGCTGGATAAAAATAAAGGTGGGCAACAAACTGTAGGCGCGGATTTAACACGAATTGCTAAAGAAGTTGGCTAGAAATATCATAGCACAATTGTTTGGAATGAGGGCAACATCTCACGCCGCACTGCTCGGGGAAGTTGGCTAAGTGCTTCTGCCCCCTATGTCATTGCGCCTGTGGAGTTGATTCTTGTGCTTTATAAGGGTGAGTGGAAGAAAAAGCATAAAGGGGAGAGCGATATTAGCAAAGAAGAATTTATGGCTTGGACAAATGGTTTATGGACATTTATATGGAGAATCCAAAAAGCGTATCGGACACCCTGCTCCCTTTCCTAGAGAGTTGCCCAAGCGATGTATCAAGCTTTTTTCTTTTGTGGGCGATGTTGGTGTGCGACCCTTTTAATGGGAGTGGCACAACAATGATAGAATCTTGCCTTAACCATCGTCAATTTATTGGGATTGAACTTGATAAGCAATATTGTGAACTTAGTAAAAAGCGATTTTTAGAAACAATGAAAAAAGAAAAAGGATTATTTAATGAGCGAAAAACAAGGTAGTCAGCTTGATTTGATTATGGAATTTTTTAAGGCAAATCCTAAAAGAGATGTTGCACGCTCTGAAGTTGTGGATTGGGTAGTAAATGAGTGGCAAAAACGCACAGGCAAAGTTTTTCGCGACCCAGATAGGGGCATAAGAAGTTTGCACCAAAAAGGTTATTTGTAAAAATTGCAAAAGAAATCTATCGTTATGACCCAGATTTTGTGAGTTTAAGAGATGATTTGGAGGATTTTAGCCCAAAACTTAAAAAGCAAATCTTGGAGCGAGATAATTATCAATGTGTTATCTGTGGTATGGGCAAAAAAGAAAGAGTAGAGCTCCATATTGACCATATCAAGCCTAAAGATTTGGGTGGCAAAGCGACTTTAGAAAATGGGCAAACGCTTTGCAGCAAACATAATTTCCTCAAAAAGAATCTCAAACAAACCGAAACAGGTAAGAAAATGTTTTTAAGAATGCTAGAAAGCACAAAGGAATCAAACCAACAAGAACTTATAGATTTTTTAGAAGATGTGCTAGAAGTTTATGAAAAGCATAATATTAATGGACATATTGTATGGAAAAAGGATTAGGGATATTTCAGATTCTGAACGCATAAACAGAAATTATAGAAATCAAATAAAGGAGCAACAATAACTAGCTGAAATTGTGGTGTTTGGTGAGCCGTTTTCGCTACTCAAAATCGGGCTGATTGTGTTGTTGCTTATTGGCGTGGTGGGGCTAAAGCTGGTCGCGCGCTAGGGGCTTAAGACGCCTTAAACCTTGCGTGGGTTATAATGCTTTGAGACATCAAAGAATCTAAAGGAAAAGTAGTGAGAATCTGTTATTGCGAGTTTTGCCCTTTCGCACCACATTTGCCAAAGGCTAAACAATGAGCCTTAAAGTCGCGTATTGCCTTTTAGTCGCTGCAATCTCGACTGAAGTGTTAGCGGTTAATCTAATGAAAGCAAGTGAGGGCGCGTTATTTGGCTTTGTGTCAATGCTCGTTTTGCTCGTGGTTTCGTATTATTTTATGGCACTCTCACTCAAAAGACTTTCAATCAGCGTAGCATACGCGATTTGGGAGGTCTTGGGTGCGGTATGTGTCGTGGGGATTAGCCTTTTTTATTTTGGTGAGGAGCTATTTTGGACACAAAAGTTGGGAATCCTGCTTAGCTTTTGTGGCATTGGGCTGATTAACTATGCCGAGATTAAGGCGCAGAAAAGCGAAGCTAAAGAAGCTAAAAAGGCGGCTGAATCTATGGAATGCATGGAATCAAACGAGCAAGAATCCCAACGCAACTCCCAACAGCACGAAGCCCAAAAGGAGAGCCAATGAGCTGGGCGTTGGGGCTTGTGGTGTTGGCGGCGGTGCTAGACATCATCGCGAATTTATTTTTGAAAAAATCCAATGCTTTCACACATAAAGGCTACACAATTGGTTGTATTCTAATGGTTTGGGCTGCATTCACCGCGCTTATGTTTGCGATACAAACCCTACCCCTTAGCGTCGCGTATTCTACTTGGGGTGCAGTAGGGATTATCGGCACAGCGGTGGGAGGATATGTGTTTTTCAAAGAACGACTTGGAGCAATCGGCTATGTGGGCATCGCACTCGTGCTATGCGCGGTGGTGTTGCTTAATCTTGAGGGGTAGAGAATATAAAAATCAAGGAGTTAATTCTTTGATTATTCCCAAATCTTTCGTATATATTGTAAATCGGAAAGAAGTAAGAGATTTCCTCAAACCAACATTCTTTTTACTTGCTGATTGTGGCAAAGCGTGGAGCTATGTGTTGCTTGAAATGATAATTTTTGCTAGGCAAAAAGGCATTACAGCCCAAACCTATAATGATTGATAAAAAATTTTGATTTATTTGACTTTTCCCCTAATAATTTAAGCAAAGAAGAGTTAGAAATTAGACTTAAAATTAAAAAACACAAAATCAATTTATTAGATTTGGCAGAATGTTTTAGAGGCGGAAGTTTTCAAAATAAAATCCAAAAAAACAAAAGCAAAGATTCTTATGAGGTTTTGGGTGGAAAAGAGATTCAAAGATATACTATTGTAGGTATAAAAGGCTATGTTCGTAAGGATTTCATAAATAATGAATCCAACAATATCAGTAAATTTAAAACTAGTTGGCGAAGGTTCTTATGCCCAAGTTTTTAAATATAAATATGAGTTTTATAATAAATATTTTGTATTAAAACGAGCAAAAAGCGGATTAAGTGAAAAAGAGCTGAAAAGATTTAGACTTGAATTTGACACAATGAAATCATTTAATAATCCCTATATATTGGAAGTTTATTCGTTTAATCCTCAAAGAAATGAATATGTTATGGAATATGCTGATTTTGCCCTGAGGTCTTATATTGATAAACATAACAATAGCTTAGAAATGCAAATAAGGAAAAATATAGGCTTACAAATTATCAAAGCCTTATAAGTATATCTTTTTAAAGATATACTCCATAGAGACATAAGTTCAAATAATATTTTATTTAAAAAATATGATAACGATTTACTTGTGGTAAAAATTTCTGATTTTGGATTAGTTAAAATACCAAATAGTGAATTAACAAATGAAAATACAGAAATTAAGGGTTCTTTTAATGATTGTTCGGATTTATCAAGGGTGGGTTTTGATGGCTATGCTAAACACCATGAAATATTTGCATTAACTCGCATTTTGTTCTTTGTGTTAGCAGGAAAAACTAATAACAATGGGATAAAATATTCTTTTCTTGATAAAGAAATAAGCGGAAATATAGGGGAAAGATACAAAACATTAGATGAATTAGAAAAAGCTTTTTTGGATTATTGCAGTCAATGCGATAAACAAAAACTAAAGGATTCCAAAGATTCCACCATAAATCAAAACCAATTCTTTCATATATTAGTTTTACGACTTGATTAGCAATGCGACAAAATCATAAAGCCCATAATCAAGCTTTTGTGACTGCCCTTATCGTTTCTATCACTCCACAGGATTATCGGGATTATCTGGGTCATAGATTTTATGCGTTTTGCTAGGGATAATCTCGCTTTTTGTCTCTATCGGTGATGAGGTAAATCTCCTTTTTCAAGCCATTATCTTTGGTAAAATGGCTCATCGCCGTAATAAGTGCGCAATTTACCATTTTACTCGAGCCTCTTTTTGTTGGCAAAGCGTTCACATCATTGATAAAATCTCCAATATGAATCACATCATCAAAATCCTTGACATCATACGAACTAAAGGTTACGAGCTTGATTTTAGCATAAGCCTCGCCGATTTCATCTTTAAAGATATGTTTTACCAAAAAGCACGATTTAGAGCAATTAATGCCATATCACTAGATTCACATTGGTTTAGAACCCTGCTCATAGGCTTCAAGTTTGGCTAAAAGCTCCTCTGCATTGCAAAACTCATTCTCTTTTTTCTCATCACTGCCCCATTTTGCTTGGAGATAAGGAATTTTAGCATTACGCGCTGCTCCCTCATCTTTGGCGCAATTCCCTACAAACACACTTTGCGTAAAAGGTGCAGATTCTAAAATCTTATAAATCATCATCGGGCTGGGCTTGGATTCTATGCTTGAATTCGTGCCGATGATACTATCAAAATATTCCGCGATATTGTGTCTCGCTAAAATAGGTTGAAGCCCATCGTGTGGGGCATTAGAAGCGAGAGCTAAGAAGTAGTTTTTTGTCTTGCAAGATGCAAGCATTTCGCGCACCCCTTTAAACAATACTGCTTGCTCATAATGCTTTTTAAAATATGTTTCAAAGCCGACTTTATAACTTCTATGCGGAAAATTCTCTATCTCATAAAAGACTTTCGCACAATCTATGCCGGGCGTATGAATCGCGTGCTGGATAGTAGATTTGGGAAGTGGAGGGAGATGTCTATCATGGCGAATCTCCGCAATGGCTGCACAAATAGAATCCTCGCTATCAAGCAGCGTCCCGTCCATATCAAAGATGACATTTAGCATTGTAGCTCCTTTGGCGTGTTTATTGTTGGATTTGGTGGTTTATGGCATTATAGACTAAATGGGGTAAGAAATGACTGATTGTGGTTATCTTAACTTGTCATTTTATCTTATTTTATTGTTCTAAAAGCTTCAGCGGAAGAAGCGTTTTAAGCTCTTGTTTCTTAAGTTTTTTATAAAATTGCCGAATGAGTTTAAAATTAAAATAAAAGGAGTGGGGAATGAAAGCAAATGAAAATAATTTTGGTTTTATGGAGCAAGAATCTTTGATTGAAATTCCATTCTTTCAAAGGGCATATGTATGGGAGGAAGAGCAGTGGGAGCAACTTCTTGAAGACTTGAGAGATAGCTACGCAAATAAGAGGGAGCATTTTTTAGGGTCTGTTGTGCTCAAGCAACTTTCTACGAGTGCAGGAGAGGGGACAAAGAGAAGCTTGATTGACGGGCAACAAAGATTGACGACATTTTCTATTCTGGTAAAGTCTTTATATGATAAATTGGAATCTGATGATAAAGTAGATTATGCAAATTATTTATTTAAGAAACCGACTAAGGAAAAAAGTCCAAAAATTCAGCATTCTAAAATCGATAGAATTTCATTTAATGAAATTTTACAAGCGAAGGATTTTGCTTCTTTGCAAGATATTGAAAGATATAAAGAAGGTAAGCATAAGGGAAAGATAAAGGATAAATTAATTCGCTGTTATGAATATTTTACAGAGCAGATAAACAAAGAAAAATCCTATAAAGATTTTTTAAATTTTATTCTTAATTCTAAATTATGGGTAACTATTAATTTGGATACAAATGAAGATGAACAAAAAATATTCGACTCAATTAATACTGCAGGCTTAAAATTAACAGCAACTGATATTATCAAAAATGCACTTTTTGCAAAAGCTATGGAGTTAAATTCTGATTATGAAAGACTTTATCAAGAATATTGGGAGTGTTTATTTGAAACAAAAGAGAACAAAGAATTTTGGGAAGAAGAAGTTAGCACAGGAAGATTAAAAAGGGTGCAAAGTGAGATTTTCTTACACGCTTTTGCGATTATTGGAGGCTTTTTTGATGTTGAAAAGGATACTTTAGAAAATTTAAGTGATATTTATAAGACACAAATAAAAAATTTTGATACAAAGAAGCTAGAATCTTTTTTGAAAAAGATTAAAGAATATGCTTTGATTTATCAGAATTTCCCACACATCACAAAAGAAACTCCTTTGTGTTTTGTAAATGATGAGCAGCGTTTATTTCATATTTTAAATATCACAGATACAAACACTATAATGCCTTTAATCTTAGCTTTGAAATTGAAATTAAAAAATAAAGATGATGCACTGAAAGATTGCTTAAAATTATTAGAGATTTTTATTTTAACCCGTTGGTTGTGCAGTGAAAGTACAAAAGAGTATAATAAAATGTTTGCGAATATTACAAGAAAACTTGACATAAATAAACCTTTGGAATTTTTAAGGGATAATTTAAAAGATATTCCTAAAAAATATAAAATTGAAGATTGTTTAATGTCTAAAGATGATTATCTTGAAAACAAAAAAGCGGCATTAATTTTATTTTGGATAGAGCTTTATAGACGATACATTAATAAAGAAAAGCAAGATAGTATAGAGCTTTCTTACAAATGGACATTAGAACATCTTATGCCTGAATCTTGGGAAGAAAATTGGAGAAAAATTGCAAAAGATGAATTACACGCGGAGGATTTGATTTATCAAATAGGTAATATGACACTCCTAAAAGGTTCTCTTAATAGTTCAATCAAAAATGCCTCTTGGAAAATCAAGCTTGAGGGCGATGGCACTCGCAAGAATTGTATTAAAAATTGTGCTGATTTGCTTATCACTCGAGAAATACTTGATAAAAAGATATGGAATGAAGATAATATAAGAGAAAGAACACAAAAACTCATGCAAGATTTTTTCAAAATTTGGGATATAGAAGCTTTGCAAAATAAAAATCAAAAGGAGAGCCAATGGTGAGGGTATTATTAATATGTTTAGGTTTATTATTCATTGCGGGTTGTGCAGCTGTTTTAAAGCCCGTAGAGGTAAAAAGATTTGGGGATATAAGTAGTTATAAATATGCCTTTGTAGGGCAGACACAAATTTTAAATTCTAGTGTGGGGAGTGGCTATGTGGGATATGGGACAAGTGGAGGATATTCTTACAGCCTATCTAAAAGTATTAATCCGACAGATATTATCTCTGGTATTTTAATGAAAAAGGGATTTATCATTGTAGAGAATATCACTAATCCTACTCAAACACTTGTGGTTAAATATGGACAAGGAGGCAGAAGAGATGTGGGGTTTGGTTATACGCTTGAAGTATCTATTCAGATTCTTAATGCTAAAACTCAAGAGCCTGTATTTATTTGCACCGCTGAAGGACAAGGAGATACAGAAGCCGATGATATAAGAATAGCTATCACAAGATGTTTGGAAGACTTATAAAAATTAGTATTAATATTTAAATTTTGCAGGAACTCTTATGCACCCCTCCCAACTCGCACAGACCAACCAACAAAAAGCTTTTGCGATTATCGAAGAATGCCAAATCAAGCAGGCTTGGCAAAGTATCGGTGCGCAAATTAACCTTATTGGTTCGCTCAAAATGGGTTTGCTCGCCAAACATCGTGATATTGACTTTCATATCTATACACCACAACTGAATATTGCACAAAGTTTTGCCGCTATCGCAAAAATTGCGAGCAACCCTCGCATTACTCATATACAATATCGCAATCTTTTAGACCAAGAAGATAATTGCCTAGAATGGCACGCGTGGTATCAAGACACGCAAGAATGGCAAATTGATATGATTCATATCGTGCAAGGCAGCAAATATGCAGGATATTTTGAAAAACAAGCAGAAGCAATCCTTGCAATAATGAGTACAGAACAAAAAGAGACGATTCTTAAACTCAAATATGAAATACCTGATGAAACACATATTGCAGGAATAGAAATTTATCAGGCAGTGATAGAGGGAAATGTCAAAACTCTTGAAGAACTCTTGCAATGGAGGGCAAATCACCCACAACAGGGAATTATCGAATGGATACCCTAAAAACTTTAGAATCTCATTTCTGAAACAAATAGGCTATAATGCCAAAATACAAAATCTTATAAAAAGCACACAAAATAAGTGTTCCAAATTTGAAAGATATAAAAGGCAAAACAAACAATGGCAACAACACAAAATCTAGCAAAAACCCTCTTCAAATCCGCCGACAAACTCCGCAAAAACATAGACGCAGCAGAATACAAGCATATCGTGCTTGGGCTGGTGTTTTTGAAATATATTAGTGATAGTTTTCAAGTTATCTTTGACATCGTGCAAAATGAGGGTGGAGACACAGAAGATAGAGACGAATACCATGCGCATAATGCGTTTTTTGTCCCGCCAAAATCGCGGTGGGATTATATTATGAGCCAAGCTAAACAAAGCAATATTGGCACAATTTTAGATAAAGCAATGCAAGAAATTGAACAAGAAAATGCAAGCCTCAAAGGCGTTTTGCCCAAAGTTTATGCCAAAGAAAATCTTGATTCTATCGCACTTGGTGGGTTGATTGATTTACTCTCAAACCAATCCTTGCAGGGTGATAGTGTCCATAATAACGACATTTTGGGGCATATCTTTGAATATTTTTTGGGTGAGTTTGCACTAAGTGAGGGCAAAAAAGGCGGGCAATTCTACACGCCAAAGAGTGTCGTAGAACTGCTTGTCGCGTGCTTAGAACCCTACAAAGGGCGCGTGTTTGACCCATGTTGTGGCAGCGGGGGAATGTTTGTGCAAAGTGAAGCTTTTGTGCAAAGTCATCAAGGCAAGATTGATGATATTTCAATCTATGGACAAGAGAGCAACCAAACCACTTGGCGACTTGCGAAAATGAATCTCGCCATTCGACAGATTGATTCTTCACAGGTTGAATGGAATAGCGAGGGAAGTTTTCTTAATGACGCACATAAAGACTTAAAAGCTGATTTTATTATCGCTAATCCGCCTTTTAATGATTCTGATTATGGCGGTGAGTTGCTAGAAAATGACGGGCGTTGGAAGTTTGGAATACCACCAAGCGGAAATGCTAATTATGCGTGGATTCAGCATTTCATCTACCACCTCGCCCCACAAGGCAGAGCTGGGTTTGTGCTTGCCAAAGGCTCGCTAACAAGCAACACAAGCAGCGAAGGGCAGATTCGCAAAAATCTTATCGAATCTAATTTGATAGAATGTATTATCAATCTCCCTGCAAAGCTTTTCTTAAATACCCAAATCCCCGCGTGTTTGTGGTTTATTAGACGCGGCAAAAACCACCCAAACACACTTTTTATAGACGCACGCAATTGTGGGCAACTCATTAACCGCAAAAACAGAATCTTATGCCAAAAAGATATAGAAACTATCGCAGAGACTTACCATAAATGGCAAAACAATGCGGGATATGAAGACATCAAGGGATTTTGCAAGAGTGCAAGCATTGAAGAGATTGCAAAGCTTGGGTTTGTCCTCACGCCCGGACGCTATGTTGGTTTGGCTGAAGATGAGCAAGATTTTGACTTTGAAAGCGAGTTTTCGCGGCTCAAAACCGAGCTTGAAAAGCAGATTGCGCAGGAGCAGATTTTGAGCGAGAAAATCTTGCAAAACCTAGCATTGCTGGGCGGTGAAAACAAGTAGCCAGTTTATGTTATAATGCTTAAAGATGGTTTTGCAAGGTAGATTTAAGCGAGGAAATCCATAAAAAGAATCTATAATGAGACTTTCAGAAATGGGATTTTATTAAGTAAGGATTAGTTAGATAAAATAGTGAAAAAGAAATTCAGAGTATCCTCTCACTAAGGAGCACCCGCCATTCATGGCAGTAAGACCTCTGAATTAGCGAGATTATAGCAAAGCAAAGATAAATACAATATTAATAAGGAAATTGCGATGAGTAATTTTAGTTTAGAATCTCAAAACTTACACAAGATAAAAGAACTTTTTACTCATTATTCACATTTATTAACGCCTGATTTTGAAAACCGCATCAAGCAAAGTATAAGGGTTTTACATCATCGATACTTATGGGGAGCATGCAAAGAAACGCAAAAAATATTAGCGAAATACCCTACTGATAATCTTTTTGATACGATTATGAATATCTACAATAAAAGACGCAAAGAGCATCAAGCTAAATTTTTACTTCTGCATTGCTTTGAAAACGCCTTGCGTAGCACATTAGCAGTAGAAATCGCAAATCTATACAACAATGACAAAGACGATTGGTTTCTGAAATCTCAAAGCCAAAATGCAAAGGAAAACAGACTTTTAAAGCAAATTGCAGACATTACGCACAAAAGACATTTACAAATCTCTGACTTTCAAAATACTTTTGATGTTTTTGACATATTTTCCTTAGGGGATTTAAAGCAAATTTTAGCCAATCATTGGAGCGAACTTTCTTCATTATTCACAGAATCCAAAGAATACAAAAGCCAACCACTCCCAAGCTATGGCACAAGAGCACATTTGATAGACAAAATCGACCAAATCCGCAACGCAAGAAATGAGATTTTTCACAATAAGCCGACCAAAATACGATTTCAAAAAGATTTAGAAATCTTGCTTTTGCGTTTAGGATATAACCTCTACGATGCTACGAATATAGGGGAGATTCAAAGCTGCATTGCATTACAATATCATTATGATAATTAGGAACAATGGTGAATAAAATGACTTTGTGCAATGAAAATCTTACAAACTTCTTCGAATCGCTCCATAAAGAGGAATGGAGGGAAGTAAGGTTGGGGGAAGTGGGTAAAGTGATTACAGGTAAAACACCCTCACAAAATAACCCACAAGATTGGGGAGATTCTATGCTATTTATTACTCCCACAGACTATAAAAACTATTGCAAGTATGCTTCAGATTCGGCAAGAAAAATTTCTAATGAGGGCGTAGATAGATTTTCAAGAATTGTTTTGCCTCCAAATTCAGTTTTAGTAACTTGTATTGGTTCAGATATGGGAAAAGTAGCAATAAATAAAGTGCAAGCCATAACAAATCAGCAAATCAATGCTATTATCCCTAACAATATGATAAACTATAACTTTTTATATTATTCTCTGGTTGATATGTATCCTATTTTAAGAATCTTTGGGACAGACGGAACGGCAGTTCCTATTTTAAATAAAAATGATTTTGAAAGCCTAACAATCTCCCTCCCGCCTCTCCCAATCCAAAACCAAATCGCGGAGATTTTAAGTAGCTTTGATGACAAAATCGACTTACTCCACCGCCAAAACCAAACCTTAGAATCCCTCGCCCTCACTCTCTTCCGCCATCACTTTATAGAGAATCCCAACTGCAATGAATGGGAGAAAACAACACTAGAGAATATATGTCTTAAAATTCAGTCAGGAGGGACACCTTCTACCAAACAACATTCTTATTATGGTGGAAACATAAATTGGTATTCAACCAAAGAATTAAATGATAATTTTCTATTTAAAAGTATTCAACAAATTACAGATGAGGGCTTGAATAATTCATCTGCCAAATTATTCCCCAAAGATTCGGTTATAATTGCTATTTATGCAAGCCCAACGGTGGGGAGGCTTGGAATCTTAACTCAAGAATCGGCTTTTAATCAAGCGGCTTGCGGTTTGGTGGTTGATGAGACAAAAAGTAGTAAGGAGTTTGTCTTTTTATTTTTGAAAAATGAAAGGGAAAACTTAAACCTATTAGCTTCGGGTTCAGCGCAACAGAATCTTAATGTAGAAAAAATAAAAAATTATCCCTTGCTTCTACCTGACAAAGAAACACTTGATTATTTTCAGATTCAGGCTAAGGGATTTTTTGATAAAATATCCCACAATGCAAAAGAGATTCTAGCCCTCGAACAAATGCGAGATTTGGTTTTATCAAAAATTTTTAATGAAAAAATGGAGGTGCGAAGTGAGTAAAACAAATGGAAATATCTTATCTTCTAATCAAGTCGAAGTAGATACCAATTCTTATTGCAAATTATTACATGATATTTCGACAGATGAATTATTTGATGGATTGCTTGGATATGGATTATTTGCAGAAAAAATTCCTCCATTTTTGACTGCCGAGTATTTTTTAGATTTTTGTAAAGATGAAAATAATACTAATGGATTAAAAGCTTATAAAAAAGCTCATAAATATGTTAATTACCAAAATATTAGAAATACCAATATCCCTAGAATTCTAGGAATACCGAACCCTTTTGCATACTATTATCAATGTAAGATTTTATCCAAAAATTGGGATAAGTTACTTAAACATTTTAAAGAGAAAACACAAGAACAAAAACACAAAATAAGCAGGATTCATATAAGAAAGCTTAAAGACAAAAAACATCTTTTTGAAATGAATTATAAAAACTTTGAAGTTGATGATTATCCAGAACCAAACCTATTGATAGGTAAAAAATATTTGGTAAAGGCGGACATATCAAATTGTTTCCCGAGTATATACACACATGCTATAGCTTGGGCTTTAACTGAAAAATCTACAGCTAAAGAATGTAGAAGGGATAATAACAAATATTTTAATCAAATAGATGAAGCTACACGAAATTTAAAAGATTCGGAAACACATGGAATATTAATAGGTTGTCATTCATCAAATCTCATTTCGGAGATTATTTTAACTGCTATTGACAAAGAAATGTACAATAAAAATTATAGCTATATTAGAAATATTGATGATTATGATTGCTATGTTGAAACAATGGAAAAAGCTGAACAATTTTTGATTGATTTGTCTATGGAATTAAGAAAATATGATTTAACATTAAACCTCAAAAAAACAAAAATACTTTCATTGCCTATAGCTTCTACTGAACATTGGGTAAGAAAGTTAAATTTATTTTTATTTCACAACCAATATCCTAAAGATGATACAGAGAAAAATAATGAAATTGATTTTTGCACCACAAGAGCATATTTAGATACAGCACTTGATTTAACGGCTCAAAATAATGAAAATAGTGCGATATTAAAATATGCAATAAAAGTCATAGCAAAAAAGAAACTGTCTTTTAGAGCTACACAATATTTTATAAATACCATTCATCATTTGGTATTAATCTATCCATATTTAATTGGAATGATAGATGAATATGTCTTTTCAATATTTAAATTACCACAAAATACAATAAAAGCAATAGCAACAAATATCTTTGAATTTGGAAAAAAAAATGCTTTTGAAGCAATGAGTTATGCCCTATATTTTGCGTTAAAATATAATTTTAAGATTCGGGATAATTTATTTGAAATTGTTGAGAAAACTGATGACGCTGTTTTGTTACTATTAGCATACTTGCATGATAAAAAATTTATAGGTAATTCAGCTGTAAAAAATTATCAAAAATTAGCAAAATCATTTACTGATAATATTGATGAATATTGGTTGTTTGTATATGAAGTATTAGATGAAAAATCTCTTAAAGATGACTGGAAAACAATTAAACAAAAAGGTGTATCTTTCATTAAAAAAGACTTTTTAAGTGATGCAACATCTTAATCATTGGTCGTGGAAGAAACAGAAGAAGGAAAACCCCATGCAAAACCCACTCAATAAATCAACATAGAATCCCCACTCTTTAAGCTTTTCAAAGATGTGAGATACACTCTTGCAAGAGTTTTTGGGGTAAGATATAGATTTAGTGCGAATCGATTCGCACCTCCAAAATCACCAAACACAACGAAAGGAAAAATAATGCCCACCAACCCCCTCAACGAAAAAGCCATAGAATATCTACTCCTTGAGCATTTGGCAACTCTAGGCTATCAATGCAAGAGTGGCAAAGATTTAGAGCGCACAAGCAGCGAGTGGGTGTTAGAAAATGTCTTTAGAGAAGCGGTGCATAGGATTAATTTGAGTGCAGATTCTAAGACTTTTTGCAATCTCAACCTAAACACCGAAACACAAGAACGCTTACTTGATGAGGCATTGCAAAAGCTCAAAGCCCTTGAAAATATTGAACTTTTAGAGGCAAATGCCAAATGCACCGCTTATCTCACACGCGGAATCCCGCTTGAAGTGTTTTTCGAGGGTGAGACGCGGGGCATTCTCTTACACCTGATTGATTTTGAGAATCTAGCAAATAATACCTTTGTCGCGTGTAACCAACTATATTTTCATGCGCAAATGCCAAAACAACCGGATATTGTGCTGTTTGTGAATGGTTTGCCCTTAGTCGTCTGTGAGATTAAAAATCCTCTCGACTTAAACGCGACTTTAGAAAGTGCGTATCAGCAGATTCAAACTTACAAAGCACAGATTCCACATCTCTTTATCCCAAATCTTTTGTGTGTGCTAAGCGATGGGCTAAATAGTAAGGTTGGGAGTTTAAGCGCAGATTTTACGCGATTTATGCGATGGCGAAGCGAGGATAAATCGCTCTCCATAGAAATCCTTGAGGTTTTAAAACCTCGCACGCTCTTAGAGATTTTGCGCTTTTTTGTCGTGTTTGAAAAGCAAATTTTGAGCGACAAATCGGGTATATCAACCATGCAAATCATTAAAAAAATTGCTGCATATCACCAATATTATGCAGTGCAAAAGGCAATAGAATCAGTCAAAATTGCAATGTGTAATGATAAAAGAGGCGGGGTGGTTTGGCACACACAAGGCAGCGGCAAGAGCCTTACAATGGTGTTTTTTAGTGCAAAGGCGATTGCAACTTTTGGAAACCCGACATTACTAATCATCACCGATAGAAACGACCTTGATGAGCAACTCTATCAGACCTTTGCAAAATCAAAAGAGCTTTTACGCACAGAACCCATAATGGCAACAAGCACAGAAGATTTAAAAACAAAACTCAAAAGAGCAAGTGGGGGCGTTATCTTTAGCACGATTCAAAAATTTAGAAGCGAAAGTGAGAGCTTTGAACTTTTGAGTATGCGAGAAAATATTATTGTCTTGTGCGATGAAGCCCATAGAAGCCAATATGGCTTTGAGGCAAGGTTAAATGACGAGGCACAGCTCCGCTATGGTTATGCTAAATATTTGCGAGATGCTTTGCCAAATGCGACTTATCTAGGTTTTAGCGGCACACCCATAGAAAAAGCAGACGCAGACACGCGGCGCGTTTTTGGAGAATATATTGATATTTATGATATTGCTAGAGCGGTAGAAGACAATGCCACGGTGAAGATTTATTATGAAAGTCGGTTGGTTAAAATTGGGCTTAGTGTTGAGGGGCAAGAGATATTAAAAGAGCTTGATTCTAAGTTGATTGCAAATGAGGAACAAGACAAAATCAACGCCAAAGCCACGCGACTTTGTGAGATTGTTGGTGCAAAAAAGCGGCTTGAGGTTGTAGCAAAAGATATTGTTGCACATTTTAGTAAAAGGCAAGAGGTGTTAAGAGGAAAAGCAATGATTGTTTGTATGAACCGAGAGATTGCGGCTTCTTTGTATGATGAAATCATTGCTTTAATGCCCTCTTGGCATCATGAATTTTATCAAAAAGGCAAACTCAAAGTTATCATCACTGCAAATAGTGATGATGGTGTAAAGCTCGCCAAACACCACACGACCAAAGAACAAAGAAGCGAGATTGCAAAGAGGTTTAAAGATATTGATGATGAGTTAGAATTAGTCATTGTCTGCGATATGTGGCTTACAGGTTTTGATGTGCCACCTTTGCATACGCTCTATATGGATAAATTTTTAAGTGGGCATAATCTTATGCAAGCCATTGCAAGGGTGAATCGTGTGTATAAAGACAAGCCCGCTGGGCTAGTTGTAGATTATCTAGGAATCGCAAATGAGTTAAAGAACGCACTAGATTTTTATACCCAAAGCGGTGGCAAGGGTGAGTTTGTGGAGGATAAAGACAAAGCTATTGCAAAAATGCAAGAAAACTATGAGATTCTTTTGCAAATGCTTTGTGGCATTAACCCTTTGGAATATTTCAATCTCTCCACTCAAGACAAACTCGCTTTTATCGCCCAAACTCTCGAATCTATCCTTGCACAAGACAATGGCAAAAAACGATTTTTAGACTTTGCAACAAGGCTTTTAAAAGCATATATTATGGCATTGCCTTGTGCAGAAGCAGAGAATCTAGCAAGGGGTGTTGCGTTTTTTGATTTGATAAAAAGAAGTTTAAAGAAATATGAGCAAGAAGAGGAGAGTAAGGCTCAAATTTCGCAAAGCGCAATCAAGCAAATCATTAATGATGCGATTGTGAGCGATGGGGTGATTGATTTATTAGAATCTTCGGGGATTTCAAAACCAAATCTCTGCATTTTATCAGAAGAATTTTTAAGTGAAATTGCACATCATCGACACAAAAACCTTGCCTTGCAAACTTTGCAAAAGATTTTAAATGATGAACTCTCTGCACGACTGAAAAATACAATCTCGGCTCAAAGTCTTATGGAGCGGCTCAAAAAGACAATGCACAAATATCAAAACAATCTCATTAGCGTGAGTGAAGCGATAGAAGAGCTGATTTCCCTAAGCAAAGAACTCATATTAAATGAGAAACAAAAGCAAGATTTGGGGCTAAAAGATTATGAATATGCCTTTTATGAAGCTGTCGCACAAAATGAAAGCGCAAGAGAGCTAATGAGCAAAGGTAACCTCAAAGAACTTGCCATTGCTATTTTTAATACACTCAAGCAAAATATCACCCTTGATTGGCAACACAAAGAGAGCGTGCGGGCAAAGCTGCGTGTGGCGGTTAAAAGAGTGCTTAAAAAATATGGCTATCCGCCAGATATGCAAAAACTCGCGGTGGATAGGGTGATTGAACAAGCCGAACTTGTAGCGGAAGAACTATCTAAACTTTAATATCAAGGAGCAACCCCATGCAACTCACACCCGAAGAACAAAGCAAATTAGAAGAGCTTTGTGCAATGTCGTTTGATATGGCAAGAAATAATGACTTTCAAAACCTAGAAACCTTGCTCAAAAATGGATTAAATCCAAACCTCACAAATCATAAAGGGGATTCTTTGCTGATGCTTGCAAGCTATCATAATAGCCTAGAGTGTGTCAAACTGCTATTACAATACAAAGCTGAAGTGGATAAAGCTAATGATAAAAACCTTACCCCGCTTTCGGGTGTATGCTATAAAGGCTATGCAGAAATTGCGCGTCTTCTTTTAGAAAATGGAGCAAACCCCGATTTTAAGAATCCTATGGGAATGACGCCTTATGACTTTGCGATTATGTTTCGCAGAAAAGAAATTTTAGAGCTTCTTGCCAAATATTCCAATAGAAAAATAGGCTTTTTTAAAAAGCTTTGGGCGGGGGGATTTTAGCGATTTTTCTGTGTTTGTAGAATCCAAAAGGATTCCGCAAACTGCATTTATAGCCCCAAAAGTTCTTTTACTCTCTTGCCATAAGCGGGGTCGGCTTTAGTAAAATGTTCAATTTGTCGCTTACAAATCTCCGCTGGGACTCCTTCCATTGCTTCTTTGATATTTTGGCATAGGACTTCCTTTTGGCTTTCACTCATTAAACGATACAAATCCCCCGCTTGACTAAAATGATCCTCCTCATATTCGCGATGATTATATCTATCCATTGTATCGCCTTCTTGTATGTGCAGAGGTGGTTCAATCGCATTCATATCTTCTTTATAATCTCCATAAATGCTTGGATTGTAGTTCCTTGCTCCGCCAAATTTGCCCATTTGCATCAACCCATCTCGGTGTGTATTGGAAACAGGCGCAATAGAAGCATTTATGGGAAGCTGGGAGTGGTTGATTCCTAAGCGGTATCTTTGTGTGTCCCCATAGCTAAAAAGTCTTCCTTGTAGCATTTTATCTGGGCTATACCCAACTCCCGGGACAATATTTGCTGGATTAAAGGCTGCTTGTTCCACCTCTGCAAAATAATTTTCTGGGTTTTTGTTTAACTCTAAAATTCCCACTTCAATTAGCGGATAATCTTTGTGTGACCAAACTTTCGTTAAATCAAAGGGATTGACTTTGTAGTTGGCTGCGTCAATTTCTGGCATAATCTGCACGCAGAATCTCCATTTGGGAAAATTCCCTTTTTCAATGTTTTCAAACAAGTCTCTTTGGTGGGATTCTCTATCTTTAGCGACGATTGCCTCTGCTTCTTTGTTGGTGAGATTGTGGATTCCTTGCATACTCTTAAAGTGAAATTTCACCCAAAATCGCTCATTATTCGTATTGATAAAGCTATAAGTGTGGCTACCAAAGCCGTGCATTTCTCTATAACTTCGCGGGATTCCTCTATCGCTCATTAGAATGGTTACTTGGTGCAGGGATTCGGGATGCAAGCTCCAAAAATCCCATGCAGCCGTAGCACTTCTTAAGTTGGTCTTTGGATCTCTTTTTTGTGTATGGATAAAATCTGGAAATTTCATTGCGTCTTTAATGAAAAATACGGGCGTATTATTTCCCACAATATCCCAGTTACCTTCATTGGTGTAGAGTTTTAATGCGAATCCTCGCACATCGCGTTCTGCATCTGCTGCGCCTCTTTCTCCCGCAACGGTGGAAAATCTTAAAAATGCTTTAGTTTTCTTGCCCACAGAACTAAAAATATTTGCTTTGGAGTATTGCGTAATATCCTGCGTGATGGTTAGCTCACCATAAGCAGCACTTCCTTTGGCATGAACTACGCGTTCTGGGATTCTTTCTCTATCAAAATGCGCTAATTTCTCCAAAAGCCAAGTATCTTGCAAAAGCGTAGGACCTCTTTTGCCAGCTGTAAGGGAATTTTGATTGTCTGCCAATGGCGTTCCGGTCGCTGTTGTTAGTTTTTGATTCATATTTTCTCCTTAAATGTTAATGAACGCACTAATTTTAGCATTTTATTATTAAAAGAGAATAATTATTAATAAATAAAAATTAGATATATCTATAAAATTATAAATATTAACATTTTTAAAAAAATATTTGAATCTTTCAACTCCCCTTAAGCTAACTTTGCTAAAATTCCATTTCCTTTTTTGCGCTAAAAATATTTTAGAGTGAAAAAGTAAATGTTCTTTAACTATTATTT
>NZ_JRPA02000083.1 GCF_000765675.1 Helicobacter sp. MIT 05-5294 | reverse complement strand
AACCTGTCTCCGTCCGAAAAATATTCAAAGTGTAACATCATAACCTGCTTGTTTGGAACAATGTTTGGGTGAATATTTTGCGCATTCAGCATTAAACCTGCATAACCAATAGTTTGTCCCCTATTAATTTTATCTCCCCTTTTTACCAAGATTCTATTGCTGTCTAACTCTCCATATCTAATAATAAATTTACCATATTTAAAACTCTTATGCAAAATTGTTATTTGTTTTGTTTGATAATAAAAATCCCTTTCCTCAGGGACTATCCCATCAGCAATTGCTACAATTTCAACATCAGATTGTGAATTTTTATAGTCTTTGTCAAATAGATTTGTATATAAATCTCTTCCAGTATGCTTTCTTGTTCCTCCATTTCTATTTCTTCCATAGATGGTTTGCGTTGCATCTTTATCTGCTGGATTTGCAATACTCCAAATCATATGGTAAACCCTTGTCATTGAGTGGTTTCATTTTGAGAGGGAATACAATATCTTCTATTGATGTTTCCCC
>NZ_JRPA02000082.1 GCF_000765675.1 Helicobacter sp. MIT 05-5294 | reverse complement strand
ACTCATATTTGGGTATTTCTCTTCAAGGTCTATCATATCTCTATCATACGCACAAGTGCAAAAGAAATTATCCCTAAAATATATCCATGCTTGGTATTTATCTTCTTTTTGTTTGGAGAGTAGATTTTCCTCTTTATCTTGCAAACCACACATACCAAATTCTATGTATCCTGCTAAGAAGAGTTGTCCTACGGTATTAATGTATTCACTAATGTAAGTGGGATTAGCAGAATCATTTTCCATTGCATTATCAAACAAATATGTAAAAAATGAAGAATCTAATTCCATAACGCCATCATCGCCAAAAGGTCCTGTTGCTAAATCTAAAATAGCTACTTCAAAATATTCTAAAATATCTACTTTTTTAAGAGTTGGAATCTGCAAAAAAAGTTTAAAATGCCAACGATCTTGATATATTTTTAAATGATTATGAAACAATTCATAAAAATCATAAAACAACAATCCATTTGTATGTAAAACTCTACCAATCGCCATTTTCTTTTGCCTTATTGTGGATTTTAGTTT
>NZ_JRPA02000010.1 GCF_000765675.1 Helicobacter sp. MIT 05-5294 | reverse complement strand
TGCCAAAGCTCACAATGTCGCTTTCTTGCTTGATGGCGCACAGAGTGTCGGCTGTGTAGAGATGAATGATGTGATGCAACAAGTAGATTTTCTAGCCCTAAGTGCGCACAAAGGTTTGCTTTCACCTATGGGCGTGGGTGCGCTTGTGGTGGCAGATTCTTTTGATACAGAGCGCATTTCTCCGCTTGTCTTTGGTGGCACAGGAAGCGCAAGTGAAGCAGAGATTCAGCCTAGATTCCCACCCGATAGATTTGAGAGTGGCACACCCAATATGCACGGAATCTCAGGGCTTAAAGCAGGTTTAGAGTGGATTAACTCTAAAGGAGTTGCGGAGATTCACAAATATGAACTCCTTTTAAGAGAACAGCTTATCAATGGACTTAGCAGAATCCCAAACCTTAAGATTTATCAAACACAAGGGCAAAGTGGCGGGACTTTGTCGGTGGATTTACCGCGCTACACACTATCAGAAGTGGGCGAGATTTTAGATAGAGAGTTTGGAATCTGTGTGCGTGTAGGGTTGCATTGCTCCCCCTCTAGCCATAGGAGTTTGGGGAGTTTTGAACGCGGAGGGACGATTCGCCTAAGTCCGGGTGTATTTAACACAAAGCAACATATAGAATCCACGATTGACGCGCTAAAAGACATCGCGCGAAGACAACCATAAGGCTAAATAAATGATAAAAGGCTATATTCTCGTATTTACAACATCAAGTGCGTTTGAAAGCGAAACGCTGTTAAAGGATTTGCAAATTTTTGTCAAGCTCGTGCCTACACCGCGCGAATTTTCAAGTGATTGCGGAATCTCTGTGTATTTTGAAGCAGAAGATGAAAAAACATTAGAGAGAATCCAAAATGCCCTCAACGCACAAAACATTGAATACGAGATAAAAATGGTTTAATTTATGAAACAAATTTCACCTGCTTTGGTGCAAATCCTCAATTTTAGCAACCAAAGATTCTACCGCTGCGTCATTGTGAGAAAACCGCTAGGTTTTCGTGGTAATCTACAATATAATGACAGCGGGTAGTTCTGTATTATAGATTCGCAAGTGTGAGCAAATCGCCAACGCAATAATAATGGGAAGATTGTTGTTTTTGGTGTTGTCTCGCAATGACGAAAGGCAAGATTCTAGGCTGTGGATTGCTACCTCTCTCGCCTCTTCTTAAATTCTCTTTTTAGCTTTGGCGCTTCGAAGAAAAAGAATCGCAAATATGCAAATATTCGCCTACTCGCTCGTGCTTTATTGGCTTCTATTAAAGCCTCACCAAGCTTATAAGTGAAGCATTGCTTCTCTTTGATAGCTTCTTGATAATCCACATAAGATTCCAAAGGCGGAAGCTTCAAGCTAGGATTCTTTGCAATTCTTGCTTGATATTTGCTCTGTTCTTCTCTATGGAATTCTTTGATAAATGACAAAACATAAAGCATTCTAATATATCCCCATAAACTTTTAGAGTTTAGTATTATTGCTTGTCCAAGCTTATAGGCTAAATGATTGTGGATTCTATTCTTTGCGGAATCTTTTGTTGGGATAATAGAAGCCTTAGCAAACGCATTTTGAGTTGGAATCTGCGATTGTCTCGTCTGCACCCCAACATTACCAACATTAACGATTCTGCGGTGTCTGCTCCGTCTTATCAATTCTTGAAAAGACATTTTCATAGGATTAAAGGGCTTGATTTGTCCTTTTGCAATTCTCTCTTCCAAGCAATCCAAATAAAAATTAATATCCTGCGTTAAATCTATTCCCCTAAAATCAGAAAAATGATATTGCCACCATTGGAGATTTAAAAGCCTCTTTATCGTTGGCTCATCGAAGCGATATTTTCGGATTCGCGCGGGATTCCCTGCTACGACTGCATAGGGCGGGACATCTTTGGTTACCACAGAATTTTGCGCGATGACACAACCCGTGTGTAACACGATTCCGGGCTTTAGCAATGTGTTTGCGCACACATAAACATCATTTTCTAATATTGGGGGGGGGGGGGGCGGAACAAGATGATAATACAATCCCCAATCCTTAGTAAAACACTCCCCACTATGCGCTTTGGCGGAATCCTTGAAGATATAAAAGTTTGGGTCATAAGTGCAAGAGGAAGTGCTAAAAAGCCCAAGCGGGTGATGCGCTTTGATAAAACTAAGCCCCACAGCAATAGAACAATACCGCCCTACTTGCATATCAAGGCGCGAAATAGTCGCATTAGAGTAACTAATACTCCCCATAGCACAGAGATTCTCTCCTGCATTAATACACGCATATTCCTCCATATCGCCCTCTTCCGGGACATTAATCATTTGCCCTTCTTTGAAACGACAAAGATTTGCATTGGTATGCGCACATTGAACTTTGTGCTTGATGAGATATTTTATCGCATATTCATTGAGACAGATTCTCATTCTATTCCACCGTTACGCTTTTTGCTAGATTGCGTGGCATATCTACATCATTGCCCAATCTCACCGCCACTTCTAATGCAAAAATCTGCAAAACCACCATCATAGAGAAAAACTCCACCATATAATGCGAAGTATGCGGAATCTTAATCCAATCATCACAACCCTCATAATACTCTGCACTTAAGGCGCAAAGTGTCGCATCACGCGCACTAAGCTCTTCTACATTGCTTTTAATCTTATCATACAAGAGATTCTGTGGCATTAACGCAACGCAAAACAATCGCGAATCCGCCAAAGCAATAGGTCCATGCTTCATTTCGCCACTTGGATAGCCTTCTGCATGTAAATAGCTGATTTCTTTGAGTTTAAGCGCACCCTCCAAAGCAAGAGGATAAAAAATATCTCGCCCAATAAAGAAGAATCCATGCCCATGCAAATATCGGCGTGATAGTCGTTTAATGTGTTCGTGCGCCTTTTTATCTACTTTTGTTGTGCGCACCGCTTCCAGCATTGTCTTGGTTTGTTGTTGAATCTCACTTTTGCCTAAGATTCCACATTTTTGAGCGATGAAATTTGCCAAAATCCACAACACCATAACCTGCGTAGCAAAGGCTTTGGTGCTTGCTACGCCCTTTTCAATCCCCGCGCGTGTGAGCAAACCAAAATCGCTTTGGCGCACGATGGAGCTATTATCTACATTGCAGATTCCAAGCGTCTTTAACCCAGCTTTTTTAGCCAACTTCAAAGCCTCCAAAGTATCCGCGGTTTCTCCACTTTGAGAAATGACGACAAAAAGCTCTTTTTGGCGCAAAATCGGCTCACGATAGCGAAACTCACTCGCGATTTCCACTTTGGTTTTAAGCTTAGCAATCCGCTCTAGCAGATAGCTCCCCGCAATCGCCGCGTGATAGCTCGTGCCACACGCACAAAGCGTGATGGATTCTACCTCGCTAAAGTCTAGCCCATTCAACTCTTCTAAACTAAAGGAATCCTCGCTCACGCGCCCCATCATTGTTTCTAGCAACACTTTATGTTGCTCGTAAATTTCCTTTTCCATAAAAAAAGTGAAGCCATCTTTTTGTGCAGAAAGCTTATCTCCGCTTAATGGCTTGATCTTAGGAAGCATATGGAATCCCCCCACCTCACACGCACCTACTGCACCATCTTCTAAATAACACACTTCATTTGCAAGTCCAATCAAAGGCGCGTCTGATGAAGCGAAGTAAATCGCCTCTTTCCCCAGCTTATCTTCACCTTTGCCGATGATGAGAGGCGAACCATTCTTCGCATAATAAATCGTATTGGGAGATTTTTGCGTGATGAGCAGAATCGCATAAGCACCTTTGAGTTCGGCAATCGTTTGAGAAAACGCTTCTAAAACACTCGTGCTTGTCTCCAAATGCGATTCAAACAAATGCACAATCACTTCTGTGTCGGTTTGAGAAAGAAAAGTGCGCCCTTGCGTTTGCAAACGCTCTTTAATGCTTTGGTAGTTTTCAATGATTCCATTATGCACCACATTGCTAAAATGCCCAAAATGCGGGTGAGCATTGACTTCTGTCGGCTTACCATGCGTCGCCCAGCGCGTATGCCCAATCCCCAAACCAAAACCATTGAAAAAAAAATCCTCGCATTTGCGCTCTAAATTGACCAACTTACCCACCGCTTTGAAGTTACGCAATTCTCCATTTTCTAACACACAAATTCCCGCCGAATCATAACCGCGATATTCTAGCTCTCTTAAGCCATTAATCAAAATAGACTTTTTTTCATCATTGCCAATATAACCAATAATCCCGCACATTTTATTCTCCTAAAACTACATAGCTCTTATTTTGGCATAAAATAGGTAAAGAAATAGTAAATGGATTGTATTTTATTAAGTTTATGCTAAAATCCAAAGTTTTAAAGGCAAAAATTATGGTAAATGGCAAGATTTGGCAAGGGTAACTTTATAGAATTTTGCACAACCTAAAAGAATCCAAAAACTCCAATCTAAAGGCAACGAATGCAAACTTACTTTTTCACAGGCGCAGCGGGTTATATCGGCTCACACACTGCTTATTATTTCCTAAAAAATAGTGATTGTAGAATCGTAATTTTTGATAATTTATGTAGCGGATTTAAGCAAAATGTAGAATTTTTACAGCGCACATTTCCCAATCGTGTGGAATTTTTTGAGGGGGATTTGGGAGATTGCAATGCGTTAAGGAATGCGCTAAAATCGTATAAAATGAGTGCAATTGTGCATTTTGCAGCTTCTTTAATCGTGCAAGAATCCGTGCAAAATCCCTTGAAATACTTTAAAAACAATGTTGCAAATACCACAAATCTCCTACAAATTTCGCAAGAACTTAACATTAATCAATTTCTTTTTAGCTCCACTGCTGCGGTGTATGGTGAGCCAAAAACACACGCGCCCATTGATGAGAAAACCTCGCCAAATCCCATTAATCCTTATGGAGATTCCAAACTGATGATTGAGAAGATTCTACATTCTTTAGAGGTTGCAAATCCAAAGTTTAAAAGCGTGATTTTGCGCTATTTCAATGTCGCAGGGGCATTAATGGACAAACCCGGCAGTTTGGGACAA
The DNA here is from genome assembly GCF_000765675.1 of Helicobacter sp. MIT 05-5294. Taxonomy (GTDB): domain Bacteria; phylum Campylobacterota; class Campylobacteria; order Campylobacterales; family Helicobacteraceae; genus Helicobacter_D. Next base: position 68,979 of record NZ_JRPA02000010.1, on the reverse strand, counting down.
AGGGCAAAAAACGCCACACATTTAATCAAAGTAGCCGTTGAATGCGCCACAGGCAAACGCGAAAAAATGCAAATTTTTGGGGAAGATTATCCAACAAAAGACGGCACTTGCATTCGGGATTATATTCATATTGATGATTTGGCAAGTGCGCATTTTTGCGCTTTAGAATCCCTAAAGACAACCCAAACTTCAGAAGTTTATAATGTCGGCTATGGGCGAGGGTTTAGCGTCAAAGAAGTGATTGATTGCATTAAAAAGATAAGCGGAAAGGATTTTTGCGTAGAAAGTGCAGCAAGAAGAGAGGGCGACCCTAGTATTTTAGTGAGCGATAACGCCAAAATCCTACAATCCACAAAATGGAATCCGCAATTTAACCAACTAGAAACGATTTGCAAAAGCGCGTATTTGTGGGAGCAAAACCTACAAAGCGCACACCCACATTAAGTTTGCCCACACTTGCAAATCCGCGCCTCAGAATCTCATCTTTCGTCATTGCGAGGATTCCGCAAGGAATCCGTGGCAATCCTAGAATTTCGCCATTGTAGAATCCTCTTTTGTTTAACATTGTAGATTACCACGAAAACCTAGCGGTTTTCTCTCAACAAAGGATTGCCTTTTCTTATCTGTGAGTTTTGTATTAGCCCTTGGCTTTTAAGGATTCCATAGTTTAGTTAAGATTTGGATTTTGCCACAACATTACGGCGATATTTGGTTCTTTGGGTTCGCGCACAATCTCAAAAACAACTTCCAAAGGAAGATTAAAAGGGTCTTTTCTTAAATCAAGGCTTCTATACGCATAAATATCCAACAAAATATCATCATTTTCTCCCACTCTATCAATATCATTTGCAATCAAAGCATACTTGTATTTGGAGAGATTCTCAATAAACTGCTGAATATTGTGATTTGGCAAATGTTGTAAGACATCTTTGCAAATCGCTAAATCTGCGCTTGGAAGAGTAGAAAAGTCTCCATCATAATGGATAAAATCAATATTTTGTTTTTTGTATTTAGCGAGGTTGCGATTAACCACAAAACTTGCAACATCGTAGCCTTTGTAATCTATGCCTTCAAGATTGAGATTCTTAGAAAATTGCCAATCCCCACACCCAATATCCACAACGCTTTGAATCTGATACGATTTAAAAAACTGCTGCAAAAACTGCACATAGCCCACATTAATATGTTCTCTCGAACCGCTTCCACTGCCATAGCCCCAAGTGTTGGTTTCGTATATTGTGTTAAAAACTTGCGTGAGTTTGTCGTTGCTTTGTTCCAAAAGCAGGTTTTTAGTGAGAGTAATTTCGCCTTTAAGCGATAATATTTCATTGTTTAATTTATCTAATTTCGCTTCTACTCTATCTAAATAAAAGCCCCCTCCCCCCGCAGTCTTTTACGCGTCATTTTAAATAATTTGCCAAAATTCATTACATTCCTTTCTTCGTGATTTTGTATTTTAGATGAATTGTGAAAGATGAAAGATTCAAGGAGAAGCAAGAAACCCTCCTTGCTAAACTTTCAGCGCAGTAAGTTTAGAATCCTTATATAAGGATTCTAAATTCTTTGGTTTTAGCCGTTTCTTTTCTCCATAATTTCTTTAGAGATATTGTTTGGCACTTCGCCATAATGGTCAAATTCCATTGTGTAAGTTCCGCGCCCTTGTGTTGCTGAACGCAAATCAGTAGAATAACCAAACATTTCAGCCAATGGCACAAACGCATTAACGATTTTTAAGCCCATTCTATCGTCCATAGAGTTAATTTGTCCGCGTCTGCGATTAAGATCCCCAATCACATCGCCCATATATTCTTCGGGCACTTCTACTTCTACTTTCATCATTGGCTCTAGCAAAACCGCACCTGCTTTGCGACAAGCATCTTTAAACGCCATAGAACCTGCGATTTTAAATGCCATTTCAGAAGAATCCACATCGTGGTAACTACCATCAAAGAGTGTAACTTTGAAATCCACCACAGGATACCCTGCTAAAACACCATTTTGCATTGCTTCTTGAATCCCTTTATCAACTGCTGGGATATATTCTTTAGGAATCACACCACCGCTAATGTTATTGACAAATTCATAACCTTTGCCCGGCTCTTGTGGTTCAAGCTTGATAAATACATGTCCATATTGTCCGCGCCCACCAGATTGTTTTGCATATTTGCACTCTTGCTCTACGCTTTGGCGAATAGTTTCGCGGAAAGCAACTTGTGGTTGTCCAACTTCTGCTTCTACTTTAAATTCTCTTTTTAATCTATCTACGATAATTTCTAGGTGCAACTCTCCCATTCCAGAAATGATAGTTTGTCCGGATTCCTCATCGGTATGCACTCTAAAGCTTGGGTCTTCTTCAGCAAGTTTTGCAAGTGCCAAAGCCATTTTTTCTTGGTCTGCTTTTGTTTTTGGCTCTACTGCAATAGAAATAACAGGATCTGGGAACTCCATTCTCTCCAATACAACAGGTTCTTTTTCAGAACATAATGTATCCCCCGTCAAAGTCTCTTTCAAGCCTACAAATGCGCAGATTTCACCCGCATAGACTTCTTTAATGTCCTCACGCTTGTTGGAGTGCATTTTAAGCAATCTTCCTACGCGCTCCTTTTTACCTTTAGTGGAGTTCAACACATAGCTTCCAGATTCCAAACTACCACGATAGACGCGCACGAATGTCAGCTGTCCCACAAATGGGTCTGTCATAATCTTAAACGCCAAACCTGCAAACTCGCCATTGTCTGTTGATTTAACAAACACTTCTTTTTCTTCGTCTTTTGGATCTACGCCACGAATATCCGCAACTTCTGTTGGAGCGGGTAAATATTCCACAACCGCATCAAGCAAAGTTTGAACGCCTTTGTTTTTAAAGCTTGAGCCACAAAGCATTGGGATAATCTCCATTGCAAGACAACCCTTTTTGATTCCTGCTTTAATCTCTTCAATACTTAAAGTCTCTCCGCCCAAGTATTTTTCCATTGTTGCTTCATCTTGCTCTGCCACAGATTCCAACAATTTTTCACGATATTCTTCTGCTTTTTCTACCAAATCTGCTGGAATCTCTTCAATATCGTATTTTGCGCCCATAGACTCATCATTCCAAACGATTGCTTTCATCGTAATCAAATCCACAACGCCTTTGAAATTATCTTCCGCACCGATTGGAATCACAAGTGGCACAGGCTTAGCTTTTAATCTTGTTGCGATTTGGGATTCTACATTATAGAAATTCGCACCAATTCTATCCATTTTATTAACAAATACAATTCTAGGAACACCATATTTGTTTGCTTGACGCCAAACGGTTTCACTTTGTGGTTGCACACCACCTACTGAACAAAATACCGCAACTGCGCCATCTAATACACGCATTGAACGCTCTACTTCAATCGTAAAATCCACATGCCCGGGGGTGTCAATCAAATTGATTTGATAATCTTTCCAGAAACAAGTGGTCGCCGCAGAAGTGATTGTGATTCCGCGCTCCCTTTCTTGTTCCATCCAGTCCATTGTAGCTGCACCATCATGCACTTCGCCAATCTTATGGCTCACGCCGGTATAAAACAAGATTCTTTCTGAGGTTGTTGTTTTACCCGCATCAATATGCGCTGCAATACCGATATTTCTAATTTTGTTTAATGGGGTTTTTCTTGCCATTTTTAATCCTTATGCAAAGATAATTCGAGATTCGAAATGTAGTAGGTATTTTAAGGAATCTAAAAATCCCTTAAAATATAAATTTACCAACGATAGTGAGCAAAAGCTTTATTTGCTTCCGCCATTTTATGCACATCTTCTTTTTTCTTGAATGCTGCTCCACGCTCGTTTGCAGCGTCAATAAGCTCATTAGCCAATCTATCAATCATTGTGCGTTCATTTCTTTTACGAGCGGAATCTAATAGCCAACGAATGGATAAAGATTGTTGTCTTGCAGGGCGAACTTCCACAGGAACTTGATAAGTCGCGCCACCGACACGACGGCTTCTAACTTCAACCAAAGGCTTCACTTTTTCTAATGCTTTTTCAAAAGTTTCAATTCCTTTTTCTTTGGTTTTTTCTTCAATTTTTGCAAAAGTCGCATAGATGATTTTTTCGGCAACGCTTTTTTTGCCATCATACATCATTTTGTTGATAAATTTTGTTACAACAATGTTATTGTAAATTGGATCACCCAATACTTCTCTTTGTGGCGCCTTTCTTCTTCTCATTATTTTTTACCTCCCGCGTCTGATTTGCCTTTTTTTGCTCCATATTTACTACGCGAAACGGTTCGTTTAGCCACTCCCGCAGTATCTAACGCACCACGAATAATGTGATATTTCACACCCGGTAAGTCTTTTACCCTACCGCCACGAATCAACACAATAGAGTGTTCTTGCAAGTTATGTCCCTCGCCGGGGATATAACTAATGACTTCAAAGCCACTTGTTAGCCTAACTTTCGCAACTTTTCTTAACGCAGAGTTAGGTTTTTTTGGTGTTGTCGTATAAACACGAGTACAAACTCCTCTTCTTTGAGGACAAACCACCAAAGCCGGGGACTTTGATTTCTTGATGACTTTTTTTCGTTCTTTTCTAATCAACTGATTAATAGTTGGCACTTGTCTTCCTTCCTAAAATAATTTAATAGAGAAAATGAAGCGGATTATAAGGAAATCGCGCTTTATTTTTACTTAAATTAAGGTTTTAATAACCTTAACTCACCTTTAATTTTCCTTGATTTTGATTTTTTTACCTTTGTAAATACCTGTTCCAACCGGAATCATACGACCCAACACGATATTTTCTTTCAAGTCTTCCAAATGGTCAATCTTCGCCGCAATACTTGCTTCTGTAAGCACTTTTGTAGTTTCTTGGAATGACGCTGCAGAAATCACAGAATCACTACCAATTGCTGCACGCGTGATACCCAACAACACAGGTTCAGCAATAGCTGGAATCCCGCCCATTTTAATAATACGAGCGTTTTCCTCCCTAAAATGTCGCTTACTAACCAAGTCGCCTTCAATGAATTTTGTGTTTCCACTATCATAGATTTTGACTTGTCTTAACATTTGAGAAACAATAATCTCAATATGTTTATCCGCGATGCTTACCCCTTGTCGCCTATAAACTTGTTGCACTTCACTCACAATGTATTTGTAAAGCTCTTTTTCTCCACCAATACGCAAAATATCTTGACTTGCAACCACTCCATCAGTAATTGCTTCACCTGCATGGACAAACTCTCCCTCATAAACAAGAATCTGTTTGGACTTGTCAATCAAATATTCCGCGATTCTGCCATCATTTGCTGTAACAATAATTCTTTCTTTGCCGCGAATAGGCTTTCCAAAGCTTACGATTCCGTCAATCTCTGCCAATACTGCTGGATCTTTAGGTTTTCGTGCTTCAAACAATTCAGAGACCCTTGGCAAACCTCCCGTAATATCTTTTGATTTTACAAGTGCTTTTGGAGTTTTAGCCAAAATATCCGCCATCTCTACTTTCGCGCCATCAGAGACAAAAATCGCCGTCTTAGGGTCTAGCGCGTAACGAATCAATCCACCATTTGCAGTAGATAAAACAAGCGTTGGCTTATGCGCACTTGCAATATATTCATTCACAACCAATCTTGTCTGTCCTGTTAATTCATCGGTTTGTTCAGAAACGGTAAGCCCCGGAATAATATCTTCAAACTTAATCGTTCCTGCCTCCTCTGAAATAATCGGATTAGAATAAGGGTCCCAATCCGCAATGACGATATGTTCATCGCTTTTTGGTTTCGCAATCAAGGTGTTTTTAGTAACTGCTTGATTGTCTTTAACTTCAATGATAGAACCTCTTGCAATATAATGACGCGCGGCTTCTTGATCGTATTCGTCCGCAATCACTGCAAAGACGCCTTTTTCTGTGATTTCTTCGCCTTTTTGAAGCGCACGATAACGCTCTAAGTGGTCGCCTTGCAAGTAATAATACTTGACGATTCCTTCCTCTCTCGCGTAGATTTTCTGCGTAATTGGGGCATTATCTTCTACTTTCAAATCGCTTGCATAAGAGATTCGGTTAGGGATATTCCAGCTATCCTTGATAATATCTACGATACTACCCTCATCACGCACATAGTGTCCGCTAGGATAAGGAATATAGAATTTCCCTTCAATTTTCCCTGTAACGCCCGCAAGCTCATTTGGCTTAGCAACATCGGATTTTCTTAGAGTGAATTTAGCGGTTTCTTTCTCTCCAATCACAGAAACAATCACTTCATCATGGACAACATCAACCTTTAACTCACCCTCAAAAGGTGCTTTGATTTTAGGCTCTACGAGTAGAATCGCAGCATTTCTTCGGTTAGAAACAATGGTTTTACCCTCGCGATTCTTATAAGTTTTAACATTATAGTAGCGGATAAATCCTTCTTTATCTGCGATAACTTGATGCTCTTCTTGGCTTCTACTTGCAGTTCCACCGATATGGAAAGTCCTAAGAGTTAGCTGTGTTCCGGGTTCACCGATAGATTGCGCAGCTACCACGCCTACCGCTTCACCAATTTTAGAGATTTTGGATTCACCGAGATTTAGACCATAGCATTTTGCACATACGCCCTTTTCGGCTTTACAAGTAACTGGTGTGCGAATAATGACAGATTTTACTCCCGCTTCTTTGACTTTACGCGCTTTTTCTTCATCAATCATCGTTCCTTCGCTAATTAAAACTTCATTTGTAATAGGATCAATAATATTTTCTGCAATCACACGCCCAAAGATTCTTTCCTCCAGCGGTTCAATCAACTCACTACCCACGGTAATGTCAGTGATTTCAATCCCCTCATTTGTGCCACAATCATCTGCGACAACTTTGACATTTTGACTTACATCAATCAATTTCCTTGTCAAATAACCCGCATTCGCAGTTTTCAAAGCGGTATCTGCCAAACCTTTACGCGCACCATGCGTAGAAATAAAATATTCCAACACATTTAAGCCCTCTTTGAAGTTTGAAGTAATAGGCGTTTCAATGATAGTTCCATCAGGCTTTGCCATCAATCCCCGCATCGCGGAAAGCTGCCTAATCTGCCCTGCACTACCTCTAGCACCAGAATCCGCCATCATATAAATAGAGTTGAATCCCGCTTTATCGCCCTCAATTAGTTTCATCATCTCATTGCCTAACGCATTGTTAGTATCTGTCCAAACATCAATGATCTTATTGTATCGTTCTTGCTCGGTCAATAAACCTGCTCCAAACTGCGCTTGAATATCTTTGACTTTTTTCTTCGCACCTTCAACCACTTTGTTTTTATTGCTTGGCACGATAATGTCATCAGCGGAAATAGAGATTCCGGCTTTTGTCGCATATTTGAATCCTAGATTCTTAAGGTTATCCAAGAAACTCGCAGTAATGCCCACTCCACCCTCTTTATAGACATAATCAATCAAAGTCGCAATGTCTTTTTTCTTTAACACTTTATTCCACAAATGCACAGGCACGAAGTTTGGCAAAATAGACTTTAGAATCATTCTACCAATAGTGGTATTGATGATTCTATCTTCAACAAATGCCCGCACTTTTGAACCAACTTCCACCACTCCGGATTCCAAAGCAATATGGATTTGGTCAATATTGGAGAATAGTTTATGCTCACCCTTAGAATCCTCTTTACTAAGAGAAAGATAATAAAGCCCCAAAACCATATCTTGGCTAGGCACGGTAACTGCCTTACCACTTGCAGGAAGCAAAATATTCATAGAACTTAGCATTAAAAGCTTGCATTCTGTAATTGCTTCTTGAGAAAGCGGCACATGCACCGCCATTTGGTCGCCGTCAAAGTCTGCGTTAAATGCCGCGCACACTAAAGGGTGAAGCTGAATTGCTTTGCCATCAATAAGTTTAGGGTGGAATGCTTGAATGGACTGCTTGTGCAAAGTCGGTGCGCGGTTAAGCATAATAGGATAATTCATAACAATTTCTTGTAAACATTCCCACACTTCATTTGTTTTTTGTTCAATCATTTTTTTGGCTTGTTTCAAGGTAGTCGCATAGCCTTTTTCCTCTAATTTTGCCAAAATATGCGGCTTGAATAATTCTAATGCCATATTTTTAGGCAATCCGCATTGATCCATACGCAAATTTGGTCCCACAACAATAACAGAACGCCCGGAGAAATCCACGCGCTTTCCGAGCAAGTTTTGGCGGAATCGCCCTTGCTTTCCTTTGATAATTTCAGACAAGGATTTCAAAGGTCGTTTGTTTGCGCCTTTTACCGCATTTGCATTGCGTCCATTATCAAAAAGCGCATCTACAGATTCTTGAAGCATACGCTTTTCGTTGCGCACAATGATTTCTGGAGCGTCCAACTCTATTAGTCGCTTCAAGCGTTGATTGCGATTAATCACCCTGCGGTAGAGATCATTCACATCACTCACTGCGAATTTCCCTCCATCTAACGCAACCAATGGGCGTAAATCCGGTGGAAGCACAGGAAGAACGGTGAGCATCATCCATTCTGGACGATTCTGTCCGCCTGAAACAACAAAGCTTTCCACCACTTTTAAACGCTTGATAATCGTTTTCTTTTTAGCTTCAGAGTTGGTTGCCTTAATTGCTTCTTTAAGTTCGGTAATCAAATCCACCAAGTCAATTCCCTCAAGTAAATCTTTAACCGCTTCACCACCCATTTGCGCAACGAATCCCGTATGTTCAAATCGCTGGGAAAGACTTTGATATTGTTCTTCATTTAAAACATCATATTTCGCAACCGGCTTTGTGCTTTCATTGTCATAATAAGCCTCTCCGGCTTCTTTGACAATATAAGCTTCATAATACAAGACGCGCTCTAAATCTTTCATCTTAACACCAAGTAGTGTTCCGATTCTACTTGGCAAAGAATTGACATACCAAATATGCGCGACAGGCGTTACAAGCTCAATATGCCCCATACGAGAACGACGCACTTTGGAACTTGTTACTTCAACACCGCATTTTTCGCACACGATTCCTTTATAGCGCATTTTTTTGTATTTGCCACATAGACATTCATAATCCCTAACCGGTCCAAAAATCTTAGCACAAAACAATCCATCACGCTCGGGCTTAAGTGTGCGGTAGTTAATGGTTTCTGGTTTTTTAACTTCACCATTACTCCAACTACGAATCTTCTCCGGACTCGCAAGTAGGAGTTGGAATGCATTAAAATCGCTTGGGCGGTCGTCTTCTTTAATCACAACCACTTCTTCCGCACCCTCTTTATTCTTCACAAAAACATTCACATCTAACGCCAAACTTTGAAGCTCTTTTGTTAAAACATAAAAAGTCTCCGGAATCTCCGATTCTTTAACCGCTTCACCTCTTGTGATAGCCTTGTAGGCTTTGACGCGCCCCTCTACATCGTCCGATTTAATCGTAAGCATTTCTTTGAGCGTATGTGCTGCACCATAAGCTTCCAACGCCCAAACTTCCATTTCACCGAATCTTTGCCCACCAAAGAGTGCTTTACCACCGACAGGTTGTTGCGTTACAAGACTATAAGGTCCTGTGCTTCTTGCATGGACTTTTTCGTCTACTAAATGGTGGAGCTTTAGCATATACATATAGCCCACATTAACGCGCTCCATCATCTTTTCACCGGTGCGTCCATCATAAAGCTCTGTTTTACCATCACTATCAATTCTAGCAAGTGAGAAGAGTTTTTCAAACTCTTGCGCATTCACACCTTCAAAGACAGGAGTTGCGAATTTAACGCCCTTGCTCCAATCTCTCGCAAAGCCCAAAAGCTCTTCTTCGCTCAATTTTTCCAAAAACGCTTTAGAACTTTTCATTCCAGAATTTTCAGCAATCTCTTGCATTTTGGCTTTAAGCTCACTCGCCCATTTGCTTTTTTCTTCTTCAAACACATCAGAAATTTGCTCACCTAATTGTTTGCCTACTAAGCCCAAATGCACTTCCAAAATCTGCCCGATATTCATACGGCTAGGCACACCCAAAGGATTCAACACAATTTCCACTGGACGCCCGTCTTTTGTATATGGCATATCCACTTCTGGAACGATGTTAGAAACAATCCCTTTGTTACCATGGCGTCCCGCCATTTTATCCCCGACTTTTAGCTTACGCTTCGTTGCGACATAGATTTTTACAAGCTTAACAACTCCACTTGGCAAAATATCGTCTTTTTCAATGATAGAGAGTTTCTCTTCGTGTTCTTCGCTCAAACTCTTTTTTTGCTCTAAAAAGTTGCTTTTAAGAGCATCATACTTACCCTGAATCTCTTTAGAATAGCTTTTAATCAATGTCCCCATTGCAAAACGATTCACATTTTCTAACTCACTTCTTGGAATCACTTCGCCTTTTTTGTATTCTTTATCTCCAACTTTTGCCGCACTTGTCAATTTTTCTTTAGACAAAATAGAACTCACACGCAAGGATTCTTCCCTATCAAGCATTAAAAGTTTATCGTGGTGTTCCAAATCCAAACGCGCCTTTTCTTCTTCATAGGCAACGATTGCGCGTCTATCTTTATCATAGCCTTTTTTGGTGAAGATTTTAACATCTACCACCGTGCCTTCTAAGCTTGGCGGACAATAAAGAGATTTATTGACAACATGCCCTGCTTTTTCGCCAAATATTGCTCTAAGTAGTCGCTCCTCTGGAGTTGGCTTCACTTCACCTTTTGGCGAAGCTTTGCCCACCAAAATCATTCCACCGCTCACATAAGTTCCAATTTTTACGATTCCGCTTTCGTCCAAATGCGCAAGATCTTCTTCGCGAATATTTGGAATATCTCTTGTAATCTCTTCTACTCCGTGTTTTAGCTCCCTTGCTTCAATTTCTTTTTCATAAATGTGAATAGAAGTAAAAGCGTCGTTACGAATCAATTTTTCACTCACGACAATCGCATCTTCAAAGTTATATCCATTCCAAGGCATAAAAGCCACGCGAATATTTTTCCCTAACGCCAATTCGCCTTGATCCATATTAGGACCATCTGCAATCACTTGTCCCGCTTCTACTTTATCTCCCGCCTTGACGATAGGGCGTTGGGAGAATGAAGTGTTTTGGTTGGTGCGAAGATTTTTTTGCAAGGAATAATGATCAATGAACGCACCATTTTCATCTTCACCCAAAACATAAATATTCTTGGAATCTACTTTTTCTACAATTCCTGCGCGTGTGGCTTTAGTGGCTTCCCAAGAATCTCTTGAAACAATCTTTTCAATTCCTGTGCCAACCAAAGGCGCGTCTGGGCATAAAAGTGGCACGGCTTGGCGTTGCATATTAGAACCCATAAGTGCGCGGTTTGCGTCGTCGTGTTCCAAGAATGGAATCAAACTTGCAGCAACGCCAACAACCATTCTAGGACTCAAGTCAATCAAATCTACTTTTTTGGATTCCATAAGCACAATTTCGCCATCTTTTCTTACTTCAATCATTTCTTCTTTAATGGTTTGATTGCTCGTTAGAATCGTGCTTGCAGGTGCGATGACTGCGCCCTCTTCTTGCGTAGCAGTCAGATAAACAATTTCATCGGTTACTTTCCCATCAACAACCTTGCGATAAGGTGCTTCAATAAATCCTAATTCATTGACTTTTGCATAGGTAGAAAGCGTATTAATCAAACCAATGTTTTGCCCCTCTGGAGTTTCAATCGGGCAAATCCTGCCATAGTGTGTTGGATGCACATCACGCACTTCAAATCCTGCGCGCTCTTTCACTAAACCGCCCTCACCCAAGGCAGAAAGTCTTCGCTTATGCGTAACTTCTGAAAGCGGATTGGTTTGGTCCATAAATTGTGAAAGTTGCCCACCTGTGAAAAATTCCAAAATCGCACCGGTTATCATTTTAGAATTCACCAAATCATGCGGCATTAATTCCTCTAATCCTGTGCTAATAGTAGAAAGCTTATCACGAATTGCTTTTTGCATTTTCACTAAACCTGTATGCAATTCATTCGCTAACAACTCACCAATGGCACGGATTCTACGATTCCCCAAATGGTCTCTATCGTCAATGCGTCCTTGCCCGTTTTTAACATGAATCAAATAACGCACGGTCTTAATAATATCCTCATGCGTTAGCACGGTAACATAATCTGGCACCCCAATATCTAGTTTGTGATTCATTTTCATTCGCCCAACACGCGTTAAATCATAGCGTTCAGGGTCAAAAAAGAGTTGTTGCACAAACTGTTTCGCCGCCTCTTTCGTAACAGGCTCTCCCGGTCGCATAACTTTGTAAATACGAATCGTCGCCAAATCGTTTTCATTGTCAATTTTTTCGGTTTGCTTTAATAGCTTTAGGGATTCCGCATCAGCAATAAACGCATTAATAATAGAAGCATCAACGCCGACTGCCAAATCGTTTGCAATCACAAAATCGTTGATATTGAGTTCTGCTAGTTTTTTGAGTTTGCTCTCATCTAACAAAGTCAAGGAATCAAATAAAATTTCCCCACTTTCTTTATCCATAATAGGTTCTGCCAAATAGCGTTCCATTAGAATCTCTACTGGATATTCAATCATATTAAGCTTTTCTTCTTTGAGTGCTTTTGCTTTTTTTGCTGTTAGACGCTTACCTGCTGCGATAATTAGATTACCCTTTGGGTCTTTAATATCAAACTCTACACGCCCAACAAACTCTTCAGGATCAAACGCAATTAGGTATTTGCCACTCTTGCATTTAATGCTCAAAAGAGGATAAAACATTTTCAAAATATCTTGGCGTGAATAGCCCAATGCACGGAATAGAATCGTAACAGGCACTTTTCTGCGCTTATTAACACGCACAAAAAGCGTATCTTTAGCGTCGTATTCAAAATAAAGCCACGAACCTCTATCGGGGATAATCTGTCCTGTATAAACAAGCTTATTAGAAGCACTCGTGGATTCCTCTTCCTTAAAAATAACCCCGGGGCTTCTGTGCAACTGATTCACAACCACGCGTTCTACGCCATTGATGATAAAGCTTGTGCGATCAGTCATTAATGGAATCTCTCGCACAAAAATGCTTTGTTCCTTAATGTCCTTAACGCCTAATTTTTCTCCTGTTTTTTCATCTCTCTCCCAAAGCACCAATCGGATTTTTATTTTTAAGGGAATCGAGTAAGTTAAACCTCTCTCCATAGCCTCTCTAACGGTGTAGCGTGGCTTACCATATTCACAACCCGCATATTCAAGACTGATTCTATTTTGTGCATCATGTATTGGGAAAATAGATTTAAAAACCTTTTCAATCCCCGATTCTCCTTTATCTTGCGCCATCAAAAAATTATCATAACTATTTCTTTGTAGTTGGAGCAGATTCGGGACCGCAATATTTTGAGGGATTTTAGTAAAATCAACTCTTAATCTATTTCCGGATTTTAAACTTACTGGCATATTTATTACCTCATATATCAATGTAGAATTTTGGAAGAAAAATGAAAGGGAGACAAAAAATCTCCCTAAAATTATTTAATATCGACTTTCGCACCTGCTTCTTCGAATTTAGCTTTAATCGCGTCAGCATCTTCTTTTTTGATGCCTTCTTTAACGGTAAATGGAGTTTTTTCAACTGCATCTTTTGCTTCTTTAAGCCCAAGACCTGTTACTTCACGAACCACTTTGATAACATTGATTTTCTTATCGCCGCTATCTGTCAAGATTACATCAAATTCAGTTTTTTCTTCAGCAGCCGCTGCGCCACCACCTGCAACTGCACCCGCTACAACCGTTGGAGCTGCAGAAACACCAAACTTCTCTTCAAAAGCTTTTACAAGCTCTGAAAGTTCCATAACAGAAAGATTACCGATATACTCTAATACATCTTCTTTTGAAATTGCCATAATTTTCTCCTAAAATTTTATTGCGCTTCTTTTTGTTTGCGTAAATTATCCAACCCTGTAACAAAGTAACGAGCAGGAGCAGTCCAAACGGACAACAACATACCAATGAGTTCTTCTCTGGAAGGCAGTTTTGAAACAGCTTCAATGTGTTTTGCATCTACAACTTGACCTTCAAAGTAGCCTGATTTCACCACAAGCTTACCACCCACAGAATCTGAGAATTTACAAATTGTTTTTGCTAGTGAAATTTGATCTTCGCCCCAAACAAAAATGTTATTCTCTTTTAACTCTAATCCCTCAACACCAAAATTTTTAAGCGCAATTAACGCAAGTGTGTTTTTAATTACTTGAACCTTAACACTTTGTCCTCTTGCATTAGCCCTTAAAGATTCCAATTGCTTAACGGTCAAGCCTTTATAATCGCAAACCGCAATCGCATTAGACGCCTTAAATTCGGCGGTAAGATTCTCAATTAGAGCAGTCTTTTCTGCTTTTGTCATTTTCAACCTCCTTTCAGACGAAAGACTTATATAGGGTAATTTTTAAGCATTCGCCCCCATAGTCATCAGTCTAAGATAAAAACAAGAATAAATTATTTCATATCGATTAATTCTTGGGCATCTAGTGTCAAAGATGGACTCATAGTTAAAGATAAAGTCGCATTTTTAATATACTTACCTTTAGCACTTGCTGGTTTTTGCTTGTTGATGTTTTTCACTAAAGCGATGATATTTTCTTCAAGCTTTTTAGCATCAAAACTTGCTTTGCCAACAGGAGCATGCACGATACCTTTCTTATCCACACGATAATTAACTTGCCCACTTTTTGCATTGCTTACTGCTTTGGAAATCTCCATTGTAACGGTGCCTGTTTTAGGGTTTGGCATTAATCCTTTAGGTCCTAGGATTCTCCCTACTTTACCTACAAGTGCCATCATATCTGGTGTTGCGATTACCATATCAAAATTAAGGTCTCCATTTTTGATTTGATCTGCCAAATCATCATCGCCCACAACATCAGCACCCGCTGCTTTTGCCTCGTCTGCTTTAGCACCTTTTGCAAAAACCGCTACACGCACACTTTTACCCGTTCCATTGGGTAATACAACTGCACCACGAATCATTTGATCTGCATGTCTTGGATCAACCCCTAAACTCAATGCAACTTCAACCGTTTCATCAAATTTAGCAGATGCTAGAGATTTAACCGTTGCAGAAGCGGTTGTAATATCGTATATCTTTTTGCAATCAACTTTGTTGATTAAATTCTGCATTCTTTTTGTTAATTTTTTTGCCATATTCTATACTCCAACGCGTCTTTATTAATCTACAACTTCAATGCCCATACTTCGAGCACTTCCCTCGACAATCTTAACTGCCGCTTCTTCTGTATTCGCATTTAAATCGTCCATTTTGGTTTTAACAATGTCCAAAACTTGAGCTTTTGTAAGCTTCCCTACTTTGTTTTTTAGAGGATTGTCTGAACCTTTTTGGATTCCTGCTGCTTTTTTGATTAAATCAGTAACAGGGGGCTTTTTTGTAATAAAAGTGAAACTTTTATCTTGATAAACCGTGATAATCACAGGAATATTAAAATTTCCCATATCCTTTGTTTTTTCATTAAATGCCTTACAAAACTCCATAATATTTACACCGCGTTGCCCCAATGCTGGACCAACTGGTGGCGATGGATTTGCTTTTCCTGCTGGGATTTGAAGCTTAAGTTCGCCAATAATTTTCTTTGCCATAACTTATCCTTGTTTTTAGTTGTTAAACTATTTTTTCCACTTGTGAATAAAGTATTTCAATCGGAGTGCTGCGACCAAAAATTGAAACATTGAGTTTTAACTTTCTGTGTTCCATATCATATTCTTCTACCGTGCCTGTGAAGTTTGCAAAAGGACCTTCAATGATTCGGACAACTTCTCCTGCTTCAAAAATAATTTTTGGTTTTGGAGCTGCACGATTCTGCACTTTTTCAATAATATGATTAATGTCTGCTTCACTTAAAGGTGTAGGTTTTTTTGCCTCACCGATAAAGCGACTAACTTTTGGTAAAGATTGAATGGTATGCCACAATGCGGTATCCAAATCTACTTTGATGAAAACATATCCCGGATAGAGGCTTCTCTCACTAATTTTTTTCTTGTTATTCTTTACTTCAATAATATCTTCTGTAGGAACAACAATATCAGTGATTCTTTCTTCCAAATGATGTTCTTTGACAAGATTCTCAATGCCACGCTTTACAGCTTGTTCGCTACCAAAATATGTTTGAATCGCATACCAATACAATGCCATAAACAAATCCTAAAATAATTATAAAATACTTGAAACAAAACCACCAAGTATGAAATCAACCAACGCCAAAAATAGAGCAATAACCGTTACAACAACAACGACAGAAATAAAAGCATTTCTCACTTGTTCTTTAGTAGGAAAGATAACTTTAGATAGTTCTTCTTTGGATAATCTATAATAGGTAATCAGTTTTTTCATAACTTTGTTTGTCTCTCTTTATTCCAAAAAATGGCAGGCCAGGAGGGACTCGAACCCCCAACATTCGGTTTTGGAGACCGACGCTCTACCATTGGAGCTACTGACCTATAATCACTAAGGGGAATCCCCTTAGCTTTTTAACTTCACTTCTTTGTGAATTGTATGTTTATTTAATCTTGGGCAGAACTTTTTAAGCTCCAGTTTTTCTGTTGTGGTTTTTGCATTTTTTACAGTGCTGTAATTAATGTCACCGCATTCAGAGCATTTGAGTCCGATTTTTACACGATTACCTTTAGCCATAACTTAGCCTATTCGATAATTTTTGTAACAACACCCGCACCAACGGTTCTACCACCTTCACGAATCGCAAAGCGAGTTCCGTCTTCAAGCGCAATAGGGTTGATTAATTCAACGGTAATTTTGATATTATCGCCCGGCATTACCATTTCTACGCCCTCTGGCAATGCGATAGATCCTGTAATATCTGTTGTTCTAACATAGAATTGTGGTCTATAACCATTGAAGAATGGTGTATGTCTTCCACCCTCATCTTTAGAAAGAACATAGATTTCACCTTCAAACTTTTTGTGTGGAGTGATAGAAGCTGGCTTACATAGAACCATACCTCTTTCTACTTCTTCTTTTTTAGTTCCTCTTAATAGAACCCCAACATTATCACCCGCTTCACCTTGATCTAGTTCTTTTCTGAACATTTCAACGCCTGTTACGGTTGTTTTTTGTGTTGGGCGGATTCCTACGATTTCAATTTCGTCACCAACTTTTACGATACCTCTTTCGATTCTTCCTGTAACAACGGTTCCACGACCTGCGATTGAGAAAACATCTTCAATAGGCATCAAGAAAGTTTTATCTGTTTCACGCTCTGGAGTTGGGATATACTCATCTACTGCGTCCATAAGCTTCATAATTTTTTCGCTCCACTCGCCTAGAGTGCCTGATTTTGCTTCTTCTAGTGCTTTGAGTGCTGAACCTGCAACGATAGGTGTATCATCTCCAGGGAATTCATAGCTTGATAAAAGCTCTCTGATTTCCATTTCTACCAACTCCAACAATTCTTCGTCATCTACCATATCTTGTTTATTCATAAAAACAACAATATAAGGCACACCTACTTGGCGAGACAAAAGAATATGCTCACGCGTTTGTGGCATAGGACCATCTGCAGCGGAAACAACAAGAATCGCGCCGTCCATTTGTGCCGCACCTGTGATCATATTTTTAACATAGTCGGCGTGTCCGGGACAATCCACATGCGCATAGTGTCGTTTTTCTGTTTCGTATTCAATGTGTGAAGTTGCAATGGTAATACCGCGCTCTTTTTCTTCTGGAGCGTTATCAATATTATCATAATCTTTCAATTCTGCTAGACCTTTTGTGGATAGAACAGCAGAAATCGCAGCACTTAAAGTTGTTTTGCCGTGGTCAACATGTCCAATAGTTCCGATATTTACATGGGGTTTAGACTTGACGTATTTTTCCTTAGCCATAAGCTTCTCCTAAATTTTAAGTTAAATAGCGGTAATTCTACCCTATTTTTACCAATTTTAAAATTAAGAATCGTAACATTTTCTACAATTCCATCACAATCTTTGAAAAACTGGAGCCCATAAGCGGGATTGAACCGCCGGCCTCTTCCTTACCAAGGAAGTGCTCTGCCACTGAGCTATATGGGCATAATAATCTAAAAGTGTTTTGCTGATTAAAATTTAAGATTTCGTAGAATCAGCTCCCAGTATGGAGCGGGAAACGGGGCTCGAACCCGCGACCCTCAGCTTGGAAGGCTGATGCTCTAGCCAACTGAGCTACTCCCGCATGGCTTATGGTGGTGAGACGTGGATTCGAACCACGGAAGTCATAAACAGCAGATTTACAGTCTGCCCTCGTTGGCCACTTGAGTATCTCACCCCAAAATATTATCAATAAAACTGGTCAAACACTGAAAAATTATATAAAATATGGAGCTGGCAAAGGGACTCGAACCCCCGGCCTGCTGCTTACAAGGCAGCTGCTCTACCAACTGAGCTACGCCAGCATTTTTTACATTTTTCATAAAAATGAGATGAGATTCTACTATCTTTTATTTTAATTGTCAATACTTTTACGCAAATTTTACAAAATTCTATCCCTCCATTAAATTTTTAGAATCTCATTTAAGAATCGCCAATCCCTGATAATCCTGCAATGCAAAACTCTAGCCCCCAAACCACACACCCAAACTACCTAAATTTAACCCCGCAAAAACAACATTCAGAGAATCTATTCCGTAAATGTTTTGGCTATAATTCCAACTTGCTAAAGATTTTTGGATTTAGGAAGTTGGCGCGGGATTCCGACAGAATCTCATCGCTCCATTTAGCGTTTGACATTTGGCTTTTTGGATTTCCAAATTCAAAATCTTTGCAAAAATCTAAATATCAAGGGTTTCCCAAATGAAACACAGCCACAAAAATCTTTATCCTAAAGGGTTTAGAAAGCGATACTTTTCTCTTGCTGCGATTTTGGCACTCAATAGCGCACTTCTAGCGCAAAGCCAAAATGTCGCACTTAATGAAAAGTCAAATCTTGTCGCATCTCAAGATTTAAAGCTTTCTATCGCCCACAGACAAGAGTTTGTGGAGAATGCGGATTTCAAAGAAGAATTTGACGCACGAGAGATTGCACAATCCAATGCTCGAAATATCTATGACTTCTTAAACACCCATTCTCTACTTAAAATCACGACAAACTACGGCAATCCTTACACTGCAAACATTGATTTGCGCGGGTTTGGACAAAATGGGCATAAAAACCTCGCCATTATTGTCGATGGAATGCGTTTAGACAACATTGATAGCGCACCCGTCTCTCTAAGCTCTATCCCGCTAGATTCTATTGAAAAAATAGAAATATTCAAGGGCAAAGGCACAACCAAATATGGCAATGGCGCAACAAGTGGAATCCTAAAAATCACCACCAAACGCACCAAAGGTGGCGCACTTAATGTTGGCTATGCAAGTTATGACACGCTAAACTCGCAGTTTTTCGCGCGAGAAGTTAGAGATACTTTGAATATCGGAGTGTATGGACAATACCAGCACAATGAAGGCTCAAGGAAAATCACGCAAGGAAGTGAGGAAAAAGACGGAAGTTATAACAAAAACGGCGGAATCACTGCATTTTATCAAGCAAGTGATTCTACACTTCTCAAATCCAACCTCAACTATTCCAAATACGCGATAAAGTATGCAAACCCACTCACCAAAGCGCAATTTGAAAAAGACCCGACACTTGCCCCTTTGCCCTCTGCTTGGGGCGGAGATACTTTCACGCACCAAAAGCGTTGGGATTTGCTTTATAGTTTAGGCTTCACAAATTTTAGCGATTCTGGAATTATAACTGATGTGAATTTTGGCGGGAATCGCAGTGAAAGCGAATATATCAACTTCAACAACCAATACGATGGCAAGGGATTCTTTGGAGACTTCAACTCCTCTTACAGAAACAACTCTTACCTTGCTGAAATTGGCGGGACGCTCAAAAAAGACGAGCGACTGCAAAACACAGGCGCAAAGGCGCAAGTTGATAGTATGTTGCTCTATCTTAATGGTGAAAAATATTTCGGGGATTCTACAATCAACGCTGGAATCTCCACGCAAAGAGTGATTTCTAAGACAAACGAATCCCAAAGCGATAATTTGTGGGGCGGGGAACTTGGAATCCACCACAATTTAACCCCTCAAACCGCGCTTTTTGCCTCATATTCTCGCAGTTTTGTCGTGCCAAATGTGGATTATTTTTTTGATTGGCAAGGCAATTTAAATCCCCTCATGGATACTGCGACTTTTGACACCTATCAAATCGGCTCAAAGACTATCTTCGGAATCCACGAGTTAAGCGGGAATCTTTTTTATATCAACGGCAAAGATGAAGCGTATTATGAGGCAATAACCTTTCAAAACAAAAGCTTAGGAAAAACACGCCGAATCGGTGGTGAGGCGAACTTCACCACGCATTTTAGCTCACAAGTTTATTCGCGTCTTAGCTATGCTTATGTGGATTCCACAATACGAAGTGGCGCATATCAAGGCAATACGATTCCGGGAGTTTCCAAACACACACTAAGTGCAAGTCTAAATTATTTGCCTATTGCACAGCTTAATCTTGGAATCTCCTATAAATATGGTTCTAAAATGTATGATTATAATGATTTTGACAATCGTCTAACCAAATCCCCAAACTACCAAAGCCTAAACTTAAATGCGAGTTATACGCTTAAAAGTTTTGAAATTTACGCCTATGTGCAGAATCTCACAGACCATAAAAACGCGATTGTTGTAAGTGGCGGATATTATCCTTATGAGTTTGAACGCGTCTTTGGTGGCGGGATAAAATACACTTGGTAAGCAAGGATTCCTAAATGAAGCAAAACCATTCCAAAAACCCAAATCCAGCCCAAAGCAAAGCACGATGAATCCTAAAATCCATTTGCGATTCTACCTTGTCTATAAACTCCTAAACTCCCTCTTTTTGGGAGTTTCATTGGGGACGATTTTTATCATCTATGCCCCTTTGAATCCCAAAGTCTATTCCATTGGCGGAATCGCACTTGCTTTGTGTGCGTGGATTTTGACATTTTTTTATGCGAGGATTCTGCAAATCAAGCCTTATTGCACAATTCTTTTATGTTTAGAAATCGTGCCGTTTTTGTATCTGTTTGCTTATTTGCTCTTTCCTAATACGCTTTTTGGTGCGCTTCTTATCTACACGCTTTATCAAATCACCTTTATTTTTGGGGATTATTTAGGACGCGCAGAGACGCTGATTTTCGCACACAAAACGATTCTATCTAAGCTAGATAAGCGCAAACAACTCGGCTATATTTTAGGGCTAGGAATCGCGTTTTGTTTCTATGGAATCTTGGAAATTTTTGGAATCTTAGATAAGAAAACGCAAATTTACTACATACATTTTTTGCTAGTTTTGCTACAATGTGCTGTATTTTTCACGCTTTTTTGCGCGTTTAAAAAATCTTTTTCTCAAATGGAATCGCGAAATTGGAATCAGAAAACCTAAAAGCAATTTATCGCAAAACATTCAAAGCAAACTTACAAAAAACCAAATTGCGCGGGAATCTTTACGCACTAGATTATAGAATCCAAAAACACCTTAAAAAAATCCTGCAAGAAGAAATAGGATTCCACAAACGCCACCATAAACGACCGATGAATTTGCTTTTCTTTCTGCCGCTTCCTTTGGAGTTTGATACGAGGAAGCTTTTAGGATTCTTCCGCAGACAAAGAGGGATTCGCGTTTGCTGTCCTTTGATGTGTGGTGAGAGTTTCAAAGCTGTGAAATTTCGGCTTCCATTGCACAAAAAGACCTTTGGCGTGTATGAATCTAGCAATTCTTGTTTGCACCTCAAAATAGACTGCGCTATCGTCCCTGTGCTTGGAATAGATAAAAGCTTTAGGCGCGTAGGATTTGGAAAAGGAATGTATGATAGGTTTTTTGCTTCTAGAGAAAACACGCACCAATCCCCAAAGATTCTTTTTATCTGTCGCCATTTCAACTACGCCAAAACCATCATCACGCAAGATTATGATATTAGGGGAGATTTGTTGATTACGCCACAGCAATGCCATTTTCCAGATTCTATTGCGGAATCCCACAAACCATTGCTTAACCTATGATTAAACAAAAAAAGAGTAAAATAAACTTTCAAAAGATTCAAAAAATATAAAACAAAAAATTATCATTGAAGTTTAGGGTAGCAAGTTTAAACTTACAAATTTTAAATCATAAATTTCTCCAAATCTATAATAAATTGGATTGCTTAGATTCTTTGCTCCCAACTATTTTAAGGACATAATAATGATTACATGGGTTGTTACAGGTTCTATATTATCTGCTGTGATTGCGGGAGGCGGTAGTTATCTTATTTCTCGCAAACTCTCACGCGCAAACTCTGAAGTTTTGCTAGAACAAGCCAAAGCAAAGGCAAAGGCGATAGAATACGAGGCGGAGAAGTTCCTCCAAGAATCCAAAATCAAAGCAAAAGATATTGAAATAGAAACCAAAGAAAAATGCGAAAGAGAGGGTGCTAGAATCCTCAAGGAATATGAATCAAACCTGCTGACTTTTGAAAAAGAAAAGCTAAGAGAATCGCAGCGCATTGAAAGAGAATTTTGTAAGCTTGAAAATGAGAAACAAATGCTTAGCAAAGACCGCAACGCGCTTTTTGCAGAGCAAGACGCACTTAAAAAAATCAAAAACACCTACCAACGCAAACTAGAAGAACTTACGCAAAATCTCTCCAAAGTCGCACATTTAACCAAAAACGAAGCGAAAACTATGCTTTTAGAACGCACCAAAGAAGAAGTGAAGCGAGAATGCGCCAAAATCATTAGAGAACAAGAACTCAACGCCAAAGAAGAAGCCAAAGCCAAAGCGAACTATATCTTAGCCGTCGCCACTTCGCGCTTTGCGGGGGAGTTTGCCGCAGAGAGACTTATCCATACGATTGTGTTGCCAAATGATGATTTAAAAGCCCGAATCATCGGCAAAGAGGGGCGCAATATCAAATGTTTGGAAATGATTTGTGGCGTGGATATTATTATTGATGATACACCCAATGTGATTATCGTTAGCTCCCACAACCTCTACCGACGCGCAATTGCGGTAGAAACTATCAACCGCTTAGTAGAAGATGGGCGGATTCAACCCGCGCGGATTGAAGAGATTTATCAAAAATGCTTTGAAGATTTTGAAGAAAACATCTATCAAGAGGGTGAACGCGTCGTGCTAGATTTGGGACTTAATGGAATCCACCCAGAAATCAAAAGGCTCATTGGCAGGCTGCGCTATCGTGCGAGTTATGGGCAAAATGCTTTGGCGCATAGTTTGGAAGTCGCAAATTTAGCAGGATTGATTGCTGCGGAACTTGGCGGGGATTGTATGCTTGCTACACGTGCGGGATTGCTGCACGACATCGGCAAAGCCCGAACGCACGACTTCAAAGGCACACATGTGGAGCTTGGCGCAGAAATCGCAAGACGCTACAACGAACACCCGGTGGTGCTTAATACAATTCTTTCTCATCACGGCGATGAGGAGATTAAAAGCATAGAAGCCGCGGCGGTTTGTGCTGCTGATGCCCTCTCTGCGGCGCGTCCGGGCGCGAGACGCGAAGTGCTAGAAAACTACCTAAGACGCGTCAGTGAAATAGAGAAAATCGCAACTTCCAAAATAGGCGTCCTCCACGCCTATGCGATAAACGCAGGGCGTGAAGTGCGTGTGATTGTCAAATCCGAGGATATTAGCGATGAAGAATCCTATGTCCTTGCCAAAGAAATCGCCAAAGATATAGAATCGCAAGTGCAATATCCCGGCGAAGTCAAAGTAAGCGTCATACGCGAAACTAGGGCGTATGCAGTGGCGGAGTGAAAGAGTTATACCATAACGGAAAGAGGCAAAACTATCACTATTTTAATCTAACTTCTTCAAAAGTATTTAATCTTAAAAACTCCGCGTAAAGCGAGTAGCGGTGATATGGTTTACAATTTAAACAAAAATTATAAATAAACATCATAAAAACATATCAAACAAGCCAAACCCTAAGATTCAGAATCCACCTCGCAAAATAAACAAGTCTCTCCAGATACACTCCTATCTATTGGCTTATATACCTTAAACTTATATCCCAATCCCAAATCTTCTAAAAATGGCTTAATGCCAAAAAAATCACTTGCTTGATGATAAATGCTTAGCAGCATTGCAGGTTTTTGAGCTTTTATCGTTTCTAATGCGCCTTGCAAAAATGGCATTTCAAAACCCTCAATATCCACTTTGATGAAGCCTACTTTAATGTCATTTTCTTGCACAAAAGAATCCAAAGTTATAACCTCTACCTCTTCGTAATCCTCACTCTTTGCTATTGCCATACTTGAACCCGAACCATATTTGTAAATTTTTAACTTATCAAACTCCGCTCCCAATGCTTTTTTGATTGGAATAATCTTGTCTGTTTTGTTTAGAATGATAGTTTTTAGCATTAAATCATAATTGTCGCTCAAAGCCTCAAAAGAATAAATTTTTGCTTTTGTATATTTTTGCAAAATGAGTGCGCTGTCTCCGATAAAGCCGCCCACATCAATGATATTTTTATCTGCGATTCTATCCCAGTGCTTAATATTTGTCAATCCATGATTGTGCCAAAACACGCTCACCCCAAACTCCACCAAATCCCCTTTGGGCAAAAAGAATCCATTATAAAAATAACAATCTTTAAGGGGGATAATATTAGGATAAAATTCTTGCTCAATTTCTTGCAATACCTCTTTTTCTTCTGAAGTCAGGCGATATATTCTCTTATCTTTCACGCTATAAGACATCTTTAATCTTGCAAGGATTCTATTAACGCATTGAACGCTTTGTTCATCTAAACCAGCGCAAAGCCTCTCTATATTCTCCTTTACATTGTCTTGATAGGTGCTTTTAGCTATATCTTGTGCCATAGGGTGTGAGGCATCAAGAAAATATTTTTTACTTTTACGCCCCCCCCCCCGCACACTTTTACTTAGGAGCATTTCGCTTGTTATATTGATTTTTCCCAAAGGCAAAATTCCAAACAGCCAAGTTGTAGCACTTGGAAAATCGTTTGGTGCATCGGGGTAAGACACAATATACTTAAACACTAAAAGATTTCCTAGATAATACTTATCTTTAATCAATCTTCCACTTTTATCAAAACGCTGATTTCTTTGTTTTAACATCTATTGATCCTTTTTATAAAAATAAAAATCTGCAAATGAAGTGTGATTGGGATTCTTCTCGTTAAATGGATACTTGTTTGGGATAAACCGATAAAGCTTCCATTCTTTAGCATTTTGCTCTATCCAAGCACTAAATTTCCTATGCTTTACATGCGAGTTATATGGTTCTTCTTTGTTTGAAGCGTAAATGCCAACAAAGCAGCTAGAAGACTCAAAAAGATTGTGCATATAGTCTTCAAATACCTCATCTTGAATCAAATGATAAATCACATCAAGAGACAAGCTTAATTCTGCCTCTTTCCCTCTAAAATCATAATCACCCACTACATAAAATTGTTTTGTAGTATCATTTGCAAATTGTTTTACATTGCATTCTATTGCCGTCTTAGATACATCAAGCCCAACATAGTATGGATACTTTGCTAATTTTAGCTGATTACCATCACCACAACCAAACTCCAAAACATTTTGCACACTATGCTCCTTCACAAACGCATTTAAAATCTCTGCTTTAAAAACTGCCAAATTATTATAACTTCCCGCACCAGAAGCACCTATTAATTGCCCCCCCCCCCGCACAGATAAATCGTGCGTTGTAGAATTATTCACATAACTCTTGTAGCGACTCTCCCAATACTCACTAGAATCAAATCTGATTTGCTCTCTTAACTTTGGATAGGCGTCCAAAATGTTCTTTAATAAAATATCATTTTGTTTTTGATTATCATCATAAAGCTGTCCAACTTCACCAAAATCCATAAAACTAGTTTCAATCCTCCTAATATTCCCCTCAACAACATTAATTTTAACATCATTTAAAACCGCCATTGCCCAAAACCAAATATCATCTGCTTTAGGACAAAGTTTCATAAAAACATCTTCTTTTAAAATGTCTTGGTAAAAACAATTCTTAGGATATATAACCCCTCCCGCGCCTGTTAAAAAGTTTAAAAATGTGGGGGTTGTTGTATGGGAATCAATGCAATGCTCCCATTGTATATAAGGATTAAGATTGCCATGTTTATCAAAAGTTATCTTATGTGCCCTATGACAATGGATATAATTTGGATTTTCTTTGTAAGCATTATAGAGTTTGCTAAGCCAATCTCTAGGATATAACACATCATCATCGGCACTAACCAATATGGAATCTGGAAACTCTTTTAAAGCCGGAATTAACTTTTTAAAGGCATATAAATTCTTATCACACCATTTAATTTCCAACCCGCACTTTTTAAGCCCTAAAACCTCCTTCGGTAAATCTTGTTCTAATCTTGGAAACTCTTGCTTACTTAACCACAAAAGAATCTTTTTAGGTTTTAAATCTTGCTGTAATAATGTGATTAAGGTATAGCTAATATACGGGATTCGCTTGGGATATGAGGTTAAACTTATAATTAATTCATTATTTTCATCAACACCGACATTGCCAAACTCTAAAAAATCCTTAATGGATTTGTTAAGTTGATTGTTTAATTTTACTCTCTCTTTTTCTTCTAGCTTCTTTAAAATCCTTTTTCTGATGAAACGAGGGAAAATTCTCAAATTCTTCATGATTTGCCTTTATTTTTTAAAAATGCACAAACCTTATCTTTTTGCGCAAAAAAGAACAGAATTTAATTTTTTGATAAAAAAATCTTGGTTTGAGTTTAAACTTCACATTATACTTATGAATCACTGAATATTCAATGATGTCTAACATCTTTAGAATCTCATCTTGAACTTTTGGATTCCTAGAAAAAGCTCTGAATGTTTTTTTTATAAAATGCCTTGAATAAATACAATCTTTAACAATATATATATATATATTATCTAAGTTATATTGCAAAGATAATTTCAAGCAATCAGATAATCCATGAATCACATCTATAACCTTGCTTTCTGTCCATTCAATATCTTTGTGATACACACGATACACATAAACAGGTCCACAAATCACATAAAATTTTGAAGCTATCGCCATAGCCTTAATAAAAAATGGAGGGTCCTGATATCTTCTATAATTTGGAAAAAAGATGTTATTTTGCATCAAAAAATCTCTCACATAAATAAAACGAGTATATCCATACTCATACTGATAATCTTGATAGCTCAATAATGCCTCTTTATTAAAGAAAAAGGGATCGTTGTGGTGAGATTGTATTACTCCATCTCGTAGCCTCACCAATGAACCGCCACAAATACTTACTTGATTTTCTTTTGCTTTTGTATAAAGTCTCTCCAGAACATCTGAAGAATAATAAAAATCATCTGGGTCCATAAAGGCAACATACTCCCCCTTGGCAGCAAGGATTCCATTGTTTCTAGCACCTCCTGCCCCAATATTGTTTGTATGTGCAATAATTGATAACTTCTCATTGTTTAGAGAATATTGCCTTAAAATACTTAAACTCGAATCTGTCGAGCAATCATCTATCGCAATAATTTCGATTTCTTTTAGGGTTTGATTAACACAAGACTCCAAACATTCTATAAGATATTTTTCTGCATTATAAACCGGTATGATAATAGAAACTTTAATTTGCATTAACATTTTCTCCTTATCTATATAAATTATTTATTTTAAAAGCCAAAGCCACTTCTTAAATATTGCAAACCCAATTTCATTCTTATTTTTCTCCTTAATACAATAAAATATTATGGAGCGAACTATACAGATTATTATGATTAAAATCAATACAAAACTTCACTATCTTATCCGATATATCACCCAAATCCAAATCTTAGTTTTTACGCTTGGATATATCACCATTGGAGTGGGAGTTTTTGACCTTTG
Organism: Helicobacter sp. MIT 05-5294; assembly: GCF_000765675.1. Classification (GTDB taxonomy): domain Bacteria; phylum Campylobacterota; class Campylobacteria; order Campylobacterales; family Helicobacteraceae; genus Helicobacter_D. The sequence goes on along the minus strand of NZ_JRPA02000010.1, from coordinate 41,143 downwards.
GGATTATTTTTGTGTTTGAGTAGTGATAGAAGTTTTCATCATAACTCTCTCGTTTTCCCATCTAATAAACCTTTTCAGCATTTAATTAATTTTTATTGGTTTATATGATAAAGTAACAAGCTTTAAAAGGCTTGGCTTTATGGATATAATAGCTTTTGGCAAGGAAGAAGTTAGATGAAAAATATTTTTATGGTAGTTAAAGACATCTCAAGTGTTGGCGGGATTAATCGGGTAGTGGCAAATCTATGCTATTTATTGGCTAAAGATTATAAAATCACAATTATTAGCTGCACCACCAAAGAAGAATCCCCAGCTTTTGAAATGCCCCCAGAAATCTCTCTTATCCACTTTAGCAAACTTTATGCGGACTTTTCCACCAAAAGCTTTTTAGACAAACTGAAATTTTCCTATCGCTTTAATAAGCTCCTACCTAAAGATTCCCAAAATTTTGTGATTGTTCATCAGCTCTTATTCCCATTTTTTAAAGCTAGGAATACTGCTTATATTCGATTCTATCACGGGAATTTCGAAACAGGTTTTAAAAAATATCTTTACAAGACTCCTTTTTTGCCACCTAGAATTCGCCTTTTTGATACCCTAGTTATTCTAAGCTCTAAACAACTTCACCTATGGGCAAAACTCCATTCAAACATTAAGGTTATTCCGAATTTCGTAAAGGACTTTCCTAAAATCACAACCAATCCTGCACAAAAAGTTGTTTTATTCATGGGAAGATTATCCGAAGAAAAGGGCATTTTTCGATTAATGGATATTTGGTGCTTAGTTACTAAAATCCCCCATTTAAAAGAATGGAAACTTCATATAGTAGGAGATGGGGAATTAAAAGAAATCCTTTACCAAAAAATCCATACTTTAGGGTTAGAAAACTCTATCCTCTTAAAATCCTTTACTAAAAATATCAAAGAGGAATACCTTCAAGCTAGTATTTATGCTCTAAGCAGCCACTATGAAGCTTTTCCTATGGTTCTCTTAGAATCTGGAGCTTATGGGCTACCCTCTGTTGCCTTTGATGTGCCAAATGGTCCAAGTGAAATACTTAAAGACGGAGAGAGTGGATTCCTAATCCCGGATAATAATATAGAAGAATTTGCCACGAAACTCCAACTCTTAATGGAAGATGAGCTTTTAAGAAAAAGACTAGGGGGAAAGGCGCGAGAGAGGATATCTAAGAATTTTACCCAAGAACATATTAAAACTCAATGGAAAGAAATATTATGAAAATTCTCTGTATCACCGATAAACCCTACAATGAACAAGAAGTAACAATTTTAGGTGTGTTTGAAAAATACCTTTTAGAATACGCGCAGGTGCATTGTGCGTATTTTACCAAAGATTCCAAACTCTGCCCCCCAAGCTTTAAGGAGAATCGCTTTATCCTGCCCTATTCTACTAAGCACAGGAAGTTTATCCAAAACCTTATGAATCTAGGAGGGAATCTGCTGGATTATGATTTCATTATCGTGCGCAATTTTTATGGAATCGCAAAACAAATTTTGCCCTTTCATAAACAAATCATTTTTTGGGAGACTTTTCCGCACGACTACCGCCGAATCTATGAGGCAAAAAGAGACAAAAAAGCAATATGGCGCAAAAGTATAGAATATAAAATCAAATATTTTTTGCATAATAGAATCCTTGCAAAATGTATTGCTTATCTCACGATGACGCCACAACTCCAGCAGATTTTCCAGCCCGATTTAAAGATTCCAATCCATTGTATTCCAAGCGGCATTGACTTTGAAAATCTCAATACCACTAAAATCACACAAAATACCGCCAAAATAAACCAGCCTCTCAAACTCATCTATACAGGCTCCATAGACCAAAACCGCGAATTAGCACAAATCATAGAAGCAATCTCTAAAGCACAAGGTGCGTTTGTATTGGATATTTTTAGCCCAAGCAAAAATCCCGAAGTAGAGGCAATCGCCCAAATCGCAACCCAAGACAAACGAATCGTGCTACACCCTCCGCTACCTCTTTTGCAGATGTTGGAAACTTTAAGCACTTACGACATAGGGCTAGGTATTATCCCAAACACCCCGCTTTATAGCGTCTCAAGTCCAATGAAAATTATGGAATACGCAGGAAATGGCGTGATTCCATTGATAAACGATTTACCAGAATACTTGCGGCTTTTTGACGAATCCAATGCGTTTTTTAGCGCACACGATTCTAATGCAATAACAAAAACGATAGAGAGAATCCTGCAAACCCCCAAAGAACAATTAATCGCCAAAAAACAAGTGGTTTTTCAAATCGCAAAAGAAAAAATGGATTACAAGAATATTGCCAAAAATGTCTATGATTTTCTAATTTCACTGCAAAAGGATTCCAAATGAACCAAAAATTAAAAAGATATTTAGCTAAAATTCTTTGCGCTTTTATTCCCATTAAATCTTGGCGCACAAAATTGCGACAAAAAATAGAAAATCGTATCTTTACAATTACGCTTGATAAGGTGGATTCTTACTTGCCAAAGCATAGTGTGAATTCTATCAACGCCTTTTCCAACGAGGACTTCCTCGTCCTAAACTTTGCCAATGCGCAGAATCTTCCTATCACACAAGAGGATTTAAGAATCTCTAATGCTTCTAAGTTTTCCAAACCTTATTTTGTAGAATCCAATCAAGCTTATAGCCTAAATTCTCTAATTAATGAGGGGGGGGGGCAAGATAATCTTAAGGCTGATTCTAGTGTGCGTCATTTGGGATTCTTTAGCTTTGATAAAAACTCCCAAAATCCAAAATCTCCGTTAAATCCTTGGGGTTTTATAAGAGTTAAAAACGAAGCAAGAACGCTTAGGGCAAGTTTAGATTCTATATTACCTGCGATCCAAAGAGGAGTGATTGGCTATAATGATTGCGATGACGGGAGTGAGGAGATTATTTTAGAATTTTGCAAAGATTATCCTAGCTTTATCCCTGTCAAATATCCTTATCAAGTGATTATCAAGAACCCGCCCAAACTAGAAAATAAATTTTATAACTATTGCAATTTTGTGCTGTCTTTTATTCCAAAAGGAGAATGGTTTATCAAGATTGATGTGGATCATATTTATGACGCCAAAAAGCTTTATAAGAGTTTTTACCTCCTCAAGAGCCCAAACGATATGTTAGCCCTTTCAAGGATGGATATTTTTGTTAAAGAAGCTGAAATCTATCTTGGGCTTAATAGATGTGGAGTTTATCATAGGGCTGGGGACCAGATTGTGAGATTTCACGATGATAATTTTAAGTATTATGAATGGATTGTTGGAACAAATATCACAAAATGGAGACAACAAGTGATAGAAGGGAAGCCAACTAGAGATCAACTTGATGCTATGGCAAACGGCTATGATTCCTATGAAGCCAAGATAGATGACTCCTACCACAAGGTCTATCGCTCTGAATTTTGCAATCATCATTTCGCATGGGTAAAAAAACACAGAAACTATATACCAAAGAATCGTATTGCATTAGAGGACTTCCAAGATGAAGCTATTGGCACAGAAATAGACCCAAAACTGCTAGATAAAGACTATATTCTTAAGCTTTACAGCAGGTTTGACTTGACAAAATAGCATTACGCTACAACTTAAAGCCATAAATTGCTGCAGCCCCAAGGGGGCTTCGCAATAACGAGTGGCGGAATCCAATTCATACAAAATTATGGTTACCATCGCCTTTTACAAAAGCTTCGCAGCAATAGACACAATGCGCATAGAATCCTAATACACCCGATACATCACCCGTATCCGAATCTTAGTTTTGACGCTCGGATATGGATAGTCTTTATAAGCGATTCTAATCGTGTGCATACTATTTTCATCTAGCAGCCTAAATCCGCTAGGCGTGAGGAGTTTAAGGTCGGATATGTCGCCATTTGGGTGGAGATAAAACTCCACGATATTATCCCCTTGTTGCCCCATTTTACCAGCGATTTGCGGATATTTCAAATATCTTTGCGTAACCCTCCCGATTCCGCTTAAATTATCCTTGATAAACTTCCTTTGTTCCGCATCAAGAGAACCAAACTCCTCACCATAAAGGTCTTTTATATCTTGATTAGACATATCTTTGCCAAAATCATAGATTGAGGGCGTTTGTGGTGCGTTTTGCATACTTGTTGGCGGTCTTGCTAAGCTTTGCACTAGAGATTCGCTTCCACTCTTAGGTGTGGATTGTGGGACACGTTTGGGTTGCGATTTGGGTTTTTGATTTGTGGATTTTGGGGTGGGAGTTTTTGGCTTTTGGGATTGTTTTTGTGTTTTTGGGGCTTCTTGCGTCAAAGCAGATTCCGATTTCTCTTGTGGTGGCGTTTGTTCGCGCACGCTTCCTTGAGCATTTGCGCCGCTATTTTCTTTGTCGCTTATCTCCCCGCCTTGTGAGAATCTAAAATGCTTCAGACTCACACGCTCACCATCACTGCGCCCCATATGCGGAGGGTGGTAAAACTTATCGGAACGAAACTCCCACAACACAAGCATAAGCAGAATCGCATGGATTGTCAAAGACAACAACAGCGCGACAAAACTATTTTGTTTCACTTGGCAACTCTTGTTCCAATAATTCCTTAAACGCTTCTTGGTTTTGCTGGGATTCCTTTCTTGCATTAGATTGGGCTTTCATAGCGGATTCTGCTCCTAAACTATACGAATCCACTAATTTCGCACCATTGGGGCTGATAATCACCAAATACCGCTTATCATAAGCTTCAAACACGACAAGCTTACTATTGAGTCCCAAAGCGACGATAGATTCCACTTGCACAGCACTTTGTGGATTCTTTTTGTCAAACAATGCACCCAATGCACTTGCCTTATTTAATTTAACTTGCGGGTTATTAAGGCGCGTCTTGATAATCCACAAAAACATCAAAAGCCCAACAAGGAGCAAAATCACACCAAGATATTGCAACATATTCATACTATCAAGCGGGGATTTCCCGGTTTCAAACGCAAATTCTTGCAAACTAGAATCCGACTTTCTCCCCAAAAGCTCTGGAGCATTAATGCTTTCTGAATGCAACTTTTCTTGATTTGTGTTTGCCTCTAGGATTCCACCTAGCCAAAACGCATTCAAGCACAAGGCGCACAAAAGTGCAAAAACCACCCTCATACCGTGCCGATACTCTCTCTTGTCAGATAATAAACAATCGCATTAGAATCTAGGATTTCATTCACACGAATCGCTAGATTCTTCTCATACACCATCACTTCACCCTTGCCGATAATCCGCCCATTGATATAGATTTCCACACTCTCCCCTGCGGGTTTTTGCAAATCAATAATAGAACCTTTTTCAAAGCGTAAAATATCCAATAAAGGCACTTTTGTAGAGCCAAGCTCGGATTTGAAAATCACCCCCATATCCAAAAGTCCGCTGTAATTATTCATAATCCCGTCTAAATATCGCGCTAAGTCCTCTTGTTTGGGTGCTTGAATCTTCGCTAGTGTAAATTCATCTGCTGGCATTTTTCCCTCTATCTATGCAAAAATAACGAGCATGGTGCGCCTTCAAGCGTGAAATCCAAGTGATTGTATTGTCTATCTTGAAACTCGCCATAGCCAAATACTCGTGGTGTTTTGATGTTAAAACTTTTCCCCTCTTTAATCGCAAGCACTTTCCCAAGCCCAATCGTCAAGTTGGCTAATTCTTGAGAAAGATCCCGAAAAGTCAAGTCGTCTTGCGCGTCTTCTCCAAATAATCCAAAGGATAAAATATTCAAAAACTCCTTAGAGCTTACAAAAGTAACCGTTCCTTTGGTGTCGTCCTCAAAGATAAGGTCAATGCTAGAGAGATAGCCATTTGTGAGCTTATCATTACAACGCATTGGCGTTTTTTCAAGCGTATCTTGTATGGCTTGAATAAATGCCTTTTCAATGATTCCTTTCATAAAGTGCCTTAAATTTTAAGTTATACAAAATTCATAAAAAATCATTATAGCCAAATTTTATTTATCTTTGCTGTAAATTATGTTTTTTATTGTGATTTTTTATTGGATTCGTTTAGTTTTGAATCCACTTTGTATTTGTGTTGCCTACTCTACATGCGTCTTTGTAGATCCGCTATCATTGCAAACAAGCGTCTGCGAGTGTGGCGTGCAATTTGTGAAACAAATTTCACCCGCTTCAGCGCAAATCTACGCTTTTGAATCTCGCCATTGTAGAATCCTCTTAGCGGCACTTAAAGCCATTTGGGGTTTGCAGTGAAGCTTACGAGTAGCCAAATTTTATAACTTGGTATCTCCAAAGATTGTTCAATTTTGTTGCGGATAATATCCATTTCTCCCACGCTCATTTTGGCATTAGAATCCGTTATTAGGAGATTAACTTCAATCATAAAAAATCGCCCACTTTTGGCGACATGCGTATCATAGTCTTCAAACCCATATTCCACACTTATAGATTCCATAACCTCCGTGATTTTATTATCTAACTCTTGAGGAGCAATCATCATCAAATCTTTGAGATTCGCGAGGAAAATCCGCACAGGCGTCCAAGCCAAAAACAAGCTCAAAAGCACGAGTAGAATCGGGTCGATATAATGTGTCCATAGGCTTTGCTGTTCTCTATCCCACCATACAATCGCACCAAACGCAACCAACGCCCCAAAATAAAGCACACAATCAATCTTCCATTCCACATTATCCACCCCAATAAATTCAGAATCCAACCGCTTAGCAAAAAAGCGAGTAAAAACAAAAACAACCAAACACAATATAAAAGCACAAAGCGTATAAAGCACCGCGCCATCAATTTGAAGCGTGTAGCCTCCATTTAAAATATCTTCCACTCCACCAATCAAAGCATAAACGCAGACGATGATAAGAATCAGACTTTTAAAAAGATTCACCATAGGTTCAAAGCGCACATAGCCGTATTGAAACACATCATCGTCTTCACGATAGACAAAGCGCGAAGTTATCACACTCAAAAGCCCCAAACCTACCGACACTAAGGCAACGATTCCATCAAACACAATCGCGGAACTTTTAAAGCTTAACCCAAAAGCGATTCCTAAAATCGCCAAAAGAAGCGCACTATACATAGAAACCTTTAGCACAAATTGCTCTTGTTTGTTGTTTGCCAACATAGGTTGCGCGACTTGCAAGGGTTGCGGGGAATTTTGGCGCACTTTTTTGCCATAATTTTCTGTGGGGATTTGTAATTTCATTTAAAGAAGCCTCAAGTTTTGGAAAAATTATAACGCATTTTTGCGATTTTTGCTTTTTATTTGCACTTTTGGGATTCCGCATAAACTCCATCGTATCACTACTGCGTCATTGCGAGGAATACAATGCAGTTCGTGGCACACACCCGCCAAGCAGAATCCTTTAAGGAGAGATTCCAACCAAAAAACTTAAAGATAATTTTAAAGACATTTTAATTAAAATTTGGCTTTTCAAACTTCACAATAAAGGAATAAAAATGCTAAAAGTTTCTACGCTTTTATCGGCTTCAGTTTTGTTGCTCACATTTGGCGCATTTGCCGGTTGTGGGTCTGATTCTAAAGATTCTGCGGAATCTCAAGTTAATTCCACTTCATCAAGTGCTGCCCTAGCGATTTTTGCAAATCAAAATGGCAAGATTGACATTGCTGGTGGCACAGCTCATATCCCCGTGATGAAAAAGGCTGCCGAAGCAATTATGGCGTCTAATCCAAATATTACGATTACGATTACAGGAGGTGGCACAGGTGCGGGAATCACAAAAGTCGGTGAGGGTTTGGCGGATATTGGTAACACAGGACGCGCACTCAAACCACAAGAAATTGAAAAATACCATCTCATTTCTTTCCCTTTTGCGGTTGATGGCGTGGCGATTGCTGTGCATAAAGAAAATTCTCTCTCTAATCTCACCAAGGAACAAGCAAGTCAAATATTCAGCGGCGCGGTTAAAAATTGGAGTGAGCTAGGCGGTAGTGAGGGCGCAATCAATCTTTATGTGCGAGAAGATGGCAGTGGCACACGCGACACCTTTGAATCCAAAGGCTTAAACAAAGACACAGAGATTCCACAATCTGCGAATGTCGTAAGCTCCAATGGAGCGATGAAGATTGCGATTGCTCAAGATAAAAACGCAATTGGTTATGTCGGAATCGGGCATTTAGATGATAGCATTAAAGGAATCTCTTTTGAAGGGGTAGAGCCAAATCAAGAGAAAACCAAAGAGGGTGCTTACGCTATCAGCAGACTTTTATATATGAATACCAAAGGGCAACCACAAGGACTTACGAAGCTTTTTGTCGATTATATTTACTCTGAAGATGGCGCGGAGTTTATCGAACAATCAGGATATATTCCACTTCCCAAATGAGATTGGTTGCGACTTTAGCGACAATCATTGCTTTAAGCGGTATTTGCCTACTCTTTATCGTGATTGGTGGATTTGGGCTGCAAACGCTTGCGTCCAATCCTAGCTTAACCTTGCATTTTGGTTGGAACCCCAAAGCGAATGAATTTGGGGTTTTGACAATGCTTGCTAACTCCCTCACGCTAAGCTTTAGCACACTGCTTGTCGCATTTCCATTAGCATTGGGTGTTGCAAGTTTTTTGATTTTACCCCCAAAATCCAAAATCAACAAAATTTTGCAAGGCTATTTAAGCTTTCTCGTGCGTTTAATGGGTTCTATTCCCACCGTGCTTTATGCTTTTGGCGCATTATTTTTGCTTGTGCCACTTTTACGAGAGGCTTTTGGCGGAAGTGGGCGGAATCTCCTTGCGTGTATTTGCGTTTTGAGTTTTGTGATTCTACCGACAATGATTTTATTGTTAGAATCCGGGCTTAAAAAACCTTTTATGCACCAATATTTCAATGGACTAGCACTTGGAATGCACAGCTTTGAAACACTAATTTTTGTCGTAATTCCAAAGGCAAAAAGCGTGTTGATTGGGGCGTTTTTGCTCGGATTTGGACGCGCGTTTGGCGATACGATGATTGCACTTATGCTTTCTTCTAATGCGCTGATTTTTGCGACTTCGCTTTTTGAACCCTTGCGCGTTTTGAGTGCGCACATTGCGTTAATTACCGCTAACGAATCTATCGGGAACGCCTACAACGCACTTTTTATTTCTGGATTTTTGCTGATTCTCATCAATGCATTTTTGGCTTTGATTGCGCGTGGGATCCTGCATAGAAACTCCCAAAATCTCTAGGATTCTACAATGAAGCGCAACATGGCAAGATTTCTTTATCTCTTAAGCATTTTAGGTTCAGTGTTTGTGGGTTTGGTGGTTTTATCTTTGTTGCTTTGGGTGCTTTGGCGCGGAATCTCTGTATTGGATTTGAAGTTGTTTTTTGGCAACACCTCACCTTTGGGCGCGATTTTGGGCAAAGTTGCAGTGTTTCATGGAATCTTTCCTGCGCTTATTGGCACTTTTTGGCTTGTGATTTTAAGCCTTTTGCTCGCAGTTGCACCGGGCATTGGCTGTGGAATCTACCTCAGCTTTTATGCTTCTCCTTTCCAAAAATGGCTTTTAGGGGCGATGGTGGATATTCTTGCAGGGATTCCAAGCGTGATTATGGGCTTGTTTGGATTCTTAAGTATTTTGTGGCTTAAAAACCACTTTTTACCCCAAGCGAATAGTTGTCTTTTGCTTGCTGCGTGTTGTCTTGCATTGCTTGTCTTGCCGACATTGATTACAACCACAAAAGAATCCCTTTTGTCTGTGCCACAAGACTTAATGCTAAATGCTCGTGCACTTGGAATCCCAAAAGGCGCGGTTCTATGGTATTTACTACTTCCACAAGCGCGTAATGGAATCTTAAGCGGGGCGATTTTAGCACTCGGTCGCGTAGCAGAAGATACGGCAGTTGTAATGTTTGTCGGTGCAGTGGCAAATGCAGGTTTGCCCAATGGGCTTTTTGGTAGATTTGAATCGCTTTCGTTTTATATTTATTACAACTCCCAAAACTACCAAACGCAACTAGAACTACAAAATGCAATGGGTGCGAGTTTGGTTTTGCTTTGTCTGTGTGGCGTTTTGTTGCTTTTTGGAATGGTTTTGAAAAGAATCTCAAAAAGGAAATTCAATGTCTGTAAGTCTCAAAATTAAAAATCTAGGCGTTGCTTTTGGAGGGAAGCAAATTTTCTCCAAACTCAACTTAGAGATTCAACAACGCGGAATCTTCACGCTTTTAGGAGCTTCCGGCTGTGGCAAAAGCACTTTTTTGCGCTGTTTGAATCGTCTTTGTGAAGAAATGGGCGGGGAAGTTTTTGGCGAGATTTATGCGAATTTGGATTCTAACCAAATGATAAACATTAAAGAGATTCCATTGGAGGTTTTGCGCAAAAATATCGGAATGCTTTTCCAATCCCCGCAACCTTTTAATCTAAGCATTGAAAAAAACCTAAGCTTACCCCTTTCTTTGCTTACAAAACTAGACAAACACGCAATTGAACAAAAAATTTGTGAATCCTTAATGCAAGTGGGACTTTGGGATTCTTTAAAAAACCGCCTAAAAGAAAATGCCTTGCGCCTCTCTGGCGGTGAGCAACAAAGGTTGCTTTTGGCCAGAATCCTAAGCTTAGAGCCAAAAATCCTAACGCTTGATGAGCCAACAAGCGCGTTGGATTTGCGCTCCCAAAGGGTGATTGAAGAGCTTTTAGTAGAGATTGGACGCACACACACTTTAGTGATGATTTCACACAATATTGACCAAGCCTTAAGAATCGCGGATTCTCTAGCAATTATGCAAACCAAAAATGGCACATGCCAAATCCTAGAAATGCCAAAAAATAAGAAGGCTTTGGAAGCTGCTTTGGAACAAGTGCAGTAGTCTTGCAAGGATTCTACCTTGCACTTTGCTATGCGTCATTGCGAGACGCACGAAGTGTAACGAAGCAATCCATAAATTAAACCAAAATAGATTCTATAATGGCGAAATTCTAAAGCGTGGATTTGCGCTGAAACGGGTGAAATTTGTTTCATAAATTGCACACCACGAAGTCTAACGACTTCTCGCAATGACAATAAAAAATCTCGCCCTTAATACTCTCCATTATTTCCAAAAAAGTATAATGATTAAAAATATTTTAGCGTAAGTTTCTATAAATTTAGATTCTATAATGCGCAAATCAAAATCAGATTCCATTATGAAAAATCAATTCCAAAGCAGATTCTAAAACATTAATTAATTATAATTTTTTCATAATTTTTGCTTATTACTACTTAAAATTTTCTTTTGATTTTATCTTAATTTTAAAAAATTTAATATATAATTTTCCCCTTGAAAAATTCTACACAAAATAATTTAAGCAGCTAAGGAGAAATTCTATGGGATTTTTAAGTAATATGAAATTGCAGACTAAATTAGTTACAGCAATTGGAATGTTGTTTGTTGTCGGTGTGCTTATCCTTTCCGTCATCATTACAAGCATTGTAAGAAACAATATGGAACGCGATGCGAGAAGTATCATTGCAAAGGCGGCAGAAGGCGATGGAGAATATATTTCCGGGATTCTAGAAGAAGTCATCACTACAACACAAGCAGGTGCGGCGGTGTTGAATTATGTTTTTGAGACAATGGACCCCTCACAAATGAACTTAGCTAGGACTGAAAGTGTCTTAGAGGGGGTTTTTGATAGCTCTTCATACGCAGATTATGCGTTTCTTTATTTGGTTAACCCTCCAGCACACTTCAAAAACGACCCTATGAATCTAACACCAAGTGGCGAATTTGTAATGTTGCTTTACGATAATGACACACACGCCAAAGGCGGTGTTGTACATAAAAAGCCATCGGATTCCCTTATCACCAATCTCATGGCAGTTCAAAATGCCGTAAAACAAGGCAAATATGGTAGCAATGAAGTTTTCTTTGGGCGCGCAACGAAAATCAAAATAGAACAAGACGAATTTATCGGTTTCTCCTTAACGCTTCCATTATTCAACAACCATAAACAACTCGTCGGCGTGATTGGATTTATCATTAATACCGAACATTCTATATTAGAATTTATGGACAACAGAGCAGAGAGCTTATTTGATAACGAGTTGAAAGTTTTCTTTGATTCCGAAGGAAATATCATTGCAAACAAAAACAAAGAAATCTTGCTTAAGCGTCTTTCTGATATAAACAAACACCCGGGAGTTCAAGAGCTAGATAGAACCATTAAAGCCAATACGACAGGCGTTGTGAGATACCGCACGATTGCAGGTGTAGAAAGTTACGCCGCTGTGGATAGCTTCTCAACTTCAAGCGGTGCAGCAAACTTCTCATTTGCCGTTATTGCGCCAGAAGAATCCGTGTTAGCTCCTTTGTATCGTTTGGAAATTATCATTGCGACTGCTTCTTTGATATTTGTCATTCTTGCAATGTTGCTTGTTTATGTATATGTCCAAAAAAATATCGGCAGACGCCTTCCTGTGCTTGTCAATACTTTGGACCAATTCTTTAAATTCCTTAACCACGAAAGCAAAGATGTGCATTACATCAAGATTCGTGCTAATGACGAACTAGGAACGATGGGCAGACTTATCAATGAAAACATTAAGCGCACACAAGATTCGCTTAAAACCGATGAAGAAGCGATTGAACAATCTGCACAAACAGCAAGAGCAGTTGAAAGCGGAGATTTAACCGCTAGAATCACGCAACAACCTAGCAACCCTCAACTAGCAAACCTCAAAGATGTGCTTAACAATATGCTAGAAGTCTTGCAAAACAAAATCGGAAGCGATATGAATGAGATTCATCGCGTCTTTGAAGCCTACAAAAGCTTAGATTTCACCACCGAAGTGCAAAATGCGCACGGAAGTGTGGAAGTTACAACCAACACATTAGGTGAAGAGATTCGTAAAATGCTTAGAGGAAGTGCGGGATTTGCCCAAGAACTCGCAAATCAAGCTTCTGAATTGGAATCATCTATGCAAAAGCTAATGGAAGGCTCACACTCTCAAGCAAGTTCTCTCCAACAATCCGCGGCAGCAGTAGAAGAAATCAGTCAATCTATGGAAAATGTCTCCAATAAAACAAGCGATGCAACAAGACAGGCGGAGGATATTAAGGGAATCGTGGGCGTAATTAAAGACATTGCAGACCAAACCAACCTCCTAGCTCTTAACGCTGCGATTGAAGCGGCAAGAGCAGGAGAACATGGTAGAGGATTTGCGGTTGTTGCCGATGAAGTTCGAAAACTAGCGGAAAGAACAGGAAAAAGCTTAGGCGAGATTGAAGCAAATGTAAATGTGCTTGTCCAAAGCGTTAGCGAGATGAGCGAATCTATCCGAGAACAAGCGCAAGGAATCTCACAAATCAATGAAGCAATCGTCCAACTAGAAGGCGTTACAAACGAAAATGTTGAAGTTGCAAACATTACAAATGACATTGCTCAAAATGTTAATGGAATCACCAAAAATATGCTTGACGATGCGCATAAAAAGAAATTTTAATCATTTAAGGATTCTAACTTCACCGATTTAGGCTTTGCTTAAGCCTAAATCACTCACTTTTTTCTATTTAAGGATTCCATTGTAGAATTTCCCGAAGTTCTGCATTATAGATTGCGCCACCGCGCAACACATTCCCAAATTTAGCTATAATTGCGCAAAAATTTCAGTTTAAGGCAAAAAATGGATTATGATGTGATTGTGATTGGTGGGGGACATGCGGGGATTGAAGCCTCTGTTGTAGCGGCAAAAATGGGGTGCAAGACTTTACTTATTACAATGCTTGTAGAGCAAATCGGTGCGGCAAGTTGCAACCCAGCTATTGGAGGGCTTGGCAAGGGGCATTTGGTTAAAGAAATTGACGCCTTAGGCGGTGTTATGGGATATATTACCGATAAAAGCGGAATCCAATTCCGCACCCTTAATGCTTCCAAAGGTCCCGCAGTGCGCGGCACTAGGGCGCAAATTGATATGGATAGATACAAGATTCTTGCGCGTGATTTCTGCTATCACACGCCCAATCTTGAAGTAACCCAACAAATCGTAGAATCCCTAACACTCAATGAAGAAAAAACCGCAGTAATTGGGCTAAAAACCTCTATTGGCAAATCTTATTCTGCGCGTAAGATTATCCTCACCACAGGCACTTTTTTGCGAGGCAAAATTCATATTGGAGAAAACACCTCTAGCAATGGCAGAGCCGGAGAACCTCCAGCTTCTGCGTTAGGGAAAAATTTGCGCGAATTTGGGGAACAACTTGGAATGGAGATTGGCAGACTCAAAACCGGAACTTGCGCGAGAATCAAGGCAAGTAGCATTAATTTTACAAATCTAGAAAAGCACTTTGGCGATACTCCCGCACCCTATTTTAGCCGCCAAACACAAAAAGAACTTGGCAATCAAACCTTTAACCCCACCCAGCTCCCCTGCTTTGTAACCTACACAAACGCCAAAACCCACGCAATCATTCGCGAAAACTTCCACCGCGCACCTTTATTTACCGGGCAGATTGAAGGGATAGGACCACGCTATTGCCCAAGCATTGAAGACAAGGTTAATCGCTTCGCAGACAAAGAGCGACACCAACTCTTCTTAGAGCCACAAACATTAGAAGCAAACGAATATTATATCAATGGCTTGACAAGCTCCCTGCCCTTTGATGTGCAAGAAGCAATGATTCATAGCATTGAAGGCTTAGAAAATGCAGAGATTGTGCGCTATGGCTATGCGATTGAATACGACTATATTAACCCAACCGAGCTAAAACATACCCTAGAAACCAAAAAGCTAAAGAATCTCTACTGCGCCGGGCAAATCAATGGCACAACAGGCTATGAAGAAGCAGGAGCGCAAGGAATCTTCGCGGGTATCAATGCGGCATTAAGTGCGCAAGGCAAAGAAGAAATCACACTCAAACGCAGCGAGGCTTACATTGGTGTAATGATTGATGATTTGGTTACCAAGGGCACAAAAGAGCCTTATCGTATGTTTAGTTCACGCGCGGAATACCGCCTCCTTTTGCGCGAGGGAAACGCGGTTTTTAGACTAGGAGAATTAGCACACACGCTAGGACTAATGAGCAAGGAAGATTTCAATGTGCTTTTGCAAGATAAAACACACATTCAACAAGGCTTAGAATGGCTCAACAATACGCCCATTACGCCAACGCTAGAGATTCTAAAGTTTCTAGATTCCATTGGGGAAGAAAAAATCAGCGATAAAACGACTTGGAGCACGATTGTGAGTCGTCGCAGTTTTGATTTGCAAAAACTTCTGCGAATCAATGAGATTGTAGAATCCCCATTTGCACACTATTCTCCACGCGCATTAGAGGAAATTTTGGTAGAGACAAAATACGCGAACTATATCCAAAAACAACAAGAGCTTATCAATAATATGGACAAAATGCTAAGCATTGCGATTCCGCCAAATTTTGTGTTTGATGGGATTCCGGGACTTAGTTTAGAAGTGATTGAAAAACTCAAAAAATTCAATCCCAAAAGCCTTTTTGAAGCGAGTGAAATCAGCGGGGTTACCCCTGCGAGTTTAGAAGTCTTGCAACTTTATATCCATTTGCACAACAAGAAGACTAAAGGATAATGGGCTATGTAGCTTGTCATTGCGAGATTCTGTGGTAGTAGAATCGTGTGTTAGCAAATCATCGTGAGAAGTCGTTAAAGTATTGCCTTTTGTCATTGCGAGGGATTCGTTAGAATCTCGTAGCAATCTATAACCTCAAACAAACCTGCGATTCTGCTATTGCGTCATTGCGGGAAGTTGGCACAACTTCGTGGCAATCTACACTAAAGAATCTCGCCATTATAGAATCCACTTTATGCGTGATTATGGATTGCCGCGTTCGTTTCACTCACTCGCAATGACGAAAGGCGAGATTCCATTGTAACACCTTTTAGTATGCAAAACTTGCAAATCTACCCTTTAATTTATCTTAAAACAAACTTAATATATTTATTTTATTTAAACTTTAAGTGAGAATGCGCTAGAATCAAAAGCTAAACTTTATTTTAGGTTGATTTATGAAGCAATTAAATTTCAAAAGCTTTTTTTACACGATTCTTGCAAGTTTATTGTGTTTTGCATTGTTGCAAAATATCGCATTTGCAGAGGACGAATCCCGACTTGATGCTTACAATAAACTGCGCAAAGTAATTGGCACGGTTGAAAAATATTATGTTGATGAATTAAGTTTGAATGAAATCGTAGATAAGGCGATTGATGGGCTTTTGTCAAACCTTGACGCCCATTCTGCTTATTTAGACGAAAAGAAGTTTGAAGACTTAAAAATCCAAACTGATGGACAATTTGGCGGAATTGGTATCACGATTGCCCTCAAAGAAAGTGCGCTCACGATTATCGCTCCTATTGAAGGCACTCCGGGCGATAAAGCCGGTCTAAAGAGCGGCGATATTATCCTAAAAATCAACGAAGAAAGCACGCTGAATATGAGTATTGACGACGCGGTCAATAGAATGCGTGGCAAACCTAATACAAAAGTGCAGCTCACTATCGTGCGCAAAAATGAGCCAAAACCTCTTGTTTTTGATATTATTCGCGACAATATCAAAGTAGAATCCGTCTATGCAAAAGGGATTGAAGAGAGTAATTATGTTTATTTGCGCGTAACTTCTTTTGATAAAAATGTCAGCAAACGCGTAGAAGAAGAGCTAAAGAAATTCAAAACTATTGATGGTATTGTGTTGGATTTGCGCAACAATCCGGGTGGATTATTGAATCAAGCAGTAGAATTAAGCGATTTGTTTATCAAGGAGGGAATCATCGTTTCTCAAAAAGGCAGAATCAAAGATGAAAACATCGTTTATCGCGCGACAAACCGCACTCCTTATGGCAAGATTCCGCTTGTCGTGCTTGTCAATAATGGAAGCGCGAGTGCGAGTGAGATTGTCGCGGGAGCGATTCAAGATAATAAACGCGGGGTATTAGTCGGCGAGGGGACATTTGGCAAAGGTAGTGTGCAAGTTATTCTCCCCACAGAAAAGAAAGAAGCCTTGCGCTTGACGATTGCGCGTTATTATCTGCCAAGTGGTCGCACGATTCAAGCCGTTGGGGTAACTCCCGATATTGAAGTCGCTCCCGGTATCGTGCCTGATGAAAACAGCGGATTTAGCATTAAAGAAGCGGATTTACAAAAACATTTAGAGGGAGAATTGGCAAAAGTTGAATCCAACAAAGACAAAAAAACGAAAGATTCTAAAAATACAATCACACATAAACAGGTGCTACAAGATATTCAGCTTAAAAGTGCCATTGATGTGCTGAAAATCTTTAAAGTTCTATAAAAGGAGTAAAAATGCAAGTAGCGCAAAAAGAAATGATGTATGAGGGAAAAGGCAAAAAACTTTTCAAAACAGACGATGAAAATCTAATTATCTCCCAATTCAAAGACGACTTAACCGCCTTTAATGCAGAAAAAAAGGGAAGTGAGCAAGGCAAGGGGATTCTAAACTGCAAAATTTCAACAGAAATCTTTAAACTCTTGGAGCAAAATGGTGTCAAAACACATTTCGTTGAAACCATAGGCGAAGATTTAATGCTTTGCAAACGCGTGAAGATTATTCCTATTGAAGTGGTTGTCCGCAATGTTGCAACCGGCTCCTTAAGTAAGCGTCTAGGTATCAAAGAGGGGGAATCCTTGCCTTTTACTTTGGTGGAATTTTATTATAAAGACGACGCACTTGGCGACCCGCTCATCAACGATGAACACGCACTGATTCTCCAATGCGTCAAATCCACAGAATCCTTAGATGAGTTGCGCAAAATCGGGCGTAAAGTCAATGAAGTGCTAAGAGTGTTTTTTGACAAAAAAAATCTAATCTTGGTGGATTTCAAATTAGAATTTGGCGTAGATTCTAGCGGTGCGATTCTACTTGCTGATGAAATTACACCGGATTCTTGCAGATTTTGGGATAAAGACACACGAGAAAAACTAGACAAAGACCGCTTCAGACAAGATTTGGGCAATGTCAAAATGGCTTACGAAGAGATTTTAAAAAGAATCCAAACTTAAGGAGAAAAAATGAAAGTAGAAGTCATTGTAGGGCTAAAAGAGGGCGTGTTAGACCCACAAGGCAAAGCAATCCACCATGCTTTAGAATCTCTAGGCTATCAAGGTGTGCAAGGTGTCAAGGTGGGCAAAGTGATTACACTAGAGATTGCAGGAAATGATACAGCCAATGCCAAAAAAGAAGTGGAATCTATGTGTGAAACCTTGTTGGCTAACACCGTGATTGAAAACTATCAAATAAAGATGTAAAAAATGATTGCGATTCTACAATTTTTGGGAACAAACTGCGAATACGATGTGGAATACGCCTTTTCGCTTTTAGACGCACCCACCACCATCGTATGGCACAAAGAAACTTCCCTGCCAAAAGACACAAAATTAGTCGTCATACCCGGTGGATTCAGCTATGGAGATTATCTGCGTAGCGGGGCAATCGCGCGATTCTCTCCTATTATGAAAGCCGTAATAGAGTTTGCAGATAAAGGCGGATATGTGCTTGGAATCTGCAATGGCTTCCAAATCTTACTTGAAAGCGGATTATTGCCCGGTGCAATGAAACGCAATGAAAACCTGCATTTCATTTCTAAAGATTCCAATCTCAAAGTGATTCACAACGACAATGTGTTTTTAAGCAAATTCCTTCCGGGCGAAATTGTAAAGATTCCTATTGCTCACGCTGATGGAAACTATTATATTGACGACAAAGGCTTAGAAGAGCTTAGAGAAAACCACCAAATCTTGCTAGAATATGTTGAAAACCCCAATGGTTCTGTGAGCAATATCGCTGGAGTTTGCAACAAACAAAAAAATGTCTTTGGGCTTATGCCACACCCTGAACGCGCCATAGAAAAAACACTCGGTCAAGACATTGGCTTAAAAATGCTAGAAGGATTCGTAAGGGTTCTATGAAAATTTTTATACAATTAGCTTTTGTTTTTGGATTTAGCATTTATGGAATCGCGCAGGAAGTAGAGACGCAAAAAACCCCTGTGAGCGAAACAAGAATGTTCCCTCAAAATGTGCAAAATCCTATGGAGGATTCTGCCTCACAAGATTCTGCTTTAGAGAGTGCAACACATCACGCATTACCCAATGCAATCTCTGAAGAAGATTTGCAAAACGATCTACAAAAAGCATTGGATAGGGATTTGCAAAATGATTTTGAAGAGGATTCCACAACGCCAAACCCCGCTCCTCTCTCGCAAGATTCTACACCCAACCTCAACTTAGAATCTCTCTATCAAGAATCGCAACCCCAAGAATCTCAAGATTCCACATTTCAAACCCCAAACCCTCAAGACACTTTACAAGAAACCGATGAAAACCCCTATCCTATTAATTCTCTTGCTAAAAATGTCTATTTAGAGATTCTCAATCCTCCTTTGGATATTTTATATGTTCATCAAGTGATTTCTTTGGATTTGAAGCTTCTCGTGCTGACAAATTATTCCACAATCAAAACGGAATTTGTGTTTGAAAACAGCATTCAAGAAGCAAGTGTAGAGATTCTAAACCCCAATGAAAGCTGGAATCTCAACACAGAAGATTCTAGCCTAAGAAACACCTTTTATTTTAAAATCAAGCAACCAAACTATACGATTCCTCAAATCAAAATCAGCGTTAATACTGACGAGGGAGAAGCCACCGAAAGCACACAAAATATCAGTGGCAAAGCCATTAAGCTAGAACGGCAAGGAAGCTTTTGTCAAGTCCTCGCACAAGATTTGAAAATCCTAGATACAAAGATCACTAACTACGACACGCAGCACAATCTTGCGGTTTTTCAATTCCAAAGCACAATGGGCAATCTCTTTGATTTTCATCTAGCATCTTACACGCAACAAGGCATTGAAAGCAAAAGTGGCGACTATAAACAAGCAGAGGCTTTTTACTATGCAATCGTCCCCAAAGACTTAAACACGATTCGTTTTGATTATTTCAATACAAAAACTTCTAAATACACAGAATTGCTAGTGGATAATATCGCGATTGAAGATAGAGTTAGCACACAAAGCGACATCAAGCCCAAAAACAATCACCAATTTTTTAAAATCGCTTCTATGGCTTCTCTTGCTATTTTGTTTTTTGGTTTGTATTTGTATAAAAGAAAGTTGATTTTTGTTTTGCTTGGTATTATTGCACTTGGAGTGTTGTTTTATTTCCTCACACTCAAAACCTCCGCTACGCTTAAAGCAAACGCTTCTCTTAGAATCCAACCAACCTTTAATTCCACCATCATTCTCACCACGCAAGAGCCAATAAAAGTAGAGATTTTGGGACAACGGAGCAATTATTACAAAGTGCTTTTGCAAGACGATCGTATAGGGTGGGTAAAACGCGATGATCTCCAAAATTAGAGCTATTAGCGCGGTTCTTTACACGCTGCTTTTCATTCCTTGCACGATTGCTTTGATGTATCTTTTCCCAAACGCACAACGCAAATTGAGGCAAATCACCGCTAGAGGATTCCTCAAACTCTTTGGTGTGCACACAAACATTCAAGGTGCGTTAGACTCTAGTGCGCAGATTCTAGTTCTCAACCACCAAAGCTTTATGGATGTGATTTTCCTAGAAGCAATCCACCCTAATAATCTTTGTTGGATTGCCAAAAAAGAGCTTGGAAAGCCCTTCTTATACGGACACGCACTCAAAGCCCCCAAAATGATTCTTATCAATCGTGAGAGCAAAAAGGAGCTTGTATTTTTGCTCAAAGAAGCAAAGGATAGATTAGAAAACAACCGCACCCTATGTATCTTTCCAGAAGGCACACGCAGTCTTGGAGGAGAGAAGTTTTTGCCCTTTAAAAGTGGAGCGAAGATTCTCATCGAACGCTTCAACCTCAAAGTCCAGCCCGTTGTAGTTTGTGGCACACGCAAATGCCTTGATATTGGTGCATTAAAATTCCAAAACACACCTTTTAGTGTGCAATATCTACCGGCTTTTATACCACAAGGCGAACATTGGTTTGAAGACCTCAAAACACAAATGCAAACAGAATATTCTAAAATGTATGCACAATCCCAAAATATCCCCAATCAAGATTCCAAAGGTTAGCAATGCACGGAAAAATCGTTCGTTACCTAAGCAGCAATGGCAAAGGTGCTGTGATCAATCTCTCAAGAAAACTCTTTGAATTTACCAAAGAAACTTGGCATGATAAAAAAGTGATTCCCGCTGTAGATATGTTTGTAGAATTTCGCTGCAATGAAGCAGGACAAGTTACAGACTGCAAAGCGTCAAGATACCAAGACTTTGGCAACCATTCTATGATTTCAGAATCCGAGTTTTGGCATCACGAAACAGATGAACAACTCGACACACTCCTTAGCAACAAACGCGACGCAATCGTTCAAAAAATCTACAAAACAACTGACTACCAAAAAATCAGAGAAATTGCCGTAGATATAAAGCCTATGGAATCCCTCAAAAAATACTTTTCTCAAGAGTTTTCCGCCATCGCATTTTTAAACGATTTGCACTTGCCAAAAGACAAATTCCTCTATGACTACACGCACCTCAAGCGATTCAGTGCCAAAACGCTAGATAACCTACTTTATAGCGACAAAACGATTCCCAAAGACGATTTTATTGAAGAACTCGGAATTATGACGCGTTTAGAATCCGCATTTTCAGGTCTTACGCGCTACCAAAAAGTCAATGTTGAAAATGTCTTCAAAGAGCATTTTTTAGCTCAACAATGCCATTATCAAGCCCTTATCGTAGCGATTAATAATGCAAAAGACACCGCCAATCTATGCCAAAAACGAATCAACGCCTTAAAAAGCGATATTCTCTTGCTTCAGCGCAGAATCCAATCCAAAGTAGATTTAGAGAAAAACTCACAAAAACTAGAAAAAGTGCAATTAGAGCTAAAAAAAATGGGGGAAAGCGAAAACTTCAATAGCAATCTTTGCAAAAGACTTCTGCATTTAAAAGAACAATTTGAAGAGCATTATCTCAAAATCTACACCGAGCTTTACCAAAAAACACATGAGAGAATCTACAAAAAAATCAAAAGCGGGTTGGATATTTGTATCACGATTCTAAACGATAAAATCTATCACAAAATCCTAAAATCCGTGAGTTTGCAGAAAAACTTTTTCAAAAATGCCAACAACGACCGCGTGCCTACGATGACTTATTTTATTGAACAATATTTAGAACACCTCAATAAAGACAAGCTTAACGAGCTAGACACATTGCTTTATCACTATATCAACAAAATCAAAAAGAAGCAAAGAAAATATTTCCTCATCGTAACCACTGATGAGCAAGAATCTACGAATCTAAAACTTAAGATTCTATGCCAAAATGAGCTTTATTCTGTTAAAACCGCCTATAAGCGCACTTTGTATTTCTCTTTGATTAATGAAATCACCTTTGAAAAAATCTACATTGATAGTGCGCATATTTGGGAGAATCCCGAAGGACTGATTCAAGAAGCAAAAGCCTTTAAAGCCAATGCGCAAACTTCCTTTGAAATCATCTCCAAACAAGTTAGCGGAAATCGCTTCGGCTTTTTAGAGTGATATTGCGCGTTTTAATGCTATAATCACAAATGAATTTAAATTAAAGTAACACAATGAACAAAACAACAAAACAACAAAATCCCGCCAAAAGACAGACACAACAAGCGCAAGATTCCCAAACTCTTGCCCCAAACTCTTATTCTGCTAAGGGCTTTGAATCCTTTGGCTTGAAAAAAAGCATTTTGCGCGGCATTAAAGAAGCGGGTTTTAGCGAACCAAGCCCAATCCAACAAGAGGCAATTCCAATCATCTTAGATGGCTTAGATGTGATTGCACAAGCGCAAACAGGGACGGGCAAAACAGCCGCTTTTGGATTGCCTCTCATCAACAGCCTCAAACACAATGGCGAAATTGAAGTGCTTGTCGTAACGCCCACAAGAGAACTTGCAATGCAAGTAGGCGATGAAATCTTTAAACTTGGCAAATACAACAAAGTGCGCACCGTCTCGCTTTTTGGCGGACAGCCTATTCGCAGACAACTTGAATTACTAGAAAAACGCCCACAAATCATCATCGCGACACCCGGAAGATTGCTAGATCATTTGCGCAACGAACGGCTTAAAAACTTCTCCCCAAGCGTGGTTGTATTAGACGAATCCGATGAAATGCTGGATATGGGATTCTTAGATGATATAGAAGAGATTTTCACCTATCTTTCTAATGCGCGTCAAACTCTCCTTTTCTCTGCTACAATGCCAATTCCTATTAAACATTTAGCTCAAAAGATTCTTAATAATCCAAAGCTCATCAAAGTAACGCCCGAAGATGCGACTAATCAAGACATCGCCCAACGCTATTATATTATTAACGAAAGTGAGCGCGAAGATGCGATTGTGCGCCTCATTGATAGCGAAACTCCAAGCAAGGCAATCATTTTTACGCGTATGAAAAAAGAAGCGGATATTTTATCCGAACGCCTACTTTCTCGCGGTTACAAAGCAGGAGCATTGCACGGAGATATGGAACAAAGAGAACGCCTCAAATCCATTAACGCTTTTAAAAATTCTAGCATTAATATTCTTGTCGCGACCGATATTGCCGCGCGTGGGCTAGACATCAGCGGTGTAAGCCATGTGTTTAATTTCCATATCCCGCTCAATCCCGAATCCTATGTGCATCGTATTGGACGCACCGGAAGAGCCGGGAAAAAGGGCATTGCAATCACACTTGCGACACCTTTAGAGTTTAAAGAGATTCGCAGAATCAAAGAAAACACCAAAGCAAGTATTGAACTATACGAGATTCCAAGTATTCAAGACGCAATGGACAAGCAAGATTCCAATTTGCTAGACAAAATCCTCAAACACACTATCAGCGACGACGCATTGCGAATCTATGAGCAAATCCGCTCACACGCAGATATGACGCAATTAGTTTGCAAACTGCTTTCTATGGTATTGCAAGATTCCAAAGTCTTAGGACCTAACAAAATCGGACTTAACAAAAAGGATTTGAAAACCATGCAAATGCAATTAGAGGGGAATCCTCGCAGAGAACGACAAAACAACGATAAAGACAGCGCAAAAAACAGAAGAAACAACAAAAACTATGGGAAAGATTGGAATCATAACAAGAAACCAAAAAGCTCCAAAAGAGATTCAGAGGATTGGAATTTTCAAGAATTTCACAAAGAATCGCGCCAAAAATCCCAGTCTAAAAATCATCGTAATTCCTCAAAAAACCGCGCACCAAGCCAAAAATCTAAAAATTCCAAAAACCACAACGGGAAATCATAATGGAATTTCAACCCTATCCTTTTGAAAAGCTAAATTTGCTCATTAGCGGAATCCAAACCGAAGGCAGACGCATTTCCTTGACGATTGGCGAACCGCAGTTTGAAACTCCAGCATGTATTTGTGAAGCCTTAAAAGAAAATGTGGAATCCTTAAACAAATACCCAAAAACCGCAGGGGAAGAATCCCTCAAAGATTCTATGCGAGGCTTTATGCAGCGTAGATTCAATATCGCACTCAAGCCCAATGAGCTGATTCCAACTTTTGGGACGCGCGAAGCATTGTTTAACTTCCCGCAATTTTACCTCTTTGACAAACCCAACCCAACCCTAGCGCACCCTAATCCTTTCTATCAAATCTACGAGGGCGCAGCACTTGCTTGTAGGGCAAAAAGCATTTATATGAATCTCACCCCCCAAAACAACTTCAAGCCCAGCCTTACAAAGGAGCAAATGCAAACTTGTGATTTGGTGATTCTAAACTCTCCTAACAACCCAACAGGCGCGACTTTAAGCCTAGAAGAATTAAAAGTTTGGGTTCAAAATGCGCTTGAATTTGACTTCTTGCTTCTTAACGATGAATGTTACAGCGAAATTTATAGCAACCAAAAACCCGCTTCCATACTCCAAGCCTCTCTTGAAGTGGGAAATGAGAATTTCAAAAACATCTTAGCTCTCAATTCCATCTCCAAACGCTCCAGCGCACCCGGACTTAGAAGCGGATTTATCGCCGGAGATTCTACGATTTTGAAGCCTTATTTGCAATACCGCACTTATGTAGGTTGCGCTTCTCCTCTGCCCTTACAAGCGGCAGCCACGCTTGCTTGGAACGAGGAAACACACACGGAATTTTCACGCGCCCAATATGCCAAAAATCTCCGCTTAGCATATGAGATTCTAAGCTCTAAGATTCCAAATTTACGCATTCCAGAAGAGACTTTTTATGTATGGCTTCCCGTCTCAAACGATTTAGAATGGACGAAGAATCTTCTAGCCAAAGAAAATATCCTAGTCTTGCCGGGAAGCTTTCTTTCAAGAACAGATAAAAATGGAGAAAATCCGGGGCGAAATTTCGTTCGCCTTGCTTTGGTTTATGAAGAATCCATTATTCAAGATTCTCTTTTAAGGTTGCAAAAGTGGCTTTAGGGGCTAAAAAAATTCACTTCATTGGGATTGGCGGGATTGGAATCTCCGCCCTTGCGAAGTTTCTACGCGCACAAGGTGCAGAAGTCAGCGGTTCAGATATTGCAGAGGGTTGCGTTACCAAAGAATTAAAGCAAATGGGAATCAAAGTCAGCATTCCCCACACAAAGGAAGCCATTTGCAAACAAGATTTGGTGATTCATTCTGCTATTATTAAGCCTGACAATATTGAATTACAAACCGCGCACGAACAAGGAATCCCCGTGCTTTCGCGCAAGGAATCCCTAAAAATGATATTAGGAGACAAAGAAGTTTTTGCTGTTGCAGGTGCGCATGGCAAAAGTACCACAACTGCGATTTTAAGCGCAATTTTAAAGGACGCAAGTGCGCTCATTGGCGCGGAGAGCAAAGAATTTCATTCCAACACGCGTGCGCTCAAAAGCAATCGTGTCGTATTTGAAGCTGATGAATCCGATAAAAGCTTCCTAGAATGCAATCCCTCCTGCGCAATCGTTACCAATGCAGAACCAGAACATATGGAGACTTATGCGCACGATTTGCGACAATTCCACAAGGCTTACAAGGATTTTTTAAATCTTGCTAGAATTTGCATTTTTAACGCGGAAGATTCCTTTTTGGGCACATTAAAAGACCTAAAAAAGCCTTGCATTCGGCTTTATCCAAGCCAAGATTTGCGTGAGATTTCTTACTTTTGCGAAAATGGAATCCCAAAAACGCGATTCCATTTAGTCTGCGAGGGCAAAGACTATGGAACTTTTCAAGTGTATGGTTTGGGCGAACATATCGCAATTGACGCGGCACTTGCTGTGCTTGCAGCCGCGCAAGTGATTCCTTTAGAAGAAATTTCTAAAAACATTCAAAACTATTGCGGAATCAAGAAACGATTTGATTTCTTAACACATGGCAAATGCACCATTATTGATGATTATGCGCACCACCCAACCGAAATTGCCACAACGCTTAAAGCACTCAAAACCTATCAGAATCTCAACTCCATTAAGCCTCTCACTGCGATTTGGCAACCCCACAAATATTCGCGCGTGATTGACAATTTACAAGGTTTTGTGGAATGCTTTACAGGTGTGGATAAATTAGTGATTTTGCCTGTATATGCTGTGGGAGAAAATGCGATTCCTCTTGATTTTGAAAGTCTTTTTGCGCGTTATACGCCTATTTTTGCGGATTGTGTCGTGCGTGAGGGCGAGACGCTTTTACTCAAAAAAGACAACCAAACCCTAGAACGCTTGGACAATGGAATCGTTGTTGGATTTAATGCAGGGAATCTTACTTACGCACTTAGAGGCGGAATCTAATGGTGCGTTTTTGGATTCTTTTTATTGTTGTGATTGCGCTTTTGGCGTTTTTAGCACAACTCCTTTCCAAGTTTGATATTATCAGTCGCAAAATGCGCGTGTATTTTGGGATTTTGTTGTTGCTACTTGCCCTAGGTATTGGTATTTTTAACTTTTTCCAAGAGAAACGAGAAGATACTCTTAATGATTTGGCGCATTCTTTTTTGCAGGGCAAAAGTCTGATTTGCCAAGTTGGCACACACACGATTGAAGCAAACAATAAAAGCTTCAACTTTATTAGCGGCACACTCACGCTAATGGGCAAAGAAGAAAGCGATTATTACCGCGTAACGATTCCACTCAAAGCGTGTCAATTAAAAAATGCTACCTCTCATTAAACAACTAGATTTAGAAGAGTTTTTCAAGAGTTTTGAAGGCTTTTTGGCGCGTCCAAAAGAATTGTTTTTGCAAGGAGATAGCAAAATCCACCTGCGTTACATTCAAGCCCTAGAAGACTTAGAATTTACGCCTCCAAAACCCGTGCAAAACCTAGATTCGCAACTTGCACTACTAAAGAAATTCGGATTTTTAAAGCTTGATGAAATCTTTGAATTTGTCAAAATTATCCGCTATTTTAGCTATCTTAAAACCCTTAAATGCGAGGGAATCCTCTATGAGTGGTGGAATCAAATCCTAATCCCCGATACGATTTTAGAAATCTCTAAATCTTTCTTGGAAAATGGCAACCTCAAAACAGGAATTTATTTAGAATTGGATTCCATTAATGCAGGAATGGAGCGTGTCAAAAAAGAAATCGCATCGGCATTAAATCAAATCCTAAACCAAAACAAACTCACAGCCTACCTTGTAGATAGACAAATCCACCTTATCAACGACGAAGAATGCCTACTTCTTAAAGCGGGATTCCACCATATTTTAAAGGGGCAAATCATTCATCGTTCTGCGACAGGATTCTTTTATGTTTTGCCCCAAAGCATTGCGAATCTAAAAGACCAATACAACGCACTCAACAACAGAAAAGAAGAGCAACTCCTCCATATCACACGCGAAATCTCTAGCGTTCTTACGAAACATTTGCTTTTTTTAGGATTCATCAACAAAGAATTTGACCGCTTTGATAGCTATCAAGCACGACTATATTTTGCGCGTTCTTTAGGCTTGGAATTTTTAGCACCTAAGCCCAACGATTCTGCGATTATTCTAAGCGAATTTCGCCACCCCGCACTAAAGAATCCCAAATCCATTAGCCTTGACTTTAGAGAGCAAGTCTTGATGATAACCGGCGTCAATGCAGGAGGCAAAACAATGCTCCTAAAATCTATTTTAAGTGCGGTTTTTCTATCAAAACACCTAATCCCGCTTCCGATTAATGCACACCAATCTAGCATTGGTAGCTTCAAACACCTAAATCTTATCTTAGAAGACCCACAAAACAGCAAGAATGATATTTCTACCTTTGGTGGGCGTATGTTGCAGTTTAGCCAAATCCTAAGAGATAGCGGCGGGATTTTGGGCGTTGATGAGATTGAGCTTGGCACAGATAGTGATGAGGCGGCAAGTCTGTTTAAGGTATTGCTAGAAAACCTTATGCAAAAGGGTAACAAAATCATCATCACAACACACCATAAACGCCTCGCTGCCCTTATGGCAGGAGATTCTCGTGTGCAACTTCTCGCGGCACTCTTTGATGAGGAACGCGAAATGCCGACTTTCAGCTTCCTAAGCGGGACGATTGGCAAAAGCTATGCCTTTGAAACTGCCTTGCGTTATGGAATCCCAAAATCTCTCGTCAAAGAGGCAAAAGCCCTTTATGGAGAAGATAAAGAAAAGCTTAATGCGTTGATTGAAAATTCTTCCCGCTTAGAGATGAAATTGCAAAATGAGATTTTAGAAGCACAACAAAACAATGCGAACTTGAAGCAAAAAATCACCCATTTAAAAAACAAAGAAGAGGCATTAGAACAAACCTACGCCACAGCACAAGAAAAACTAGAATCCAACTTCGCCGAGGCAATCAATGCCGCTAAAAAAGCAATTAAAGAACAATCCCAAGAGGCGATTCATCGCCAAATCAACTTTGCCCATAAGCTTTTAAAAGAAGCACGAGAAAAGAATCCCGCACCCACACAACCTGCACAAGAAGCGCAAACTTTTGCGATTAACTCGCGCATAAAATACCGCAATCATCGGGGAATCGTGCTAAGCTTACACAAGGACAAGGCGCGTATTCAACTAGATGATGGAATGAAGATTCAAGTCTCACTAAAAGAAATCAAGCCTTATGGCAACATTCCTAAACCGCCTAGCTCCAAGATTGAAGTCCAAACGCCACAAAATGCAAGTGTTGTGTTGGATTTGCACGGCTTACGCGCAGAAGAAGCGATAGAAAAGCTTGATGAATTTATCTCCAATAGCTTGATTGCCGGATTTGATGAAGTGTTAGTTTATCATGGAATCGGCACAGGGCGGCTATCTGTAGTCGTGCGAGATTTTCTCAAATCCCACCCCAAAGTAGTTGCATTTACCGACGCACCACCCAAAGCCGGAGGATTTGGCGCAAAAATCGTCAAGCTTTAACTCTTATTTGCATCTTTACATTCTTTCAGACAAGTATTTTTTAATGGGCAATCCATAATTGCGCACAAAATGGAATCTACTCGGGGAATCTATCCGATAAGAGATTCAAGATAAATAAAACTATCTTACAAACCTAAATGCTTCCTTACTTGTAGATAAGCAACTCTATGGTTTGTTACTCTGATAATATAAGAAAAGTCCTTGAAATGTGTGGTAAAAAATAGGCATTAACAAAATTCAAATCTCTTGTCTGGAAAATATTGATTTAAAAGACTAAACTAATAGCTAAAGTTGTCTTGATTAACGCTAGTCTCTAAATTCTTTACCGAAACATAAACAACTTAACAAAATGCTTGACAAATCTTCATAAAAAATTAACAAAAATTATTTAGAATCATCGCAAAATAATCTTGAAATGCAAGGAAATAACAATGAAACAAAAAGCTTTTATCCCGCTTATTTTAAGCACTATCTTATCTGCTAACTCTCTCCCAACAGAAGAGGTTATCAATATGCCACAAACAACACACCAAAACGCACAAATACAAAATTCACCCGCGCAAAACCCACAAACGCAGCCGCAGACTCCAAACCAAGATTCTGTCGTAACACAAGTGCCAATCCAATCCCATAATACCTTAGTGCCAAACCAACCCGATGTGATACAACCGCAACAAACACAAAATCCTCATAATCAGCCAATGCCAAATGCTTCCTACACAGGAGGAAATTATGGCGCTTCTTTGCAGACTATTTTAAATAAAGCGCGTCAAATGTATCCCGGCGCATTTATCACCGATATAGATTATAAGGGTTTTGGCTATGAAGTTGAAATCAATGATAATTTGGAATTGTTTTTTGATCATAATGGCAATTTCATTGGACAAAAATGGGATTAAAACATTCTAATCTTGGAGAATAAACTTGCTATTTCATTATTTAAAAAATCTCAAACATACAGGTGCTTTATGCTCTAGCTCTAGGCATTTAGCTGAAGTTATCACGAGAAATATTGATCTTGAAAATGCTACTAATATAATTGAAATTGGACCGGGCACGGGGGCTTTTACAGAAGTGATTTTGCGCAAAAATCCTTACGCACATTTTCTTGCTATTGAAATTAATCCAAAAGCTGCAAACAAACTCCAAGCAAGATTCCCAAACCTTAATATTGTCGTAGATTCTGTAGAGTTCTTACCATCTATTATGCAAGAAAGAAATATCTTTCAAGCTGATGTTATTGTTTCTGGGATTCCGTGGGCACTTTTGAATCAAGTAGCGCAAAGAAAATTTTTGCAAAATATCTATCGCGCATTGAAACCTAAAGGCTATTTTGCTACTTTTGCTTATCTTTTGCCAACGATGGGTGCGCATAGATTTTACAAGCAAATTTACAAACAACGAATGTTTAGTGAGACTAAAAAATCAGAAGTTGTATGGGACAATCTCCCACCAGCTTTTGTGTACTATTGCAAGAAATAAAATTCATTCCTCACAATAACAACATAATGGTGTGATTGGCTAAAGCACCTGTTCTAGCTGTTAGCGAAGTGCAAATTCTTGAAATCCAATCTAGCGATGGAGAATATGAATATGTATTTGGCAAAAGCGAAACAACTTTACTTCTCGCTCAATCAACCAGGGACCCACGCTAAGCACAAAAATTTATATCAAATGAGTTAGCAATGGAATCTTGCATTAACACTAAAAATAGTTTTGAAGCCATTAAATCCCTTGAAAATAGGGGAAGTAATGTCAATTGAGTAGATTCCATACAATCTTGCATTGATGAATCTCGTAGTGAGTTTGAATTGTTAATGACGCAAGTTTTAGAAGAATTGCATCCGCAAGGCAAAAGAGATACAATCTTTCAAGCCTCAAAATTAGCAAAGCAGAATCCAAAGAATCGCTCACCCATTGCACCCGGAGCTATCAAAGTGCGCAAACTTGCACTTTGTGCCATATAATGCTCTAATCCAAAATGTGCGATATACCATTCGCACATTTTATCTAGCCCCATATCCACTAACGCGCGATTCTGCCTAGAGATAAACCACTCCACGCCCCCAAAACGCGAGAACACCTCCCGCCAAAACGCAAAATTCACATCATAAGTCAAATCCGCCTCGCCAAACAATCCCAAAAGTTTGGAATCGCAAGTTTTGACATAAGGATTAGGAAAGAAGTTTT
This sequence comes from Helicobacter sp. MIT 05-5294, assembly GCF_000765675.1. Lineage (GTDB taxonomy): Bacteria > Campylobacterota > Campylobacteria > Campylobacterales > Helicobacteraceae > Helicobacter_D. The sequence goes on along the minus strand of NZ_JRPA02000010.1, from coordinate 9,697 downwards.
GCGTTTGGTGCTTAGAAAATGTGCGCAAAGAAAAGGCATTCCGCGCATTCATTTCTCCATAATCAAAGCCTAGAAACAGCCATTTTTTGGCGCATTTTGCAAGGCTTTCTACAAATTCTGTCGCGCCGAGCGGAATTTCACCAATCTCTATATTCGCACTTCTAGCGATTTCCAAAATCTCTGCACTTGCCCTTTTGAATCGCACTTCTTTACGCCCTCCCTCCATATCTAGCGCACTTTCCTCTACAAACGCCATTTCCTCACCAAACACCAATTCACACGCAAACGCATCAAGCAATTCATTGCTCACAAACAATACTGCGCCAAAATCTTCTAAATCACTAAATTGCGTAGCACTCTTAAGCTCTTTTTGGATTCTTTCCCTAAAATTTGCCTTTTGGATTCCTTGCAACTCACTTAAAGGCTCTAGCGTCCAAAACTCTACATTTTCCACTTCTCTTAAAGTCAAAAATTCCGCGATATCCGCTATCAAATCGCCCTTTTCACTCCCAATTTCCACAATCGCGATTCTGCCCTTTAAGGATTCTAAAATCCCCTGCAAATAAAATCCCAACACATAGCCAAAAAACTTCCCCACGCTGACATTAGTATAAAAATCCCCTGCTTTTCCCACGCGCACTTTGCGATAATAGCCCCTCTCCCCATACAACCAATCCTGCATAAAACAACCAAAGCTTTGCGATTCCATTAAAAGATTCCTGATTTTTTGCGTCCTTTATAGCAATACATACTTAAAATTTACTGAAAATCGTAGATAATTTTGCGTTTCAAGAGGCGATTAGAATTTATGCCTATTGACTGCAATTAAGGAAATTTTATGGGGGGGGGGGGGGGTATAATTATTACTTAAATTAATTTAAGGAAATAAAATGGCAGTTTCATTTCATGGTGAATGGGTATCTAGTGCGGCATTAGATTTCGCCAAAGCACAGAAGTTTGAAAGCACAAATGCGGCGGAGGTTTTAAGTGATTTGCAAAGTAAATTCAAAGACTTAAACATTAATGGAGGCGGAGGGCAAGGGACAAATAACCTAACCATTGCTCCAAATATTTTGCAGCAAATGGCGACAAACAAAGAGGCGAGAGAGAAGTATGAAGCCCTCATCTACGACATTAACGAAACAATAAAAAGCCAACCAATCACCACACTAACAGGAGGCAAAATCAAAGCAAGTGGATTTATTATCGACGAAGATGGCGGATTAAGTAGCTGGGCAATATCAGAAAGCGGAAGCAAAAAAGAAGAAAAGTCATTTGTAGAAAAGCTTATGGAAAGCCTAAAAGAAATACAAAAAGAACAAGAAACTAAGGCGAAAAAAGCCAAAGAAGAAGAGATGAAAGAAAAAGCAAAGGAGAAAGAAAAAATCTCTATAGAAATCAAAAGCAAATCATTGCTTGATATTGAATCGTGATACTACAAATCCTTGATTTTGAGATTCTACATCGCTTCTTAATTTCTTATCGTCATTGCGAATGAATAAAACGAGCGTGGCAATCCACAATGTTAGCAACCAGCCGCCATTATGAGAAGTCGCAAGACTTCGGGTGTGCAATTTGTGAAACGAATTTCACCCGCTTCAGCGTAAATCCATAATCTCAAATAAAGTGGATTCTACAATAGAGAAATTAAAGTGTAGATTGCCACGAGTTTTTACAAAACTCTCGCAATGACAAGCAGTAGAATCTGCTTTTAGTTTAAATTATGGATTGCTTCGTTGCGCTTCGTGCACCTCATAAAGATACCTCTTGCCGATTTCCTCATTCATACCGCGCAGAATCCAAACTCACGATTCCATTTTCGCCACAAATAGGACAATGTGGATTGCGCTTAATGGCAATCTTGCGAAAGTCTAGTGAGCGCACATCGCAAATAAGCATTTTGTCAAACAATGGCTCCCCTACGCCGGTAATGATTTTAATCGCTTCACTTGCTTCTATCACACCAAACAAACCTGCCACAGCTCCCAAGATTCCGACACTTGCCCCTGTTGGCATTTCGTGTTTTGGCGGAGAATCAAACAAACAAGCATAACACGCACTCACTTTAGGCTGAATGCTCATCACTTGCCCACTAAAATGCAAGGCACTTGCGCGTATGAGAGTTTTTTCCTCCAACACACACGCATCATTAAGCAAAAACTTAGAACTAAACGCATCGGTCGCTTCAATCACCAAATCATACTCCGCAATGGCTTGTCGGATATTTTGCACATTTAGCCTCTCACGGAAAACTTGCAAATTCAGATTTGGATTCAAAGCCATTAACTTTTGATAGGCAGAATCCGCCTTGTTTTTTCCCAAATCCTGCATATTATGCAACACTTGTCGCTGCAAATTACTCAAATCCACGACATCTCCGTCGCAAATCCCAAGCAATCCCCGCTCACCCGCGCCTACACCCGCTGCGGCAAGATAATACAACACGCCCGAGCCAAGCCCTCCAGCTCCAGCGACAAACACACGCGCATTTTTTAGCTTCTTCTGCCCCTCTTGTCCGATTCCACTTAGCAAAATATTGCGATTGTATCGTTCCAATTCTTCTTTTGTTAATTCCATTCTTTTTCCTTAAGTTTTTGATTCCAAATTTCTAGCGCAAACAAGCTCCATAGCATTTTTGCTCGTTTCTCGCAACTATATTTTTGTGGCGCGTTCAAAAGCGATTCTATCTTGCTTTTGGGCAGAAATTCTTGTGCGATTTGCGAGGAATGCAACGAATCCCAAATCAGCTCCCTTAGCTCACCCTCAACCCAACTAACAAGCGGCACTTCAAAGCCTCTTTTAGGCGCATTGACGACTTCATCGTCCAAATACTTTTGCGCTAAGCGTCGCAGCAAATACTTCGTCGTCATACCATGCACTTTTAAAGAATCGCTAAGCTTTGGCGCAAACTCTACAAGCATTTTTGACATAAAAGGCGAACGCGCCTCTAGCGAATGCGCCATTGTTGCAATATCCATTTTAGGCAACAAATCGCACAAAAGCAAGTTTTTAGCGTCTAAAAGCAACATTTGAGAAAGCGGCGAAGATTCGCCCTTAAAAACCCTTTCTATATCTTGTTGGAATCCCTGCCAATACACACTTTCAAAAGAATAAAATCCCACAAAAATATCTGTGCTGGCTGCTAGATAATACTCCGCGAGATTCCGCTTATAGGCGTTTGCCATTTGCAACAAGCGATACAGATAATTATAAAGAGATTGTTTGGATTTTGGATTTGGCAAGAAGTCTTGCAAAAAGCCAAAAGGCACGACTTTGGGTAGCAATAAATGCCCAACATAACGACGATAACCGCCAAAAAGCTCATCTGCCCCATCTCCATTTAGCACGACGCTTAAATGTTCTTTCGCTGCTTTTGCGACATAAAAGCTCGGAATCGCGGAGCTATCAAAGAAAGGACGCCCATAAGATTGCAAAATCTTAGGCACATCTTGGACTAGGTTTGTGCAGATTTTTAGCGTAGAATGCCGCGTATGGTAGCGTGATGCGGTTTTCTCCGCAAGAGGTGTTTCATCAAAATGCGTCCCCTCAAAACTAATCGTGAAAGTGCGCAGATTGGGCTTAATCTCTGAAGCAAGTGCCACAATCAAAGAGCTATCAATCCCCCCGCTCAAAAATGCTCCCACTTCCAAATCCGAAGATTCTATGCGGTTTTGAATGCTTTGCTTCAAGAGAGATTCACAAATCCTCACAGCCTCCTGTTCATCAGTAATCTTAGGCGACTGATACAAGGATTCCAAAGAAAAATAAGGCTTAAAAACAAGTGCAAAAGTGCTTAAATCTAGGATTCCATAATGTCCATTTGGGACAGAAAACACTTCCTTATAAGGTGCGCCATCTTGATAAAAAAATCCACTTTGCAGATAGAATCCTAGTGCGCCAAAATCCACTTGCAAATCATTGGTGCGCTTTAGGATTCCGCACAAGGTATTTAGCTCACTCGCAAAGGCAAATTTAGAATCTTTTTTGTAATAAAAAAGCGGTTTTTTGCCCATTCTATCGCGCCCGAAATAAATCTTTTGATTTTTTTTATCATAGAGTGCGAAAGCAAACATACCGTCCAATGTATTCAAACGCTCCAAAAAACTTTCGCCATGCTGCCAAAAAAGCCCTAAAAGCGTTTCTGTATCACTATGCGTCTGAAATGCAAAATCCAATCCTTCACGCAAACTTAGATGATTGTAAATCTCCCCATTAAAAGCAAGGCATAAATCTTCAAAGATCATAGGCTGGTGCGCCAAAGTGCTCAAGTCTTGAATACTAAGACGCGCGTGGAAAAACTGCAACAATCCCCGCAGAGTAGAATCCCAAAATGCACCCTTGCTATCGGGTCCGCGATGGCGCATTAACGCGTAAATTTCATCTAAAGAAAATTTGGGATAGTTTAACGCTCCCGCAATTCCACACATTTTTACTCCTTAATTCAATTGCAAAATACGCACAATATTGCCATTGTTGATTCCACTTATCCCATTAGGATAATTTTGAAAAAGCAATATTTGAATCATATTGCTTTTTAGATAATGATTGCTTAACAAGAATGAATTTTTACCAAAATTAACTTGTGTTAAATTTGTTGGATTTTGTGCATTGCTTTGCATTATATAAAAGTCATTATAAAAATCAATCGTCGCTTGTGGCACGATATTGGGCGCATTTTTCGTAGAATCCCAAAACATAAAAAAATCTTTTTGCAAGACTTTTCCATTTTCCAAATCCACATTTGCAAAAACATTAACATTTGCCAATAATGGCAAAATACGCAAAGGTAAAACCCAATAAACTTTTGCCCCATTTACTAATTCAAATTTTGGAGATTCCACTTCTAAACTCTGTAAATACGCATTCGCTCCCAAAGGCAACGATAAGACTTCAAAGATTTGATTCCATTGTTTGGTGGGCAGCGTTTGCATTGCTTGGGCAAGGTGAGAAGAAAAACTATAAAACAAAGTAGGCGAAGAACTCATTAGAATCTTAGCGATTGGGAAATTTACCACACCAGAATGTCGTGCCCCATCAAGCAAAACTTGCCCTTTAGTAAAATACCGCAACGCATATCCATAATCCCACCACGATAAAAGAATGTCTTGGGGATTCAACTTAGAATCCAACTCCTTAAAGGCTTTAATTTCCGCTTGTGTCAAAATGGGTTGAGGAATCTGATAATGCAAACTTGCGATTAAAAGCGCGACAATTAGGCTATTTGCAATCAAAATTGGACTAAAAAATCTCCCATATAATTTTAGGATTCCAAAGCAAAAAACAGCGAATCCTAAAGCAATCATTGGAATCAAAAACAGACTAAAACGCGCACCAAGCATAAGCGAACCAAAGCCTAAAACACAAAAAGGCAGAAGAAAAAGGAAGATTTCAAAAAAACATTCAACACTTTCGGATTCTTTGGAATCCATCTGCATATCTTCTGTGGAATCTGCAAGGGAATCGGATTTTGGTTTTTTGCGAGACAAAACAACACAGCGCAAACAAAACTTCACGCAAAACCCATAAACCCCAAAACACACAAAGCCAAAAAATGCGATTCCAAAAAGCACGATTCCCCCACTTCGATTGATGAATATCTCCCAACTTGTAGGGCTAGTTTCTAAGATTGTCTTAACAACAGAAGCGTAGATATAAGTGTTTGCGTGTTGTGTCGCACCAAAGAGATAGGCGTTAATTTGAGCAAACACAGGATTCAAAAGCCCAAAAATCGCCGCATAAATCAAAGTGAAAATGAGCCAAATCCACAGATTTTTAGGGCGTTTTGAGATTCCAAACAAAACCACAAAAAACACCCACAAACTAAAGGGCGCAGGCGTCAAAAGAATCAAAAATGTGGAAGCAAGTATAAGGGCTTTGGGCGAGATTGTGCGCAACTGAACAAATCTCACCACCTCCAAACACACAAACAACAAAAACCCCAAAAGCAAAAGATTCTGAATGCCGTTATGCCAAATAACCGCCAAATAACTAAAGATTCCAAACCATACAAGCCACGCCAAAGAAAGACGCTTTTGCCCCAAAAATCGTAACAAACACACTAAAGCCAACAGAGGAAAAGTGAGCAATAACATATCAGTATCAAAATATCCAACACCCACGCGTTGATAAAAACTAGGCGACAAAATCGCAACCAAACTTCCCACAAATGCTAAAAACGCTAAAATGAGCGGTGCTAGAAATGGAGAATCCAGCGGATATTGGCTTGTGTTTTGGGATTGCTTTTTTTTAAATATTGCGAAGTTTAAAAGTGCAAGGATTTGATAGACTAGCCAATACAATGCAACTGCCGTAGTTGTGCTAAAAATCACACTACTCCAACTTAGGGCAAAATCTAAACTTGTCATTTTGGCAAGGATTCCACCAAGTATCGCCAAAGGGTGCAAAGATAAAAATGCGTCAAAAACTCCTCTCCAATCCCAGCCTAAGCCAAGTAGAGAAAGAAATTCACGCACACCTTTGGCATAATAATAAGCGTCCATTGAAGTAAGAATCAATGCGCCTTCAAAGAAGTTTTGAGGGGATTGGAGAAAAATAAAATCCACAAAATGCAATCCCCAATGCACACAACATAGAGTGAGGATAAAAAAGAAATGGAAAAGACTTTGTTGGGCTTTTAAAAACTTAAGTTTTAAAGGTGCTTCACAAAAGGGTCGGATAGTCATTTAGGATTCTTTTGGAGAAAGATTCATAAAAGCAAATCTTAGATTCGCAAGATTCTCTCGGTCGTGATTTCAGCATTTGTTGGATATTTGGATAGAATCGCACGAATGCCATATACCAACAAAAGGCTGAAAACAACCCAAAAATAAGGGGGAACTTCCCCAAAACAATTTCCAAAAAGCAAAATAAGCTTTTGGAAATGAAGTCTTTTGGAATTATCTTTTTGAGAATTGTGGGCTTCTTCTTGCTTTGCGTTTTCCGTATTTCTTACGCTCTACCACTCTAGAATCACGAGTCAATAAACCTTTAGGCTTCAAGATAGCTCTGAAATTCGTATCATAAAGTGCCAAAGCCTTAGAGATTCCGTGTCTTAGTGCCTCTGCTTGTGCAGAATAGCCACTACCAAAAGCAACTGCGATAATATCAACGCTTTTTTCTTGCTTTGTCAAAAGCAAAGGCTGCATAACTTTCATCTTAATTGCTTCATGACCGCCCAACCAATCATTAAGGCTTGTTTGGTTAATGCTCAACTTACCGCTTCCGGGAGTTAGCCATACTTTTGCGATTGCTGTCTTTCTCTTTCCTGTTGCATAAATTTTTGCCATTTGTTAATCCTTATTTTGATTCTTTGGAAACTTGCGCACTGTGTGGGTGATTTGCATCGCAATAGACTTTTAACTTTTTAATCATTGCGCGACCTAATTTTGTCTTTGGAAGCATACCACGAACAGCGAGTTTGTAGAGTTTTTCTGGGTGTTTTTCCAACATTTCTTGAAGTGTTTTTGACTTTGTGCTACCAAAATATCCGGAATGCGTAAAGTATTCTTTATCCTCTAGTTTCATTCCACTAAATTTGACTTTAGGAGCATTTATCACAACTACGAAATCACCACAATCAACATTTGGTGTATAGCATGGTTTATGCTTACCCCTTAGAAGTGTAGCAATTTCAGTAATGAGACGACCAAATGTTTTGCCCTCGGCGTCCAAAACAACCCAATCGCGTTTAATTTCATTGGCTTTTGCCATTTTGGTAATATTCATAACTTTACCTTTCATAATAATTTACTTCTTAGAATCCAAAATTTCTTTTGGAATAAAGGTGAGATTATAGCGCAACTTTATAAAATTTTTCTTAAATTAAGTGATATTTAATAAAAATAATGTAGCAAAAACAACCAACCGCCCCGAATCATTTGGAATAAAGGCAAAATTATCGTGCGACTTGATAAAATCTCTCTTGCGTTCTATTGTTGAATCCGCCTAAATTTCAATCCTTTATAATCCCACTTTTACCCAATCAAACGACCACTCCCGTCAAAATATAATTCCAAATTATCATTAATCTCAATCTCATAGCCAAAACCTTTATAACCTATATCGGTGATAAACGCTCCGGGATACATTTGATGCACTTTATCAAAAATGGTTTACAAAGAAACATTGGGGTTAATTTCTGAATTATTCGGATAAGACATACTCTGTGTTTGTGGATTCTACACAGATTGCAGAGTGGGCTGATTTTGTATTGGAATATTTTGTGCAGGTTGGGTGGTATTAGAATTGTTTGTTTGCACTTGTTGTGGCAAATCAATTTTTTCTTCTGTCGGAGTGGAATCTAGATTGGCTAAGACCATAAAACCTGCAGCTAAGACAGCAATAAACATTTTGTATCGCATTGGATTTCCTTGTGTTGTAAATTGTGCGAAATTTCATGGTTGTTTTGTCAATTTTTTGTGAAGTTTTATCCAATATTTCATTCAGATTAATGATTCCACCCTTTCAGGTTTTTGCTTGTTGGCTTTTATCATCAAAGAGATAAATTTCACCCCCCCCCCAAAAAAAGGATTCTAGCAGATTCCTATGCCTCTAGATTTTTATTCAAATTCCCTTTTTCACCTCTTTCTTGCCAAGCTATCCTTGCCCTCACTCCTCTACAACAAACTCTCCTTTGAGTTTTTCTAAAGTCTTTTCTCCAAACCCTTTAACTTGCTTTAATTCATCAACAGATTTAAAAGGCTTATTGGAGCGATATTCTATAATCGCTTGCGCTTTTGCTTCTCCGATTCCTTTAACACTCATTAATTCTTCTTTACTTGCAGTATTAAGATTCACTGCTCCAAACAGCAAGGAAGCCATTAAGAACAGACCTACTAGAAACTTCATCTTTTCTCCTTAATTTTAAAGATTTTTCATTGTATCTAATTCCCCAAAGATTCCAATGCTTTTAGCAAATATAAGAGATAAAATTACTTCTTTTGTTACATTTTATAACACAACAAGAAGAATCCGCCTACTCTACACTTCTTTATCCATCTCCTCACACATTTTTTCAAACGCTTGATAGTATTTCCAAGATGCTACAATGTCGGGACGCTTATTTTGCACATCTAAAAGTGATTTTTTTAGAGAATCTCTAATTACATTGCGCAACTGCGTATGCTCTTTTTTCGCAAGATATTCGATAATCTGTTTGGGTGTGATGTGAGCGTTTTTGATTTTTTCAAGCTCTTTTTCGTAGGCTTTCATATATCCGATAAGAAAATTTTTAACGCGCAAAAATAGCTTATGATTTTCTATAAGTTGAGAGTAGTTTTTTGTCTTTACTAAGATTCTGATTTCATCGTATTTTAATGGAATCTCAAATATTAGAGAGGTAATATCTGTAAAGTCGTCTCTATTTCGCGTAATTCTTTGCTTTAAAGTGAGAGCGATTTTAATCCCACCCTTTAAGTTTAAGCTCATCAAATCTTGTGCGGTTTTATCTACATCGTTAGAATGTGCGTATAGAGTTACAGGAAAGTGCATAAATTCTCCCGTGTTGCTATTAATCCTCTCCTCAAAAATATCTCTATCCGCTTCATTAGGTGGAGTAAAGCCAAACTGATTGGCAAGCCTTGTCCAAGTCTCAAAAGCTTTGTCTTTAGAGATTTCACTCATATCTATATATTCTATGTGTGTAAGATTCTTAAGATATTCTAGTCGCTTATAAAATTGTATGCTTGCACCTCTCCAA
>NZ_JRPA02000081.1 GCF_000765675.1 Helicobacter sp. MIT 05-5294 | reverse complement strand
CCCCTCTCCCTACTGCTGCATTAGCAACTACAATGACAAACATTAATGATTTTATTGTAAATCTCCGTGATAAACCCGATACCAAAGAAGGAAAGATTATTGCACAACTCTTCTCACAAGAGTTTAGTTATGCCCTCCTTGAACCTAAATTCCAAAAACTCCAAGAAGAAAATGGTTGGGGAGATGAAACACCATTTAGCTTTTTATATGAAGAGTTAAGCACATATTATTTAGCTCAAAAATCCTATTATGAAAAAGAAAAACAAAATCTCATCAATCCTCTATGGAGAGATGAGTATCTTATCTTAGTATGGAATATAGAATCCAATAATTGGGCTAAAGTATGGGTATTAAAAATGCCTGATAAAAAAAGTGTAGGCACAAATGAAAAAACATTCGAAGAATTAATGGAGTATTATGATATAAGAGATAGTGTCAGAGAGATTATTTCTACTTATTCCCAAACTTTCTTAGAATCTCCCTCACAACTTAAACTCTATGAAGGTTATATCCATTGTAGTGGCTTACAATATCTATTACCTTTTACACAAAACTATATTAAACGATAA
>NZ_JRPA02000080.1 GCF_000765675.1 Helicobacter sp. MIT 05-5294 | reverse complement strand
AGGGTCATCTTTGAGAATCCATTGATTATTTTCTTTTCGCCAACATTTTGTAACTTCTTGGTGTCGCACAAAAGCCAAAAACAACCCACTATGAATTTCATCGGCACAAAGATTGCGGTATTGGATTGTTTTCATAGCATATCTTTTTATTTCTTGCTTGTTTTCTTTGCCTTTTTGGGCTTAGGCAGCGGCAAAGTTGGCGCAAGAACAAGCGTAACTTCTCGCAAAAGTTCTGCCGAATCGACATCAAGAATGTAAGATTCTTTAGCACCCTGATAAGGAAAACCTTTGGGGGAAGAATCTAAAAGAGGTTTCAAAACTGCATGCTGTTTGACAAAAAGTGTCTCATCACAAAGCAAAAAAATAGGCTTTGGCAGAGCTTCTAGACAAGAAGTCTCAAGCACATAAATGCAATACTCACCAAACATCTTTTTTGCACTAAAGCGATACTGCGTGTCGTGCAACGCGCTATCAAGAATCTCTAGCACAAAATCTTTAAAGCCCTCACTCGTTGCCATTTGCCCTCCTTGTCTTATCATTCATTATAACACAGAATCCCCGCTCAAAAATATATTAA
>NZ_JRPA02000079.1 GCF_000765675.1 Helicobacter sp. MIT 05-5294 | reverse complement strand
ATTATGAAACAATTCATAAAAATCATAAAACAACAATCCATTTGTATGTAAAACTCTACCAATCGCCATTTTCTTTTGCCTTATTGTGGATTTTAGTTTTAATTTTTGTGTGATTTCTTTTGTTAAGGAATTATACAATGTGCCGATATTTTTAAATTTAGGATTCATTGATGATGCTTTTTGTATAAAAATTTAATCCCAAAAGATAGAATCTTAAGGGCAAAGTAAATTGTTAATGGGATAAGAAATAATAATATTGCCCACCAAAAAGTAAGCCACATAACTCCAATATACCAATCCCACACATCTGTGCCCTCTATAAACAAATACTTCTGTTCGCCATCATATATTAGCATATAAGGAGGTGCATAGTAAATGATTAGCCAAATAATAAACCCATTAAAGACAAGATTGCTAAAGGGCAAATGCTAGAACCAAGCGGACCAGATTTTATATTAGGGAATTATCATCAAAGAATCCTAGAGGGATTTTATAAAATCCAATCCCATCAAACCAATCTACAAAGTCTAAGAACTTATAAAGATAAGCAAGGCAATCTAAGTCAGATTCTACCCTTACTCTATAATAAT
>NZ_JRPA02000078.1 GCF_000765675.1 Helicobacter sp. MIT 05-5294 | reverse complement strand
TAAGAAGAATTGGGGTGGGAATTGTTAGAATGGGAAGGATTGGAAGAAGAATTAGAATGGGAAGAATTAGGATTAATGGTTAGGGTTAGGGAGGGATTGTTTAAAAAGGCTTTGGTGTTGGCAGAATCTTCTTTTAGAAAACTTGGAATATTGCCTTCAATTCCCATTTCTCGATGCTCTCCTCGAAGTAAATTTCCATACGGGCTTTCCCCTAATAATTCTTCATATTTTTGTTCCAAAAGGAATTTCCCAAAACCTTTCCAACTTATTTCTTCCATAATATCTCCTAGTATTTATGTATAAACATTGTTTTAAGCTTTCCCATAATTTTTTGTTCTTCTTCTTTATTGGATAAATAGCCTAATGATTTTCCGCTTTTATCAAACGCTTCTACTTTTTCTTCTTTATCTATAATAATTTTATACCACAATAGACCATTTTCTCTAAAAATATAAAGATTCCCCGCCGATTCATTATCTTGAAAATAACCCTGAATTTTTAGATTCCCATTTTCATAAAACATTTCTTGGATTCCATCAAATTGTCCATTTTTTAGACAATATTTTGCCTCTAAATTTCCATTTTCATAATAAAATAATGA
>NZ_JRPA02000077.1 GCF_000765675.1 Helicobacter sp. MIT 05-5294 | reverse complement strand
TAAGAAGAATTGGGGTGGGAATTGTTAGAATGGGAAGGATTGGAAGAAGAATTAGAATGGGAAGAATTAGGATTAATGGTTAGGGTTAGGGAGGGATTGAGATTCATGGTTGGGCTTACTTTGCTGGGAAGCCAATCAGGAGTTAGTGATTCTGCAAGAGATTCTGACATCTTATCCTGTAATTCATCTGAAAAAAGCATATTTGCATGTTCATTTTCTCCAAAATTGTCTTTTATGATTTCCTTTAAAAAACGCTTAACATTTTCCTTATTGGGCATAAATCTATCCATTCTTTATTCCTTATATTCTAGTTTTTGTGTTCCTTTAATGATCATCCGAATAATGGCACTTGCTTCATTTCCATTCAATGTTTTTACCATACCTTTTTCATCAAACTCTTTTACCATAGTTTTATCATAGTCAATCTCAAACAATAATAGTCCATTCTCCCTAAAGATTAACGCAATTCCCATAGGCTTACCCTCTTGCAAAAAGCCTTGCACTTTCTTATTCCCATTTTCATAAAACATTTCTTGGATTCCATCAAATTGTCCATTTTTTAGACAATATTTTGCCTCTAAATTTCCATTTTCATAATAAAATAATGA
>NZ_JRPA02000043.1 GCF_000765675.1 Helicobacter sp. MIT 05-5294 | reverse complement strand
ATTAAGATAGGGATTCTCTTCAGGAAAAAAGATTAAATCAATGTTTTTATTATAATTTATATCAAAAGCCCAAGAGATTCTAAGGTTGCCTTTGAGTTTAAGAGTGTCGCCTCTTAATTTTTCTCTATAATCTTTAACAAGATAGCTCTTTTCAGTATCCGGAATTAGATATAACGACTGCATAGTTCCCCCTTTATTTTTATAAAATTCATCACTCAAATTAAAATCATTTGCAAAAGCTAAAGCAATGAAAAATAGTAAGTATTGTTTCATCTTACTCTATCGCTCTTAATCCATAGCTTAATAAATTCGCCATTTTGACGCTTATAGGCAACAAAGCTAAATTCTCCTTTATTTTGCAAGAGATTGATTTTATCTTTTGGAATTAAAAATAAATCATTGATTTTACACTTTTCATCGGGAGCAGAATAAAAGTAAGCTCTTTCTTTTGAATTTGCACCAATGATTTCATTTCGCATTAGAAAATCTACATTTAAATACTTATATTGATTTTGTAAAGCTGAAGTTTGAGCAAAATTACAATATTTCAAGCAGTCATTGAATTTATTTGCTAGATTCTGATTTATAACCAATTCTTTCTCTTGCATATTATCTTTAAGTGTTTGCGTCTTTATATCATATTCAAACCAAGTGATAGTGCCTGTGCCCTGAAATTCTTTGTTGTTTTTATCTCCCCAATCAAAAAATAGTTTTACTAGAATCTTATCATTATTCCAAGTATCAAATTCAAATGAGATATATTCCTTTAGCCATTGTATATTTTTATCCCCTCTATAAGTTTCAAATTCATAATTGCTCGTTTTTGCAATTTTAGTAAAAATCTCTACGCATTGCGGATTTGGTTGTGTAAGATTTTCAGAAAAATAGATTCTTGTTTCTTTGGGATTCTGAGCAAAAGTCGAAGTTAAAGATAATATAAAAACCATAAAGATTCTTTTCATTTTTTATCTCCTACAATTTCATCAACTATTCGGGCTTTAATCGGCTCAATAGCTTTTTTATATGCTTCTTGTGCTTGCGTTTGCACTGAGTGCCATCTCGCCCAATTTCCATTATGCTTATTGATATAATAAGCTTTATATTCCATTCCTGCTAAAACTGAAGGCATTACTATAAATTGCTTCTCTCTATCTTTAACTTGAGCGTTTCCTCCTTGCTCACTTAATCCCCTACCTTCATAAGCCGACCATATTCCTATTGGTTTATAGTTTGGATTTTGGTCAAAGAATTTACTATCCCAACCATAATAGGGAGCATTGCCAAATGCTTCCATACCACCTGTTCCTGTATGTTTATATTGTCCTGAATCAAAATGTGCTGTTTCGCTTCTATACATTTTTTCAATAATTCTTGCCATTTCTTCCCCATATTTATGATAAATAATCTTTAAAGCTTCTTTTGCATCATCTAAGGTATAAAGCCTTTCGTTCTTCTGCTCTATTTTTTTGCTTTCTTCCTTAAACTTATTGATTATCCTTACTTCTACATCTCTTGCGATAAATTCTTTTATATCTTGTTCATCGTTATTAATAGTGTTATTCTTTAATAAATTTGCTAAAATTTCCCTCATTGTCTCGCCGTTTATGATATTTAACGCAATTTTATCCCCAATCAACAAACAACCAGCGGAATGCTTTGGAGTTTTTCCATTATGAATAAGGATTGCCCTCTCTGCTCCTACAAAATCATTTTTAAGATTTAATACTTCACCAAATTTCGAACTATTCTTCCATACGACATTATACCTCCCACTAGGGATTCTAAGCTTAAGTTCTCCTCCTATACTATCAGGTCCATTTCTTTCTAAGATATAGGCATAAGGATTGCTTTTTGATAGGTTGTTTGGATTATAATATTCATATTGTTTTGTTTTCTCTCCTATGAGATTGCCATTGCTATCTACTCTTTTATTATCTAAATAAATATTCATTCTTGCTTTTGTAGATTCTGTAGTTTGTTTAAACCTCTCTATAACAATTAAGATTCTTTTTTGGTATTGGATTCTTAAAGGGATTATGGAATCTTTTTCTTGCTGTAAGTGTGTGGAATCCTCTTTGAGTTGTAAGTGTTGAAATAGATGGCATAATTCCTTTTTAAAATCACATTGGATACCTTGTAAGTTTAATTCATTAGGATTATAGGTAATCTTGATAGGATATACTCCCTCTTGAGTAGGTTTTGTAGAATCTTGTGTATGGATTCTATCGTTTGGCTCTTTATTGGTTTCATCATCATAATAATAAAACTTATTGGTGTTAGAATCTTGTATCTTAAATCTATTTCTTTTAGATTCTTGATTGGCATTAATAGGTTCTATTGGCATTCCACTTCTAGCTTCCCATTCCTTTAAGATTCTTTCATTTTCTAAAAGACTTAAGGTTTTTCCATCAAAGTCTAAGGCAAATCTAGTTTTTAATATCTTTAATTCTATGGAGGTTACTTTATCTTTTAAGACATTATTGTTTTGTTTATCATAAATGCAATAAGCATTTTGTTTGGAATCTGTGCTTTTATTAATTCCTATACTTGAATCATAAGCAAAGAAGATGATGTTTTTACCTACTAGATTATTTAAGGTCTTCTCATCAAATAAACTTTTAAGAGCAACTTTTATGCTTAAGCCTTTTTCTTGTAATTCTATATGATTCTCTTGTATAGTTTGAAAGGGAATCTTTTTAATGTCTTGATATTCCTTTGTTTCCTCACTAAAGCCTTGTTTTAAGTCTTTATTATATTTAATGGTTTTTCCTATCAATGGGAATGGTTCTCCCTTATCTTTTGTTCTTTTCTTTAATCTCCCTGTTTTTGTAAATTTCCCGTGATAACTCTCACTTACTATCTTAAAAGCCCAACAAATCTCTTCTTCTGCTATATCATTCAATTGTGATATATCTGTGATAATGGTTTTGGTGATGTTGCC